>JBIKOL010000236.1:0-9083 GCA_044358055.1 Obscuribacteraceae bacterium (SeqCode)
TCACCCTTGAAAGCGGCTGCAGCTCAAGCATTGGGCGAACTAGCTCGTGTGAGCCAATTCCCTAAAGATCCCAAATACTTCGATCTGGCTTGACAAATATCAGGGAATCTCCCAGGGATAGCTGCAAAGTCAAAATGGTAGGGGCGCCTCACTCACGGGCCCATTGGGAAACGATCCATATTCTTAACGGGCGCCCGTGAGGCGCCCCTACCGAAGCGTGTGACGGATCGAAAAACGCAAACGTCGCTCGCAGTTAATTAAAAAGGCTTATCCAGAGTAAGTATCGCGGGTACTTTGTCTCTTGCGTGTAAGCGTAGAAATTGATAACCAATGCCGGCAATGCCAATCATCAATCCAGGCTCCGTAAGTTGTGATGGAAGTTTTGATCTCCAACCGTTACTGTTCATGTCTTTGAGAATCTGTGCGCTGCGCACTTGTAATTCTTTTTCCCAGACTTCATCTTCAGGGAAGAGTTCTGCGGCAAGCAGCAAGGGTTCAAGGTTTCCAACTGAGCCGTGGCAGATTATGTGCTCTGCCATTGTTGGACTCGCAAGCGAAAATCTCAGGGCACGCAATGCTTCTTCTTTTGCCGGTGGCAACTTGTGCCTTTGATAAATTTTGAGGCGGCTCAGGGCAATGCCGGCAGTGCCGTGGCACCATGCGACTCCATGCTCATTTCCAGGAATGTCTGTCCAGTGGTTTCCCTTGAACAGCTCTGCTTCGTGGCCCAGAGCTGAAATAAAGCCACTAAAATATGCTTTCTCATTGGTAGTTGCAGCCAGCTCAGACAGAGCGAAGGCAATTCCTGAAGTGCCATGTGAAAAACCACGAGGCATCACCAGCGTGCTCCATTGAAGAGTGCCTGGCAGGCTGCCAGCGGTGGCAAAGTTTAAGAGTTTATCGCCACATGCACGCGCCAATCCCAACGCTCTCGAATTGGGCACATATGATGAGTAAGCCAGAAGAACAGGGATGGCACCAGCGCAACCAGAAATTAGATCAAGTGCCTGATCACTAGCAATGAGAGGTGGAAGAAGATCGAGCGCGAAACTGGTTCTTTCATGCAAATCATCATAATTGAAAAGCTTCGCAAGGTGCATGTTCACATAGATGAGTCCGCAGAGTCCTACATATGCACCTACGGAATTTAAACCCGTGTAGTGATTGGCTTGTACTTGCTTCACGCAGCCTTCGGCGACTTGCCTGTATTCCTTCTTGCCGGTAATTGCATGCAAATAAGCTAAAAATAGAGCAATACCAAGCGAACCGCCGTACAGGTTTTGCTTTATGATGCCGAGTTTGTAGAGAATTTCGTCGGTTCCGCCTTCGTCAACAAGACAAACCCAGGAACTTTGATCAAGGTGAGTGAATGCAGTTTCCACCAGTCGGTCGCCGCAGGCTATTGCCGCATCAAGAAAATCATCGCACTGGCGCGGATATCCTTTCGCTTGCAGAACTGGAGTGTTAGCAATTGACATAGACTGCAAAGCAGCGTCAATGTACCAGAGTTGAGATTTGAGTTCAGCCTCCGACATGCGTTCAAAACGTTCTTCAACGACCTCGCGTCCTGATCTGGACAGCACCGTTTCGATGAGCGTTCCGTCACCACCGACAATATCATGTGAGTCCGGAGTGGTGCTGAAATAAGGTATATCACCAGAGAGGAATTGCCTGCGCTCAGAGCTGATAACTTTTTCGTAGATTGGAGCAGATCTGACCACCGACCAGAAATCTCTAATGATTAGATCTTGATCCAGTGATTTACGGTTGAAATTCGGATGCAATGATTCGAGCCGAAGTGAGCCGTAGTATGATGTCGGGCGTAGAACGGCTCGCACAGGCACTTTGGCAAAGCGCTCGAACCAGGTATCTTTGCCACCGATCAATTCGCCTTTTAACGAATGCAAGAGTCGATATGTATTCGTGAATCCATCTTTTATTTGCTTGTGATACTTAACCACTTCAACATCGGAGCCCCGTAAGCGCGGGTTGCTGTGGATCTCGCCAATGCGTCCGGGGGCTGTGCCTACGAAAATTTCGTCGCTGTCCAAATCTTCAACCTGGTCGACATCAAATGGTAGAACTTGATCGGGTTTGGCTCCAAGGCCGCTGCTGTCCATTGCTCGTCCTGCCGCACGTACAGGCTTGGGTAGAAGACCAACAGACATAACTGATTCGAAAAGGTTCGTCATAGCTAATTCATCGGCGCTATCAATTCTTCGCTCGATCATTTCCGGATGAAACACTGTCTCCAGATCGATAACGACAGGATATTCGCCGGAAGCGATAAGATTCTCCAGGTGAAGATCGCAGGAGCCCAGTGCGTGGAAAAGCGCCAACCATGAGCCCTGGCGTTCGTAGAATTTCTTAATTTGAGCTTCAGTTTTGCAATCCTTTCGGACTATGTACTCGCACCAACCATAATCGCCCCTGTCGATCGTCACAGGTACTTTCAAATCCGGTTTCATTCCTTTTGTTGCAAGGAAGCGAAGAAGCTCTCTGAATACGCAATCAACTGCAAGAGATCTTGGCTTGTATACGAGCTTTGTCTTGTTCGCAAATTCGATTACTTGCACGGAGCGTCCCTGACAGTGAACATCGCCGGCACCGCCCGTAATGGCATGCACTGCTGAGGACTGAAGCGAGAATTGCTTGTTGAGAAGATCATAGTCGCTGCAAAAGCGGTCGATAAATTCACAGCTGACTTCGTACCATTGTTCGAGCATCTGCCAGACACGTCTGATCAGCACCGGATATTCCAGGTAAATAGCGAGCCGCCCTTCTGTGGTGCTGATGAGTTTTATGAAGGATGCGTAGCGTTCCGATTTTGATTCGCCTGAAAGTCGGTTTTGGAGGCGTGCAATGTTGGTTTCCAGGATCAAAGTTTTTTCAATTGTCTTGCGCAGTCGAGTGGCCAGTTCTTCTGTGAGCAGGTCAACGAATTTCTCGGGCTGGAATGCGGATGGAGCGGATTCTTTTTTATTAGCGAAGGAAAGAAGCTTATTTCGAAAATGTGCAATTAAGGGATCGACCAATGCAAGATAATCTGAAGATGGCTTGACATCGCTGCTTGCATTCAAGCAATCGAGAATCTGCATAACCCAGGGCAATGGCTGTCCGGTAAACTCCTTGATCTGCTCTTCGCTATGTCCAAGAATTTCCTTGAACATGTTTTCGCTAGTGTCAATGCTCTTGAGAAATAGTTGAAATTCTGAATCACGACGAAAGGCATTACCCGATTTCCAGCGCTCAAGCCTTTTTGCGGCTATCTGGCCGTCGGTCCCATTGCTTGAGTGCTTGTTTTCTCGAAAGGACTTGAGACGCTCATCCAGAGTCTGTGCCAGGTACCAGCGTGCGTCCACTTTGAGTCTCCAGAGTCGAATAGGAATGCTCGAAATTGCACTCACTACTCTAACATCAGTCGATGGCTAATGACTTGCAAGAGTCGGGATGATTTTTAGTGTTTTTTATCGTCGAGGCAATTGCGCGTGACTCGGCAGATAAGGGTTTCTTTGCAGTCAAGGTTGACCGTCTCGCGACAGCTATGGTTGACTGTTTCTCTTCTGCAATCATAGTCCATGGTTTCCCTTCTGCAATTGAAGTCAGTTGTTTCCCTTCTGCAATTGTAGTCCATGGTTTCTCTTCTGCAATTGAAGTCAGTTGTTTCCCTTCTGCAATTGTAGTCCATGGTTTCTCTTCTGCAGCTGTAGTCGATGGTTTCTTTCCGGCAGCTAAGGTACATGGTTTCTCTGCAGTTTATGTCCAGGGTCTGTCTGCATCCGAGGTCCATTGAATGCCTGCAGCTCGAGTCTAGAGTTTCTCGGCAAAGCGCGCCCATTGTTTCATGGCATTTTATGCTTGTGGTTTCGCGGCAGCTAAAGTCCATGGTTTGTCTGCAACTCAGGTCTACTGTCTCGCGGCAGTGAGTTCCAAGAGTTTCCACACATCTAAGACCAGAGGTTTCTTTGCAAGTGAAATCCATGGTATGTCTGCAGTTTAAATCATTAGTTTCTCTGCAATTAGAGCCAATGGTTTCCTGGCATCTCAGGCTTGTGGTTTCTTTGCAGTTAAAGTCCAGGGTTTGTCTGCAGCTGAAATCCATTGTCTCTCTGCAATGCGCGCTAACAGTTTCCTGGCATCTGATGCTTGTTGTTTCTATGCAATTAGCCTTGATGGTTTCGTGGCAGGTGAGGTTTGTGGTTTCACGGCAATTGGAATCCATAGTTTGCTTGCAGCCTAAATCCATGGTCTCTTTGCACTGAGCTCCGATTGTGTCGATGCACTTCAGGCTTGTGGTTTCGCGACAGTTAAGGTCCACCGTTTGTTTGCAGCCAATGTCCATGGTTTCTCTGCACTGAGAGCCAATCGTTTCCTGGCACTTTATGCTTGTTGTTTCGATGCAGTTAGCTTTGATGGTCTCGTTGCAGCTGAGGCTCAATGTTTCGCGGCAGTTAAGGTCCACAGTTTGTTTGCAGCCAATGTCCATGGTTTCTCTGCACTGAGAGCCAATGGTTTCCTGGCACCTAACGCTTGTGGTTTCAATGCAATTAGCCTTAACGGTGTCGAGACAGCTGATGCTGTTTGTCTCTCGGCAGTTAAGGTCAATAGTTTGCTTGCAGCTGAAATCCATGCTCTCTCTGCAGTGTGCACCAATGGTTTCCTGGCAGCTGAGGCTGGTGGTTTCAACGCAGTTAGCCTTAACGGTGTCGAGACAGCTGATGCTGCTTGTTTCTCGACAGCTAATGTCGATGGTTTGTTTGCAGCCAGAATCCAGGGTCTCTCTGCAGTTTGCGTTCAATGTTCCTATGCAGGCAAGCGAGACTGACTCACGGCAGCTATGACTGTTGGTTTCTTTACAGCTTGCATCAATTGTTTGTCTGCAGCTTGCGTCTAACGTCCGCACGCAGGCTACCGCAAGTGATTCTCTGCAGTTAGAGTCTCTTGTTTCTCTGTGAATCACATCGGGGTTTTCGCTGCCACTACGATCGCCGGCACTAACTGAACCACGGGCTTTCGCGGATGTCTCGCCGGCAGGGTTCTTCGGCATTGCTGCTCTTGAAGATGGGTCAAGACTGTCATGCGCCTCGTGATCGCGCCATGCTTTAATGATTGCTTCTGTGTTTGCTGGTTTGGCGCCTTCGCCCGAAGTCAAAGTGACAGAAGGCAGTTTGAGCGATTCTTGCGGAGAGGCAGACTTTGCCTTATCTTGGGCTGTTGCAGCTGAGTCTTTTGCAGTGGAACTGGACTGGTTGCTGTTCAGGTAATCCATCCAGACGTTTTCTTCTTTCTCTACCTTCTTAGGCAACTTGTCTGCTGGATCGTCCATATTGTTCTCCTTGCGCCAATTCGCAAAATAAAGCCGACGGGTTTGTAAATCCCGCCCATTAGTTCAACCGCAAGAATTAGAGTACCTAAAACCTGTCCTTGTGTAACTGTGCATCAAGTCAAATGTTTTGCGGAGTTGCGCATGTCAAATTTTGGTCGAAACCGTATACATGGTCCTTTTCGAGTACGAGATGCACTGCAATTTAATGAAAGCCCCAGATAGTTGTCGGATCTGGGAATAACAGGTAAGTGCCAGTTCCGCAAGCTGATGGTCCAATGGAAAGAGTTCAGCAGTCTGAATCCAATGCTCAGCAGAAATTTCTCACTCGCATACGCGAATGTGCTGATATGTTGGCGACCATTGAATTCCGAGGCGAGATCCTCTGTGATGCTGCTTGCATTTTCAAGGATTTCGCTGGGGCTAGCGATGCAATTCTTATCGATTTATCCAGAGACTCTCTCGACATCTACCGAAGCAATGAGGAGGGTGAGGATGGTGAAGAGCGGGAGACGAGCACCACAGTAATTCTGGAAGAGTCAGTTGGTCCGTTGCTGGAATTACTTTGCGATCGTTATTTGCAGGAACTGGGAATTCGCATATTTAATCAGAAAATTGTGGATCCTCTTGAAGGTCTTGATGAAGACTCGATATCTAAGGCACTCGATGAACTGGGAATGACGCAAGGCTTTATCTTGCCTCTGACAGTAGCGCGAAATTTCGGAACTGAAAATGTGCTCGGCATTTTGCTGATAAACGGAGTTCCTTCCCATCGCTTTGCGGACCCCGCGCACTTAGCAATGTTGCGTGTGGCAGCTGATTTGCTTTCGGTTTCAGCGGATAATCGCGATCTGGGAAATGCGCTTGCGCGGCTGCGACCGACCGATCAAGTAACTGGGTTGGCAAGCAAAAACCGGCTGATTTCTCAGTTAAATCAGGAAATAATGCGAGCACAATATTTGAACAGATCGTTTGCATTAGTATTGGGTGACATTGATAATTTCAAGTCACTGAATGTACGCCAGGGTTATCGCTATGGTGACCTCGTCCTCAAAACAATTGCCGATGACCTGCTTGCCGAATCACGCCCAATTGACACAGTCTGCCGTTGGAGTGGCGAAGCCTTTCTTGTTCTTATGCCTGAAATTGATGCGGATGAAGCATTCGATTTTGCGGAACGTTGTCGCAAGAAAGTCGGTGAACATCCGATCACACCAAATGATTATTGCGAAGAAGTCTTCGTCACGATGAGCTTTGGCGTGGCTATGTTTCCAGATCATGGCGAGAAAACCGATTTGCTTTTGCGCAATGTGGATCTGGCATTGCTGCAATCAAAATTGAACGGGCGCAACCAGTCGATCATCTGGTCGCCAGAGTGGACCAAGCACGAGATTTGAAGACTGGGATAAACGCCCAGACCTTTTGATGTGGTAGCGCTCGAAGCTCGTATGAGGTGCAACCGTTATGGTAAGTGCTGTAATAAAAAAAGCTCAAGAAGACATGAATCAGCAATTCAGCAAATTTCGGGAAGAGAAACTGCACATGCCCATGCACTTGCTTGGTCGTATCTCTCTTAATTATTATGGTTCCAATACTACTCTCAACCAGCTTTCAAATATTACCTTTGATGATGCGCGAGAAATAAGAATTGTGCCGTTTGATAAAAGCGTCCTCAGTTCCATCAAAGATGTCCTGGACGACTCGGGCCTAAAATGCAGGATGGAAAGCAATATGATATTCCTAAGCCTGGCTGATTTCCCGCCCAGTGTGGAGTTTGAAAAACAGTGTAGCGCAAATTACTTGAAGGAGGTAAAGAGGATCTTCGAGCATGCCCTAAATGAATTGCGAGAAACATTTACAACTGTTGAGCTTTCGAAAGAAGAATGCCTGCTAAGAGACCTTCTCATTCAATCTTACGAGAGAATTGGTATTTATAAAAACGATGATGATGATTTCTTCGAAGGGGCACCCGTAAGGAATCCCATCTCTCCTTCCGGTGGCGCAACCGGCGCTTCCTTAACATTGCCGCCGCCTGAGGAACCAGGAACTAGTGAGGATACAAATCAGGATTGATTTACACCATGCCGTTTTACAAGCGAAATTGAGACTCGTAAGTATCAGCTCTTGCGGGTCCACTATTTTGAACGCAAAGCGCCGTAAGCGTACTTAAGACAAGGACTGCTGCTGTGGCTCGGCTCAAGCCGCCGGATGAACCACGCTTACTCATATGCTCTTCGAATGCTTTTTCTGTGGCTTGCTTAACTAAGAGTTGAGCCTTGTTTTGAGCTTCAGTTCCACGCGAACCACTCAGTGCCTGATGCAACTCTGCCGCGATCTTCGCATTCTGCCGTTCAACCGCGAGTTGCTCTTCTAGTCTTGTAACTCTCTGCTGATTTTCGTTGGTTTTGTTCGACACAGCCTGGGTTTTTGCTTTTTCATATTCTGTTTCAAGCTCTTTGAGCTTGGATTCGCGTTCAACATTTAGCTTGCTCAGCTCAGAACTAATATTGAATTTCTCTCCGCCAAACGTGAGATTCTCTCCGTCCCAACTGGTAACCAATTCACGTTGCTTCGACATTTCTGCCTTTCTATCAGAAGACGCTGCGTCCGCACTGATTGCTGGGCGCGCCACTGTCCGGCTTGCCTCCTGCGTTGCTGCCACGGTCTCTGCGCGCACAGCTATTTTGCTCAACAATGGTTTGAGAGATCGCATGGTCAAATGTTCATTTCCATCTTGCTTGAGTATATCGAGCATACTCAGTCCAGAAGCATGTGCATACGCCTCAGAGATTGCTTTTTTCGGATTATCCTTAAGCAACTTCGCTGGTATTTCCATGACACCGTTTTCGCTAACGCGCAGTGAATTGCTTGTTCCTTCCACGACTTTTATTTTCAGTTTGCTAATGGATTCGGGTAGTTCCGCATTGGTTGCGGCTCCTAGCTGCTTGCGCATTGCGTCTCTTATTTGTCTGGCAAGATATTCCTCTTTGTCTTCGCTCGGAATATTTTTGCTGCGATCGCTTAATTGCTTAACCGCGTCCTTCATCCGATTTTCGTCTGTTAGTCTTTCGAACAGAGGATTCCCTTTCAGCAGCGCTTTGGCTGCCTCCGCATCGGCTTCTGCTTTATCCGCTTTTTTGTTCAGAAGTTCGTGCAATTGTTTTATGCTATCAGCATGATTGGGGTGCGCAGGGTCTTTGTACGCTTCGGTCAATTTTGCAAAGCGATCGCGCTCAGCTTGCGTCCATAAATCTGCGGCGTTCGGATTTTTCTGCCGGCGCTCATCCTGATCGGCAAGCAAGAGTTCCATGCTGGTGCTTAGCGACTCGTTGAACTTGTTGGAATCATATCGTTCGAAGTTTGAAAAATCTGCGAGTGCGTCAATTGGTTTGGCTGCGGATTTTTCTATGTCTGAAAAGGCAGTTTTAGTCTGAACCTTATCGCTCGCGACTGATTGCGCGTCAGGCTTAGGAGCAATTCCCAGAAGCGAATTCTCGGGGCGTCCTTTAAGCCGTGCCAGGATGCCCTCGTTGATGATTGCAATTCCCGTACCTCTGGATCCTCCTGCCTTGATCACTTGTTGTTCTGAGTGCAAAGTGTTTCTAAGTTTGTCTGCTTCAGTTCTGAATTTAGGCTGCGATCTGTAAGCCTTGTAGATAGCCTCGGCGCGCTCCTCACCTGTTAGTTTCTCAAAGCTCGATGTATCAGCATCCATAGATTTAAGATCTTTGTTCGAAAGCTGGCTGAGCAATTTTTTCTC
>JBIKOL010000237.1:0-9074 GCA_044358055.1 Obscuribacteraceae bacterium (SeqCode)
CTGGGAGTATATTCAAAGAAATGCATTCCTTTGCTTGAAGAGATGATCTTTTCCGCTAACTATTCAATCGATAGTTTCATAGCAGCGCAGAAGAAAATCATCTGGCAAGCAGCTCTTAAGGACGGAGGCTTGCCGGCCAATTTCAGAATTGACAGACCAGGTAATTACGGAAGGCTTCTGGCAAATCCATTTTGAGCCGCAGAATAGTCAAATAAGAATGACAAAGTCCAATAGACGTGTTGGAAGATCTGATGATGATATAGCAAATGAAAGGGTCGTTCATTTGGACATCATTCAATAATTTTCTGGCCAAGCCAGCATCAGAGGTAGTTCGAGATGTTACACGCGAGTAAATTCGTTAACACGAAAGCGTATCAAAAAGCACAGGATCGCAAAGACCCGCTTAAGTTTCCATTACTCTCCGGAAAGAACATAGATTTCGTTCCAGGCCGGCACGAACAAGAGAGAGTTCGCCTTCGCGCTGCCATAACTCATGCCGAAGAAGAGGCTCAGGAAAGAGAAGAAAAGAAAAAATCACAAACTCAGGTTGATCTGGCCAAAATGCAAAAGATGGAAGACCTGAACAAACAGGAAGAAGACTGGATGGCATTTTTCATGGGCAAAGCTGAAACAAGCTTCCCCATTTCCGAGTACGACAGCGCAAGGCAAGGCTCATTTGGCACTGAACAGATGATCGCAGTATCTGAGCAAGAATGGATTGAAATGCCAGTGACATTGAATCCAGAAATTCTGGCCCCGGCAATAATCAACAATGAGCTGCCGGCTCAAATACCGCTCATAGAATCAAATCAGCAGCAATTTATTAGCTACGAGTCCATCGAAATAGCGTTACCGCAAGTTCCCGATGAAATAGTAATAGAAGGTCCGGCTTGCCTCGACGATATTTTTGCTGAGCTAGACGACAAATTCAAAAAAATTGCCCAGTAGGAGGAAATGCTAAGCCAGAAGTTCTTCCAATAAGGCTCTTGCTGCATTCAATTGCTCGTCATCATAATTCCATCGGCGTAAAAACTCCGCAAATACGCCAGCCTTCATTTTGATTGACGAGCGCATCTCGACTAATTTGTCTCGAACCGGTTTTGATTTAAGTAAATTGATCAAATTCTTCGTTCGGCGTGCCACTATTGCAGAGCCATCGGCTTTTTCGCTTTGCCCGGCCCGCTCATGGCTCATCTTCATGCATGCGGACATAACAAGATTTTTGACCAGAAGCTCCGGGACTTGCTCCGACTTTTCCAGCGCCTGCAAAAGATAAGCAGGCGGTTGCTCAACCAGGCTGGAATCTCCCGTCAGAAAGCTGACGAAAAAACCCCGGCACGAAGCAGTCGAAGACAGTATCATCTCCAGCTGCTCAAGAAGCTCTTTCTTATCGCCTTGCTCTTCCAATTCGCAAAGCAGCTCCTCGCTATCGCGAAGAGCCTCTTCAAAGCTCATTTCTAACTCGGCCATAAAGTAGCACCATGATTGGTGGCAAAATATTATCACAAAGCAGAGAGCGAGGTCTTAACCTCGCTCATCCTTGCTTATCTCATTTGATTTGGGGCAAACTCTTTACCGAGCGCTCCTGATCTTCCTCAATGGTTACGCTGTCTCGGTCTACCTGAACAACGCTAAATGTGCCGTGGTCTGGATCTTCGAATTTTTCTCCAGGTCCAAGACAAATCACTGATGGCCATTTATTCTGGTTTCTCAAAACTAGAGGGACAGAAAGAACTGCCTTATTGCCCAAAATCGCCGTCAACTTAAGCTGGGGAGTAACCAGCGGTTTGTCTGGAGGGGGTGGAAGCTGATCAATCGCGATGCCCTCACCACCACCAGGACCAAGATTACTCGGAGGAGGCGGCGGCAGTGGTTTTTCAAGCTTGCTGGGAGGTGGCGGAGGCGGCACCACTGCGGTTTTGTCATCCTTCTTGTCTTTGTCTTTGTCCTTGTCTTCCTTGTCGTCCATGGCAGTAGTGCGAGTCTCCGGCGCTGCACCGATTTTTGTCCATGGAGCAGGATAAGGCGTTTTCTCAAAAGTTCCAAACATAGGGTCTTCACGACCGGCTACTTGTTTAGCAGCTATTATTGCTTCTTCACGGCGAGTCGCTGGATAGCGATTAGCCGGAGTCGGAGTCGGAGCTAGAGCATTAGGAGCCGGTCTTGCACCAAGAGGATTGAAGGCAAGCATATTTGGAGCAGCTTGAAACGGATTCATCGCTGTTTGGGCAGGCTGATTCATCGCTGTTTGGGCAGGCGGATTTATCGGCGTTTGCTGAACAGGTGGCTTCACTGCTGCTTGAACCGGCGGGTTTACTGGTTTTTGTTGAACAGGTGGATTAACTGGCGCGCTTTGAACCGGCGGATTTACGGCTGTTTGAGCCGGTGGCGTGCTTTGTGCCGGTGGATTAGCTGCCGTTCGAGCCGGTGGGTTAACTGGCGTGCTTTGAGCCGGTGGATTGACTGCTGTTTGAGCCGGTGGATTGACTGCTGTTTGAGCAGGCGGACTGACCGGCGTGCCTTGCGCAGTAGGGCTGACCGCCGTCTGTGCAGGATTTCCAGGCTGCGCCAAGGGGTTTGAACCAGTCTGAGGAGACGGAGCAGCAGTGTTTGTCGCAGTATTGAGAGCTGGATTGGCGTTCTCTTGAGGAATAGCTGCCTGATCAGCCTTTTCAGCATTCTGATGCTGTGTTACAACCCACCAGCCGCCGCCTGCAAGCAAGAGAACCCCTGCCACACCAATGACTATCAAACGAGATTTTTGATTTTCGTCCATCCTGTTAATCCTTAAGGAAGATAGTAAGAAGTAAGACCCATTGTAATAAAAAGCAGGCGAGGATCGCCACCTTCTTCACCGTCAGCAAGATTGCTGTCGTCGATTTTGACATGATCTTTGGCGTTGACGGATTTGGGGAGGCGGAAGGAAATTTCGTCTATTTTCAAGACTCGCTGGTAGGTTTCTATTTCATGAATCAACTTCTGAAGCCCGGCATAATCACCGGTTACGATGAATTTCCTATAGCTGCTTGAGAGCTCTGTCGGGGCCTTGATGGCTACGCCTGAGCTTCCGCTGTCTCCTGCGCCGCCACCCTTGAGCATATTTTTCAAGCGGTCCTGTTTCTTTTTAACGTTGTCGTTAGCGCTGTTATCAGCTGCGGCTGCTTTTGCAGACGAGTCTTCCCTATCTTTGTCAGGTAGGAAAGCTACCATATTCATTCCGGCGTCACGGCACATTTTTTCGAGGTCTATTGCAAGCAAGTCCGTGTCAGGAGTTTTTGGCACCGACTGTCGAAGACCCTCAATTTCCTGGGTCAGCTGAGTGAGTCTTTGATTCACAGTTTTCGAACCCTGAAGCTGCGTCTGCAGCTTCTCATTTTCACTTTGCTTTTCGCTAACCTGGCTTTCTTTTGCGTTAGCATCGTCCATAGCCGGCTGAAGCATTGAGAATCCGACATAGGCGGCAATAATGAAGGGAAATGCTGCTAGCAACGCCTTTATCCTGATGTCCATTAGTAGATTACCTCTCCGAATTATTTAGCCGATGAAGGGGATGCTGCGAGCTTGCCCAGCTTATCGCAGGCTGCAAAAAGTTGATCGGATTTTCCATCAAACCCTTGAACTCTGTCTTTAACCTGTCCGGTTGAATCGAGAAAGACTGTCACGGGCAACTGAGAAAGCGAAACATCATACTTCTTCAGTAAACTGGCGTTGCCCGGGTCGTCGGCATCGATTGTTTGGAATTGCATTTGGGCTGAATATTTTTGCTGTGCCTGATCGAAAATAGGTCTTACGCGCTGGCAAGGGACCATAGTCAAAGATGTGAAATGTAAGACTTTTGGACCCGTGCTCATTGAGTTGAGATCGGCAGAACCGGAGATTTTTTCAGGTTCCAGTGAACGCCTGTTCAAATCTGGTGAAAGCACTGTATCTAGCTGATACGCAATGAAACTAGGCTTTGCATAGATACGCTTGATGTAATTAATACCGACATTGGAATATGTATTCGAACCTTGAAGGTTGATGGCAAGATCGGCTGCTTTGGTGAAGTCTGCAGTGTTACCTAAGATGGTGACGGAATCGCCCTTTGTAGTGAGGCTGGTGACATTAACACCTTGAGGTACATTTTCCTTCAGCGATTGCATTACTATTGACATTGGCGTTCCGTGATTCACTACACTGTCAAGCGCTGCCTTTCGAGCTTGCAGCTCTTGAACATCATCTTGTTGCCTGACCATAGTTTCAAGTTTTTTCTTGTTATCGCCGATTTCTTGTTCGAGTGAAGCTATTTTCTGCTCCTTGCCGGGAATTACCATATATTGAAAGTAAGCCCAGGCACCAACAACGAGAAGCATAATGACACCACCGGCGATGAGCGCCGGATAAAACCAAGGCGTGTCTATTTCTTCTACTTCGCCTTCTTCTCCAGTATCCTCATCTTCACCAAGCGTTGGTTCACCTTGATTGAGATCGATAGATACGGTTTTCGCAGCACCAGATGCATTGTCCAAGACAAGCCCCATGAGCATGGTGTGGTGGGGGCGCATATTGTCAACAATCTGGTTGCGGTCATAAATAATTCCCTGAAAGGGATTGGCAACAGCTGCGTTCAGGTTAAGTCTGTTTGCAATAAACTGATCGATTTCAGGTATCACCGTCCCTGCGCCACAAACAAGAACTTGATCGACCCGCACCATACCGACCTGTGACATGTAAAATTCGAGTGAACGACCAACTTCGGAAGTAAGGTCACCACAGACGGAACGCGTGACTTGAGCGGCTTGTCCAAGTCTTGGTTCAACGGTCGGTACGCCGAGCAATTGAATCTTAGAAAGCATTTGCCTGGCTTCGTCAGTGCTGGCATTTATCGAGCGTTGCATCGACTCGATTATGGTTTCTACACCCAACAAGACCGAGCGGCTAAAGAGTGGAACTGATTTATTTACAAGGGTGATGTCAGTTGCATCCTGCCTGATATTTACTACCAGTGAAAGAGCCCCTTCCCTGCCAAGTTGACCAGAAAAGGCGAGGGCGCGCACTGCAGCCAGGGAACTTATCTCCAACTTACCAAGCTGAACATTTGCAATATCAGCCATTCGCCAGTATGCATCAACAATTATTTTTTGAATTGCACCCAAAAGAACGTCTTCGCGCTCTACACCATCTGGATCCATGCGCGAGGTTCCAGGTACGCGAATCCAATCAATGTTTGCTTCTTCAATGGGAAAGGGCAGATTGTTTACAGCCTCTTGCTTGACTACATCGTTCAGCTCTTCATTAGGCATGCCCTTGGGAACCGGCATCAATCTGATAACAACAGATTGTCCAGGGATTCCGATATTTGCAACAGGGACTGGACCTTTACCGCCAAAGCCTGCGCTTTCCAGTAGTTCTCTAACTGCAGTACCAACAGCTTCAGGATCTGTAAGCAAACCTTCGCGCACTATGTCTGGTGGCGTAAGCATGCTTGCAAAGCGAGAGACTTTCAAGTCTGTTTTTGTTTTTTCTAGTTGCAGCACAGAAAGCGTGCTGCTGTTTATATCAAGCCCGATGGTGGGTCCAGCTTTTTTTCCAAATCCAAACACAATAACCACCTTTTCCCGACGACAATTATCCCAACACCATTATGCCCTATTTAATAGAAAGGAAGCCAGTACGGAATCAAAAACATTGCGACAAATCCGCCCAGTGCAAGCGCCGGTCCGAAGGGGAAAGGCTTGGAAACCCTGGTCCCTACAAGCACCATGCCAAGCAAGGCTCCGGAAATTCCACCCATGCAAGCAGTGCTAATAGCCAGATTATTTGCTTCCCGCACCATCAAAAAACTTAATCCTCCAAGAACACTTGCACCTATGCTGCCATAGAGAATCGCCCGCCTGCCGCATTCTTTCAGGAGCCCGGCTTTTTTCATTTCTAGCATCAATAGACCTAGTCCCATGACAGTTCCTGCAACAAATCCAATCACAAGTGCCAGCACAAGACCTTGCCATCCCAGATAGGCAGACATCACCGCGGATAGTACCGCATCGCCTCCACCCATGACTTCGATGGGCTCCTCCTCCAGAGCAGTTGCATCTTCTTTCGGCATCTGCGCTCCCGGCTTGTCAAGCGCTTGTTTTTCTGCTTGTTCTTCTTCTTCTTCTTCTTCTTCGCTTTTTTCTTCCTCCGCATCTTCAGGATGCGAGAGCATATACAGTTTCAACCCGTAGAACGCCAGAAAGTCGAAAATGATATAGCTGGCTCCAATTCCGGCCATCGTCCCCAGCATATCCCCGCGCACAATTGCACTGAATGCAATACCAAATAACATTGATGGATATGTAATTTCATGCGGGATCAGTTTCTCTCGAAAGTCGGTAATGGTTACAGTAATAAGAGTTGAGGCAAAGACAAAAGCCCCCAGGGCCAAGCCATATTTATGAAAAGCATAATTGGGATCATCCAGAGTGGGCAGCGTTCCGTGAATCTGCCCGGGTAGCAAAGCCTGATTGGCATGCTGAATTGAAAGAAACAGGTCGCGAGTAAAATCGCCCGCCTTGGTATTTCCAATGATTGAGACAGCTTCAAAATTGAGAATATGAATTTCCCGAATCAAGAACACATATGCAATCACAGCGTAGCTTAGCCCTGTTAGAAACTCCACAAGCGGATACTGCCAGTGAATAGCAATCTTGCAATAACGACACTTCCCGCCAAGCATCAAGTAAGAAACAATTGGAATATTGTCGTATGGCGCAAGCGGATGTTTGCATTCAGGGCAGTAGGAAGCCGGAAAAATAATCGATTCTTCTTTCAAGGAGCGCAAGGCCAGCACGTTCAAGAAACTTCCGACAAGGCAACCAAAGAAGAAAAAGAATGCCACTACCTGAGCAGGAAAGTGATGGCAAAGATATGTCAAGCCCGAGAAGTCTAGTATTGGAGACAGACTTGCATCTCCCATCAGTTGAACTCTCGCCGCGACGCAAGGATTGTCGAAAGAGACATCAAGACAACAACGTAAGCAAGAACATAAACAATAATACTGATGAGTATGCCATTGGATACGGTTGCGGATTGAAAATGCCCATCCATATATTCCGTTCTTAAATCCGTAAGTTTTGCAAGATCAGGCATTATGTGATGAAGAGCATCGGCAATAAAAGCGACAGCTGCATTCGGATTATCTGGATTCAGGGCCTGTTTTTTCAACATACCAAAAGAAAAGCTCAAGCGCCCAACAATCCAGAAGCCCAGGGTGAAGAGCATCCCCATAAGCGGCGTGCAGAATGTCGAGAAGAACGTTCCTAGCGCTATCACCAGAAGAAGTTCAAGATAAACAAGTGACAATGCAGAAAAAATAGGAACAATCTTTTCTACGAACTGATGAGATTGCATACCGATCACCAGTCAGAAGAACAGCCCCATAGCAAAGTTGGTGATGAAACAACAAAGGGCGACACCGAAAAATTTTCCTGTTACAAATTCCCAGCGATTTATAGGCTTGGTAACAATTAGAAAAATCGTGCGGCGATCGACCTCCTTAAAAACAAGCGTGGTGCTGACGAAAACAGCAATAACACAGCCAAAGAGAGAAATAGTCGTAAGTCCAAGATCTTCCAAAATGCGTAAATCCTGGTCTGCAGAAATAGCACCGAAGATGAGACCAGCCAATGTAGCCAGTGCAGCAAAGATCAGGATTGCGTACAAAACTCGATCGCGTACAGTTTCGCGAAATGTGTTGAGTGCAATAGCCCTGATAACGTGCAAGCTTCTCATTTATTGGGCACTCCCTCTCGTTCAATATGATAGGGTTTGCTGTCTCCAGACTTTGCATGCTCCTCTTCAGCTGTATTGATGAGGTTCATAAAATAATCTTCCAGCTCTTGCGTAGTGCCGCCTTTGCAGATGTCTTCAATGCGGCCGGTGCCGACCATTTTGCCTCGATGCAAGACTCCGACTCGATCACAAACCTCTCTCACATCAGGAAGCATATGCGAATTGAAAAAAATTGTTTTGCCTTGCCCCTTCAACTTAAGCATAATCTGCCTTACATCTCGCCGTCCAATCGGGTCCAGCCCGGTGTTAGGTTCATCCAGAAAAACAAGCTCAGGATCATTTATAAGGGCCTGCGCAATTCCAAGTCGCTGCATCATCCCTTTTGAGAATTTACGAATGGGACGCGTTCCTGTCTCGGAAAGTGCGACAAGCTCTAGCAATTCCTTTATACGTTCTTTTCTCTGCTTGCCATTGAGATCGAACAATTGCGCAAAAAAATCCAGGAACTCACTTGCACTCAGGTAAGCATAGAAATATGGATTTTCCGGCAAGAAGCCGATTTTGGCCAGAGCCTCTTTTTCGCCGGGATTTTTTCCCAGCACTTTGACAGTGCCGGATGTAGGCCGAAGAAGACCTAACAACAATTTTTGCGTTGTCGTCTTACCTGCTCCATTTGGACCAAGCAATCCATAACACTCCCCGCGAAAAACCTCGAGGTCCAAACCATCAAGAGCCCGAAAGGGCTTTCTCAAAAAATTACTTAAGTGGTCTTTTACCAGCCCGTGAACATCAATGACTTTCTCAGTCATATCTCCCCTGTTTGGAACTAGCGGCTTTCTTGGCTTGAGTAATAATTTTGTATAACTCAGCAGTAGCAGCTCTCAAGCGGCGGGATACCTGCATTTGTGATATTCCGAGCCTGCGGGCAACTTCAGTCTGGCTGAGATCTTCGTAGAAGGTGAGTTGAACCACTTCGCGCAATCCATCACGCAAATGCTTTATTGCCTCGGCTAGCATGAAGCGATCTTCCTTGGCAATTTGATTGCTCTGATATCGTCCATCAACCAGAGTATCGATAAGCGACTGCTCACTTCCAGCGTCATTTGAGAGAGCCTGGTCAAGAGAAATCAGAGTTCGACGGCGGTCAACCTCATAAGCCTCATTAACTCGGGCAACAGGGATTTGCAGTTCCTGAGCAATCTCTACATCAGACGGTTCACGCCCAAGCCTTGCTGTCAGATTTTGCACGAGTCTGTTGATCCGGAAAGAAAGCTCCTGCAATTCACGAGGAGCCCTTATCATGGCTGTTTTATCTCGCAAAT
>JBIKOL010000004.1:0-115930 GCA_044358055.1 Obscuribacteraceae bacterium (SeqCode)
GAAAGCGGCTGCAGCTTAAGCATTGGGCGAATTAGCTCGTGTGAGCCAATTCCCTAAAGATCCCAAATACTTCGATCTGGCTTGACAAATATCAGGGAATCTCCCGGGATCCGATATTGGGAGAATGAAGCCCCATGGGAGCCTTACCATTGTCCGGACCGGATAAAGGGCGTTTAATAATGCTGTAGTCCCGATTCTCAGCTGCTTTAACTTGGAAAACCTTCCGACGCTAACTAAGCAACCGGATCTCGTCGCCGATAAGACAACAAATCGTCCCGGCTTCCACGAGGTGGAGGTTCTTGCGCACTCAGCCTTATACGCTGCGGTGCAGTCGCCGTTGAATGCGCTGAGCCAGCCCTTCGGCGGTCCGAAGGACTTCCTGATGAGCGAGCCGGAGAAAACTAAGCCCTGGTCGCTGGACTGGCATCTTCAACAAATCGGGACCGGCGTGGGCATGCTCGCGCCGATTTTGGCTTCACGCAAAGCTGTGACTACGTTCTTTCCATCCGCCACCGCCGAACTTGCTGCAGAAAAGGGACTCTCTGCACTAACTGCGAAAGAGGCATCGCAGCTGGCTCGATATGAGCTCGGTGTTTCGGTTGGGACAGGTGTATTCTACGGAGGGGTGCTAACGCCAAGCAAGCTGGAGCCCGGCCAATCGCTGCTCGATGCGCGACTGAAACAATCGGCATCTGCCGGTGCTACATTTGGAACCCTCAATATCGCCGGCATGGGATTGAAGAGCCTGGGTAAATCCGATTGGCTCAAAGGCAGCACACTTTCGAACGTTCTCAAAAATGACACCGCAGTGCTTGCTCTTTCAGGAGTACCTGCTGCAATCGTCTCAATTGATTCGCAGTCAATATTGAACGGAAAAGGACTGCCATCCGTTGCTGATCACTTCAGCAGCAAATACGCCGAAGCCATCTACAACTTCTCTATTGTCGGCGCGGGATTAGGATATATTACTGGACCAAAAGCAAACGTCGAGCGCGACCCTGTCAAATCGGGACTTGAGCGGGCTGCCAGCGACAATGCTATTGCCACAAGAAGCAGCACTGAGATGCTCAAAGAGCTGAGCGACCGCCTCGGAGGAAGCGGTAAAGTAGAGGATCTCAAAGTGGCGGAAGTCGCTGCACCCGCAAAGCTGAGCTACGAACGCGACGTTATCGATTTGCCGCGCTTGCGAAAAGATGCGCCGCAAGATGCTCCGTCAAATTTGACTCAATTCGAGGCAAGTTCCATCGAACACGTGCCCACTCCTGTGCGAGTTTACCGCGCCGAAGGCTCGCCGCTTAAAGTGGTCGTGCCGGAGGAATATGCTGCTCGTTTAGATCGCTTCAATGAGCTGAGCAATGATGCCACTAAACCTGGTGCCGCCGGAGCGAAAGCAAAAGCAGAACTGGCTAAGCCTGAGATGCAGGAACTTGCAGGGCGCATGAATGTCCAGGACGCGTTCCAGCATGCGCTCATGACACCAGAGCCAGGCAAGTTTAGTGAAATTCGTTTGTTCGGAGAAAGCAACCCCTACGATGCATGGTTTGGCGCCAGAAACGGCAACAAGGATTTCACGTCAGCGGCAGACACAGTTTTCGAAAAGGGACAGACGAACTGGTACAAGAAGGATCGCGGACCCGTGCTTGTGGAAGATACTATGCACGAATGGTCGCACTTGTTTGACGAGAATCATCCGCTTGATGCGCAAATTATCCACATAGCAAATCGTATCGATAACCTGCCAACACGCCCCTATGCTGAAGTGCCGCGTGAGCAAATAGCGATCTTGCTTGGTGAACACGCACTGCATCCGGACGGACGGCGCGTAGCGCAATTGATGGAGACCGCGCCTGTAACTGCAACTGCCATCGGCGAAGGAATGTACAATCTGCTTTCGCGCCTGCCCGAATCACAGCGTGGCGCACTGCATGATCAGTTGCTTGCTCGTGCAGATCAAATGCGCAACCAGGCGGGACCTGTCGCGCGGCAAATCCTTATCGAAAAGGCGCAGGCAAATCCGTTGACAGCCGAGGGACAGAATGCTTTGAAGGCGCTGCTTTTCCTCGGCAAAGCAGGCGACTTAAATGGCTTGAGCGGAATTTCTAAAGCTGAGCTTGCCTTTGAACCAATTGCCGACACTCAAGGTGCTAAACTCGCCGAACTTCCAAATTTGCGCGACGTTGATTTGAGTCACACATTTATTGGCGTTGAGACTTTGCGGCAGCTGGAGTCAAAGCCGATAGATTCACTCAATCTAGCGTCAACGAAAGTAACCAATACAATGATGAGCTTGTTGCCCAGGTCATTGTGCCAGCTTGATCTCAGTGGAACACGCATAGGGGATGCCGCAGTTCCACTGCTAAGCAAACTGCAAAACCTGCAAACTATTGATCTTAGCGGAACGATGATTAGCGGAGCAGGCATGCAAAAGCTGAGAGCCGCGCTTCCTGACACACAGATTTACGATTAACTGCGCAAGGTTATTCCTCGATATCATGCATGATCGCAAAGTTCCATCATCGATGGGCGCGTTTGTCCATCAGATTATTGGTTTGGCAGCAAGCAAATCGCAAGGCTATGGAACTCTTATTCTGCATGCCCGTCTAGGACTCAGTATTCCCCAGGTAAACGCCCATGCTTTATCGAGAGAATTTTTCACCGGATGGCGTGTCCTACGGAATCTTGCTTGATGTTTTGTGCGCAAAGCAGCAAAGACATTCCGCAAACGGCGAACAGGTTTATGTTCGCGAACTCAAACATGATCTGATCATCCTGGATAATCTCACAAGAAAGAATTGCGAAAGACAAAGAGATCAGTCTCGCAATTCAAGCAAACGAACATATCTAACTTGAGTGTGGCGAATCAACCAGCCTGATTAACAGCCGCTAACCCGTGGAACTATAAACCCACTGGGAGAGCTGCCATGGCTGAAGCCGAACTGACTCTAAGATACCGTGAACTTCCAGTCAAACTTGCGTATTGGGCACTTGCCGGCACAGTACCGCTGCTGGCACTTTTCACCCTGATTTGTGCGGTGAATGCTGTTTTTGTCGACTCGGAAGTATTCGCTAATCTTTCATTTTTTATTTTCGGGCTCTTCTCTACACTGGGTGGAGTGATCTTGGGTCTGATCCTCAGTTCTGACAGCACGGTATTCTTAACCCGTGATGGAGTTTCACTTCCTTTTGTTTTGAGCCCCGGATTCGGCTTTCGCAGCCAGCATCGCTGGGCGGATTTGCGCTCGGTCAATATTCAGCCATGGGGAAAACATGGCATACTGCAGCTGTCCTCTAAAGACGGGCGCAAGACGAGGCTCAAACTAGATTTACTGCCTGAAAAAGACATAGAAAGATTGATTGTTTGCATGGATGTTTGGGCTGGTGGCGGCGACAATTTCCCCTGCTTGTTGGAAGCTAGAGTAAAGCTGAAGGAATCAAGCGGCGATTTGCAAATCGCGGGATACACGGAAATTTGGGAAGAAGAACTCACTCGTCGTTTCGGACCAACTAATTTTGTCCCACTGGAACCTGGAGATAAGGTGCTCGATTTTACTGTTGAACGGCAACTCGCCTTCGGTGGACTCTCTGCAATTTATCAAGTTCGAAATGAAAAACATGAGCGATACGTTTTGAAGGAAGCCGTGGTTCCAGCCGACGCAGACGAATCCATGCGTCAGACTGCCGAGAAGATGCTTAATCGAGAAGCGCAGATTCTCTCATCGCTTTCTCACCCTAATATCGCAAGGGTTTTCGACAACTTTCTCGACAGCGGCCGCCATTACATTTTGATGGAGCTGGTTAAAGGTGAAGATTTGCGCCGACTTGTGAAAGAGCACGGGGCGCAGCCTGAATCCGATGTCGCAGCCTGGGCAGTCCAATTACTGGACATTCTTTCTTATCTGCATGGGCAGCAACCACCCGTGGTGCACAGAGATCTCTCGCCTGATAATTTAATTCTTGGTGAAAACGGTCAACTATGTGTTATCGATTTTGGCGCTGCGAATCATTTCGTTGGCGCTGCTACAGGGACTCTAATAGGCAAGCAAGCCTACATTGCGCCAGAGCAGTTGCGTGGCAAAGCTGAGCCAGGTAGTGATATTTATGCTTTTGGCTGCACATTGTATTTCCTTCTCACAGCCTCAGATCCCGAGCCTCTTTCAGTGGCGCACGTTTGTGAAGCCAATTCTGCTGTCAGTAAAAACATGGATGGGATTATCGCTGCTTGCACGGCACAGGAAGCAGAGGCTAGACCTTCCGTCTCAGAACTAAAAGAACTGCTGCGAGCTTGTTTGAGGTCAAGGCTCAATGTTTGACCAGACCCGGAACGAACGACCATTGCAATACGCTCTCGAGGATAGCAGAGTCGATAAGTCTGGTGTCCTCGTTGAATACTTGAAAGACTATGAATTTCAGCAAACGCTTCAAAAAATTGCCAAAGCCGTTATTTTTTGCATTGGTGGCTGCGTAGTTCTTTCTTTTTTGTGCATGATGATTCCACCTTTTCAGGATCGTTTGTTTGCTTTCTTTCGATTACTGGTGCTTCCAATTAAACCGCTTTTGATGTCGAAACCGTCCTACACCTTTGTGCATTTCTGGTCATGGTTGAAGTTTATCTGTAATTTGCTCAATTTCTTTCTAATTCCATTCGTTCTATATTTTGCATTTAGGAGCCAGAAATTTCCCTGGAACCTCTATTTTACTAACGAAGGCATCTATATGCTGGAGAAGCAGGTATATAGCGTCGAGAGCACGAACAGCAAAGTTATGTGGATTGGTGATTCTGCCTATGCAACCTTGAAATTTTTCGCCTTTGATACATTGAAAGACATTCAAGTAGAAAGAGCAAAAGGAAAAAAGTCTTGCTCCGATTATATTCTCTCCTTCAAAAATGCAGATTCACAAATGAGTATCAAATGGGGTGATATGCTCAAAGCCGAAGATCGCAATGCTGTGATTTCTAAGCTTGAACAGTTATTTCCTAAAAAAATAAACTCAGGAGTTTTTGAACCATTCAAGTTGCTTCCGGACAGACAAAGCTACACCGAGCTATGGTTGCAAGAGCTTTCCGGCGCACCGAAGAGAGACAAATTGACTCCGCTGGCAGAAGGAGCAACCCTGGACAAGGGTAACTACACAATATTACGAAAGGTAGGCGTTGGCGGCCAGGGGGTTGTGTATTTCGCTGAGTCAGCCAAACATCGCCGAATGGTGGTGCTTAAAGAATTCGTTTTGCCTATCTATCCTGATATTCGCGTGCGCAAAAAAGCAGCTGAGCGCTTCCAATTTGAAGCAGCTATGTTGAGCCGCTTGCAGCATCCGCAGATTGCTCAGTATATGGATCTTTTTCTTGAAGATCATCGTGCTTATCTTGTGCTTGAGCATGTTGAAGGACGAACGCTAAAGCAACTCGTTCAAGCTGAAGGCAAGATGCCTGAGGCACAAGTTATCGAAATCGCAAAACAGGTCGCAGAGATTTTGCAGTACCTGCACTCGCAAGATCCGCCCGTTATTCACCGTGACCTCACCCCGGATAACATCATGCTTGCTGAAGACGGTAAGTGTAAGTTGATTGATTTCTCGGTTGCGCAGGAACTATCCACCGGTGTTACTGGCTCCGTCGTTGGGAAGCCGAACTATATTTCACCGGAACAATTCAGGGGAAAACCCACTCAGCAAAGCGATATTTATTCGCTAGGCGCAACACTCTATTACTTGCTGATGGCAAAAGATCCGCCACCAATTACAGTGCTGAAACCAGATCAAGAGAACGAAGCGATTAGCTCAAAGCTGGGCTTGCTCGTCACCAATTGTACCGAGCTTGATGTGTTGAAACGCTACCAAAGCGCTGCTGATGTTCTGAGAGATCTTGCCTAACTTTTATTTATAAAATGAGGATGTTGTGCGGAAGTCTAATTCTTTCTCCAGCGAAGAGAGCTGTGCGGACAGCTGCTTTTGCTCACGGGGAGACAAATGTCCGTTTATTGAAAGCATTGCTGCGTGGTTCTTCTTTATGGCTAGCAGTTCTTCGGAGAAATAATCTACGTCGATGGAGCCAAGCGCGTTTATATCGTGCAAGCGAAGTAGCTTTTCTTCGGTTTGGGTGAGCCTATCCTGTATGGATGGCTCCGCGGGTGCCCGACTCATTTGATAGCTCGCAAATTGAGCCGGGTTCCATGAAGTGTTCTGTGCTTGTATTGCAGGCCAAAGTATCACAGAAGGGATAGACTCAGACCAAAGGGCAGTATGGAGGGATGGAAAAATATTTGCCGTAGGAGCTGGATCCGTTTGTATAGGCGTTATCGGATAATGGTCAGCAAAAGATTCTGGCTGGCGGAAGTAAGCAAAATTACGCCTGCGCTCTTCATTTAAATCTGATTCCGATTTTGGCCAGTACGTTTGTGATCTGTTCCAATATGATTCCTGTTCTTTCCAGTAGCCAGCTGCGTCGGGATTTGGATTACCCCAGGGGAACGGATTATACCTGCCGCTGTAAGAAGCCCGCCCACGAAGCCCCCAGGCGAAAGATGGTTCGGGCATGATGCTAAGGAATGCACTAATTAGAGCTATAAAAATTAGAAATGAAGACCGCATTTTATTTGCCAACTGAAGAAGTTGTGCGAGAGTTCAATTCTTTTTCTAAAGAAGAAAGCTGGGAATTGAGCTGTTTCTGTTCACGAGAAGATAGATGCCCGTCCACTGAAAGCATTGCCGCATAGTTCTTTTTTATTCCGGCCATTTGCTCGGTAAAATAATCCATATCCATGGTCCCGATGGCATCTATGTCATGCAGGTGGAGGAGCCGCTCTTCGAGTTTGTTGACATATCCATCGACTGAAATCGGCTTTGAATCCATGTTTTTATTCGTAGTTTGACCTGGATTCGAGTATGAATTTGAATATCCATTTATGTTCAAGAATCCATTTGGATTCGGCGATGAATTGGATTGATTGTATGCAACAGTTTGAGCCGCGCTAGCATTGTAGTTAGAGTTTGACGAGCCTGGCAGGGAATTGTAATTGCAAGGAATGAAGGGAGCAGCCTGGGGATTCGCCCAGGCATTGCTGCCCCATGACGGTATGCTGGCACCACTGTAGACTGAGTTTGCATAGTTGTTCGGGTAGGAATTTTGATAATTATTTCCGTAGCCATATGCGTAGTTATTTCCGTAGCCATATGCGTAGTTGTTTGGATAGCTTCCGTAAGAACTTGTGCTTCCGTACGAATTCGCATTGCCTCCGTACTGGCTTGGGTAGCTAGCATACGGGCTGGCGTAAGCATTTCCATATTGGGCGGATAGGGATCCGTAAGAATTAGGATAGTAGCTTCCAGCATAAGGATTTGGATCGTTCCAGAGGACCACCGGTGGGATTGAACTGATAAAGCCTCCTCCGCTCAGGCGAAACATGCTGTCTAGATTCCCGCTCATGATGTTGCTTCCCGCAAAAGCGCTTCCATATCCTCCATAGCCATAGCTTCCGGCTGAATGACCGCGCCGCTCGTTCATGTCTGTCTCAGTCTGGTGCCAGTAGGACGACGGCGATGAAGAATGGTAAGAGGACGAACCGCTGTAGGAGGACGAACCACAGGACGAAGAACCGCCGGAAGAGTAAAACGGGGAGTGCGTGAAGGTCACACTGTGAGCAAACGCACAATTCGAATTTAGAAAACTAAGCAGGGAAATCGCCCCTGCAAGAAACTGTTTTAGCGAGAACATGAGTAAAGCCCCCTCGCCTCATGACAACTCTTTGTAGTACATATCCTACTATTGGTGACGTGTAGGGGACGTGAACCAACGTGAACTTTGGACGCGATCTTTGGAGGACCTGCGCTACCGATAGGTTTAAGGAACTGAAGGTTCAGGCAAGCAGAATGCTTTGCATCTCTCAACAAAAACCATACTAAATGTGTCAAAGAAGATTAGATTTTGGACAGGAAAACCAGGTATCACAAAAACAGAAGTATTGGCTCGAAATATGGTCCGCATATGCTTTTGATTCTGCTAAGAGACTGATCGTGTGCCGATTCTGTGAGTCCAGTTTTGAGAGAGCGTGCAATTTGCAATTGCCGAAACACTCACCCCAGGCTGTTTTCAAAACTGCAATAGTTTTTGCCGCATAAAAGCATTAAAGAATCATAGGGTTGCAAAGTGTCGTTTCTCAGGATCTGCTGTGTTAGTATTTCGGTTGACAAGGTAATAGAAATCTTGCCTTGGCGAAAAGAGGCGTTCCATGTAACATCAGCGTTCGAAGAGGTTTTGGGGAAAGGACAGTCTTTTGATTAGAGCCGCATACCCGGGATCTTTCGATCCGATGACGCTTGGACACCTGGACATCATTCGAAGAGCAAGCAAACTCTTTGATGAAGTCGTAATGGCGGTGGTTGCAAACCCTGGTAAGTCTCCACTGCTGCCAATCGAAGTTCGCGCTGAGCTAATTTCGAAGGTAGTAGAAGATATGCCAAACGTATCGGTTAGTTCGTTCCAGGGCTTAACGGTTGATTTTGCGAAGAATAACAAGATTTCAGTTATTGTGAGGGGATTACGAGCTATTTCAGACTACGAGGCAGAATTAGGCATGGCCCAAACCAACAAGACACTGCTTCCTGAACTAGAAACTATTTTTCTCATGACAAAACCCGAGTATTCTTTTATAAGCTCATCAACGGTTAAGGAAGTTGCACGATTAGGCGGAGACGTTTCACCGTTCGTACCACCAGTAGTTCACTCCTATTTGAAGAATCACTTCAACTTCAGCAGAGGCGCTGAGTAATGACAACGACAGTAGCAATTAGTCCAAACACAGCTGCATATAAGCAAACGTCCATCTACAAGCATCTCGACTTGCTCGAGCACTTGATTGAGGATGCATCAGGCGTATGGAAGTTCAAACTTATCAACGCCGATCAATTCCTCGAAGTGCTGGACAAGGCGCGTGCTCGCCTACCAGAAGAGTTGCGTGAAGCAACGGAAGTTCTGCAGCAGCGTGATGACATCATCGCTGAGTCGCAGCGCCGTGCCGAGCAAATTATTTCGACGGCTCGCCGTCAGGCTGAGAATATGGTGCAAGAATCCGAGCTGCTCAAGGCTGTACAGTCCGAGGTAGATCGCATTCGTAAGCAAGTCGTGCAAGAAGTCGAGCAAATGCGCAGAGAAGCGCTTGCCGAAGCCGACAAGCTGCGCATCGAAGCAGAAGAAGACGCCGCTCGCGTTCGTGAAGGCGCCGATCATTATGCCGATCAAGTTCTCACTCGCATTGATTCTGACCTCAACAATCTGGGCAGAACTCTTGCGGAGTCGCAAACAATTGTTCGCAACGGTCAGCGTGTGCTTGGTCAGGTTAAGCGCCATGTAGGCGTTTCGCCAGCCCTGCTTCACCGCGAAGAGTAAGCGAAAGCGACTGAAGTTCTGTGACTAGCAGGACGATGGAAGCAGGCATGAAGCCGACGTATTTGGAACGGCTATCTGTTGGTGCTATGAAAACGATATTGAAAAAAATGCAGGCACTTTTTGTTGCTTGCATTTTTTGTTTGCTAAGCATTACATCGTTGCAAGGCAGCAGAGTTGCTGCTGAGCCACAGCAGAGCGTTCGTATTCCTAAGGGCGTACAAATTTATTTCGCTACTTCCAGGTTGAACGATGGCAGCCGCACAGAACCGAAGTACGGTGGTTCGCGGCATCTGGATCTTGGTTTGGGCTCAATAGAGTACGGCACCGCTGCTTTGCGAACGCCGCCGCAACTTGTTAATCCAAACCAGGCCAAAAGTGGCGCAGAGTACCGAGATATTCTGAGAAACGACACCGACCTCTGGAAACAGGCGAAGATTAACTTCATTGGCTGCTTCGACGAAGAGGATTTGCTGAATAAGGTACGAAAGTGTAGCGGAAAGATATGTATATATATTCACGGCTACGACAAACCTTTTGAAGAAGCACTGCAAGATGCGGCTATGCTTGCCACCGATTATTTGCAATACACTGACGGTGAGCATGATTTTGTGCCCATATTATTCAGTTGGCCTTCCATTGGAGGCCGCAGCAAATATTCCAATGATGAAGCCAACATCGAATGGAGCAAGGAGCCGTTCGAGGTTTTTCTCGACAAGATAATCAAAGCGAAAAATCCTGATGCATCGTTAGACATAGTTGCGCACAGTATGGGCAATCGCCTCGCGTTCAATTATTTTGTTGCGGACCATGATGCTTTGAAGCGACCCTACATCAATAACTTGTTTCTCTGCTCAGCCGACGTTGATTTCCATAGTGTTGAACTATATCGAGAACGAATCGAGTCAGCGGTGAGCGGGCTTGTTTACATTATGACGTCGGATAAAGATCGTCCTTTGATCATGTCTCAATTACTGCACGGGCAGCCACGTTTGGGCAGACCGATTGACCCTCCCTCATCTGATGTGCAGACGGCAGTGGCAGATCCAAACAAACTTGCAAGCAGCGACTTTTGGCTGGGATTGGCGACTCAGGCTGCAGAGATATGGCTTGGCCCTTCGAATACTGACACGGGTGATGTCCTTGCCTGGTTGTCTCAAAATCCTAATTTGGATCAAGAATTTGGAAAACGATGCCGTTTGCTCGATGTGAGTGACCTGGCTATCGCCAATATGGGTCATGCCGTTGCATGGCCGGTAGTATCATCCATCATGGCCGGCAAGCTGGATTTCCCTCTACTGCGCGGCCGCCCTGTGCACAAACGGCCGGACAAGGACTATCTTCAGCAATGCGGCGGTAAGCCCAATGTGCTCTATCGCTATATTCGACTCGATCCGGGTTAGAAACGGATCTTCTGGCTAAGAAACGGATCTCCTGGCTAAGAAGGGCAGCTAATGGTAAGAAGCGGATCCCCTGGAGAGAAAGCGGATGCCCGGGATCGCGGGCGTCCCGCCCGCTTCCAAAAAAACCAAGAAAGCAACCTTAAAGAAGCGGACCGAGCGATCCCGCCGATCTGCGCGATTGCTTCATTTCCAGCATATCAGTCACTTTAATAAATTCAGCCTGAAAGTTGCAGCTTTCAATGACAGTGGAATATGCTTATTAAAACTCAGATGTATACGTTATGCTAAATTCCGCCGGGGTAAATTCGAACAGACTGATAATTTTGCGATTGCTGTGCTCAGTCATGGTGCTCGTATTCATCTGTGCGCCCATGGCTCTGGCTAGCACCGTTAGCAAAAACAATGGTAACGGAACGGAAAAGAACGTACAAATTTATTTCGCGACCACGCGATTGAACAAAGGCAGTGATAAATCGCCTGTATATGGCGGCGAAAGACATCTCGATTTTGGAAATGGCGGCTCAGTCGAATATGGAACTGTCGGTATCCACAAACCAGACAATCTTGTTCATCCATCATCCGCTTCTAACGGAAAGCAGTATAAGAAGCTCTTGCGTTCAAATGCCGATGATTGGCGCAAGTCCTCATTTACCTTTGTCAGCAAAACCGATGAAGACACGTTTTTTAAACGCATACACGACTGGACCGGACACATTTGCATCTACCTGCACGGCTATGACAAGCCGTTTGAAGAAGCTGTCGCAGACTCATGCATGCTCTTTGCCGACTACCAGCAATATGAAAATCAGCCGCAGAAAAAAATGCTGCCCATTTTGTTTAGCTGGCCATCGATAGGCGGGCGCACCGAATATGGTACCGATGAGGCAAATCTTGAATGGAGTGCCACCTACTTTGACAAATTTATGGATCGCATTCTGCAAGAAAAGAATCCTAATGCACAGCTCGACGTTGTTGGGCACAGCATGGGTGTCAGATTGCTTCTCTGGTATTTAAACAGAGGATGCCACACTCGAGAGCAGCCATTATTTCATGATCTGTATTTGTGTTCCGGTGATGTGGACTTTCACACGCTCGAAGATAAGAGATCTTTATTTGAGGAATCGGTAAGCAATAAAGTTTATATCTTCGTTTCGGATAGAGATAAAGCGCTGATTTTGTCCCATTTAATTCACCAGCAACCGAGAATGGGTCGACCGATTGATTCGCCGAAGTTTACTCGCCAGCGCAACCAGATTTTCAGCAGCGCTTATCTCAATCAACTTACGACGGACACAAGTGATTTGTTGACATTCAATGGCTTTACTGAGCCTAATTTAGTTAAAGAGTGGCTTGAGCAAAATCCTAAGCTAGATCGAGAATTTGGCGATAAGTCTCGATTGATTGATGTGAGCGACTTAGTTACTAAAGACTTTGGACATGGACCAGCATTTTCCGTTATTGCATCATATATGGTCGGCCAGACGAATATTCCACAGTTGAAAGAACAGCTGGTCCACAAGCGCCCTGATCGCACAACCTTGCTCCAAAACAACGGCAAGCCGCCATTTCTTTATCGCTTTCATCGCTTAGAGCCGCTGAATTCTTATTGATTCGATCTCTATTGATTGGCTCACTGACCGTGACCCTACCATAACTATTGATCTGGATGAATTAACTTCACTTCGCTGAGCTTGACGAGCTGACCGATGTCTTTGAAGGCAATGGTGCCATATGCGGTGGCGTCCTTGTGCTTAAATATATCCAGCCCGGCGCGGTGCAACTGTTCGAGAAGTGCGGAACCCGGCGTTTCCGTCAATTCGACTTTGATTTTGACCTTCGTCAAATCATTTGGCTTTTTCGATTTTCTCCACTTATCGAGTTTCGCTAGCAGGTCTTTATCTAGCTTTTCCGCGTCCTCTTGTTTGATCATTTGCTCTGGCTTAGCGAGCGTCAAGTCAAGCCGTGTCAGGTCTATCTTGAATGTGAGCTCCTGTCCTTTGAACCAGTCAGGAAGAGGTGCAAATTGCATCTTCTCAATACTGGACTTGATCAGTGCATCCTTCTTTGGATTTCCGGTTGACTCCAGAACTTCTGCATTTTTCACCTTACCGTTTTTCGATACTGCGAATTGAACTGTTCCTGAGATGAAAGCCCCGACTTCAGGTGGCAACTCTTTCGAGATAGTTTGGAGCAGTTCTTTGCGGTACGGTGCGATATTGCCCGAGGACTTCTTGGCTGCGGAAACTTTCGTGGAGATTTCGCCTCCAACCTCACCGTATCCACTGCCGGTTCCGCTTGGTCCTTCGGCTGATTCGTCGCCATAAATCTTGTCGCTCATACCGGTTTGAGCCAGACTCGAACTCAAAATTGTTGGTGGTAGCGAGCCACCAGTTCTGCTCATCAAAGAGCCATGTACTCCGGTGCTGGGTGCCGACGGCAACTTGCCGCCATACGCGCCTCCGCCGTAACCGCGATAGGAGGGAGCTTGATAGGACTGCTGCGATGGTACATATTGATTGTCGCCTGGCTGGTGGACGAATTTGCCCATGTTTGCCGCTGGTAGACCAGATGCTGAGCCGTACCTTTGTTCGGATTTCTTTTCGGATTGTCTGCCAACAAAAGCGCCCGGCTCGTAGTGACTGTAGTGCTCCACCGTTCCTGCACGAACTGGAGCGGGAGCTCCGGCGCTCGAGACTCCGCCTGCGCCGGCATACGGTGCATTTGTTGGGGCTCCACCATAGGAACCAATCGTACCGAGTCCAGCACCCGTTAGTGTTCCAGGTGCAAGGTGATTGCTATGCAGCAGAATCGATTTATTTGAATACGAACTCTTGAGCCGGTTTGGGGGACTGAATGATTCAGCATGAACACCCTGAGGTGTCTCCACTTCCACTGCAACAGTCTTTGCTTTTTCCGGCGAAGTCTTGCTATTCTCTTCTACTGCTACGAAAGAAGTGTATTGACTCATGATGTGATATTTCAGCGCAGTTGCAATAATCTCATCTTTCAACTCCTGCGGCAGACTGCCGAACTGCACGCCACGCCAGTTCTCATGCATCAAGCGATCCACTTTCGCGCGTGCCCAAATTGACGGAAGCACATCGTTCGCATCCTGGCTTGCAGGAAAATCTAGTTTAATCTCCTGGCGATATGGTTTGCCAGCAGACCAGCCAGTCAGTATGGCTTTGCCAGTTCCCGGCTTGGTATAGCGTCCCGTGAAATTAAGCGGTCTCTGCGCCCAGAGATCCGAAATATCTTTTGGAAATACCTCTTTAACCTGCACACCTTCAAATTGAACTTTGATATCGGTGAGTACCGGAGAGCTGATGCGATCGTAGAATTTCTTCCCGACTTCCTCCGCTGAAGAATTGAGCAAGACGTAGTCGGCTTCACCTCCGCCCTCACGGGCGATTCCATCAATCAAGAATCTGTTTACTGAATTGCCAGTTCCAAAAGAAAACCAGCGCGAATCACCGCGGTATGTTTTGATCAAATCAAGAACTTCCATATCATTTCCAACATAACCGTCGGTCATGAATGTGATGATGCGCAAGCGATGGTCGTCATTTGGCATGGTGCATGCTTTCTTAACCGCGGGTGCCATCCAGGTTCCACCCGCGGCATGAATGTTGTGAATGAAATCTAGAGCTTCTTGTTTCGCTGCGGCGCTTGCATGCAACGGTTGTTCTGCTAGTGTTTGCACACCGCTGTTGAACGTAATTATCTGGAACGTATCGTGAGGGTTCATGTGCTTAGCGATGTATTCCAGCGTTTCTTTCGCTTTCTCGATTGGTGCACCGTTTTGAGAACCGGAGCAATCAACCACAAATATCATTTCTTTTGGTTGAACTGATGTCGGTGTTACACGCTTCGGTGGAATCAACATCAGCGTGAAGAATCCCTCGTCTCCTGAGCGATGCGTCAAATATCCGCTCTGCACGGAATCGGAGGCGACGGTCCAGGTGGCAACAAAATCTCTGTTCGGAATCTTGTCTTTGGATTTCAATTTCATATGTGCTGTTGTTGAAGCCGTAATTTGCTGATCAACATCATGCAATTTTGATTTTAAAGACTGAATCGGAACTCCCGCGTTTATGTTGAGATCAATTGAAATGTCATGCCCTGCACGCTCGCCTTCTGCTGCCATGGGTGGCGTGATTTTGGCTCCATCCGGAATAAGATCATTTTTGTAAGCTGGTGCGGAACGCAGAATAAAACGTGGACCAACAACCGTTGGAAAATTGAATGTGAATGTTCCATCTTCAAACTTCAATACATTAACGTATTTGATTTCAATATCAACATTTTCACCTGGTTCAATGTTTGCCACTGCTTGCGTAAAAATATTGGGTCGCTCTTGATCCAGCAAGCTGGCTACATTGCCGCGTGCTTTGGCTGCTTCGTAAATGTCCCGAGCTTCTTCCCGTTTTTTGATGCTGCCTTTAATTACGCGATTGCCGATTTTCATCGTCATCTCATCGACAGCAGCGTTTTCCGGAAGGGGAAAAGTATAAACGGCTTCGATCTTTTCGTTGAACGGATTATGGAATTGTTGTTTAACTGTTACTCGTGCTACATATCCTGATATGTTCGCTTTTACATCTGTATGTTTTAAAGGACAGCGACCAAGCTCGCGCGCACCGGAAATAGCAACGAGACATCCTGAATCATTGCAATCACTTGCAAGTCCTGCGCTTCTGCCGTCGACTCCCATTGCCCCTGCGAATTGCGGAACCATCAACGCAGTTTCCCAACCGGCAAAAATGAATGCCATGAAAAGAGCCGGAAATTGCCGCGACAAAAGGACACGCGGCACCTTAAAATGCAGCTTCATTTTGCTATTCTCCGATGGATATTCTTATAACAGATTACCTTGCTTAGCCTGATCCAGTAACCGGCTTTTTCCTAGATCTACCCGTTGGAATAATATTTATCACCCCGGGGCTGTGGCTGTTTAAATACGCGTGTTCAAGATGCCGTTAGCTTTATTTTTAACACTTCTGTCAATTTGATCAGGTTTTGTATGTTCGCTGCGGATATTTTGCCGTAGATTTTTGTGCCTTTGCGTGAGCGAATGTCGAGACCGGCGGCGTGCAATCTTTCGAGAAGATCAGAGCCTGCTGCTACTGACAAATCTATTTCGATCATAACTTGTTCCGCCGGCTTTTTCTTTGCCAAAATTTCTCTGGATCTTGCATCTAGTTTGTCTTGTTTGTCTGTTGTTTTCAACCGATTCAATAAGTCGGAGTGCACACCCGGATTAGCATTACTACCTTTGTTGTTTATCAATCTGCCCTGAATTTTTGAGGAATGAGGCCCTGAAGCTCCATAGCTTGATACCGGCACTGTATATGGTGATGGAGCTACATAGCTTGGCGGTGCCGCACCATAAGAGGCCGTTGGCGCCGACTGCATCTGGATTCGCTGCGCGTCCTGGGCTGAGGGACGAGAGTCTTGCACAATCGGGCGTTCGTCAACAATTTGTAATTGCTTAGGGGCCTTGTACCAGGCAGCTCCAGACTGAGACTTAGCACTCACACCGGAGGAGGATATTCCATCTCCCGGTTGACGAATATATGCATTCATATTTGTCTGTGGCAAACCCATGTTGGCAGAGGAGTAAGCCTGCCCAGATCTCATCACTCTTGCAGCAGATGCTGGATTATTAGAGGGAGGAGGTGGTGGCGCCAATGAGCCCGAGCCCAAATACGATCCTGTACTTGCTGAATGGCGAACACTTCTTCTCAAAAGTTTTCCGTATGATTGAGGCTCTTGATTCACACCGTCTGGTGTTTCCACTTTCACCGGAACAGTCTTCTTCGCCGCACCGCCTGTGCTGCGATCTTCCTCCACTGCGACAAACGAAGTGTATTGCGACATGATGTGATATTTCAATGCAGTGTTGACGATGTCTTCTTTTATTTCCGGATTCATGTGCCCTGATTGAGCACCTTTCCAATCTTCGTGCATCAATCTTTCTACTTTTGCACGCGCCCAGATTGATGGCAAAACTTCATTGGCGATCTGCTCTTCCGGCAAATCAAGTTTCATTTCTTGACGGTATGGCTTTCCGGCCGAGTAGCCTGTCAATACCACTTTCGCGCTGCCCGCATTTGTGTATCGACCAGTGAAATAGAGCGGCTTTTGCGCCCAGAGGTCGACAAGGTCTTTCGGATAGACGTCTTTGACTCTAGTTCCATCAAATTCTATTTTGATATCTGTCAGCACCGGCGAGCTGATACGCTCATAGAATTTTTTGCCGACTTCTTCGGCTGATGAGTTCAGCAGCACATACTCTGGCTCTCCACCGCCTTCCTTTGCGATACCATCGATCAAGAATCTATTTACGGCGTTGCCTGTTCCAAATGGAAACCAGCGAGTTTGCCCGCGATATTTTTTGATCATGCCGAGAATTTCCATGTCGTTGCCGACATAACCATCGGTCATGAATGTAATTATCCGAAGGCGATGTTCATCGTTCGGCAGCGAGCAAGCTTTCTCCACCGCTGGTGCCATCCAAGTTCCACCCATTGCCTGCAACTCATCGACGAACTTATGTGCGCGTTCTCGCATGGATGAACTTGCCACCTCTGGGTGTTCGGCGAATTGCGAGACACCGCTGTTGAATGTGATGATCTGGAAGGTATCATTTGGATTCATGTGATCCAAAATATAATTCATCGTCTCTTTTGCTTTTTGAATTGGGCGGCCATTTTGTGAGCCCGAGCAATCTATGACGAAGATCATTTCTTTGGGCTGCAACTTCTCCGGAGTTACACGCTTCGGCGGAATCATCATCAAAGTAACAAATCCTTCGCTGCCCTGTCTGTGTGTCAGGTAGCCGCTTTGCACCGCATCGGCCGCAACCGTCCAGGTCGCGACGAAATCTTTATTCGGAATCTTGTCGTGGTCCTTCAATCTGATACGCGCTGTGTTGGCTCCGTTGCGTTCCACAAGAACATCATGCAATTTTGATTGAACACTTTGTATTGGCACACCTGCGTTGATATTTAAATTGATCGCAATGTCATGCCCGGCACGCTCACCGGGTGCCGCCGCCGGCGGCGTAATCTTTGAGGCATCCGGCACTTCAAATGTATTTGCTGCCATGGAATTCTCAGGTTTATTTTGAATCGCTGTGCCAGGAATGAATCGTGGACCAACAACTGTTGGAAAATTGAATGTGAATGAACCATCTTCGTATTTGAGCAGGTTTACATATTTGATCTCGACATCTATGTTTTGTCCCGGCTCTATATTTGCCACTGATTGAGTAAAAATGTTTGCTCGTTCCTGGTCAAGCAGGCTGGCTACATTTCCGCGAGCTCTGGCATTGTCGTAAATCTCTCGGGCTTCTTCGCGTTTCTTGATCTCGCCCTTAATGACGCGATTGCCCACCTTCATGGTCATTTCATCAACGGCCGCATTCTCGGGCAGTGGAAAGGTGTAAACAGCCTCTATCTTTTCATTAAAAGGATTGTGAAACTGTTGTTTTACTGTAACTCGAGCGACGTAGCCGGAGATGTTTGCACTTACATCCGTATGTTTGAGAGGACATTTGCCGAGCTTGTTATTGTGATCCTTTATCGAAACGCCAACCAGCATCCCGGAATCAGAGCAATCAAGCATATTTCCCGGAAGCGTAGTGCGTTCAGTGCCCAGCCCGTGTGCTGCTTGCGTCAAGCTCAGAGGCATGCCCCAGCCAATCGACAGAGCCACGACAAAAGACGCACCAGCCTGACGCGCCCAACTTACGAGCGACAGCTTCATATTAATGCTCCGGTTGCAAGTGCTTATACTAAGGTAAACACCTTGGCCGAATTAATAAACCGGCTTTTCCCTAGATCTGCGGTTTGCGATTCTGCTTCCGCCGTTGCGATGCCTTCTTCGTTGGGCTATTTGCACCGGTGGATTGAATTCTTTGCCGTCGTTGAGCATATCGTTATAGATGAGCCGGGCGGTCTGTCGGATAAGCTCGTTGGCGCGACGATCGTTGTGTGGGCGAGAAACCTGAACACAAGCGATTATACGTTTGCCCTGCTCTGTTGTGATTATGCCGCAGTCGCCCACAAGCGATCCTATATCGCCTGTCTTATGTGAAATCTTCAATCCCGGAGGCATACCTGCCGGCAATAAAGTCTTGATGCGCGTCTTTTCCATGATTGCCAGCATGCGCTGGCGACTATTTGCAGAAAGCAAATCGCCCTTATCCACTCTTGCAAGAAGTTGAACCAGATCATACGGACTTGTTTTGTTTGTTCCATCAAGATCGGGCAACCAATTGCAGATGTATGTCTGGTTCAAACCCCAGAAAGCAAAATCACGATTGCAGGCATCTTTGCCTCCCAATCTGTCGATGATCAAATTGGTGGCCGTATTATCGGAAAATATGATCATGGTTTCCATTGCTTCTTTCAATGAAACCTTGGAGCCAACAGGACGCCATTGCAAAAATCCGGAGCCACCACCGATGAGGTCAGATCGCAAGGTCAAAATTTCATCGGGATCAACATCGCCACTGTCGATCGCCGCCAGAAGCTTTACCAGAACAGGAACTTTTATCATTGATGCTGCGGCGAAAGATTCGTAGCCGTTAACCGTGGCAAATCTGCCTGTATTAGGTTCAACTGCAAAGGCACCAAGATGCAAATTTGGCTTGTCAGAGAGCAGCTTAATGCGCAGCTCAAGATCTTGCAAAGTGTGAGTCAGGAAAAACGGTGGAACCAGCGACGGCATTGTAATCGCCGCCTTCTTTTCCTTGGCCGGCTCGGAGGTATCTGCCGGTATATAGATGCAAGTTGCACTAACAAAGCATAGAGCCAGCGCAACTATTCTAAGAAGTCTTTGTCCTGGAGGCAAATTCCGCCTCTTTTTTCGCTTTTGCTTTTTGATTGATGTGGGGTTTGATTTTTGTATAAACCCGAAAAACTCAACAAGCCTGGTCATCAGACGCCTTGCCCAAGAAGAACTATTGTCAAAATCGCTACATGATAATTGTACTTGCTTCTCTTTTATTTTGGCCCAACTAAATTTCCGGAAGACAATATGCCACTATTTTTGTAGAATAGAAGACGTATATAGGGCGGTGAGTCGGAAAGCTGTATAAACATATGAGCAAAATACTGCTGGTTGAAGACGAACTAGATTTATCAAATCAAATTAGAGATTGGTTGATTCGTGACCATCATATTGTAGAAGCCGTAGAGAATGGGGAAATCGCGCATCATCAACTGCGTGTTTCCAAATACGATCTCATCATTCTTGATTGGCAATTGCCGGGTATGAGTGGTCTTGAGATATGCAAAAAATATAGAGCTCTGGGTGGTAAGTCACCTGTACTTATGTTGACAGCACGCAGCACGATTGATGATAAAGAACAAGGTCTCGACGCAGGTGCCGACGATTATCTTTGCAAGCCATTCCATTTGAAAGAGTTGTCAGCTAGAGTTCGAGCATTGATTCGCCGCTCATCCGGAGGGCAGGCCGCCAACACATTGCATCTAAAGGATATAACTCTTGATCCTTCGGCAAGACGCGTCTGCAAAGGCGAAAAAGAAGTGCGAATGGAACCGAAAGAATTCGCTTTGCTTGAGTTTTTGATGCGCAATCGTAATACAGTCTTCAGCGCTGATGCTTTGCTGGACAGAGTCTGGGAGTCTGACACGTCCGTATCGCCAGATTCCATTCGAACTTACATAAAAGCGCTGAGGAAAAAACTTGATACCAGCGGGCAGACCTCCATTATCACAACTGTGCACGGGCTGGGTTATCGACTTGAGGACAACTGATGTTCACGAGTCTTCTGCTCAACCTGACGGGCAAATTTCTGATTCTGTCACTGTCCGTCTATATCATCTTGTCGGTGATATCAGCCTACTTCTTTCATAATGGCTTGACGCAATCGCTTGACCAACAGTTGCAGGAAATATATGCAGTTGTGCTTCCTTCTATAGAAGTGAATGATGACGACTCGATTTCCTTGCGCGAGCCACCCAGGCAATTGAGAGTTTCGAAGAATGTGCTCGTGTCGCCAACCGTATCTCTTTTCGACACCAACAAGCACTTGATTGTTCAGCATGGTCCAAAAGGATCTGAAGAACTTCTCAAAAGCGGCACGGAAGAGCTATATGGTCCATTGCATTTGCGTACGCTGGCCAATCCTATCTACAGCGAGGGGAAGCAGGTCGGATTTGTTCAGGTTCAGCTGAATACTTCGCATAGAGAACATGCAACAAGACAGTTTCTTGAGGCTATTTTTACTACCGCTCCGCTCTTGTTAGTATGCCTGACGTTTGCCGGATACATTTTTGCCAGCCGAGCGATCAAACCAATCGAAGTTACTTTTGATTTGCTGAAGAGATTTATGTCGGATGCCGGACATGAATTAAAAACTCCCATTGCTGTAATTCATAGTGCCTGCGATAACTTATTGGCTGACCTGGAAGATGATAAGGCTGCCTGTGAAAGAGTTGAGGTAATCAGCCGCTCTGCCGACCGCATGCAAAGACTGGTTGCGGACCTATTGCTTTTGACTAAATCGGAGCAGCAGGCAAGCGTTACGTTGAAAATGGTGCCCTTGCGTTTTGATATGTTGTTGCGCGAAGTGCTCGGAGAATTTGGTGATTTATTTGAAGACAAAGGTATTGAATTAAAAGCTGATACGATTCAAGCGGCTAAAGTAAACGGTGATAAGGACGCATTGCACCGTACCCTGGCCAATCTATTTGAGAATGCGTTGAACTACACCAACAAGGGTGGCAGCGTCACTGTCTCACTAACGGCTTCGAGCAGTAATCTTTTATTGAAAGTTTCGGATACGGGAATTGGTATACCTCCAGAATCAATCGAGAAAATTTTTCAGCGCTTTTATCGAGTCGATCAATCTCGCTCGCGAGCAGCAGGCGGAGCCGGTTTGGGGCTGGCTATTGTGAAGGCAATTGTGGAATCACATCACGGGCAGATTACAGTAGCCAGCGAGTTGGGCAAGGGGACTACTTTCACGATAATGATTCCCCTGGTTGGACAAACCAGTCTATTCGGGCGCAAACAGGAACTTGAAACTGAGTAAGGTTCCCTGTATGAGGCTTGCGCAAAGTCCCGCGCAAAGCTTGCGCAAAAGTTCCGCGCAAGGCTTGCGCAAAGTCTTAAATCGAAGCGCTTAATTATTAAAGTTTGCATCGCAAATCTGCAACGGTGCTAGGATGGTAGCACTTGAAATTAAAGGGCTGCGATTGCAGCAAAATTCAAAGAACTGCTATAGCAGCAATAAGAACAGAGATTAGTCATACAAGTAAATTCCCGCTTTCCGGAGCTGTTACACCACCCGGCAGGCAATCTGTTTTTCTCTTTAACGAGGAGGCGTATTCACACTATCCGGTGTGATCAATTATGTGTAGGTGGCCCCGATGCCGTAGACTCGCTTGCGCCCGCCAGCGGATCCCCATCGGCTATGCGTCGCCCGGCATTACTGACTGATCAGTTTAATTTTCAATTCCTGTCAGCACCAATCGCTTACAGGTATTCCTTGTCGCTCCAATTTAAAGGTCTCGGTGAGTTCCATGATCCTCATAAAAACTCTTATACACGTCCTCCCTCAGCTCGCTACTACCACAGTGATTTTGTTCGCAGGTACCGCCTGCCTGGGTTGTTTCGTAACTGTTCCAGCCGGTTATCGTGCGGCTATTTTCAACATGTTTGAAGGTGTCGAGCATCATACGATGGGTGAAGGGACTCACGCAGTTTTTCCCTTCGTGCAATCTGCTACTCAGTACGATGTCAGAACTCAGACCTACACTATGTCTGGTTATCACAACGAGGGCGACAAGCAGGGTGACGACGCCATTTGCTGTTTGAGCTCTGACGGTCAGACAGTGAAACTTGACGTATCGGTACGCTACCACCTGGAGCCGGACAAGGTCTGGGAAGTGCACCAGAGCATTGGTCAAAATTATGTTGATAAAATTATCCGCCCGGAAGTTCAGACCGTCGTTCGCAACATGGTAGCTAAATATACAGTGACAGAACTTTATTCTTCCAACCGCGAAAAAATTCAAGCCATGATGTCGAACGACATGCGCAGTTCACTGGGCAAATACCACATCATCCTGGATGAGTTACTGGTACGAAATGTCGCGTTCTCTGAAGCATTCTCTCAAGCGATTGAGCAAAAACAGGTCGCTTTGCAAGAAGCAGAGCGAATGAAATATGTATTGCTGAGGGAAGAAGCAGAAAAAACGCGAAAGGTTATCGCTGCTACCGGTGAAGCTGAAGCTATGAGAAAACGCGGTGAAGCATTACGTGAGAATCCGCAGTTAGTCAGATATGAGTATGTGCAAAAACTTTCTCCGAACATCAAAGTTGTTGTTGCCGACCAGAAAACGCTCGTCAACCTCGGTGATATAGTGAAAAACGATCAAGAAAAGTAGGAAGGAAAAAGTCGTGTTCAGTAAGAAAATTATTTCGATTTTAGGGCTGGCGCTTTGTATTGGCATTAGCGGGTTGAACTCAGCAGAGGCAGAAAAAGTGGATAATAAACAACAAGCAAAGAAATTTCTGCAGTTCATTTCAACAAATAAATTTGCAGAAGCTGTGCAAATGGGCGATTCAAAAATGCAGGCAGCTATGTCTCCAGCGCAGCTGGAACAGTTGTGGCAGCAGTTACAAGGGCAGTTGGGCAAGATGCAGTCTCTGGGGGAGGGCGAATGCAAGCCTATTATGAATATGTATGAGCAGGCAATTATTCCCGGCAATTTCGAGAAAGGAAAAAAGGACTTTCTCGTCACTTGCGACTCTAACGGAAAGGTTGCCGGGTTTTTCATAAAGGATCATGCATCGCCGCTTGCGGAACCGCCATATGCGAATAAGAATTTATTCGAAGAGATTCCAGTCAAAGTAGGTACGGGCAGTATTGTCCTGGACGGCACCCTTAGCTTGCCGAAAGGGGCGGGACCCTTTCCCGCCGTGGTCCTGGTGCATGGCTCGGGCGCGCACGATAGGGATGAAACGGTCGGAGCCTCGAAGCCATTCAGAGATATTGCTTTTGGTTTAGCATCGAACGGTATCGCTGTTTTGCGCTATGAAAAACGCAATTACAGACATGCGAAGGAAATGATTGCGCAACTTACAACAATGACTGTGAAAGAGGAAACAATCGACGATGCTATTGAAGCGGTTAAAGTTCTGCGAGAACAAAAGAAGATTGATCCGAACAAAATCTTTGTACTCGGCCATAGTCTGGGCGGTTACCTGATTCCACGCATTGCAATGGCGGATCCTAAACTTGCTGGCGTAATCTCCATGGCCGGTTCAACTAGACCCACAGAAGACCTCGTTATCGAGCAGTTCGCATATCTCCATTCATTGAAACTGGCAAGTCAGGAACAGGTCGATAAGGGGATTGCTGATGCAAAAACTCTCAAAGACCCGTCATTTTATTCAAGTGACAAAACAGTTTTAGGTGCGCCGGCATTTTATTGGAAAGATCTGCAGGGATATGATCCAGCAAAGCTCGGGGCTGAATTGAAGATGCCTATTCTTGTTATACAGGGCGAATCCGACTTTCAGGTGACAATGAAAGGCGATTTTAGCCGCTGGAAAAATTCGCTTGCCAATCATTCAAACGCAACTTTGAAATCATATCCTGGTCTTTGTCACCTCTTCACGAAGGCGGGTAATCCGCCATCGCCATTGGATTATGAGAAGGCGCAAAATGTTGATGCTCAAGTAGTGGATGACATTGCCTCATGGATAAAAACGAGCAGCAGACGCTAATGACGTGCTCTACGGATTGAACGATCTCAGCTCTAGAACGTAGAAATTTTGCTAGCTAAAGCATGCTTGTTCGAGTCTGAGTCTTTGAGATAATCGTAAAGCACTCTGCCGTAGGGCAAGGTGAGGTCCGCAACAAAATGACTGCCTCTAAGAACTTTTTTCACGGGCAGATCTGCAACTGGAGCGTTCACGTGCGGCACCAGGTGCAAGCGCGCCGGACCGGACCACGCCCCTTTCATTACGATTTCGCTCATGTTGAATGCAACAAGTTGAGCAATACCGAGAGTGCCGTCTACATTGGGGATTAGTTTCAAATTTACGTGTGTTTTGCTCAGTTTGGCTAGCATGGCGGCTTCCGAGTCTGCTTCCGATATGCCGTCTTGTTGAAGCAGATTCTTGTGTTTGTAACCCATGGTTCCCATAGCCACTTGCTGCCCTGCGTATTGCAGAGTGCCAGTAAGGGTGTCGCTAGCAACAGTTAGTTTCGGATTGGCATGTTTCTTTGGGAAACCCCAAATCTCTCTGCCACCAGCTATTGGTGGCTCGCAATCAAGATACATTTGAGCTACAAAATTTACGGGCTCATTTCTAAATTTACAAGGAATTACGATGCCTGATTCGGTGTAATCTCCGAACCCTGAGCTGTCAGGCATTCGAATGAATTCGTAGAGTACTGTGTTGCTGCCATCTGGCTCAAGAGGCTCCGGCACAGCTTCTTCAATTGCCTCGGGCTCAGAGATGTATGTGACTATGAAATATTCACGATCGACAAAACGATAAGGGCCTGCCGGATAGCTCGGACCGGCTATCGGCATTGAAGGTTGGCGCAAGACATCATCAATCTTCATCCTGAATCTCCGCTTTACTGCTTAGTTACTATAGCCGAGATGAAGTATCCGATTTCGTTTGCGATCAGCATTGTTGCTTCGCTTCAAATAATTTTTGCTAAACATAAACTTTCAAAAAGCCAGGCTTTCAAATAGATTCTCTTCTTCGCAAAGAGAAAAGATGCATGCAAATCACAATGCGAAAGCCTTTCGCAGGTGCCTTGCAAGGTGCTTCTGCTGCGAAGCACCCTCTATTCGAATTTACAGGTTTCGCACTCACACCGCCCTAACATAACCAGACTAAATTGAAAGCATTGGAAGAGGAAAACAGAAAAAGATGAACGCTCTCGCAGGACAAAACTCGAATGGTGGTGAACATAAGCTACCCAACGTGTTGAAGCTAGCCAGGACTCTGACTCTTGGTCACTCAAATGATCTCACGTTGGAATACTTAATCGCTACCCTTGCGATATGTGCCGTCACTTACGTTTGTTTTCTAGGCGGTGAATGGATAGGACAAGATGGCGCTATTATGCTTTATTTTGCCGCTACATATCTGCTGGCACACCGATCGACCCTCGGACCGGCATTATGGGCAGGCATACTTAGCGTCACACTCTTCGACTATTTCATTACGCCGCCGCTCTTCCAATTTGATTTTTCGCATGGCGTTGCATTTACAACGATGCTTTTTTTGACTGTACTCGCCAGCAGGAGGACTGCGCGCATTAAGCAATACGCTTCAAGCCTGGAGGATATGGTAGCTCAAAGAACAAACGAATTGGAAGCAAGCAATAAAAGTCTTTCTGAGGAGGTGTCTAGACACAAACTTACGGAGAACAAATTGAGAAAAACCGTTACGGAGCTTGCAAGATCGAACGCTATGCTTCAACAATTTGCCCGCATAGCGTCCCATGATTTGCAAGAGCCGCTGCGGGTTATACAGGGATACGTTGGTCTTCTAAACTCGCGCTACGAGGAAGCGCTGGACGATAAAGGAAAAGATTTTCTTCACTACATTAATGATGGCACTAAAAGAATGGAGGGTTTAGTTAAAGGCATCCTGGAGCACGCCACGATTTCGAGTAGCACAAGGAGGTTGGAAATTGTACCTGTAGAATCCGCCCTCCGGGATGCCTGCGCCAATCTGCAACAGAGAATTGAGGAAACTGGGGCAAGCGTGACTAACGACGAATTACCAATTTTGCACGTCAACAAAATTCAAATTACACAATTATTCCAAAACTTAATAGGTAACGCACTTAAATTTCAAAATGGCGAGAAAACACTCAAGATTCACATAGCATACAAGAAAACAGGCACTGCCCATCAGTTCGCCGTTGAGGATAACGGCATCGGCATCGAGCCTCAGTATCAAGCGCAAATTTTTGAAATGTTCAAAAGATTGCACTCATCAAAATACCCCGGCAACGGGCTCGGGCTGGCAATCTGCAAAGCAATTGTGGATCAGCACCGTGGAAAAATTTGGGTCGAATCAAAACCTGGCGTAGGCTCTCGGTTTTGCTTCGAGATTCCGGATACCGATTCTACTAAAGCATAAATCGTAATACCTTGGAGGGTAAAATGAAAAAACTAAATGTACTTCTTGTTGAAGACCACGAAGCAGACAGACGTCTGGTCGAGGAAGCGCTCGAAGATTGCCATGTCGAAGTTGACCTTAGCTGTTTGACCGACGGAGAACAAGCTATCCAATACATTCAGGGACAGGGTAATTTCAAAGGTGCAAAGAGACCCGACCTGATTATTCTGGACCTCAACATGCCTCTGAAGGATGGGCACCAGTTTCTGGAAGAAGTTCATCACATTCTCAGAGAAGAAGAGATCCCTGTGGTACTGCTTTCGGTGTCAGACGACCCTTCCGATATCGGTAAGGCCATGGACAAGAGAATGAATTACTTCATGTCAAAGCCAGTGAGCGCCCCGCAGTTGAATAAGATTCTGCATGCTGTGAACCATCTATGGATGCCCACATCTAAGAATTAATCGCCAATGCAAATGATGAGCATGCCTTGCATGCCCGAAGTCACATACAAGATTTTTATATAACGTTTAAGGAGAAGAGAAGACAATGATTGATACAGATGTATATTACGTGATCGCAAGCAACCCACACACACCGGGCCGCGTTCTGGCCAGATTGGCTGCCAGTGCAGACCACGTAATCAGACGCCAGGTCGCCGGAAATCCGCACACTCCAGATCTCATTCTTGAAGATCTTTCTACCGACTCCAACTGGGATGTCCGCCTGAGTGTTGCTTTGAATCCTGTCGTCTCATATGACGTACTTGATAGATTGGCACGTGATAAAGAAGCAAGTGTTAGATACGGGGTTGCTGAAAATATCGATAGCCCTGACACGATTCTCGAGTTTTTGAGAGAAGACGAGAACGCCTATGTTGCATGCAGAGCGACTGAAACAATCGCTACAAAAATGCGCAAAAATACCCACAGGAAAGCTTCTTGAGCTACTCACAAAGTCCACACAAAATGCTCACGCGTTCCTAACCTTTGAAGTAATACTATAGAAACATCGAAGAGAACAAAAGCGAACCAAGCGAACAAGAAAACGAACAAATTGCAAGAGACAGCAATAATGGAAATTGAAAGTTTAATTGAGACAGAACGAGCGCCAAAATAGAATCCTCCGGCAGAGGATCGAATTGAATAAACGAGGTTCTCTGCCGGAAAGATTCTATGATTCGGACCACAAATTAGCTAAGTAGCAATGCAGAGTTTAAACAGGAAGGACAACAGGAGCGCCAAAAAGAATTCCCAGGCAGGAGGAGCTCAACAAATCAAGGAGGTGCATGCAATCCATTCCCCCTGCCAGAGAATTCTCAAACAGGACTCACGACACATCTGCAAATCTACGAAAGAAGCATCAGCATAAGTTAAACAAAACAGGGAAGACACAGCAGGACAGCGAAAGCTGTCCTTGTTGTTAGGAACCTAGCCCGACGCAGCCCGTCCATTTTGACGACGGAAATTGGAGCCATGCTGAACTATGGGACTCAGAGCTTACAAGCAAAAAAGAAATTTCCAGGTAACACCAGAGCCACCCGGAAAAGAAAAAGGATCGAAAGGGAAGCGCCTGCGGTTTGTAATTCAAAAGCATCATGCAAGCCGCTTGCATTATGATTTCCGACTCGAACATCATCACGTTCTTCTTTCCTGGGCCGTGCCGAAAGGACCATCGAATGATCCTGGCGATAAGCGGCTTGCTGTCCGGGTTGAAGACCATCCCTACGAATACAAAGACTTCGAAGGCATTATTCCTGAAGGCGAATACGGCGCGGGTGAAGTCATCGTGTGGGATGAAGGTACATTTACGCCCGAGTTTGATGGTAAGCCCATCGATTCAAGGTCTGAGGCAGAGCGAGTTATTGAGGAAGGTCTGGAGAAAGGCAAACTGTCTTTTTCTATGGATGGCAAAAAGATGCATGGTTCTTGGACTTTGATAAAAATAAGAGGCCAGGAAAAGAATTGGCTGCTTGTGAAACACGAGGATGAATTTGCCGACAATGACGACGGACTAACAGAAGATGATCGCTCAATCAAGTCGGGTAAAACTCTGGATGAGCTCAAAGATGAGAATGAGGCTGGAGGCAATGTTGCTAAATGGTCTTCTAATCGCTCCAAAAAAAACGTAAGTACAATTGCCGCGGCCCGGGCGAAACTGGCTGGCGGAACACGCGTCCCGATCTCAGAAGAGAAAAAAGCAGATTCAAGCGTGAAAAGAAAGAAGGCGAAGACTGGATGGTCGGCCCCGATTACTCCCATGCTTGCTTACCTTGTAGATTCACCTTTTTCCAGAGAAGGCTGGATCTATGAACCAAAGCTAGACGGAATTCGAGCTGTTGCGTACATTCAAGATGGTGAGGTGCGCCTTTTGTCGCGCCGCGGGCTCGACCTGACGGTGCGATACCCTCTGCTTGCAGAAGCGCTGTCGAGCCAAAAGCACGACATGATTATTGATGGGGAAATTGTCGCGCTGGACAAAAGTGGTCGGCCCTCATTTCAAATGTTGCAGCAGCGATCGGGTTTATCGCTGGAAAGAGATGTGAACAGAGCAGAAGGCGAAGTTCCTGTTCAGTTCTACGTTTTTGATATTCTGCAGCTTGAAACAAAGCGAACTGTTGATTTGCCATTAAAGCAGCGCAAAGAACTGCTGAAAAAGAATCTTCGAAACGATTCAACCATTCGTATTGTGGATGGATTACCTGGTGACGGAGAATCTGCTTTCATTGCCGCTGTAGAGAATGGGCTTGAGGGCATTGTGGCAAAACGGCTGGACAGTCTTTATGAGGCAGGTCGCCGCAGCCGCAACTGGTTAAAGATAAAAGCGACAAAAAGCAACGAATTTGTAATTTGCGGTTTTACCGAAGGTACAGGTGCACGGCAGGGAAGTTTCGGAGCGCTTGTTCTTGGTTATTATGATCGCGAAGGCAAGCTGGTATATGCAGGCTCTGTGGGAACTGGTTTCAATAATAAAAGTTTGAGTGAATTGAAGAAGGCGATGAAACCGCTAATCACAAGTACCTGCCCCTTTACTCGAAATGAAAAGCGTGTGAAAGCGAAGTGGCTTAAGCCGGAACTGGTTGCAGAGGTGAAATACGCTGAATGGACGCAAGATCGTATTTTGAGGATTCCTGTGTTTCTTCATTTGCGGCCCGATATAGATCCTAAAGAAACGGGATTGCCAAAATTGATTTCAGCAGATGCAGCCGGCGATTCTCCAAACGATGCTCATCCGCCTGTCGAGGCAGTTGTTGATAAAACAAGCAAAGAAAGCGAGTCCTCGAGCGAGCAGATGTTTCTAGAAGATCCCGAAATTAAACAGCTTCTTGAGCAGCTGGATCAGCCCGACAATCAAATGGTTCTGGAGGTCCAGGGTGAAAAGGTTAAGTTCAGCAATTTGAACAAGGTCCTCTGGCCGGCTGTATCGCCTGGCTCCAAGGAGTACAGCAAGCGCGACTATATTAAGTATCTTCTGCGAATGTCGCACGTTATACTTCCTCAGATGAGAAATCGTCCTCTGACATTTATCAGATTTCCCAATGGAATCCATGGAACTAAATTCTTTCAGAAACATTGGGACAAAGACATGCCACCCTTTGTTGAAAGCATTCGTTATTTTTCAGAGCAAAATGGCGGTGACGAGACATATATGATGGGCAATAATTTGCCGACGCTGCTCTGGGCAGGTCAAATGGGAGCTCTTGAGTTGCACACTGTGCACACAAGAATCGATCCCTGGCCGGATGGATACGATCTCTCTACTAAATTCACAGGTTCAGTAGAAAACATCGAAGGCTCTCTGTTGAATTATCCAGATTATGCGGTAATCGATCTCGATCCATACATTTATAGCGGTAAGGAAGCGCACGGCACTGACCCGGAGCTGAACAAGATAGGTTTCAGCAAAACTTGTGAAATTGCAATTGCTTTGCACGAGATTCTCGAGCAGCTGGGAATAAAGACATTTGTCAAAACATCCGGGAGAACAGGACTGCACATCTACGTTCCGCTCATACGTAATATCAATGAAGATGCGGCCCGCGCTTTCGCAGCCACCATCGGAAATCATATCCTGGCAAAATATCCGAATGACGTTACGGTCGAATGGGCGAAGGTGAAACGAACCGGAAAAATTTTCTTTGACTACAATATGAATGCTCGCGGCAAGACTTTGCCCTCCGCCTATACATTGCGCACAGCCGAGGTGCCATCTGTATCCTGTCCTTTGAAATGGGAAGAGGTCGGCAAGATTTACCCGACCGAACTTACTCTGGAAAATGTTCCGTCTCGTGTTGACGAGATTGGTGATCTTTGGGCAAACATTCTTGGAAACAAAACAGATCTGCGCCAGCTAGTTATTGAACGGCGCCCATAAGGCTCCATTGCACTCAGAGGCAAAGCGTCTAATCATGGCGAGCCAATTTTAAAGCTATTCACAAAACCCCGGTGTCGATGGCGCTCCACTACCATTGGGTCGATCAAGGTTGGATTCTTTTTCGACTTCAGGTAATTTCGCATTAGTCAAGTCAACGCTGCGATCACCCTCGTAGCCCATTATATGCTCGTACGCCTCGCGTTCTTCCCATAAAACACCAATAGGAAGCGGCGCATTCGAATCGTCCAGGATGTCTTGAGCAGCTTTGATAAGTTCAGCGGTCCTGTTAATTCCTACAAGCCAGTCACCTTTATACCAGTTAGCCCACTTGCCGTATTCAGCCCAATGCTCAGCCTCTTTTATTTTGGAAATGCAATCTTTTGCCGAAGCAAGGCTGGCTTTTGCCACGTTGTTTTGCTTCTCTTTCATCGCCTGGATGTAGTCGAGAACATTTAGCAGCATTTCATTGCTCTGGCGATTTATCTCGATCATCGTTAGAATTTCAGCGCGGTAATAGTCTTTACGGTCTGCTCGTACTTTAGCTAGCAGAGCTTCAGCTTGATTCCAGACCTCGTTCCAGCGCGATGCTGCTTCTTCACAGGAGGCTTTGTCAGCCGTAGCTGTTTTATCCACCCATTCTTGTTCTTTTCCATCACGCAAAATATGGGGTGGGCGCCAAAGTGGTGCTTGCCCGGCCATCACAAAAAGCGGTCTATGCACAAGCGAAGACAAAATGAACTCTCGTGCATGATAGTGATAAAGCATGTCTCCATATTCAAGCTCAGGAGAAGAATTATTCGCAGTTTTTATCTTTGCTGGAGCTGCAAAATAGGCTTTGATTAGATCAGGAAACTCAGCAGCGACTTCATCGCCAAATTCATTCCTTGCCCAGTCACGATAAACAACATCGGCCTGAGGCACCTGGTCTTTTCCCTTCCATCCAAAATCCATAATTGCTTTGGCTGTCATTGCGACAGGGCGCAAATCGCTGGTGTTTACAAGGAGAAAATTCGTGGCTCCTGCCGATTGAAACCTGCTTAGTTCGGCATGAATTCGATCGACGGGCACCATTTCGCTAAGCTGGTTAGAACTGAAATTGTACATTGCAACATGATAGTAAGCGCCCTGTCCTAGCTTAGCTTTACCTTGATCTTGAAGCCAGCCCCAGCCATTATCAGCCCAAACCGTTATTACATCCTGTGGAATCTTGAGGAAGCCTTTGTCCATTAGCCTCGCTCCTTCAGACCATAGATTGGTTACGAAGACTGCATCTGGCTGAATCGCTTTTACGATCTCCATTTGTTTTTCGATCGCCTTACTTATCAATGCGCCGGTTGCCTGATCATTCCCTCGCACAGCCGGGTCAAGCGATGCATAACTTTCATCGGATAATCCACGCAAACCTAGTTCCCAAAGTATTTCCTGATTTTTCGGAAATGCATGCACGGCATTTTTCCATGCTTGCTCTAGTATCTCCGGGTGAGTTGTGTAATTATATGGAACCCCTTTCGGCCAGCGAGAGACATTAAGGTCAAGGGGAGTCGCATGGTGAATTGAAAGCGCAAGCCCGCGCTCACCTGCGATGATTTGCTGAGGCTCGCCCGGGAAAACCCATGTGCCTGGAACAACCATATTCGCTTTCAAGCGTAAAAGCGTTTCGAATATTTTATTCCAGACTTCAATTGAAATTCCGGTTTTGTCCTTGGTTCCTGGAGCCCAACCTGTGAGCAAATCTTCGTCGTTTATGAAAAAACCGCGGTAGCGAAATACTGGTGGCGGGAAATTGCGGGTGATTGATGCAGGTATCTCAATTGCACTTTTTTGCTCTGGCTCTTTGTCGGTCCAGAAATACATCGGATCCACACCGAGATAGTCCTGAGAGAATTGATAAATCGCGTAGAGCGTTCCTCGTAGATCGGCACCCGTAAGTCGAATTATCTCCCTGTCTTTGTTGCGTGCTGCCGTGATAGAGAACGCCTCTGGTCCTTCAATTTTTTTGGAACTGCCGATGATTATTGTAGTGCCCGTTTGCTTAGTAGGCTGAGTAACTATTTTTGGAACTGTTCCAAATACCTTCCTGAAGTCATTGAGCAAATCCTCGACAGCAAATTTGATTGGGAAAGACATGGCTTCCGGTACGACAATAGTCGTATCGCTGGTAATACTCCATTTGGAATTATCATTATCAGCAATGCTGGCTTGTGGAGGCACGCTGGATAGAAGCAGCAGTGGAATTAACGAGGCAAGAACCGTTTTTAGAGAGTGGAGCATGTCTTTTGAGTGGCGTTTTCCAGATTACCAGGATTTGCTTTTCTTTTTTTCTGCCTTTGCGGCTTTCTTTTCCTTGTCGGTTTTTGCCGGCTTTTTCTTGGTCTCTTTCTTTTGATTTTGCTCTTTACCCATCACTGACCTCCAGCTTTACGTGCATAAGTCTATCCGATCCACTGTAAATTTTATACCTTGGTACAATGCCGTGATACAAACGTCGGTCTAAGTCTTGTCCTCTTCTTTGAAGATTTACGAGCTTACATTGCAAGATTTGGCAGTCCAATCGTTTGGTAATCAATTCAAGATCTCAATGTTTTGCAAATATTTAGTTAACCTGTCCTTAGTATTAAGCTGAAAGCATATGGTTCCGATCTGAAAAGATCATCACCCACACAGGAGAAGAAACCATGTACAACAACCTACGCAATACAAGGAACTCCGCCCAGCGCAAATTTTTTCAGGAGATTGCTTGTGCAAATTCTTGGAATAGGTATTATTCGAAACCGGAAGCTAACGTACTGGAGCTCGACGATCGTTTTTTGGTCGAAGTGGCGCTTCCCGGCGTAGTGCTCGATGATGTCGAAATCAAAGCTGAAGAGCATTTTTTGACAATTCAGGCAAAGCGCTTGCCGGTGGCTTTTGAAGAAGACGCCTTGATTCATATTCAAGAGATGCCTTTCTCATACTTATTGCGCGAATTTGAGTTTTTTGCACCGATCGTAACAGAGCAAATCGAAGCTCGTATGGACCGCGGTATTCTTTATATTAGCGTTCCGAAGCTCGAAGTAACCCACCGCATTCCAGTTTCAGCCGGAATGATCGAAAGCCGTTTGCCTGGCTTGAAAACGCAAATCATCAGCAAGACGGATTCGTCACGTCATAACAAAGAAGTAGTAAGCAAATAAATTGCCGAGCTTCTCAAACGGCGGGAAGCAGAACCTTCTGCTTCCCGTCTCTTGCTTGCTTGCTTGCTTGCTTGCTTGCTTGCTTGCTTGCTTGCTCATCGCCGCGGGAATAGTGGGCCGTCGCAGACATGCTAGCGACTGCCTGTAAAATTATTGGAAAGAACATTTGCGTGATATGACGGTCAGGTAGCAAGCGGTCGGCTGCGCGAAAATTCGCTGGTTACCATTCCGATGAACATCATTACCAGCCCACCGATAATGGCTGGGAACCAACCAGAGATCATCAGGCTATGCGGCATGATGTCTGACAACATTTTCAATGCGACAGCAGGCAAAATCCAGAATCCAAAGAACCATAAAGGTAGCAATACAAGCAGCGCCAAGCCGAATGTACTGAAGGTGAGCATCGCCGACAACGCGATCGCGATGAGATCCACAACCCAGAGCATGATGCCGAAAAATAGTGCCATCGCAAGTGCCATTACGATGCCACCATGAAAATGAATACCAGGTATCATCGGCAGAACAAAAGCGAAGGCTAAAGCAGAAAGAATCAATTTGAATAGGAATGATTTCATTCTATAACCCTCATGAAAATGATCTACAAACACATCCAATGGTGCTTTTTGGGGCACTTTTGTTCCATAGTTTAAGCTGATTGTGGAACGAATCCCTTTAACTCTTGTCTAAATGCCCATCATTATTTTAAGAAGCTTGGGGCATGGGAGGGCAGCAACATGCATACGCCTAGATTGACCAAAGATGCCGACGCCTGGCACCTTGTCATTTTCTTTGCAATAGTTCTGGTTTTTGGGCTTGCCTATGCGCAAATCGAAACCAGTATCAAGCTTTATCAGCAAGGAATCAACGTTTATCGCACACGATAGAAGAGCTACGTAGACTGAAGAGCCGGAACTAAGAAAAAGCAATCTCGTCCATTTTGAAGTCTTAGAGAAACTGTAGTAAATACGCGGAGGATCTACCGATGCACGCAAAAAAGGTAGAACAAAACAAAGCAGGCAGCAAAAAACAAAAAAATAGTCCCGGCAACAATAAGTATTTGACTGCAGTGGGAGGCAAAAACTCCAGTGGCTCTAAGCAAGAAGGCAAATTTGAGCCGAAGAGCGCAAAAACATCAGAACCTGTGCATGCCGAAATCAATCCCTCGTTTAATCCGTCATTACCAAGCGGCAGTACAGCAGCTCATCCTTCTCATTTTGCCATGGATGTGCAAGAGCTTAGAAAGAGCGCTCGTGGCGATATAGAATCCGGTGCAGTAACTCCTGACTATAAGGCAAGCAGAGATGCCGTGGTCGAGATGCTAAATCATGCGTTGGCAACCGAGCTTGTTTGTACGCTGAGATATCGCAAGCATTACTTCATGGCAAAGGGCATTGAGTCTGACCCCGTTGCGCAAGAGTTTCTCGAGCATTCGAACCAGGAATTGCAGCACGCCGACAAGATTGCAGAAAGAATCGTGCAGCTTGGCGGGGAGCCGGATCTCAACCCTGCGCACTTGCTCGAAAGCAGCCATGCTGAGTATGTCGATACCGATGATCTGAAGAAAATGATCAGCGAAAATCTTGTCGCTGAACGAATCGCTATAGAGTCATACAGACGAATGATTGAGTTCGTTGCGCCGACAGACCCTACTACAAGGCGCCTTCTTGAAGAAGTACTAGCTGTTGAAGAAGAACATGCAGAAGATTTAAGTACTCTTTTAAGCAAGCGCTAAATGGAAACCGGCGCAAACCTAACTTTAATTGCCTGCTAGCTAAATTCGGTATGCGTATAAGGCCGAATACTTAGTAAGATGATTCGCTCGATGAGCTGGCATCACTGCCTTGAACTCATAACTGATCCATGCGACAAAAACGCACACCGCTATGCTAATTACAGCAAGAATCCAAATTCTTCTTTCCAGCTTTAGCGTGTAAAGATCAATTTTTTCCTCAGGATACATAAGGAAGCCTTCGGGATATGACGCTGCGAGCTTGCAGGCGAGAAAAATACTGAATAGTTTCCGCGGCGGTCAGGCGCGGCTTGAAATTTGCAGCTCAACGGAACCAAAAATTAACTCATCCGTCACGTTTCAAAATAGGATACAGGAGGTATCGTGATGATCCGTCTTTGTACGATGCTAACTTCGCTTCTTGTCGCGGCCGCAGCGGCAATGTTGCCTGCGCCAAATCCGGTTCTTGCAGACGATCAGCCTGAAAAGATAAGTGTAAAGCCGAGTAATACTCCTCATGATTTATCCAAACCTTGCCATGTAGATGATTATTTTCTGCGCAGGCTTTCGGCGAATCCTCGCGGAGTGGTTTTGGCTCTTGGAGGAGGGGGGTGCAAATGCGTAGCAGAAATAGGGGTTTTGCGAAGTCTAGAAAAACACCACGTTCCTATCGCTGGCATAATAGGCACCAGTAGCGGTGCCACTGTGGGCGCGCTGTACTGCTCAGGAATGCCGCTTGATGAAATAGAAGAGCTTTATGTGAGTGGTGAGATGCAAGATTCGATGCGCTCACACATTGCGCTTGCAGCCGCCTTGCATCCTTTTGTTGAGATGTTTTCCACACTTCATTTATGCCGGCCTCACGCTGGATTCATTCGCGGCACGTCTTATCTAAACATACTGTCTCGAACGCTGCCGGCCAGTTTTGAGGGGCTAAAAATTCCCTTCGCTGCAGTAAGCACCAATTTGACACAAGGTTATACTACGGTACTATCTCACGGTTCGTTGCCTAAGGCAGTTCTGGCAAGCAATGCACTGCCGCCATTCTTTTGTCCTGTGAAAATTGACAATGATCTCTTCCTGGACGGGGGATTGAAAGCGAATCTACCGTCTGTTGTCGCTCAGCAATTGAGCAACAATGTGGTTGTCGCCGTAACGGTTGATCAGACGATCCATCCGGTACCGAACAAGACTTTCCGTACTGTCAGATCAACTATGATGCGAGCCGCATCGATTATGGTGGCAACGCTTGATAGTCAACAGGCTAAGAATTCTGATGTTCTGCTCTACCCGAATACAGACTACGTACCGCTAATCACAAAAGATGAGGAAAAGTTGTCCAGAGCAATTGCAGCAGGTGAAGCCGAAGCCGATCGATATATGCCCTTGATCACACGTCAACTCGCGGCAAACACAAATACAAACCTGGTGAGATGAAATGGTGAGGTCAAGAAAACTCAGCAAGCTTGACGATCCAGCGGCTTTAGAAAACCTGCGAAGGCTGGTTGATGATTTTGACAAACAAGCCGACGAGATCGCGATTGTAAGCTTCTTACCTGACGGGAAAGCGGAACTGTCCTATGGCGAGCTGGCGCAAAGAATTCGCGGCTTAGCTGCGGAATTACAGGGCTGCGGCATGCGGAAATCCGACCGCGCCATTATTGCAGGAGCTAATTCAATCGAATGGATTATCGCTTGCCTTGCTGTTGTTTATAGTGGTGGCATTGCTGTGCCAATTGATGCCCTGCAGGGCCAGGATGAGTTAAGGCATATTATCACCGATAGCGCTGCCTCATGGATATTTGCCGACCAGAATGCTCTTGCTGAAATTCAAAAGAATTTTCCATCGAATAAATTCAAGTTCTTTCGCCTTGAGCATTGTGGCGCAAATCGCTGTGCAGCCGAAAATCTTTTTGAACCTGCTGAAGAAGAATTAGGCAGTGAAACTGCTTTTATTTTCTACACTTCGGGAACCAGCGGTATGCCTAAAGGTGTACCGCTTAGCCATGCTAATGTGATGATGCAGCTAAATTCCGTAATCAGAAAATCGGATCTTCTAATACCAGGAGATCGCCTGCTCATCCCTCTTCCTCTTTATCATGTTTACCCACTAAATGTTGGGCTTCTGAGTCCGCTTAGCATGGGGCTGCCCGTAATTTTGCCGCTGGCAGCAACTGGACCAGAAATACTTCGTGCTCTTAACGAGGCCCAGGCAACTGTCGTGATTGCAGTTCCTCGACTCTTGCGTTCTTTGTATAGCGGCATAGATAAGCGTGTTCATACCAGCTCTGTAACCGGGAAGCTTTTCGATTTGCTAATGTTTTGCTGCGAAACATTGGACCGGGCGCAGCTTCCAAACCTCGGACGAATAGCATTCCGTTCAATTAGAAACAAGTTTAGTCCCAGCTTGCGCATGTTCGCTTGTGGCGGCGCACTTCTTGAACCTGATCTGGCTGCGAAGATTAGAGCCATCGGCTGGGAGCTTGCGATTGGATATGGGCTCACCGAAACGGCTCCTCTGCTTACGATCCGCTTTCCAGAAGACAGAAATCTCTCATCAGTGGGAAAGCCAATCCCCGGTGTAAGCATACGAATTGCGGGTGAAACAGAGCACAGCGAAGGTGAAATCGAAGCAAGAGGGCCCAACATTTTCCATGGCTATTTAAATTTACCAGAGCTGAACAAAGAGGCATTTACAGAAGATGGCTGGTTTAAGACTGGAGACCTGGGTTTTTTCAAAGGTGGTTTCCTTCATATCAGCGGCAGAGTCTCAAGCACTTTAGTTCTTGAGGGTGGAAAAAAGATTCAGCCTGAAATACTCGAGAAGAAATACTCCGTCGATGAAAGCATCCGAGAAATCGGCATCTTGCAAAAGGAACACCGATTGGTGGCGCTTGTTTTGCCTGAGCTCTCACAGATCTTAAGCAAGGAAGAACTCAAAATCCTTGATGAAAAAAGCGATGGCGACCGCCAGAAGAAAGTTAACAGTATGATCAGGCGCAAAATTTCCAAACTGCTTCAAGTCATGGCGCTAGATTTGCCTGGCTACCAGAGAATTTCTGATTTCGCAATAACCAGGCAGGCTCTTCCTCGAACCAATCTTGGAAAAATAAAGCGGAAAGAACTCGGGGAGCGTTATGAGCAGGCTCGTAAAGAGAATGATTACGCTGCACATGATTCCAGCAACCAAGAGAATATTTCTCCAGAGGATAAGGCATTACTCAATAATGAGTTTGCCGCAAAAACCTGGAGTTTAATTTGCAAGCGTTTCTCTGGGCAGGCCCTTAATCTGGATATGAGTCCTCAACTTGATCTCAATGTGGATTCATTTGAGTGGATGAATCTATCTCTGGAAATATTGGAAGAAACAGGGATAGAGCTTAATGAACAAAGCATTGCCAAAATCGGAACCTTGCGTGATTTGCTTTCTGAGGTCGCCAGTATGTCGGCGAAGGAAAAAGGGAACACGCAGACTCCAGTGCAAAATCCAGAGGCGTTCATCAGCAAAGAGCAAGCAAAATGGTTGCAGCCCCTTAATCCGATTCAGACTGCATTGTCGGGCTGTCTCTATGGCTTGGTCTGGTTTATTATGCGTGTCTTTTTCCGTGTATCTCCGAGACGGGAGGAACGATTGCCGGCCAGGCAGACGGTTTTTATTCCAAATCATGCAAGTTACTTAGACGTTTTTTCGCTCATCTCAGTTCTGCCATTCAGCCGAATGCGAAATACGCAAATTGCTGCATGGGTCGGCATAGCATTTGCCAATTCATTTTTCTCATTTCTAAGCAGGTTGGGGCAGACTTTTCCGGTGGATCCAAAGAATTCGCTTATCACCAGCATTGCCCTGGCTGCAGCCGTTTTGCGCAAGGGGAAAAGCCTCATCTGGTTCCCCGAAGGTGAGCGAACTCTGAGCGGTGAGTTGCTACCTTTCCGGCCGGGCATTGGAATCTTGCTTGAAGATATGGAACTGCCAGTGGTGCCTGTTTATCTAAGAGGCACGCGTGAAGCCCTCCCTCCTGGCGCTTATTTGCCGAGATTTTTTAAAGAAGTTACCGTTGTTTTTGGGGCTAGCGTATTGCCATCACAGCTTATCTCTGAAGGACATGGAAAAACAACTGCAGAGAGAATAGCAAATGCATTGCATGACAGGGTTGAGTCGCTTTCTCGGTCGGGTTCTTCTTACTCGTCATCTAAAGGGGTTAGAGCGAGGCAGAGCAAGCGCAACGGACTTGGCAAAACAACAGCAAGCAGCAAATAAGACGCAGACCTTGCTAGCGCCAGTGTACATGGCTGCGGGGAACCATAGCAAATCCCGAGCTTCTATACATGGCAAAGCTCAGAACTGAGGAGGTAATATGACGTACCGAGCGGACAGAGACAGCACAGTTACTGATCAAGGTGACTCTACCGTGGCCAGTGGCATACTTTTTGTATTATTGCTCTTCGTGGTAGCTTTGATAGTGGCTTATGCAATGAATATTGGTAATATCCAAAATGGATTCCAACGAAATCCTGCGCCGCAATCGGTACCATCTGGTGCCGGTGGACCGGGCGGCACGACCGGTGTAAGTCCGGGTTATACGATTCCCGGCGGAGCAGGCTCTGAGGGTCCGAATGCGAGCAATAGCAACAATGGCGTAACAGGTGGTACTAACTCCGGACCATCAAATGTGCCAGGATCCAGTACAACCAATCCCAACAGTAGTGGAACAAGCGGTACTACTGGCGGTGCCTCCGGACGCGGTAACTCAGGCATGAATGCACCTGGTGCTAACTCAACTAACGGTACCGGAACTTCGGTTACTCCTGGAAGCGCTGGCTCATCAGGAAACACTGGCTCATCGGGAGGCACTGGCTCATCAGGAAGCACTGGCTCCTCGGGAAGCGCAGGCGGAACCTCTGGTAGCTCCAGTGGAACAGGGGGAGAAAGATAAGCTCAACTCCGTGCAAATGGAGCGCAATATAAGAAGCGCACTCGGCCGTTGCCTGAGCGCGCTTCTTGCAATTTGGGAACACCAAGATCTGATCTGCGTCCGCATTGTGAATTGACGAAACATGAGCAGAGTCAGCTAAGATTTCCTTTTCTCAATAGCCGGGTCGTGCTCTTCGTGATCCTTATCCGGCTCTTCTAGATCCTGCTGATATTTCTCCTTATCTCGCTTGTTTTTCATTGCATATGATTCATGCGAGCCAGGTGCAATATTCTCTTCGGGATTATTCTTTTTATTTTCACCGTAAGCCGGCTTCTGTTCTTTCTGCTTATCGCTCATATTCGATTCCTTTTCGCATAAATAGTTTCAGGCTTAGAGATTTAAGCATCTCTAAGCCTTATTCCGATTTTATAAACAGCTGTTGCTATGCTACTTACTTCGCTTTTTTACTTTTTTCGCCGCCTGACCCTATAGTGATAGCTTTCACAGCTTTGTCGATGACGCCGTTATTGTCCACGGTCACGATAATCGGCAACTCGTTTGCTTTAAAGTCCTTCGGTATCTGGAACTTCCATGATGCTCTACCGTTTTTCGCAGTCTTATCGCCAAGATTCATGCCCTGTGTAAAGCCGATATCCTGAGCTTCGATTTTGCATTTTGCACCCTTCGGCGCTTTGACCGACACTGTAATATTCGATCCTGGCTTGGCTGTTTGCGGCGCAGATATCGTTATAGGTGTCTTGGCTAGTACTGGGGTTGCCAGTAAAAATGCGAGGCCTAATGATGCTATTTTCGAGTTCTTCATTGCAAAAACCTCCTGATGATGTAGTCGATAAGCGCTTACTGGGGAATAGAGGACATGAGTTACAACCGCATGGCTTTATTTGTTTCGAGAAATAGATTTTTGCAGCTGTGCTGAAATGTCATTAGCGCCAATTACACTTTTGAATAGACTTTTGCTTTTCAGCTGCGGTTCCGAAAAAAAAGCTTTTTTTCTTAAATGAGAAAAGGACTGCTTTCGCAGTCCTCTCTTTTGTTTAAAGTTTTAATTGCATCAAGCACACTGCTGCAAATAACTCTGCAGTTTCTCCTGTATCTTCATACGAGCGCGAGCTATTCTCGACTTCACGGTGCCGAGTTCTGCGTGTGTTACCCGGCAGATCTCTTCGTAAGAAAGCCCTTCCACATCTCGCAAAATCTCGGCAGTTCTAAATTGAATCGGAATATCCTGCATAGCTTCTTTGAGTACCTGTGAAAGCTCCTTTGCCAAAAGCAAATCGTCTGGTTGCTGAGAGCAATCCTTTATATCGCGAGTTGATTCTTCAGACGAATCATTCGTGATAGGCTCGTCCAGCGAAATTACTTGATTGTTGCGCGGGCGCTTTCTGAGTTCATCGTAAAATACATTAGTGACTAGCTGAGAAAGCCAGGCTCTGAAAGAGCTGGGTTTCTTTAGCTGCCCAATGAAACGCCACACTCTTATATAGACCTCCTGAATCAGGTCTGATTGATCGCTCAAATCTGGAGCGAGCTTATACAACCTGTTCACTATATAACTCTTGTGACGCTTGAGTAATTCATTTAAAGCGGGTTCGTCGTGCCGTTGACATAGGATGATCAACTCAGTATCTGGTAGTTGGGCGTATGACTTCTTTGATATCTGTGATGCCATCATCTTTGTTCCTTTTCCGGTTTCTGGGTTCGGACAGGACTGACTCTGAATGCGAGCTATACCTTTATGGTTATGCTTGCTTCCTGCATTTGTAAATGTCCACTTCACAAGTATATGATCCGGTTATCTAAGCCTGAGTTAGGGTCGCTCGTACAGGAAAACCTGTATCACTTAATGGTTTGACTTTACTGTTAGAGCACCAAAGGCGATACTAAAATCCCTTCAATATGCTTTTAGGCATCGAAAAACATCCTTGACTATGCATCTGTTAGCTCGGCAGTTCGGAGCATAAATAAACAATTTCTTTATCTTGTTTCGGCGCTGTTCTGCAAGCGAACGATTCTTATTATTCTTTTGTTCGATGCTGACTTTGAAGTCGCAAGAAGTCTCTTATGGCTTTCCTTAGCTGCATCTCTCGTGAAAACCTTAGCTCTTCACACTATGGTTTTGCAGAACTCTAGCTTACCGAATGTTAGTGACTGTGAGTTAACTCAAGTGCTGATAGGGATCGGATGCTAAGCATGCGAGAAAATAAGACTTCATATATGGTGCCATGAACTGTTCATTCTGTATTGGGACCTTGGTCTGAATAAGGGTTCTCGTTTCGAATCTTCCAATTAAAAGGCACGTTCAGAGTTAAATCTGAACGTGCCTGGACTGAAGCCACGCAATTATGATTAAGAGCTGCGTGGAAAAATCTAGATTTGAATCGCTTAGCTTGCAAAATTATCAATATGTATTTGGTGCTTTTCCTGCAAGTTTCGACTTCAATCGATCTGCCGCAATGTTTACCTGCTTTTTGGCGGCATCCGCTTGCCGATCTATATCTTGCTTAGCTAAATCACTGTTGTGATCGATTTCTTTCTTTTGATTATCTAGTGCGGCTTTGTCAGCACCTTGTTCACGTTTCTTTTGTTCGAGAAGATCATCAGAGCGCGTCTTTCGCAAATCAATTTCCCGCTTTAGCTCTGCTGTTCTGTCATCAATAATTTTTATCTGTGCGTCTCTCTGTTGATCGATTTCCCTTTTTTCTGCTGAGATTCTTTGAGATTCTGCGCTGCAACCAGTCATAAGGGCAAGCAATCCAAGAAAAAGAGTGCATCTTTTCAGGTTGCTGTTCATTGTTGAGTTCCCCCCAATTGTACGTCGAATTGGACAGTTGAAGGAAAATCAAAGTTCCCGCAATTAGCTGTCGGAAGCGGCCTCTTTCTTATCTGGAAGCTTCCAAGGAAAAATCAAATAAAGCAGCAGCATAATCAATGTCGAGAAGGATACTGCAAATTTATATTCTTGACTGATATCAGTTCTTGGAGAAATAAATCCTTCTATCGTGCCTGCGATCAAAAGCAGTGGAACCGTTCCCAAAAAAAGAATTGATGCTTCTCGTGCCATTTTTTTCATTGAGTCAGTGCGTTTGAGTTGACCTGGAAAAAGCATGCCTTTGCCCAGCATCAGCCCGGCGCCGCCGCTGATGAAAATTGCACTCAATTCGAATACTCCGTGCGGAGCCACAAAAGCGATCAATCGGTGAACCATGTGGTGTAAATGGCAGGCACCAAATACGCCACCAATAGAAATGCCATTTGTAAGCAGAATGTATATCGTACCCATACCAAATGTTGAACCGGAAGCAAATGCAAGCAATGAAACCTTGATGTTATTTGTAGCGATGAAACTGGAAGCGACTGGGCTTTCTTTCTGCACATCATCAGTCCATAGCTGGTTTCTATCGATATAGGACTGCACTCCATCCGGTACGACAGTTTGACCTTGCATTTCCAACTGGGCAAAATTAGGGTCTTTCAAAACTGCTGTCCAAGTGCCGACCAGTGGTACCAGAAAGAACGTAAACGCAACAATCACATAAATGATGTTGTTGCGATAAATTCCTGGAAAGGTAATCAGGAGAAAATGCCAGAGGTCTCGCCATCTGCTTCGCGGACTTTGGTAAACCTGATTGTGTCCTTTGACGACCAGGTTGTTGAGGTAAAAAATAATATCCGAACCTATCTTCATCGCACGGGCACGGGAAAGGTCTGACGCGGCTGACCGATAAAGCCTGCCCAGGCTCTGCAATTGCTCTCTGGAAAGACTTGGCAATCCGCGCTTTTCTATTTGTTTTAAGAGTTCTTCCAGCTTTTGCCAGTATACTTGGCGAGCAGCAACCCATCTCTCTACGTTCATCTTTACTCCTGGTTGCCAATGAGCTAAGACATGGAAAATAGCCCCGACTATCTCATTTCTACCCCGGAAAATGTCGACTTACACCTCGAGCTTGCTGGCTTGGGAAGCCGACTCTGGGCGGCATTTATAGACATGGCCTTGATTTATCTGGGCATATTGATTGCCGCCCTGGTCGCAGGCTTCGCCTCCGGCATGATTGCTGCCATGAACATTCCGACCGACACAAAGAACTCGCTATATCTTTATATCGGCGGCATCTGTATTCTCATTATTTTCGCATTGCAATTCGGCTACTACATTCTTTTCGAAAAGCTCTGGCAGGGACAAACTCCGGGAAAGCGCATCGCACATATTCGTGTAATTGAGGCAGACGGTCAGCCTGTTAACTGGGCCGGTGTGATTATCCGCAACTTGATTCGCATCATCGACATGGGCTTGCTGATGTTGGGAGTCGTGATCATGATTTTTGATAAGCATGAACGCAGGCTCGGAGACATGCTTGGCGGCACTCTTGTCATTCGCGAGCGACTGCCAGAACTCTCTGCTCGCACTCTGAAAATTGAGGCCGAGACGCCGCCAATTTCTTTCGTTGATGCCGGACAAATAAACCCTGATGAGTACCATTTGCTCGTCAGCTTCCTGCAGCGCCGCAAGGCAATGAACTCGTCGAGTCGTTTTACTCTGGCACGAGATATGGAAGCTTACTTCCGCAAAAAGCTGAACCCGGAGCCAAAAGGCGAGTCTGCCGAGAATTTCCTGGAAAAGGTCTATCTGGCCTATTCGGAACGCGCCAGGCTGGAGCAAAGCTGAAACTTAGTAACTCATTACAACTTTACAGAGTAAAATAAGTGCCGCGAGCAAGGCAACGGGGGAACGGGTAAGCGCATGGCAAAAATACTTGTTGTTGAAGACGAGAAAGCGCTAAGCGATGTTGTTGTGGATTATTTGAGCGCGCAAAATTACAACGTAGATCATGTCGCTGATGGGAAAGAAGCGATGGACCGTCTTAAGTTTTACAGCTATGACCTGGTTGTAATGGATTGGAACTTGCCGCAGATGGAAGGTATCGACATTTGCAAAGCGTTTCGTACGAGTGGTGGAACGACTCCGATAATCATGCTTACCGGCAAGCGAGAAGTTGATGATAAGGAAGCAGGTCTGGATGCCGGCGCTGATGATTATTTGACTAAACCGTTTCACATGAAAGAACTTGGCGCGCGCATTCGCGCATTGTTGCGCCGCCCGGCTGCAGTAGTCAGCCAGGTTCTCAAAGCCAGAGACATCAGTCTTGATCCTGTAACACACAGAGTTTGTAAAGGCGAAAAGGAACTCGACATTTTGCCGAAAGAATTTGCGCTCTTGGAATTTTTGATGCGGCATCCCAAGCAAGTGTTCAGCGCCGAAGCTTTGATTGAACGCGTTTGGCCGACGGATTCGGAAGCATCATCGGGCTCGATTCGTACTTACGTAAATCGCTTGCGCAGCAAAATTGATAGCGAGGGACAGAACTCACTGATCACCACCGTCCACGGAATAGGTTACAGACTCGACCCCTAGATAGAAACTAACAGAGGCACCGTTTGTACGATGCCTCTGAAAGCGGATTAGGTGCTTGCTTTGGATAATGACCCGACGATTTAAGAGCTCGGATCATGCGACTCTCTGATGCAAGTGTTCTAAGCGATCACTGCAGCAGTTTTGCAATTCGATTTTAGCCGGCTTTCTTGAGCTGGTTGCCGTCGATTGTTCTCCTTCCATCATCTGGAACGTTTGGTGGAGGAGTTCTGGTGTCGATAGCAGTCTTGGATGGAGTGACGCCGACGTCAGCCCATGCTTTTTCAAGTTTCGCAACAACATCGGCCTTGCCGTGTGCTTTAGCTGCTTCGATTGTTTGATATGCAAATGATGCGAAGCTCGGGTTGCTGCCTGCAGCTTTACGTGCTTCAAACCAGATGTGTCCTGGCTCATCCCATGCATGTCCGCCAACTGCTTTTGCAAATGTAGCGAATGCTTTGTTTGGAATACCGGAGTTGTAGTGAACGCCGCCGTTGTCACCCCATGTTTCGTAATAGTCCTTCATGTGAGCTGGTTGCGGGTCTTTGCCAACCTTCGGATCGTCATATGCTGTACCTGGGTTCAACATGTCACGGAGTGCGCGTCCCTTGACGGTGTCTTTCCAGATGCCTTCGCCGACGAGCCAGTCAGCTTGATCGGCAGTCTGATTCTTCGAATATTGCTTGATCAGTTCACCGAACACATCAGACATGCTTTCGTTCAACGCGCCGGACTGGCCGTAGTACTGCATGTTCGATTCTTTTTCGGTGACACCGTGAGTGATTTCGTGACCGGCAACATCAAGCAACATGAATGTCTTGAAGGGGCTGTCTGCACCAGGCTTTCCGTAGGTCATCTGCGAACCGTTCCAGAAAGCGTTTTCATAGTTTTGACCATAGTTAACGGTGGAAATGAGCTTCATGCCCTGTCCATCGATTGAATTGCGGCCATATTCTTTTTGATAGAAGTCGCGAATGAAACCAGTGAAGTCATAAGCATCATCAACTTCTTTGTTGCCGGTGGCATTTTGACCTTCCGAACGGGCTAGTTTGCCAGGAAGACTTTCTTTGCCTTCTGCATCATAAACATCTCTGTCAGCTTTGCCGTTTGCTGTATCAACGGTGTGCGGACGAAGAACTGGAGAACCTTCTTGCAGCTCTTGCGTCTTGACACGAGTCTTCAGGAAATCATCGTTTCCTGGATTGCGCTTTGCCAGTTCATCGAGCAGATATGGCGGAATCGCGCTGTATCCTGCTGGATGAAATTCTTGCGTTCTGGGCAGCACGTTATTGCCTTGTGCTTGCGCCAGTTGCATAGCTTCTCCGCTCAGGGCTTTCGAAGCATCATCCTTGGCCACTGCCTTATCTTCGTTTTTGTCTCCCTTAAATTGAACGACGTTATCCATTAGCTCCACCTCATAATCCACGGTAGTTATTCCTGCCTTTCCCCTGTCAAAATCTAACAACGCCGTATGCACTCGTTCAATCGTAGAAATCCCACTCGACTTGCACAATGCGTGTCATCTGAGTGAATCCTAATGATGAAGCGGCTTTTAGTACCTTATATATTGAGCGGAATCTTAGCAGTTGTTAATAATGTCGCTTGTATTGTAGTGCCGTATATGGTGTCATCCTTATTCTGATCCATTCGTTTCGAATTCGGAAAGCTGCAGAGAAAACCGCTTATACGGCTGTCTTGCAAGCTAGATCACAATACAAAGAGCTGAGCAAAACTTGCGGCTTTTCAATTCACTCAGCAGGAATTTTGTTTCGCTCGAGCCCTGCAAACAAGCTGTGCGGATTCATTCAATCGATGGAGTAAATGCATAAATCCATAGAACAAAACTAGATTTCCATATAGAAGCAGCGGAAACCTGGAAAGCGTGCGCTTTGTCAAAAGAGTAGATAGCTTAAGTTGTTACTCAAGAGAGGTTAGGATCATGGCAGAACGCGGATTTGGATCAATGGATGAAGACAAACAACGAGAAATAGCCAGCAAGGGCGGAAAGGCTAGCAAGGGTGGAGATACCAGTAACCGTGGCTTTGCATCCATGGATGAGGAAGAACAAAAAGAAATCGCTCGCAAGGGCGGAGAGGCTGTGAGCCAGAACCGTGAGCATATGAGCGAAATCGGTCGCAAGGGCGGAGAGACTGTTAGTCAGGACCGCGAGCATATGAGCGAAATCGGCAAGAAAGGCGGGGAATCCGTCAGTCAGGATCGCGAGCACATGAGTGAAATTGGCAAGAAAGGCGGAGAGTCCGTCAGTCAAGATCGCGAACATATGAGCGACATTGGCAAGAAAGGTGGACAGTCTCGCGGTAATAACGAATAGGCAGGATGACTAAGCTAGAGGCAACGAGAAGTAGAACTCGCTGCCTTTTCCTTCTTCACTTTTAACGCCAATTTTGCCTCCATGGCTTTCAACGATGGCCTTGCAGATAGCCAGTCCCAAGCCGGTGCCCTTCTTGCGTGCACCGTCAGCAGCCTTCACCTGCTTAAATCTCTCGAAGAGATTGTCGACGAATTGAGCAGGAATGCCACGGCCCTGATCCACCACACGGATCAGGGCTTTATTATCTTCTTTCTCGGCAAACACCGTCACCGTCGAATCCGGCGGCGAAAACTTGACCGAGTTGGACAGCAAATTAACAACGACTTGTATTATTCTGTCTCGATCAACATTTACCGTGAGATCTTCCTCTTGCACCAAGTTGAGCTTCACTCCTGCGTTATCGGCGAATGTTCGGACTGATTCTATCGAGCTGTTCAATATTTTTACCAGCGGAACCTCCTTTGGCTCCAGTCGCATCTTGCCTGCTTCCATCTTTTCGATGTCGAGCAGATCGTTTATAAGGTTGATTAACCTATCCGCACTTTCAAGTGCTGTTTTTACCCGCATGTGACCGTGTTCAGAAATTTCGCCGTAGGTATCTTCGTCGATAAGATCGAGTGTACCTTGAATTGCGGTAAGCGGCGTGCGCAAATCATGGCTGACCATCGAGACGAATTCACGCTTCAATCGCTCCATCTCGTGTCGCTCTGAAATATCCTGAACAGTAATCAGGAATCCCTTCGTGTCTTGAGTTCCGAATTTACTGAACGCTACCTCTGCTGGGAACGTATCACCTGTGGTGCGAATCGCTGTTGACTCGACGATCTGATTCTCGGCTTGAGCTTTAATAAGGGACAGTTTCACCTCATTGGTTTTCTTTTGTTCTTTTACTCGATCGGGACTCTGTATCAGATTTGATATTGGTTGGCTCAGGACTTTCTCAGCCGATTCACATGAAAACAATTTGCGCGCACTCGGGTTGAGTTCAACAATTTTTTGCTCTTCATCTGTTTGGATTATGCCGATTGGCATGTTGTCGATAACCGAACGCGTGCGTTCTTCACTTGCTTTCAGCTCGTTTTCCACTCTTGTTCTGTATTCAGCCATAGATCTGAATACTGCGTCTACATCATCAATTTCGTCACCACCGTAAACTGGCTGATTCAATGGTTGACTTAGAGCAAATCGCTTGCTGTTGTCGGCAAGGATAAGTACGCGGCTTGAAATGCTTTTTCCAACGTACCCGAACAAGATGAGTGTAATTCCAATCATTCCTCCGGCAGTCAGCAAAAGCAGATTTCTCTTTCCTTTTTCCCTTTCCACATCAAGGTTCGCACGGTTTCCAACATGATCGTCATAACCTCTTGCGAGCTTTTCAATTGAGTTCATGACTTTGATTCCGCGATACATGATCTCTTTCATTTGGTCCAAGCTTAGATCGGCATAAAAGGTTCCTTCATTCACAAGGTGGTCAGTGGCTGAATCTGTGGAGCGCAACAAGTATGGCAGGTTCTCTTTTATTTCCTGAAGGGCGTTTTCTTCTTCCCGTCCGTACCTGTTTGCTTTTGTTACTCTTAACAGCTCCTCATATTCAGTACCCACGCTTTTTCTGATCTTTTCGTAATTACCAACTAGCTCTTTGTCTTTCATGACCCGGTAAAGCGCTAGACTCACGGTAGCTTTGACTACCAGGTGATGTATCCTGTTTAGCCTGACGAACAAGTCATGGACACGAGCCTCCGCAACCATCCTCTTCTCGCTTTCCGACGACTGTATAATCAAAAACGAAAAAGAAATGAGCTGCACCATCAGCGGTATCGCTAGTAAAACAAATATTTTTTTTGTGATACTCAGTTTCATACTTTCACCGTTTAAGCTGACCGCGTCTTTAGTGTTGCTGTTGTTTAGCTTGTTCCTTAGCTATATCATCAAGCTTCGCCTGGTGAGCTTTAAGCATATCTTGTGGAATACCAGCTGCTGCGATTGTCGTTACTCTCTTCAGTGTCAATTGTCCCAGGCAGTAATCATATCCCGAACCAGGTGTCCAGCTATAGATACCATGCTCGGCTACGACGGCTGGAATCGGTCCGATTCCGTTTCCGGTCAGCGGATCCGTAATTGCATAGAGAGCCGTGTTCACTGATGGTGATGCAATCTCGGGAGCAAAATCCTCTTTTGTTCCACCATCTGGATTGGCCTGAAAGCGAAGTTCTGTTCCGAGCATGCTGATGACAAGCTTGCCGTTCTTCTGAAATATCAGATAGTCACCTGCGCTCGCTGAAGGATCGACTGGAACGCTATTCAAAATCTCAATCAATTGCTTCATATCGAAGCCCTTCTTAATTTCGCGGCAGCGCTGCAAAAGTGTGTTCAATACTTTGAGATGCTCAGCCTGTGAACCCATTGTTTCAGGGAAGAGAACTTGATAAAGCGTGCTGCAACCAGTGTATTCATTGCCAACGCTGGCTGGTGTGAAGCTTACCTTGAATCCCTCAGGAGTCGTATAACTTTGTACTTGTTGCGTCGCCGTATAGCCATAATCTTGTTGGCCAACTGATTGTTGAGTGAAAGTGTAATCAGCAGTGTTTCCCTCAAGTTGAATTTTTATATATCCACGCGGAATCGCCAGATCAAATTTATGCTGTGGGTTTACTTGCACCCATGAGAGCGCCTTGTTTGCAGTTTCCTCTGCCTTGTCTTTTAAACCGCTTGTGCTCAGGTTCGCGCCATTTTTATCGAGGGTAACTCCGTGAACACTGAATGCATTAGGAACCGGGTTCTTCCAACCTGACAATGGATTCATTGTCTCCATATTCTTTTGAAATTTTTCGGGATTGATCAGGCGGGTGCGTTCATTGTCTCTCATCGATACCAGATAGAATTTCTTGTCTAGAATTGGAATTTGCTGATATCCAGGTATTTTCAACGTCTTTGTGTCCGTTGGCAGAGGCACGTTTAATGGAATGGGCACCTGGTTAGGATCAAATTCTATGTTGCTGTCTTCGCCGCGATCGACATACGATGTTTGCCAATCTCCGCTTTTCAAAGCACTCACGGCTGAATTTTCGGATGCGAGACGAACGTTGTTTCCTGAGGTAATTGATTCGAAGTTTGAGTAGGAGTTTTTCGGATCTTTCAATTTTGATGCAAGTTTGCTGCTTATGGACTCTGCACCATTATAAAGATTCTCCGCGTCCATAAGGGCTTTCGCAGATTGGCTGTTGTCCAGCGCCATAGCTTCAACATTTGCTGCGGCGAGCATTGCTTTTGCCCATACTCGATTGATGTTAGTCAGGTTGAATTCGCCATTTGCATCAGCCACATCGTCGAATTGATGCTCGTCGGGGCTTTCTGCTTTTACTGAGAGGTCAAAGGTGTGCTTGCCTACATTCAAAGCGCCGGCGTCTGTGGAGTTTCTGGTTTCGTCGGCTGCGCCAAAGAACAAAGTCATTTTGAAAAACGCAAATGCCAGAATTGCCAGAACTACTGTAAGCGCGATAATCAGACCCATCGTTGCGCCACTTTTGTTTCTTGCTCTAATAACCATCGTTCTGCTCTCCACCTTAAAGTCTTGTATTGCGCCGGGGTTCCGATTAAATGGTTTGCTCCTGATAGTCTACAGGGTTGGCAACGATTGGTTCTACTGCTCTTGCGTAAATCTTGGTTCCTTCCAGGAAAGGCAGTGGGGCTGGGACGCGAACGTAAAGTTCTGTTTTGACTGTAACCCGGTCTTTGTCGTTGTAGTTGAAACCGTCACTTGTAATCGAAGCATCGGTGATTATGGCCGACTTTTTCAGGCGGTTGATTACAGTCTGGGCGGCCATTCTGGCTGCATGGCTGTCAGTTTGGACCGCTGCTACTCTTGCGGCTTCCTTGGCGAGGTGGTCGTTGACTGAAACGCTGAGACCGACGGCGATGATGTCCAAACCATACAGCATTACCGGAATCATGATCATGCTGCCGACAGCCATTTCGATGAAGCATTGTCCGTTTGCTTTTCTGTTGCGCTTTTGAGCTGTTCTGCCGTTGTTCATTTCCGTTCTCCCTGTTCTCTCAACCGACTGCGCTATCGTATGTTTTATTTGTCAAAGCGCTGTCGCAAACTTGTTTCAGATTTGTTTCAAGCGAAGATTGCTTGGCTCTTAGCAGGAATGTATCGCGGTTCGCCCTTCCGCCTGGAAGTGGGTTACGGTCAGCCATTGCATGAATTTCGCACAGGCAAAACACAAAACCCGCGCTTGCACGCGGGCTCTGTGACGAGAGGAGAGATGAGACGTAAACTTATGACTTTGACGATGTTGTTTCGAGCAGTCTTTCTGTTGAAAGCTGGAATGTAACCGGTGCGCCGAGCCCCGGTACGCCAGGAAATAGCGGAATTGTCAAAAATGGGTTGGCAGTAACTTTGGTTGTGACCTGCACATATTCATCTTTCAGAGTTGAATTCATGATTGTATTGGTGCTTTCGTAATTGACTGTCGTATCAACAGAATCTGCGAGATTAACAAATCTGCCGAGCCCTTCTTTCGCCCAGGTGACTGGCAGTCCGTTAATTACTGGACCGCTTGCACTTTGTGCGTCTTGTTTAGAGCAAAGCGCTGCTTCTCTGAGTTGGCAGTAGTTCAAGACCATGCAAGATGCATAATCTGCGCCAAGTGCCAGTATGTCGACCAGCGGGAAAAACAGCATCAGCAAGAGAATTCCGAGCGTAGGTCCAAACTCAGCAAGTGCGCTTCCGCGTGCTGTTCTGCGGTTGCTTACTGATTTGGCTTGTCTTTGGTTACGGTTTTGCATGTCCACATCTCCCTCGTGTGATTGCAGAATACCGCTGCTTTGTTTCAGCAATGTCTCTGTGATGTTTCAAACTTGTTTCAGCGATCCATTACTTCATTGAGGAGCGCACTGGCGAAATTTGTTTCGTGAATGCATGGCTGCATTTACGAAAGCCCTGGCGTAACTTATTTCGTGAATGCATGGCTGCATTCACGAAAGCCCTGGCGAAATTTGTTTCGTGAATGCATGGCTGCATTTACGAAAGCCCTGGCGAAATTTGTTTCGTGAATGCATGGCTGCATTTACGAAAGCCCTGGCGTAACTTATTTCGTGAATGCATGGCTGCATTCACGAAAGCCCTGGCGTAACTTATTCCGTGAATGCACGGCTGCCTTCAGGGGGCGGGCCCTAAATCGCTCCGTCTAGCCCTTTTTTGGCTGCACCGGGATCTTTTTCGTTACGTTTTTATCGATAAAGTGGAGCGAAAAACGGTTCACTCAGCCTGCTTTGATGCGTTTTGATTCGATTTTGTATACACTCAATTTTTTCTCTGTGCCCTAACGCGACTGTGTTAAACGTCTGGGAAAAGTTACCCGCTAGCCGCTGGTCGCTGGTCGCTAGCTGCTGGTCGCTAGCCGCTGGTCGCTAGCCGCTGGTCGCTAGCCGCGAGTCGCTATTCCCAGTCTTAGAACCTTGCAATGCAAGTCAGGAGGTATTTCTGCTAGATTGCAAGCCTTCGAGGCAGGGAGGCGCAAGATGTCAAGCCGTCTATTCAAAACAATCTTATTGTCCAGCTTATTCGCGCTCAGTACTGGCGCGGTTTTTGCCCAGGACGAGCTGGATCCTACGGCTCAATGGACGTCACCTGTGAAAGAGAAGCAGCCAGATCCCAAACCCCTCAGAGCCGGAGCCACGCAGATTGATGTTGTCGCTCCAGACGGAATGCGTCCTGAGCCCGGTCTTTATGAAAAGCCATGCAAGTGCCAGGCTCAATACGCCCCTAACAAATCGCCACAACAAACGGGCAAGAAGAAATACCCGATTCTAAAAGGGCTCGGAAAAGAGATGTCCATGGAAATGGGCGATCTTGGAAAAGATATGTTCATGGCATTCTCCGTTTCAGGCAAAGACCCTTACGAGATGCCGGATCATCCAGACATACCATATATATACGCCGCCGCACAGATGGTTGATGGCAGCATGATTCACGTATGGAAATATCCTGATGGCAGTCTCCGCGCAGAAGGTGGCTATCTCGATGGAACCTTTGCTTGCCCGCAGCCAGACGGCTTGTTGATAGTCCAATATCCAAACGGCGCCCGCGGCACCTTGAAGATAAACGGTTCCAGCGCGGAACTGATTCGCCCGGATAACACAATCACGACTGTTACCCAGGCTGGACAATCGATGCGTATCGTTAACAGCAAACTGGGCTACATGGGCGATCTCACGAAAGACTCAACTGGTCTAAGTTACGAGTTCGCGAAGCAAGGTTTCTAGTCGCAATCAATATAGTTGCTTCGTTATAAATGCTTCGTAGTATCCTTCCTTCGCGCCTTGTGGATGCCTCGTTGATGTTCCATGCGCGCTTGTGGATGCCTTGTTGAAGTTCCATGCAAATTACTCTGATATTTTCGTCTTTGTTCAAGGCATATAAACAAAGGTGATTTCAGAGGAACTCAAAAGTGAAGACGGCAATAAAATATGTGACTGTTGCTCTGGCGAGTATTCTTAGCCTGGCTAGTGTTGCAATCGCGCAGAATTTTCAGGGAGCAGCAAATCCTTCACCGCAAGTTGTGCCACTCAAGGCGAGTGCTAAATTACCTGAGTTGAACGCGCAAGTCGTTAACTACGCGATAAGCTGCCTTGGTAAACAGGTCGGAAACGGCGAGTGTTGGACACTTGCAGCGGAGGCTCTGGACGCGGCTGGGGCAATGCCGGCCGAGGAGTTTTCCTTTGGACATGAACTAAAGAAAAAAGAACCATGGTTGCCTGGTGACGTCATTCAATTCAAGGCTTGCAAATTTGAAGTGCATTATTCAAACGGATACAGTGTGGAAGAGATGGGATTTCCCAACCACACTGCAATCATTTATTCGACTGATGGGAGTCGCATCACATTGATTCATCAAAACTATCGCATGATAAAACTTGTGCAGGTTTCAACAATTGATATGAGCACAATGACTGATGGCTCTTACAAAGTGTTTCGTCCTGAGCCTAGAACTTCGCACTAGCGAATTTACTATCGGGACTCTAAGTATTCTTCCAGTTTGTCGAATGAACCCGTCCAGCCTCCGGTCATGCCGGTTCTGGCTTTGACGAATGTAGCAAGTTCTTCTGCGCTAACATTGCCATAGCATTCCCATTCGACCGTAACTCGAGTCTGATCGGGACCTTCTTCAGCAAAGGTAACCGTAGTTAACATCGTTTCCGGCCATGTTGGCGCCATGGGGTGGCGAGAAACATTTTCGTGTTCATCGCAGAACTGCTGCGTATAAACAATGCGGTGCGGTCGCTCAATATCGATGTAGTGAGCTTTACCGTACATCTTCATTTTACCGTCACCGCTAGACATGCAATAAAATGTGCTGCCACCAGGCTTAATATCAGTTCTTAAGTACTGTGTGTCGAAACCGGTGGGTGCAATCCATTTTGAGAAATGCTCGGGATTTGCCCACATTTCAAAGACAGTTTCGATTGGTGCTTTGAAGCTTCTGTTGATGACGAATTTTTCTTTGCGTGTTGCTTCGTATTCCAGGAACTCGGAGAGGCGATCCCAGGTGGATTCTCCGCCTGCCTTCTTGATGAATTTGCGAGTTGTTTCTGCGGCTTCCGGCGTAGGCAAACTCATGGTCATATCCAGTTTTGTTTTGCCATTGGATTCTGAGAAGAGGACGGTGACTCTGAATAAAGCATTCGAGTCGTTTGTGCCGCCATGGTCGTAAACCATCTTCTTATACGGCTCTACTTCCAGATATTTCGCAAAGTTTTGATAATCTGTTCCGTCCGGACCGTGCATGATGTAGTCCCAGTGCCCGCCTGTTCGTACATCCTTGCTTTTCGTCGTCAGAGTGAAACCGCGAGGTCCCCACCATTTTCCAACCTGATCTGGATCTATCCATGCATCCCAAACAGCTTTAACAGGCGCATCGTAAATACGAATAATCTGTATTTCGTTCGACTTATTTTTTACGGGCATTTTTTTTCTTTCCTTTCGCATTCTGCGCCGACGTAACTGTTTTCAAATATTCATCGAGACGATCGAAACTCTCTTCCCAGAAGATGCGATATTCATCCATCCAGTCTGAGGCGGCTTTCAAACCATCAACGTTCAACTTGCATGGACGGTATTGTGCATCCTTTGTCTTGATGATGAGCCCGGCTTTCTCAAGAACCTTCAAATGCTTTGTCACTGCAGGCAGACTCATGTCGCCTAAAAACGGCTTGGCTAGCTCGGAGACGTTGCATTCGCCCTTTGAAAGCTGTGCCAACATAGCTCTGCGGGTTGGATCCGCAAGGGCAGCAAATGTTTGGCTCAGGCTGTCTTCCATGTATTATACCAGGCGGTTAATTAACCGATAGGTTAAATATACATATTAACTAAGCCCTGTGTCAAGTGCTGACACAAAACATTCGACCAAGTAATGCAGAACTTCATTCTCTCTCTTGCATGCTTATTGCTTCTTTTCTAAAAGCGAAATCTTGCTCAGGTATGATTGCGAATAATCGCAGTACGCATTGCTGTAACCTTTGTCTCGTTGTGATATGGCAAGCTCATTCAAAATTGAGAACAGCTGATTAGCTTTTTTAAAATCACCCAAATAAAAATAAGCTTCTGCTTGTTCCTCAATTGGATACAGAAGAGGTTCTTCATCGCCTTGTTCGAAATAAGCATCGCTCAGAGGTCCAAGGTTTTTCAGTAATTTTGTCCCCTCATTCTCGTTTTGTTCGAAAACCTTCAAACATGAAATAGCGAGATGCCTTGCAATTGGAGGCGCGAAGCTGCCGTCTTTGAAAATGTTCAACTCATAAGAAGGATATTTTGTAAGCAGTTCAATATATTTGCCGGCTGCGTTCTCGTATTCTTTAGACCAATAAGCAGACTCTGCTTCTTTCGCGTCGCCGGCACCATCCCCTTCAGGAATCGTATAGAGTTCTGAAGCTTTGTTCGCTGTTTTCACGCGTTCGAGCAAATCGGGATAAGCTTTCGCGTTCCCTTCCAGGCTTTTTCCAGGTACGGACAGGTAGTCTTTCAATGCTTGCAGCTCCAGATCTGCCAGCTGCCTTGCTTTTTCTTTCTTTCCCTCAGCTATATATGTTTCCATCTGATAGGGTATCAGCTCATGAAGGCTTAGAAAGGAACTGTTTCCACTAAGAGGCGATGTATTGAGCGCTGCAAAAGCGTCTGTCAAAACTTTTGTGTTAGAGCTGGAATCAAATACTTTCAATGCCGAGTCTATCATGTGCCTTTCACTTCGCGGACCTAAATACGTGCCGTTATATTGATTCGCCATGGAGCACATTGCGACAATATGGTATTTGTTTTGGCGGTCAAAGAACCTGGTATACGCGCCAATCGCTTTCTCATATTTTCTGTTTCTATACAGAGCTTCCGCCCAGTCTAGGTTGGTCTGCAATATGTTCGGTGAGGATACCGGATGAGCGGCATCCGACTTCCCTTCGCCGGAAGAACCCAGATTTAGCAGAGCGATTGAAAAAGAATCGAATGAATCATAAAGCTTTGTGGCTTGCTCAAAATTTTTCTCGCCGCGATCTGCAGCATTCTTGTAATCCGCCGAGTGACCTAATATATGAAGCACATAATGAAGATTCGCCAGAATAAAAAATGCGAATAGTACTACGATAAAAAGTACTGCGAGTTTTATGGAAGTAGCAAGCCTTAATTTAAGAATGGGCATGATTCTGTCTCCGGCAAGCAACTTACTCTAATAGAATAGCCTGGCAGTGCTTCTTTAACTCCAGGAGTTTCACTGTTCTCTGAAGGCTTACTCCTTACGCATCAGTTCGAATTGAAAATAGGCCGGTTTTTCACGATTCATGATCAGTTTTTTGTAAGTTGAGCCGCTAGCTGCTCGAAATGTTTTGCCTGGCCTTCATTCTTCTCCGCCTTGCAAACATTGATCATTGCTTGAGCCGCAAGCGCTTTCTTGCGATTTAGTACAGGCATTTGCAGGCATTCGTTATAGAATTTTTCCGCGGAGGGGTAGTCCTTGTGAAGTTCAGATTTGGCACCTTCTAGAGAAATAATATCTGCGAGAGCCTGTTTATCCTCTGGAAATGCCAGCGCAGTATATAGCTTTTTAGCTGATTCGAACTTTATCTCTAAGCTGAATCTGTCCTTTTGCTGGTATGCACGCCATGCATCATTCACCAAATCACTGAAGTCCTGGTTAAAATTGCTCGCAGGTAATTTTTTCTTGCCTTAATTACTGCCTCGACCTTGTGTGCTAACTCGGCTCTGCCAGTTTTCTGCAAGCATATGGCCAAATTTTGCGCAGTGTCCTTTGGATATCCGACGGTTGAAAGACCCAGCCAGAAATGCTGATTCAAATGTCGCTGCAAGTAAGGCAGCGCTTCGGCGTATTTCCCTATGCTCATGAGATGCAAAACACAATTGCCTTTGAGGCACTGATCCCTGACGTAATCATCAGCATCTGCATTTATGCAAGCAATGCAAAATTCATTGTAAAGATCCGGGCTTGAATAGCCTGCCGATTTCATCTGAAACCATTTCTGCGCCTTCTCGAGAGGGAGCTCATTGTCATCAATTCCAACTTGTCCAGGAATAAAACTCATCATGTAAGAAGGAGTTCTGTTGTAAGCCGCATCGCTATATAGAGCAAAGAATATTCTGACGGCATCTTTCCACCGTCGTTGATCCATATATCTGTTGAACAATTCCTCAGCGATTGGGCCAAGGTAATCCGCGTACTTATGGTCGATTTTCTTTAGCGCATCTTCCTCTGTATGTTCCGCAAGAGCAGCTCTCTTTGTTGCAAACTGGCATTTCGCCAGATTCAAATATGATTGGCATATCTCTTGCACGGGCTGATTCCCGCTTCGAATTTTAAGCCCTGCATAAATTGCACCCGAATAGGCATCTTCGGCCTCGAGATAATATTTCGCTTCAAACTTTTCATTAGCCTTCTTGAAAAAGCGGTTAAATAATTCAGTTTCATTTTCTTTCGCGCTTGCGTTGAATGGAAACGCGAACAGAAAAATTAGTACGCCAAGCGTTGATGAATAGCAGATAGAGCTCCGTTTGCTATTTAGCAAAGGCGTCCATAAGCGCATCATTTATCTCCGGTGAGCAGCTTAACTATTTTATCTTAACGCCTTGAGCGTAACTCTGGGGCTTTTCCTGAATTATTGTCAGCTTATTCACAATTGTTCCTGCTGCATTTTTAATTCTTTGTCTTTACCAGCCAAAAACCCCTTCCTGCTCGTAATATTCAAACGTGTATGGCGGAGTTTCTTCGAGTACTTTCCAGTTTTTAACTCCTTCTGCATTCTCATAAATCAGATCAATCGAAACTTTCAGTGGTCCGGACGGCATAGATAAAAGTTCCAGCTCTCCATCCTTATAGTCAAATGCCTCCCAGCTGCCTGCGGCAGTTCTTCTGTATAGTTCAAGGCGCTTGAATTTCTGGTGAATAATCAAGTATTCTTTTAGCGATTTCAAACTGGTGTAATTTAACAGTTTCTCTCTTCTATCTGTGGCCGCTGTTGAGGTGGACAGTACCTCGACAATGAATACTGGTTCCTCAACTAGATTTGAGTTTGGCAGAAATTTTCCACAAGAAACCACCACGTCCGGGTAATATACACAATTTCCCGTCTCTATGAACACTGCTGCGTCATTCATGGATACTCGGCAGTGACTTCCTTTTAGATGAGCACGCAGCGCGGAATAAATATTTGCACAAATCTCTCTGTGATTTCCCGACGCTCCAGTCATCGCATGAATCTGTCCGTTAAAATATTCATGTCGCACTGGAGAAGTTTCTTCAATCTCAAAATATTGCTCTAAGGAAATGTATAGTTTTTTCTCTGGCTCTGGCATGGCGGATTTCCCGAGTGAATACTGATTGCCACATTATACACAGGCTAATGGTTGGTTTTAGCAGTGGTTCGTTGAACGTCTTAACCAGTGTATCGATTAGGATTTTTTTGTCAGATATTTGTTAATGGATTTTCGGCAATTTCTGTTTGAACTTCATTTCTGAGCTGGCGTTAGAGTGTAATAAATGGTTGGAAGATTGAACTGATCTCGCCCTCTGTGCGAATAGCAAAGTCCAGCTTTGCTAGCCACTTTCATTGAAGCCTGATTATTCGGATCGAACGATGCCCCAATCTGCTTCATTTTCAATTCAGCGGATCCGTACTCGACAGCTTTCATTGCAAACTCACTTGCAAATCCTTTTCCCCAATAATCAGCAGCAAAAATATAAAACACTTCCGGCATCGCGCGTTCAGGTACAAATTCAAATCCACCATAGCCAATAAAGTTCTGGCTCTCCTTGCTGATTAAGGCCCAACCGCCAAATCCATGAATATGGTAACTGCGCAGGCTTTTCAAAATTGACTGGCGCGTTTGTTGTTCGTTGTATGGTTTGAGATCGCCCACATATTTCATCACCTCCGCATCGCTACAGAGTTTGTGCAGATCGTAGAAATCATCCAGGCAAAGTTCGCGGACGATTATGCGATCTGTTTCGAATATGGTATTCACGGTGTTCATAGTGAAGCTCTTAATCGCATGCTAGCGTGTTCCAGAAAAAGAAATTCCAAACCGACGAGTCTAAAACAATTATATTTGCTTTTGAACTTCAGGCTTGTGGTCTTTTCTCTTGAAGCTGTTCCGCACGCGCCCTGTGGTATTCGGCATCATCTTTTCGCCCGAGTGCAGAGTAACACGTCGACAGGTTTCTGTGGATGCTTGCATTTTGCACGTGATCTGGGCCCCGCGCTGCCGACATAATGTCCAGTGCGCGCGTCAGCTGCTTTTCCGCTTCTGCATGCTCATTTGACTTGATGAGGATATCGCTCAGTTCGCAAATCATATTCGCGACATAGGGATGCTTTGCCCCAAACATGTTGCGTGTGTGCTCAATTTCAAGTTCATAATAATTCTTGCTGTCCGCAAGCCTGTTTTCTTTTTCGTAGAACTCAATCATTGTTTTGAGAAACATGCCATACAGTTCATTTTGCTTGGGCAATTCATGTTGAACGAGTTCGATAGCCTGGGCAAAATTGTTTTCTGCTTCCTTGGGCCTTTTGAGGTCGTAGCAGACGAGCCCAAGATTGAAATGGGTCATAGCCTTCTGTTCGATTGAATCGCCAGCAAGTTCGAAGGCTTCTTTCAACAAAGGTTCGGCTGCAGCTGCGCCGGACGACTTCAGCTGCTCAAGCGCTTTTTCCATTAGCTGTTGCCAGTTCATATTGATCTCGCATGAGAACGACGCGTATCGCTCATCAGTGGGTGCAGTACACGCTTCCAGGCCGCCACTATAAGCTGCCTGCGGAACCTAAATGCCTATCGCTTATCGATGGAAACGTAACTGGCGTTTGTCGGCCCAGTGTATTCCGCGCGAGGACGGATGAGACGGTTGTTGGCGTACTGCTCCAATACATGTGCCGCCCAGCCTGAGATGCGGCTCATCGCGAAAATTGGCGTGAACAGATCTACCGGTATGCCCAGCATGTAGTACACAGAAGCGGAGTAGAAATCTACGTTGGCGTAGAGTCCTTTTTCGTTCTTCACTGTGTCTTCGATAGTTCGAGACATTTCGTACCACTTCATCTCGCCCTTGAGTTTGCCGAGCTGCTCGGACATCTTGCGAAGGTGCGTAGCGCGCGGGTCGTCGGTTCTGTAGACGCGGTGACCGAAGCCCATTACTTTCTTGCGATCGCGCAGTTGTTGCTCGATGAAGCCTTTTGCTTTGTCCGCGTCACCAATCTTCAGGAGCATTTTGATGACTTCCTGGTTTGCACCACCGTGCAGGGGCCCCTTTAATGCGCCAATTGCGGCGGTGATTGCGGAGTGCATGTCTGTCTCGGTGGCTGCGGCAACTCTGGCTGCAAATGTCGAAGCGTTGAGCTCGTGATCTGCATGCAGCATAAGTGCGAGATCAATGCATTTCGCGCTGAGCTCATCGGGCTTTTGACCCTTCAGCATATAGAGGAAATTTGTGACGAGATTGCAGTCATCTAGTGGAGCAATCGGCTCTTTGTCATTGCGGATATTATCCCAGTGAGCAACGATGGTAGGCATTTGAGCTGTAAGTCTGGTTGCTTTGCCGAGCACAGCTTCTGGATCGTTATTCTCGCCTGCAGGATCGTACATCGAAAGCAGCGAAACGACTGTACGAAGCACTTCCATTGGTGCGGACTTCTTGGGGAACTGCCTCATGATTTTTACGACTTCATCAGGCAGGCGGCGGTTTATGCGCAGCTCTTTATAGATGTTTTCGTATTCGTTTTTCTTCGGCAGGCGACCGAACCACAGCAGATAAACCACTTCTTCGAAGGTTGAATGCTCCGCCAGGTCATGAATGTCATAACCCTGATACAGAAGGCGTCCTTCCTTTCCGTCCAAAAAACAAACACTGGAATCCGCAGCAACGATATCTTCAAGACCGGCCTTAACCATGACTAGCTCCCCAAAGCCAAAAATTGTTATTGTTCTTGCCGTTATACACCATTTGACATCGCCTTTTACAAATCCTAAACGCTTATTTCATTGTCTTGCTCTTAGCGGGGATGGCGGGCTGAAAGACCTTATTGTCAAGCGCTCTTCGAACCACTCGTAAAAGGAGGAGATATTTTGGAGAGCATTCCTCTAAAGGAGCGAATTTTTGGCTTGGTAGGGTGCCTCACGGGCGCCCGTTGGAGGCGAATCTGAAAGGGGCGCCCGTGACGTGAGGCGCCCCTACCATAGGACTCTGGAGCGCTTTTGGGTGACAGCTCCTGCGCTGAAATTAATAGGCAATCTCTTCGGTTTTGACTTTGCCACGGAAAACCCAGTAGACGATGCTTGTGTAGCACAGGACGAAAGGCACACCCAGGCAGGCGATCCAGAAAATGATCCAGAGTGTTGGATCAGATGAAGCTCCGTTATAAATATTCAGGCTGTACTCTGGTTTGACTGTCGACCTGATCAGGTTCGGAAAAAGGGCCATACCGAAAAGTGAGGTCAGCGCGGCGATTGTAGCTGCAGAAGAGGCGAAGGCGTAAAAGGGTTTATTCAGGAAAATAGCTCTGGGAATATTGGCAATGGCCAATACATTGCCTACGACAAGAAGCCATGCAAGCGGGAGTCGCTTGAAGTTCTCCGCTGCGCTAGGAATTGTTACCAGTGTCAGCATTGTGGCCAACATATAAAAAACCAGGAAGAGACCGAAGCTTGTCCACATCCAGCGCCGAATCGTCTTATGTAGTTTGCCTTCCGTTTTCAAATACAAATAGATGGAGCCGTGCATAGCGCAGCCGCTGACCGCAAACAGACCTATCAAGATCGGATAAGGCTGAAATACATCGGCAAGAGTGCCGACGAAGTCCCCACTTTCGTTAATGGGCAATCCCTGCATCGTGTCGCCGACCGCCACTCCGAGAAGTAAGGCGATCAGCGTTGAAGAAAGGCTGAAAGAAACGTCCCAAAAATTTCGCCATGCCTTGGCCTTGTGCTTGCTGCGGAATTCTAATGAAACCGCTCGAAATATGAGCGCGCAAAGAAGAGCCATGAACGGTAGATAGAAGCCTGAGAAAGCCGCGGCATAGACGTTAGGGAACGCCGCAAAAATGGCGCCGCCAAAGGTGACGAGCCAGACCTCGTTGCCGTCCCAGACTGGACCGATTGCGGTCATCAATGAGCGGCGGTCGATATCCGTTTTCGTGAAGAGGTGAAGTATGCCGACGCCGAGGTCAAAGCCGTCGAGAATTCCGTAACCGGCAAGCAAGACTCCGAGAATCCCGAACATAATAATGTGGACGTTCACTGCTTTGTTTCTCCGTCTGAATTCATCGGATTTGTCTGCCCTTCAATTGATTTATCGTTCTTTTCTTCCCCGGCGCTGGCTTCGTCTTGATCATGAAGAAACTCAAGCAGCTCCTGTCCAATTTGCTTTGCTGTGGTCATTGAGTCGCCGGCTGGATCAACGCGATGGCTGGCGGATGCAATCAATGGAGAGCTGGCTCTTTCTTCGGGACCTTCCGAAAGATGCTCTGGACCTTGCAAGATTTTCTGATGAAGCACGTAGATCCAAACCCAGAACAACAATGCATAAACAAAAGAGAACATCACGATAGAGCCGAGAATATGATTGGCTGGAACTGAGGGCGAAAATCCTTCTGCAGTGCGCATCAATCCATACACTACCCAGGGTTGCCTGCCTACCTCAGCTGTAACCCAACCTAGCTCATTTGCCAGGATCGCAGGAATCGTCGAAAAAACAAAGGTCCAGAGCAACCAGCGTTGCTCGAATAGATTCCCCCTCCACCAGTAAAACAGCGCCAGTAAACTGATAAAGATGAAATAGACTCCGATTGCTACCATGCTGTGAAATGACAGGAACGGAATCACAACCGGTGGGTGATCTTGTTGCGGAAATTTATCAAGCCCTGCGACCGGCTTGTATGGATTGAAGTAAACAAGCAAGCTCAAGAGGTTTGGAATGGCGACTCCCGCATCAACTGTTTGACGTTTAGGGTCCGGCCAACCGAAAAGATACAGGGGCGTGCCACCACTTTCGGTGCGGAAGTGGGCCTCCATCGCTGCGAGCTTTGCCGGTTGATTGTATGCCACCTCGCACGCTTGCAAGTGTCCTGTTGCTCCTGCGAGCATAGATACAAGTGCACCATATACCAGCGCCGCTTTGAAGCTGCGTTCCGCGAATTCCAGGTGTCGTTTTTTCAAAATGTAGAATGCCGAAATGCTCATTGCGAAAAATGCGCCAAGCACAAAGGCGCCAATCCACACATGAAGCAATCGCGGAATTGTCGATGGGTTGAACACCATCGCCCAGAAGTCTGTGATTTCCGCTCGATAAAAACCGCTAGCAGTTTTAACAACATGATACCCCGCGGGCGTTTGTTGCCAGGAGTTCGCCACGGTTATCCAGATAGAAGAAAAAATCGAGCCCAGGCATACCATTATTGTTGCGATGTAGTGCAAGCGACGCGAAACTTTTCCCCAGCCAAAAACCAATATTGATAAGAAGCCCGATTCGAGAAAGAATGCGAAGATGCCCTCCGCCGCCAGGGCAGATCCGAATACATCTCCCACAAACTTCGAATAGCGCGACCAGTTTGTACCAAACTCGAACTCCATCACAATGCCGGTTGCCACGCCCATTGCAAAATTCACAGCGAATATCTTTGTCCAGAATTTCGCCATAGACTCGTATAAAGCTTTGCCACTGACAATCCACATGCTTTCAATCAAGACCATTAATAAACTTAGCCCGATTGTCAGAGGCGGGAAGATGTAATGGAACATTATGGTCAGCGCAAATTGAATGCGCGACAGCATTAACGCGTCTAAATGCATGGCTATACCTGATTGCATTGCCAAGCATAGCGTCACTTGGCGCAAGCAATCATTATTCCAAAGACATGTAAACTGACGCATCAGTTTTTCGATGTTGAGGGGATCTTTCTCCTAATCAAATCACCGTTCGATTTATGGTCTGCGATGGATTGCACCAGCAGTGGTGCTTAAGCGATGACTTTCATCATCCAAATTCATTTAATAGAACTGTTTTCGAATTTGCCAAAAACTTTTTTCGGGAATTTTGAATTTAGATATAGACAATTCAAAAATGGGATACTATACTTACGTATGTGTTTAGGGATTCTCTTTCCTTAAATGCCCTGAAACCATCAAGGAGCTTACTTTTGCTAGATCTTGATTCGTTGCCTCCACGCCAGAAAGAAGTTGTTCGACTTATAGTTGAATTAACTGAAGAGCATGGCTATCCGCCTACGCTGGCAGAGCTTGCAAAATCGATGGGTTTGCGCAATCGAATGACCGTGCACCAGCACGTTGCGGCTCTGAAGAAGAAAGGCATAGTACGCTGGGAGCCAGGGCTTAACCGCTCTCTCAGACTTGTAGAATCACTCGAGATGCCGACGAACGGCAGTTCAAATGATTCTGACGAATTTGAAGAAGAAGAGGAAGAAACACCTCGCGGCATTCCTATGGCAGGAGCCATTGCTGCTGGTCGCCCGATAGATGCCGTCAGCCGAGACGAATATCTCGAAATTGACGACAAATACGCTTCCGCTGGTTGTTTTGCACTTAGAGTCAAAGGCGATTCCATGATTGAAGATGGAATATACGACGGCGACTATGTAATTGTGAAACCAAAACCGTCGCCAACTCAAGGAGAAATTGTTGTTGCGCTGCTAGAAGATGGAACCACAACTCTTAAGCGTTTCTTCAAAGAGAAAAATCGCTTCCGCCTTCAGCCAGCCAATTCATCAATGGAACCCATCTACGTTGACTCTCTGAATGATTTGCAAATTCAGGGAATCGTTGTTGCCCTTTTCAGAAAAATCTAGTTTCCGAAATTGCACTTCGTACAGTCAGTCCATAAATTGCACTTCGTACAATCAGTCCATAAATTGCACTTCGTACAATCAGTCCATAAATTGCACTAATTCTTGAAAAAATTGAGCATCTCCGCTGGAGGTATGCCGCCGCACTGCGGATTCACCCCTTTCCGCAGAACAATCTGAACCGAGCCGCTTACCCCGGCTCACCCCCCTTTTGTGTCCGTCCCCGTATAGAGATGGAATAGCGAATAGAGCTGCCGGGAAATGCTGCCCTCCCGGCAGCTTTATTTTGCTTGGACTTCCAGACATCTTTTGGGTGCCTGTTCCATTGCCAGATCTATATCTTCGAGAATCACTCATCAAGCTTCTCATCCAGCCTGCCCTCATCAAGCTTCTCATCCGGGTTGCTGTAAAATGAATACCTTTGTGCCGTCGGTTTATTCGTTTGCGGATTTTTGCTTAGCCTGACTAATCGGAATTCGACTGATTTCAAACAGCCGGACGATTCAACATTTGCTTCTTGAGCTTTTCGAAGCGTCGGGCTGTTCATTTTTCGTTGAGCTGGCACAAGCAGGACTGAGAAGGAAAAAACTCGAAACTCCCTCAAAATACAAGAATATTCATACGGCTTTATCTGCGACAGGTTCTGACCCCATCGCCTTCACCAGCTGATATTACAGCCGTTTAAGTAAGCCAATAACGCAAGGATATGTAGAATGGAGCTTGCCAATGGATCGGACTCCACGGCATTCAGGACGCGACTCGATGACCGGCAATTCCAAATTCGTCTCACATATCTGGGTTACAGCTGCATTGTTTGCAGCCAGCATCGAGCCGATCATCGTCAAATTTGGATTCATGGCCAAATGCACGGCATTGCAACTTCTTTGCGTGAAAAGCATTGTTGGAGCAATAGTCCTCTTGATTCTCAATCGCAAAATTAGCTGGGTCGGTAAATCCACATTCTTCAAAGGCGTTCTGCCCGTCTCGCTTCTTCTGCTCGCAACAAACACGCTTTCAATTTTATCTCTTCAATACATCGAAGCCAGCTTGTTGATTTCCATATTGACAGTGACACCAGCTGCGGTGGCCGTAGTAAATCAATATCTGGGGCGCGACATTCTCAGCAAAAAGTTTTGGTTCGGATTCAGCCTCTGTGCAAGCGGGTTGCTGCTCACTACTGGTGGTAGTCTTGGAAATTTGCACGTTCTAGGTTTCTTGCTCGCGCTTTGCGCAGTGACAAGCTCCACGGTGTATCGAGTTCTTCTGGAAAAACAAACCACAGTTAACAGTCCATCGCTGGTTTCAGCGTACATTTACATCATCAATGGCATCTGTGCATTTCCACTTCTCTTTTTTCTTCAGAAAAATCCCTTCCCTCCGAGCGCATATGGCATGGGTACCCTGATGGGGATTACCGCGGCGCTGGCAAATCTGGCCTTCCTCTGGGCCATCTCGCAATTAGGATCAACACGCATGTCCATCATTGCGATGCTGCAGCGGCCGCTTATAATTTTGATTTCTGCATTTGTTCTTAAAGAAGACCTGAATGCATATCAGATCTGCGGTACTGTTTTAATTCTTTTGGGAATTTATCTGGCACGTGTGAAACGTCGCGTTTCCAGCACTGCTGAATCCGTGGACGACAGTTCAGAAGCTCTAGCCACAGGTAAAAACCTGAAATAACCAGCCTTTGCCCTGGGTATATTGCTCAGAAGAATCCCCGGATGGCTAAGATTATGTCTCAGGCTAAGCTGGCTCTACAACTAAAGGTCCGCCTGGCGACAATTGCCGTGCTGCTTCTGATGGCAGAGGGTGTTTCACTGCTCGTATCCTCTGAGCTTCGTGCAACTGCTTCTAAATACAGCGTTTACCATAAGTTGTTTGGAACGGCGAACATTCAATTTGTATCCATTGTCGAGCAACTGAACCAGCTCAATAAAGTTACTTCTGTACCTGGGGATTCAACGCCTCAACACGTCGACATAATTACGGTCGAAAAGCTAAATGAAGCTATCAACAAAGTTCCTGATGATTTTCTCTTGTATCAAATTCGAGCAAACCGCCTAGAGACTAGTAGTAACAGGGGACTGGCTTCTGATGATAGAGCCAAAGCTCAAATGTTTGAGAAAATTTCGGCCACTCGGGCCAGCTTGCTGTCGACGGTATATCTGGCGGGAATTGCCCTGCTTCTTGTTTCATCGATACTTCTTGTTCGATTAGGGAAATGGCTAGAGCATAACTTTTTGCAATTACCAATCCGCCTGGCCGCAGGCGCTGCTGTGGCACAATACTCGATGATTTGGCTTTTCTTTTCGGTCTTTGCCGGTGGCCCTTTGGGCTGGCTAATGCTGGGTGCAATAACAGGTGTAACAACTGCTCTGATGCCGGTCAATTCATTGGCCAGCGAGAGAGTACAGAACGAGGGCGCTGTTCTGCATAATTGTGCCAAAGCCACATGTATTGGAGTTCTAATCTGGTTGCTAATTGTTTCCTGCGACCATCAGTTTTTCTTTGGCGACGTGAGCGAAATTAAAAGGATGATTGAAGCTCTAGACCCTCTAGGATCTGATTCGGTTTCGCTAAAGCTTGACGGTGTCCTCTGTTTTGCTCTCTTTGCCATTTTGTTATTGATAGCCGGATTTTTTGCGGGCGAGCAAATTCGACGGAAGTTGCTTCGACTCTCCGCGCAGTCTCAAGCCGAGCCTTTAGCTCAGGATGGCAATTTCAAGCAATAACCCTGACCATGTTCCAGGTGAACGAATGACGGACCATCTCCCTCATCCAGCTTGCGGCGTAAGCGGCGAATGCATTGAAACACTGCATCCGAACCTGCTTCAGTATCACCGCCCCAGAGCTTCTGCAATAACATATCAGTAGAAAAGAAAGACTGCTGATTTCGCATCAGCAATTCGAGCAAATCAAATTCCTTGCGCAATAATTTCAACTCTGTTCCATTGCGAAAAACCTGGCGTGTCTGTATGTCCATTTCGAGTGGACCAAAACTCAACTTCTCTCCCTTGTCACGCCACAGTCTGCGCATCAAACTGCGAATGCGCGCGAGCAATTCAGCCAGTTCAAAAGGCTTGGTCAGGTAGTCATCGGCGCCGATGTCCAATCCGGTGGCTTTATCTATGACGGTGCTGCGGCCTGTCAGCATAAGGACAGGTGTCGATTCACCCCGACTGCGCATTTCTCGGCACAGATCTACGCCGGCTCCATCAGGTAATTCCCAATCCAGGAGCACCATGTCGTATTTTGATACTTTCATGAAATGCCGCGCGTCAGAGAGCGTTTCGGCAACATCGGTCAAATAATTTTCGTGCTGGAGTATATCTACGAGCACTCCGCCCACTTGCTTATCGTCTTCTACTATGAGTATTTTGGCCATCTGCCCGCCTTTAGGAAAACAGCCTGCGAACCGAGCTTGGCATCGGAGCTGAAGTATCTACCTCAAGCGTTTTTTCGTTTTCGTAACGCACAAGTCCCGGTTTATCTTTGCCAATTTTCTTGACGTACTTTCCGTACGTGTAAACGACGCGCACGCGCCCACCTAGCCCCGTGCGTGCGAATCTTGCCGCAACTTGAGCAGCTTCTTTCAACGTGCTTTGCGGTGGATCCTTTTTGTTGGGCAATTTGATCAACACGTGCGCACCTTCGAGACCCTGTGCATGCAACCAGATGTCGTGCGGATGAGTAAGCTTGCTGATCAGAACATCGTTCTCCTGTTTGTTACGTCCGACAATGATGGTGAAGCCATCGGAAGATTTAGTGCTCATCAAGCGCTGATGTGGGGTTCGAGCTTCTCGCGCTTGGGTCGTATTTTGAGCATTTACTGGTTTTGAAGTGTGCTCGGGACGGCGGGCACGATCGAGCACTTTCTCTTTCAAGACCTGCAACTCTTGCATGTTATCAGCTGATTCCAGCGCCTGGCTGCAGGAGATAACTTCTGTCAGCTTCAAGTGTGCGTCTTTGCTTGATGCAAGAGCTGTCTTTTCTCTGGTTCGAGACTTGGCAAAAAGTCGGTAGTAATTCTGTGCGTTTTGCGATGCGGACAAATTCGGATTCAATTCGATTTGCAGAGTCTTGCCGTTGTCGGAATAAAGATCGGCACAGTCAAGCACTTCTTGCCCTGATTTGATCTCCGCAGCATGAGTAAGAATCATGTCGCCGAATTTCTTGAAGCGATCATGGTCTTTGGCGCCGTCCAGCAGTTTGTTAGCTGCATCAAGCCGGGCTTGTAATTTTTCCTGCTCGGATTTCAGCTCTGTGCGAATGCGATCTTTCAGCTGTTGAATTTCTGTGCGCAGCTGTACACCACGGAAGTACGCATCTACCAGATCATTTACCGTGGGGTAGTTTTTCCACAACGTCGTGTCGATTGCAGAGTCTTCCGACCACCAGGACAGCACTGAGAACCTGGTCAGATCGACGCGCATGGATGGCTTGTACTCGCCGATGCGCTGAATACTGTCAACTCGCTGCCACAAAGAAGAACAATTCTCCTCGGTGAGCCCATCGGTTGCAATCGCCGACGCAACTTTGCTTGATTCGACTATCTCTTCTGCCAGATGGCGTCCCAGTCCGGCAAAAGCGGCCATCAACCATTGCTCGAATGTTTTTGGCAGCTCTTCGTCATTGCCACCACCGGCGGCGACTTTGGACTTCAGTTCTTCAAAGCACTTGTTCCAGTCACCTTGAACAACTGAGAAAATGCTCGACTTCTCTTGCTTGGGCGGTCGCGTGTAAGTCAAGCCAGCCGAGATTTCACGCTGCCTGCTCATTTCCGGCGTAACGTTGTGCGATGCCCCGAGAATCTTTTTGCTTTCGCTGTCCCATAAAATCAAATTGCTGTGCCGTCCCATAATTTCGGCAGTCAGAATCTTAGTCGACTTGTTTCCCAACTCGTCTACGCAGGAGAATGTCAGGTCTGCAATGCGTTCGCCAGGCAGCTGATCCATGTTCGTGAGAATTGCCGAACTGAGATGCTTGCGCAATAACTGGCAGAAAGGTGGAGGGTTAGAATGTCGGGGGGCAGGCGGATTGAGCACAAGGCAAATGCGACCGAAAGACGCTTGTGCTGATACCAGTAAATGACTTGTGCCGGCCTTAGAGCGAAGAGATATCAAAACCTCATCCCTGCTTATCTGCTGGATCTTTTCGACCTTACGATTTAGCAGTACTGGCTTGGCTTCGGCTAGTATTGCCCTCATAGTGAGAGCATCAAATGGCTGCATTACCGGGAACGCCTGTCAGGTGATTTTGGACATAAGAGGAAATAGTAACAGGCTCAAGAGAAAGAATTTCCACTTTATTTCACCTGAAACCCTTTACGACGAACTTCGCATAAGATACTTTTGAGACAAGGGTTGCAACGCGCGAGACTGAGAATCATGGTTAAACAGATAAACAAACTACCGGACTCAGGAAAGAAGCTAGACAGTAGCTTGATTGCAGACGCTATGAAGAAGGTTCGTCCCGGAAATTTGATTGTGCTTACCGGTCCTTCTGGGGTTGGCAAGGGAACGCTGACCAGGCAACTCCTTGAAGATGTGCCTCGCTTGCTAAAATCCGTCTCAGTAACCACAAGAACCCCACGTGAGGGAGAAATTGAAGGCGTCGATTATTTTTTCCGTGACCCTGAAGAGTTCGAGAGTCTCAAAGCTGAACTCTTAGAGTGGGCGGAGTTTGCGGGAAATTGCTATGGAACCCCGGAAGCCTGGGTTGATGAACAATTAACCATGGGCAATGATGTCCTCTTGGAAATCGAGGTGCAGGGAGCACACCAAATCAGAAAGAAGCGCCCGAGTTCTCTTCTGATTTTCGTATCACCGCCGTCAATTGAAGACTTAAGGGAGCGCCTGATCAAGCGCGGAACTGAAGATAAAGAGAAGATGGAGCGGCGTCTTGCCAAGGCCGAGATAGAATTAACACAGAAGCACGATTTCCACTATGAAGTTATTAACGACGATATAGAGGAAGCTGTGAACAATCTTCGGCATATCGTGTATGCTGAAAGGTGTCGTATACGCAAATAACCGGACGGGTTTACTCAGCTCATGACCACAACTCGCATTCTCGATCAACTTCTGGAAAGTCACCCAAACCGCTATGAGCTGGTTTTGAAAGTGGCTCAACGCGCCAAGCAAATTAAAAACGAAACGCGCGACCAGCCACGCGCTACCAATCCTGTTATTCAGGCATTGCAGATGGTAGCTGCCGAGGGAGATGGAACTATCCTCATCTCCACACAAGGTCCTGGCGATTTCCGCGTCTACTAAACCGGTATTGAACCAAATCCACAAAATCATCTGGGCATGCATTGCTGCGTGCGGATCTTCGTATCCACTAGAAGCCGGCGAGCCGCCGGCGCTCCCGGCATCTCATTCGACTTCAGTGGGAATCTTCCCACTAAAATGCTTTAAATCCAGCCGAATATGGGCTTCTCCCGCATTGCGTCGGGGCGCTTCCGCCCTTACTATGTCCCCATGAGCCTTACGCACGGGAGATGCCGATGGACTTCTGGGCAATTCTTCTAATATTCGCCGCCATGGCAGGAATCATGGGATGGACCATGACGCCATTCGTGAACGCGGTGCTATGGTACTGCGACTGGCGCGACGGTATCGACATCAACTGGGGCATGGACACTGTGTTTACCATCGCCTGCCCCTTTGCCTGGATGTTTGCAATATTCGAGATATGTGCTCTCTACTGCAAGTAGAAAATTATGTCTGCCTGATGGACCGCCGATGTGTTCGGCGAGATCGGCAAGTATGTTCATCGCATCTTCTACAGTTGAAATTTGCGTCAATCGATTTCTGAATGCGGCTCCGCCAGTGATTCCCTTTGTGTAGTGCGTCATGTGGCGGCGACTCTCGCTGGTGCCGACGCGCAAGCCCTTATATCTTACAAGTCCGACGCAATGTTTGAAGGCGATGACTATGCGAGAGATTTCGTCGGGGGCTTCATCGAGAACGCCGGTATCAAGAAATTTCGTGATGCGCGGTATAAGCCACGGATTGCCCAGTGAGCCGCGCGCAACTGCTACGCCATCGCAGCCGGTAATTTCCAGTAAACGCGCCGCATCCGTTGCTTCGAATACGTCACCGTTTCCAAAAACTGGAATTGAAAGCGCTTTCTTTACTTTGGCGATAAAGTTCCAATCGGCTTTTCCTGAATACAGTTGCTGCCGCGTTCTGCCGTGAACAGTAACAAGAGACGCGCCTGCACCCTCAACCATTTCGCCGAACTCGACTGCATTGCGTGATGTGTCATCCCAGCCGAGGCGGAATTTCACCGTAACGGGAATTTTTACTGAGGCTTTTACCGTGCTGATGATTTCGCGCGCCAGGTCTGGCTCTTTCATCAATGCGCAGCCATCTTTGCCCTTTGTGATTTTAGGCACCGGGCAGCCCATGTTTATGTCGATGAAGTCTGCCCCGCGCGCTTCGGCAAGTTGAGCCGCATGCGCCATCACATCAGGCTCATGTCCGAAGATTTGAATTCCGATGGGATGCTCATCGGCGGCAAGGTCCATTATGTGGCAATCTTTGCGATAAAGCAGCCCACGGCTGGAAACCATTTCTGTAGATAAAAGACAGTTCGGGTCCACCTGTCTTACGATGTTGCGAAAGACAATATCGGTTACGCCCGCCATCGGCGGCACGTATACTCTGCTTTTAAGCTCGAAATTGCCAATTCGAACAGCCATAATCCCTGCCCTTTATGACAGAATGCTTATACTCATCCTGTCCATTCTAACTGAAAACCATTGTTGCGTCGACATTTTGCGAAGAACCCTTTAAGATCAGTTTGCCGCTGCGCGAGCGTATTCTATCTCGCCTTTTGCGTCAAATTCTGCAGCAAGTCCGCCGTTTTTTGTCTTCATATGTGGTGGCACGAGATTCAAATCTCTCTTGTTTCATTTATACTTTGAGTCCAAAACACGGATATGGGTTCAGATCAAATAATGGAACTAGATCTAAAACCGCTGGCTGAAAAGTTCGGTTTTTCACTAAAGGCTAGCAAACTCTTGGGACGAACTGATCGGGAACCCCTGTATTTCCATGTTACCGCTGATTTTGGCGATGAGCGCATTGCGGAACTGTTTTTAAAACAACAGTCGAAATCTCCAGAAGCACAAATTGTTCTTCAACAAAAATTCCGCGCAACAGGGTTCGCTTCAATTCCAGAATTTATCGCAAATCCAGAGCAGTATTATTGGATAAAGCAGGATGATAGTTATTGGACTGCGCAGAATTACATTCAAAGCAAGCCAGCTTATGATTGGTTGAACTTCGACTGTTCCGTCGAGCACTGTGCGCTTGCTGGGCGAACGCTTGCCTCCATTCATATTAGTGGTGCGGAACTGCTGAAAGCTGATCCCCATCTAAGCGATCGATCGCTCAAACAAATTAGCGCAAAACTTCAAGATAGATTTGCTCCCACAAAAGAACGCTTTGATGACGCTCTTGAATCGATACGTTCCGGGGCGGAGGGCGCTCTTCTCCGCGCGCTCGATACGATCGGCGCGCTGAAATCAGAAGCGCTCGTGCTGCGTCTTCAAAAAATCTCGAAAGAGCTTGCAAAGCTCGAACAGGCTTTACCTCTAACAATATGCCACGGTGATTTTCATCCCGGCAATGTTTTGTTTTCAAAAGATGGTCCCTTTGTTGTTGATTGGGATTATGCCTGCATTGCCAGTCAGCTCTACGATTTGAGTTACGCATTATTCGCGTTTAGTTTGCAAGCTGACTTTAGCGAAGGCGGGCAGCTGTTCAATTCGTTAAAGGCGAGTGCATTTCTTGACGGCTACAGCTCCGCTGCTGGTGTCGATGTTGTGGCAGTAATGAATCAAATGCAGTATCTCGATACTTATTCCGAGTTCATGTATTTGTTGCTTCTGGACTGGGTCATGGGTGAGTGCCTGAACTCTGATTCACTTTACAAAATGCACGCGGGCTTTGGGAATATAGCTCTTGCCTTAACCTATTGTTGCCAATGACAAGATCCCAAGCACTGTCCTGTTGTATAGTTAACGGAGCATTGTGCCATCCGGAAAAGAAGCCGCTATGATGGCGGCGCTCCCAGGGATCAACTATGAAGAGCCGCAAAAGTTCCATTCAGGCAGCCACTTGTCGGCAGCGGAAAACACTGCAATATTTATTAAGTGGGTTATCGGTAATTGCCATGTTCTCTGGTCTTCTGGCTCCACAAACATCGGCTGCCGAAGACAGTGTTCGGAAACTCAAAGGCAAAGTCGTGGATGTAGACGGGCATCCTGTGCCAGGAGCCAAAATCATCGCTCATAATCTAGACACTCAGGAAGAGATTGACGGGCGCAGCAATGGTAAAGGCGATTTTGAAATCGATCACCCGGAGTGCAGCGCTCTTTCCTTTGACGTTTATCCTCCTGCAAAAGCGGAATTGACTTCTGCTCATTATTCGCACGTTTCCGGCGAGCTGTCCAAGCACATCATTGTTCAGCTGCATAAAGGTTTTAAGGTGACCGGGAGAGTCCTTGCTGAAGGGCAGGGCGTGAAGGGGCTGGAAATTAAAGTCACTGGGACCGAGCAAGGATCCCACGCTACTGTCCATGGTGGCGGTACTTCTCACACGAAAGGGAATGGAGAATACTCCTTCATTCTGACTCCGGGCAAAAAAATCTTTCAAATCAAGAATGAGCTGTACTCCAACCTCGCTCCTGTTTATCAGCACGAGTTCACGATTACAGGCGATACCAGGTTGCCTGATATGAATCTGCCTCTATCAAAATAAATGAAACCTACCGAAGTCAACGCCGCACATTTTGATTGCCAGTTCGGAGCCGCTGGAGATATGTTGCTGGCTGCCATGCTTGATTCCAGGCTGGTAGCTAGAGATGAATTTCTTGTCGAACTGAAAAAAATCGCGCTGCCTGAAGGTTCTTTTGAAGTAGAGTTTAGTGAAATAAAACGCTGTGGTATCAGGTCCACGAAATTTGATGTGATCATCCATGAGCATTCGCATCACAGGCACCTGAGTGACATCCTTGAAATAATTGAACGTTCAAGCATATCGCCTTCAGCAAAGGGACTTGCTGCTCGCATTTTTAACAGACTTGGTCGCGCAGAAGCAAAAGTTCACGGTGTTCCTCTGGAAGAAATTCACTTCCATGAACTAGGAGCTATCGATGCGATGATTGATATCATTGGCTTTGCCATTGCCTTTGAGCTTGCGGCGCTGAAAGTTTGTACTTGCACCGCGCTACCGCTGGGAAGCGGAGTTGTGAAAACTGAACACGGACTCTTGCCTGTTCCAGCTCCGGCTGTTGTGAATCTGCTTGCAGAAGTTTCGGCTCCCAGTTCGAATGAACCTAATATTCCTTATGAGTGTTTGACTCCAACAGGGGCTGCAATACTTTGTGAAATTGTAAGCGTCTGGGCGAAGCCTGTAGCCTTCACTCGAGTGCAGGCGAGTGGCTTCGGGGCTGGAACGAAGGACCCGCAGGAATGGCCGAACCTCGTTAGAGTCAGCATTGGAAAAACCGAAATGGCCGCCGATGCGATTGCTTTTGAAAAGGAAACAATAACTGTTATCGAGGCAAATATTGACGATCAATCGCCACAAGCTCTTTCATTTGCGGTGGAAACGGTATTCTCTGCAGGGGCGCTTGATGCCCTGATAATTCCGGCAACAATGAAAAAGGGAAGAAGTGGATTCCTTCTTTCAGTGCTTTGCCGGCCAGAGGACGAGGAAAGGCTGCAGGAAATTATTCTCCGCCATACTTCCTCGATTGGCTGCCGTTCATACAGAACTACCCGCATTTTTGCAGACCGCAGATTCGACTCGGCGCTAATGCCAGACGGAAGCAAAATTCAAATTAAGATTGCCAGCGACAGAAACGGGAAAATTGTAAATGTCTTGCCCGAATTTGATGACCTGGCTACATACGCAAAAGAAAATTCAATTTCGATAAAAGAAGCAAGCGACAGAGCCTTGCTTGCCTTTTATAAGAACGGAGAGCACTTTTGTGCCGGAACGAACAATGGAGACGGAAATGACTGAAGCAGAACAAAAAAGACAGAGTCTGGAATTTCTTGAAACCAGCCTGGCTAGCGCAGAAGCGATAAACGGCAAGGGGCACCCAGCCACCTTGCTTGCCTTGCATTCGCTTGCTGAACATTATTTGTTCAATCAAAATTACGAACACGCCGAGGAGCTTCTTTTGCGAGCAGCAGCAATTGCAGGCACTGCACACGACGCTGATGCAGACAAGCTTGCCAGGCAGAAGCTGGCATGGTTGAAGTTTCTGCAGGGACACAATGATGATGCCAGGGCATTCCTGATTCAAGTTGCCGACCTTGCGCGTGGCAGATTCTCTCAGGACTCAGCTTGTGAGGATCACATGACCCATGCATTGAGAAGCCTGATTTACTTCTATCTCAAAACGGGCTGGCTTACTGAGGCGGAGCAAACTTTGAATGAATTGCTCGGCATCTTCCAACAGCACCCAACGAAAAAGAATGAGTCTAATTATCAAGTCGCTTTTGCCTTAGTTTCGCTTGCCGTTATTGCTGATGCCCGCACCGACTCAAACGTCTCCAAGCAGTACGCGGATAAAGCGGCCGAGATTATTCGTGATAAGTGCGCGATCGGTTATACAGTAGACTTTTTAAGTCTTGCCGAAATCATCAACCTCTATTTCATTCAAGAGCGAAAGGCAGAAGCACAAGAACTCGTTGCTTGCACAATGCTGGAGTGTGAGGATACTTACTGGCCGCATAATCCGGTCGCCGGCGATGCTCTTACCGTACTGGCTGAATATTTGCGCGGGCAGCGTAAATTCAAGCAAGCAGAGTCAGTATATAAACGTGCAATTGCGATTCGCGAGTTCGTCGCAGGAGGCAGCGACACAGAATACGCTCGTCTGGTGCTGAACTTGTGCAGCATGTATTTAGGAATGCGGAAATACGCCGACGCTGAGCCGCTTGTTAAATCGGCAATGAAGGCTCGCGTCAAAGTCTACGGAGTGGAGCATCCGGGAGTTGCTGCTTGTGCTGAAACTTATGCGACGATTCTGCGCAAAACGAAACGGATAGCGCTGGCAAATAAGCTGGATTTTCGGGCTCGCGAAATTCGCTCTGCTTGCGTCACAAAGCTCGATCGGGAAACGGCGGCTAAGGTTTAATTGCCTTAGCTTTGCGGACTGCTTGTCACCAGCTGCTGCTCTTTCTTGAAGACGAGTTCGTCTCCGTCGACATCGATTACGATGCGGTCGCCATCCTGGAATTGGCCTTCCAGCATTTTAAGCGATAGCTCGTTTTCAATTTCGCGTTGAATTACTCGCTTCAATGGACGAGCACCATACATCGGATCGTAGCCGCTGCGCGCTAACCAGTCGAGAGCACCTTGCGTCGGTGCCAGAGTGATCTTGCGTTCTTCCATACGCTTGTTGAGTATGTGAATCTGGATATCGACGATGTTTTTGAGCTGGGCAGCCGTAAGTGCGTGGAACACTACCGTTTCATCGATACGGTTCAGGAATTCCGGGCGGAAGTGCTGGCGCAGGGCTCCAAGCACTTGCTCCTTCATCTGATCGTAGGCCACCTCGGCTTCGCCATCAACAGATGCACGCAACTGGTAATCCAGAATGTGCTGGCTGCCTATGTTCGAGGTCATGATTAAAACCGCATTCTTGAAGTCGACTGTGCGGCCTTTTGAATCCGTCAGGTGTCCCTCGTCCAGCACTTGCAACAGTACGTTAAATACATCGCCGTGTGCCTTTTCGATTTCATCAAAGAGTACGCAGGTGTATGGACGGCGGCGTACCGCTTCGGTTAGCTGACCGCCTTCATCGTAACCGACATAACCTGGGGGTGCACCAATCAAGCGCGCGACTGTGTGTCTTTCCTGATATTCCGACATGTCGATACGCACCATGGCGCGTTCATCGTCAAACAAGAATTCAGCCAGTGCTTTGGCAAGTTCCGTCTTCCCGACGCCGGTGGGTCCGAGGAATAAGAAGCTGCCAATCGGGCGGTTGGGATCCTTAAATCCTGCCCGAGCACGGCGCACCGCATTCGATACTACCTCGATGGCTTCTTCCTGTCCAATGACCCGTTTGTGCAAGTGATCTTCCAGGCGCAACAGTTTTTGCACTTCGCCTTCCATCAGTTTTGTCACCGGGATGCCTGTCCATTTCGAGACGATTTCAGCAATGTCTTCCTCGCTGACTTCCTGTGAAAGTAAGCGCGGTCCGGTTTTTTGATTGAACGTTTCCTCTTCCTGGGCGATTCGTTTCTCAATCTCCATGAGAGTTCCGTATTTCAATTGAGCAGCTTTGGCGAGGTCGGTGCTGCGTTCAGCTTGTTCAATTTGAACGTTGATCGCTTCTCTTTCGGCTTTCAGTTGCTGCAATCTGTTCAGTGCATCCTTTTCCGCATGCCATCTGCTTCGCAGTATGCCTGCTGATTCCTGGATGTCCTGAATTTCTTTTTCAATGCGTTCAAGACGTTCTTTAGAGGCCGCATCTCTTTCTCTTTTCAGAGCTTCTCGTTCGATTTCGAGCTGAATCTTGCGACGCTCGAGTTCGTCCAGTTCAGCCGGCATTGAGTCGATCTCTATTCTCATTCGGGCAGCTGCCTCATCAACCAGGTCGATTGCCTTGTCCGGCAGTGCGCGATCGGCAATATAACGGTGCGAAAGCACTGCGGCAGCTACCAGTGCAGCGTCTTGAATTCGTACGCCGTGGTGAACCTCGTACCGTTCTTTCAAACCGCGTAGAATTGAAATCGTATCTTCAACGGTTGGTTGATCGACAAACACTGTCTGGAATCTGCGCTCAAGGGCGGGATCCTTTTCTACGTGCTTGCGGTATTCATCTAGTGTCGTCGCGCCGACGCAGTGCAGCTCACCACGGGCCAGCGGCGGCTTGAGCAAATTGCCTGCATCCATGGAACCTTCACCGGATGAACCGGCACCAACCACGGTGTGCAACTCATCGATGAACAAAATTATCTTGCCGTTTGATTCGGTGACTTCTTTTAAAACGGCTTTGAGACGTTCTTCAAATTCTCCGCGGTATTTCGCGCCAGCGATTAGTGAACCCATGTCGAGGGCGATAAGCTTTTTGTCTTTCAGTCCTTCCGGCACATCTTTCTTGGTAATGCGCTGTGCCAGACCCTCGACAATGGCTGTCTTACCAACACCAGGTTCTCCAACAAGAACCGGATTGTTCTTCGTTCGGCGAGAAAGAACCTGCATCACACGACGGATCTCGTCGTCTCTTCCGATAACAGGGTCAAGCTTGCCTTGCGCGGCCGCTTCCGTAAGGTCTTTTCCGTAGCGCTTCAAGGCCTGATAGGTTTGTTCAGGATCTTGCGAAGTGACGTTCTGGTTGCCGCGAATCTGGGTGAGAATTTGAATAATGCGGTCTTTCGTTACGCCATTCTGCTTGAGTATGGTGCCGGCCTGCGACTTTGCCGGATCAGCAAGAACCAGCATCAAGTGTTCCACACTGATGTATTGATCTTTCAAACGCTCGGCTTCTTTTCCCGCATCTTCCAGCATGGCAATTAATTTGGATGAAACGACTATTTCATCCTTTTTCATAGAGAGTGCAGAGGCCTTTGGTTGGGCGGCAAGATAGCGAGTAAGCTCTTCTACAATCGGCTCTGGTTTTGCTTGCAAAACCGTGAGAATCTTCACTGCCAGCCCGTCGTCCTGTTCAAGCAGGGCAAGCAGCAAATGTTCCGGCAAGACCTGCGCGTGTGAGAATCGCGAAAGGATGTCCTGGCAGCTAGTTACGGCTTCTCTTGCCTTATGTGTGAATCTGTCTAAGTTCATACTTCTCACCCTTGTCGGGATTCTTGGAAATCCCTGTGAAATGACGCTTGGCCTCCACGACGAACGCTGCGCCTTAGTTAGATTATGTGGTGGGGGATTAGCTGACTTTCACAAATTCCCTTTTTTTTTATAACTTGTCAGCTCGCCAAAACCCTTGTGCCGCCTGAAAATGGCTAAGTCCGGCTTTCCAAGCCGCTCTTGTTAAGCCCAACTCAAGAGAATCCTTCTGAACTGTTGCCTGCCCGGCTTTATCCCCCAAAATCCTGAGGACAGAACTTGTCGGGATCCCTGTTTGACATGTAATTCTCGTGAGGAAAAATCAAGAAATCGCGGCAAGAAATAGTGATCTCTTGCTATAAATGGGAATATGTAGGATCGACAGGTCTTTCCATCACAGGGCTATGTCAGGGTGTCGCGCAAAAATGCGCTCCCTACTCGAATACTCATCATTGGTTTCCCCTCTACGGCATTTAGCAGACTGACATGCAAGAATTTGAAGAAGATTTTTACGCGCTACTAGGAGTGGAAGAAGAAGCCACACCTGAAGAAATTAGAAAAGCCTATCTAAAGCTTGCAAAGAAATTGCACCCAGACCGCTTTCCGAACGATCCAGAGAAGAGGGCAGAGGCTCAAGAACAGTTCTCCAAAGTGACACGTGCTCACGATGTTCTTTCTGATCCCAAGCAGCGAGAGGAGTACGAGGCTCTGCGCATTCTTGCTAAAAACAAGTCCGGAGGCGGTGCAGAAGCAGCAGTTCCGTCTGGTGCGCCACCCACCACACCTGAAGGCAAAGATCAGTGGGCTCAAAAACACAAAGACCGTGCTTTTGACATGCTCAAGAGAAAACGTTTTCCCGAAGCTGAAACCGCCATAAAAGAGGCGATACGGCTTTGCCCTAACAACCCTGTCTATCACGCGGCTCTTGCTGAAATCCAATATCAACGTGGTTGGAAGACTCTGGCACTATCAACCGTTCAGCAAGCTCTCAAATTAGATCCAAAGAATCATGAAGCTAAAACGCTTGAATTGAAAATGAAGGCAAGCGCAAGCAAGAGCACAGGTCCTCAGAAAAAGTCTGAGGGTGGTAGCGATAAGAAAGGATTCTTAGATCAACTTAAAGAACTGCTTGGGAAGAAATAGCAGGACTTTAGACTTTTACTGACTTGTAAAGAACGGCTCGAGGAGTTACTCTTAGGAACTGCTTGGAAGATGCTTCGTCATCTTTGTTCAACAGTCCCGGGTGTGCTCATGACAACGGCGCGTTCAATCAAAACGAGAAGCGGTTTGCGATCGCGCTCTTTCTCATCCCTTTTGATCACTATTCTGCTTTCCTCCTCACTGCTTCCTGCTTCAGCAGTCAGTGCCGATTCAGCGCGCGAAAATACAATAGCCGCGTCAGGCGCCCAGGAAAAGCCATTCAAGCTCATTGGCGGCAAACTAGTTGGAAGTGTCCGGCACGACGAATCTCCATTTATAGATGATGGAAAAACAACAGAAACTATTCCAGAAGGAACTCCACTCAAACTAACTGTCACTACATCATTGAATTCAGAACTGGCAAAAGAAGGCGACGAAATCCGCGCTGCGGTTACAACTGATGTAAGAGACAAAGAGGGAAAGAAAATCGTTCTACCAGGCAAGTGGCAGGTTGTTGGCCATGTTACGCGCGTGGAAGGTCAGAAGCGTGCTGGGCGAGACGGATTTATAGATATCAAGTTCGATAAGCTCGTGTCGCCTGATGGAAAGTGGGAAGTACCGCTTGATGCCTCTGCTTCAACTAAGTCGAGTCCCTTAAAAACAGTCGCCAAACAAGTAAAAGAGACTACCGGATATACGGCGGTAGGTGCTATTGGAGGATCAATTCTTTCTGTGCAACTAACGGGTATTCCGGTGGCAATTAACACTTATGGAATCTCTGTCGGCATCGGCGCCGCGGCCGGTGCGGCTGCGGGCATTGTTGCTGCGCTCCATCGCAAGGGAGACATTCTCTGCGCATATCCCGGTGACGAGATAAACATTCGCCTGCCGGGCACTCTGGTTCTTCCTGCGTTCAAGCAAGAGACTGTTCCATCGAAAGCACCAATACCGCAACTGGAAGATGTCAATATAATGGTTCGCGATCACAAATTTATGCCATTTCCGTATGGCGATAAAAACAGCAGGCTTCTTGCTGTGACGTTTATAGTTGAGAACAACAGCAAATCGGAATTTTGTTTCGGTGATTTAGGTGTTGTCTGCAATCACAATCATAGTTATCTGCCATATGCTGCAGACAATGAGAATCTCAAGCTGCAACGTAAAAAGATAAAGCCAGGTGGAGTGCAAGAAGGAACGATTGTTTTCCAGGTAGGCAATCCTCGGCTTAAATACTCGCTTGTATTAGTGAACAAGGCTACGTCGCATATACTTTCGCAAGTGGCAATAAATTAATATTGCGGTTTTCCCCACTACATTGCTGGTATTTAATCTCAACTAGGGCTAATATATTGTCATTCACCGGGCGACTATCAATGAGCATCTTGCGGGAATTACGCAGTCCCGTAAATCGTGCAATAAAGAGACGAAGCTCATTCTTAGTTACAGAGCGAGAGTGTGAGGGGTTGGAATGAAAGCACGCATAACACAAATGCTGCAGCACATCCACGGACAAAACAGCAGCCGCACCGAAAACAATAATTGGCAGCCGCATAAATCACAAAATGCGAGTGTCGATTACGAAAAGCTGCTCCGTGAGAAAGACAGAGAAATCGATAGGCTCAGGCATGAACTTTCAAATACGCAGGCACGCCTGCAAGAGATGATGGGCTCAGATTTGCTCACGCAACTGCCCAATCGACATGCCTTTAAAGAGCATCTTACGCACTCACTCAAACGCGCAGTAAGACTTGGATATTCCTTATCTCTTATGCTTGTAGATATTGATTGCCTGAGAGATGTGAATCTGCGATATGGGCACGAAGTGGGCGACACCGTGCTGGTCGAAGTTTCCAAAATTTTGCGCAACTCCGTCCGCGAAATCGATATGCCTGCACGCTGGGGCGGTGAAGAACTCGTTGCGGTGCTGCATGAAACAGACGCAGAAGGCGCAGCCACAGTGGCAGAGCGCGTGAGACGCAAGGTCGCTATGCTGGAAATTAAAGATCCACGCAGCGGCAAGCTGATAAGTCTTACAGCCTCACTGGCCGTAGCGAGCTATCCGAAGCACAGCTGTGACCCCCACGGATTGCTGGAAGCCGCTTGTGAAGCCATGATCGAAGCCAAAGAGAAAGGCGGCAACGTCGTAGTCGTTGCATTCTAGATTCAGAGCTCAAAACTTACCGCGCTTGTGCTTTTGGGACTTGTTACTTAAGCCATACTAAAGCGTGTTTGCCCAGAAGGCCGGATAATTAATTCCCGGGCGAGGGTCTTTGAGGATTTTAGCAATGGTAGAAGCTGTTGCGGGTAATGATATGCCCGGCATTCATGATACAGCTCGGCACTTTTTTCAGGTTCTACTGAAGCAGGCTCTGCAGGAGCCTAACAAAGAGGCTCTTGTATTCGAAGAGCAACGACTTACATATGGCTATCTGCTCGAGCGTGTTTCAGCGGTTGCCCAACAATTAATCGAGTTGGGAGTAAAACCCGGCGACAAGGTCGCTATTCTTTTTCCCAATCACCCAGATTATGTGGCTGCGTTTTTTGCTGCGGCCGGCATCGGTGCGTGTATTGTTCCGATTAATCCTTTGCTTAAGTCCGAAGAAATCGAACACATCATTAGTGACTCCCAGGCGACGACTTTAATTGCATACGAAGGCAACTTTGCTGAAGCCATTAAATCGCAGGCATCAAATACGGTGCTGCAACGAATTCTCGTTAGTAAAACTGGGCAATTCAGTGACAGCGAATTGCAGGCTCAGGCAAAATCGGCGAAGCTGCTTGTGCAGGAGCTGACCCGCGGGACGCGCCCACATAGGAGTGTGCGCTGGTATGACAATTTTGATCTGGAAAACGATCTGGCATTGCTTGTTTACACGTCCGGCACCACAGGTAAACCGAAAGGTGCAATGCTCACTAACCGAAGCATGCTGTCTATTTTTCCGGGGCGCTTTGACTTATTCGATATCTGTTCAAAAGACAAAATCCTGGCTACGCTGCCCATGTGCCATATCTATGGCATTACAATTCTGATGATAGGGATGATTTCGCGTGGTGGAACACTTGTTATTCTGCCTCGCTTCGAAGCACCGAAAGCCTTGAAGGTAATTCAAGACGAAAAGGTGACTCTTGTTCCTGCAGTGCCTGCCATGTTTCAGTTCATGCTGATGGAACTGGCGCAGACTAAGTATGATCTCGCGGCTGTGCGCTTGTGTTTTAGCGGAGCAGCTGCATTGCCGGCTGAAGCCATCAAGCAAATCGAAACCGTATTTGGTGCCACACTTATTGAAGGATTCGGCATGACCGAAACGTCCTGCGTTGCGACAATCAATCCGCTGCGTGGCAAGAGAAAGGCGGGCTCTGTGGGTCCGGTATTGCCGGGTGTGCAAATGAAAGTTATCTCCGAGGAAGGCGAAGAACTTCCGGCTGGGAGGGAACATGTCGGTGAGTTTTGGATCAAGGGTCCAAATATTATGCGTGGGTATTACAAGAAGGAAGCGGAGTCTGCCGAAGTGCTCAAAGACGGCTGGTTTGCAACTGGTGATCTGGGCTACAAAGATGAAGACGGTTACTTCTTTATTGTCGGCCGCAAGAAAGAAATGATCATTCGCGGTGGGTTCAATATTTATCCGCGTGAAATCGAAGACGTATTGCAAAAAATGGAACAGGTCGCAGAGGCTGCGGTGGTGGGAGTTCCCGATCATCTGATGGGTGAGCGCGTCAAGGCCGTGGTCGTTTTGAAACCAGGCTCTTCTCTCAATGAAGATGAGGTCAAAGCTTATTGCAATGAACATCTGGCTGAGTACAAAGTGCCGAGGCTGGTTGAATTTTGCGATTCACTTCCGCGCAATTCTACCGGCAAAATTTTGAAGCGCTTGCTTTCAGCCGCGCATCACAGTACAAATACGACTACGAAAGCGTAACTCTGGAAATCGTTGAACATTCCCAAAATTCAGGTGCCTCCGGCAAATGCTTGGCGGTCGAAGTCTCCCTGACCCATGGTAGGGGCGCCTTACAGGCGCCTTCATATAACGGAATTCGTTCCTATGATTGATGAGGATAAAGATTGGGACGTAATAATTATTGGCGCCGGCGGCGCCGGAATGATGTGTGCAATTCAGGCCGGCAGACGCGGTCGTAGTGTATTGCTGCTGGACCATACCGAGAAAATCGGGCGGAAGATTTTGATTTCCGGCGGCGGGCGTTGCAACTTCACTAATATCCACGCAAAGCCTGAGAACTTTCACTCAGCGAATCCGCACTTCTGTAAATCTGCGCTTTCGCGCTTCACTCCGCGGGATTTCATCGCCATGGTCGAAGCTCATCGCATTCCTTACCACGAGAAAAAACTTGGGCAGTTGTTTTGCGATCGCAGCGCTGAAGAAATTGTGGACATGCTGCTGGCGGAATGCCGCCGCGCGAAAGCTGAATTCAAGCTGGCTTGCAGGATATTGTCCGTGCAGAAACACGCGGATGGTTTTGCCGTTTCGACAAACAAAGGATACTTGCGTTGCAAGTCGCTGGTGGTGGCAAGTGGTGGTTTGTCCATTCCTAAAATTGGCGCTAGCGGCTTTGGATATGATATTGCGCGCCAATTCGGGCTGGCGCTTGAAGACACGTTTCCTGCCCTGGTAGGGTTCAATCTTAAAGCAGACGACCGTAGAAGACTGGCGGATCTGACTGGCGTTTCTTTCGACAGCATTGTGACCTGCCGCAAACATAGCTTCCGCGAAAACACGTTGTTTACTCACACTGGTTTGAGTGGACCAGCAGTTCTGCAGGCTTCTTTGTATTGGGTGAAAGGAAGCCCACTGCTTATTGATGCCTCTCCAAATGCAGATTTGCTTGCATTTTTGCAGGAACAAAAACAAAACAAGAGCAGCAAGGAACTGAAGAATTTGCTTGCTGAAATTTTCCCGCGCAGCTTTGCCGAGAAGTTATGCCAGATATTCTTGCCTTCAAAGCCTCTGAATTCTCTGGCGGAAAAAACTATTGATGAGTTTTGCCGCAAGTTGAGCAACTGGTCTATTACTCCGGAAAGCACTTTTGGTTATATGAAAGCGGAAGTCACCAGAGGTGGTGTCAGCACGGATGAATTGTCTTCCAAGACTATGGAAGCGAAGAAAGTGCCTGGTCTCTATTTTATTGGTGAGGTGGTGGATGTCACCGGCCAGTTAGGAGGCTACAACTTCCAATGGGCCTGGGCTTCCGGTGCTGCAGCCGGCAACGCGGTTTGACGGTGCGCATACTATATATAGATGTATACGTTTTCTTAGTTCTGAGCCGCATTATATTGAGCGCGATCTGCTGCTTCCTGAGCGCGATTAGCTGCGGCTCGCGCTTGTGCTGCATAATCTTTGGCGTATTGCGTCGAACTGTAGGTCAGGCTTTCTGCTTGCTCCGCGGCGGCGCGCGCATCGTTAGCGTGATACTGCGCGCTTGATGCACAGCCTTGTCTGGTTCCCTGGTCATTGCCGGAGCCTTTGCTTGCTTGCTCCGCATCAGACACTGCTTGAGCGCACTGATCGTTGGCCCTCTGGCAGAGTGATTCCGCTTGTCCTTGAATGCTGCTATTCTTTGCGGCTTGTTCTGCTGAATTGCCTGAGGAACCGGAGCCCCAGCCGCCTCCGCCTCCGGTGCCACCACCGAGGAAGACGCGCAGAAGATTTTGCTTTGAAAATGGGTTGCCTGACTGTAGCGGTTGTCGCATTCCTCCGAAAGGCGCAAATCCATTTGTTGCTGGGCTATTTGCACGGAAGGGTGTTCCGCCCATTTGTTGATTCATGCTTTGTGGCACAGCCTGCATGGTGTGTTGATCAACCGAATTCAGAATTCTGTTGAGGTTCGAAAGTTGGGCATTGCTGCCGAATCCTCCCATTGCAGGGGCCTTTGAGCCCATCGAGCCCATTGCAGGAGCCATGGAACCCATTGTCGGAGCCATTGAGCCGACCGGTGCTCCGCTGAATGAGCCTGCTGGTGCGAAACCCGCGCTGTTGTAAGCGCCGCCAGAGCCATAGTTTCCGTAGTTTTTGTAGCCGCTCGCTGCGAAATTACCCGAGGACGGTGCTCCGTAGCCACTGTTGAAACCGCCTCCGGAGTTACCATATCCGCTCGGCGCTGCATAGTTGCCTGGCGATCCGTATCCAGCCTGTGCGCCGTATCCACCCTGCGCGCCGTATCCGGTTGAGGAGCCGAAGCCGGTTGAGGAGCCGTAGCCGCCCGAACCGCCCGAGGACCCGTAGCCGCCCGAGGAGCCATATCCGCCAGACGATCCAGTTGACGAACCGTATCCACCCGGCGAGCCGTAGCCGCCCGAGGAGCCATATCCGCCAGACGATCCAGTTGACGAACCGTATCCACCCGGCGAGCCGTATCCGCTAGACGATCCGTATCCTTGTCCAGCACCGGCATAATTCGGATCGGGATATTGCTGCGCGAAAGCGGGACCCGCTGCTGCAAATCCCACGAAGACGGCTAAACCTGAGATGGCGGATTTTCTCATTCCTTACAGGCTCCCTGTAAAAACGATCTACCCAGAAAAAGAACCCCAAGTAACCCGAGTATGAGAAACTAAGTCATAGATGTCAATCTATCATAATTAGAATCGCAAGCCGAGTTTAATAAATGTCCACAGAATTATCCGAACGATTCCTCAATGCCTTCTGCCGCCTTGAAGACGAGCTCCGCAAAGTTACCGGCTATGGCTCGCACGAATCCTTTTCTCTCATGCTCGACCACGCCTCTCGTTTCCACTCGGGCTTTTCGCATTATCGTGATGATTTGCGTGAATATGCCGAGTTGCGAAACGCCATAGTGCACAAACGAATTGGCGACGCGCCGATTGCAGAGCCGCATCCGGAAATTGTGGAACGCATTGAATCTGCCGCAGACATTCTCACTCAAACTCCGCGCCTGTCTGATCATTTCCGAAAGCATGTGGAAGTTTGTTCGCCGCAAGACTCGATAAAACAGGTTCTCGTTAAGATGCTGAAAGGGCATTTCAATCAAATTCCTGTCTATAACGGGAAGCGCATAGCGGGTCTGCTCACATCTGATGCCATTGCATTTTGGCTTGCAGAATCGCTGCAATCGGATTTCGTTGATGGAAACACTAAAATTCGTGACCTGATTGGCCATTCAACAAGCGCAGAAAACTTTGCTGTGCTCAGCGGTGAGTGCAGCATCTTCGATGCAATTGATGTATTCGAAAAAGCACATAAGCGAGGCAAGCATTTACAAGCAATCATCGTCACTGAAAATGGTGACAGCGACCAGCGCCCCATCGGCATTATCACTACGTTGGAAGTCCCCAGTTTGATTACGCTGGTGAATCCTGAGCCACCAGTGCCGGTGCGCCGGCATTAGTTTGGCTTTTAAGATGAAAATCAGCGAGCCATTCTGCGTCTTCGCCAATGGGTTTCTGGCAACGAATTAAGATGCAGCTTTGTAAGGCATGAACGAAAGAAACAGCGAGCCGTTCCACACTTGAGCCATTACAGTCAATGGACCGGCTGGCGCAAGCTGAAACTTGATCGAGCCGGTGATATTCTGCACTGATTCGATTTTCGAAGACACAATCCAGGCCCATTCTATTTTGCACACTGCGTCACCGATGCTTGGCAGCTCGTCGGCGGACATCAATTGCGAGTGTATTTGAGGATTCGTCGGGTCGCCTGTGACCTGGACGAGCATTCCTGAGCCATCGTCGAAGTTCAAGGTAAACATTGTCAGGCTGCTTGCGGCGCCCTCAATAGTCTTGCCTTTGATCTTCGAATTGAGCTCAATATCGTCAGCGATGAATGACATGACTTCCTCTATATGCATGGGAAGTCTATATTATAGCCGCCTCGCCAAAACAGATCCAACCGCTTGAAACAAGGGAGCCTAGCAGGATTCGAAATAGGCTCTATGCGATGGTAGGGGCGCCCCATGGGCGCCCTGCTGCGGTCCGCGTCCGGGTTACATGGTTTGATTCTGTGTCTTTAGCTTGCGTGCCAGCTTGTACAACGGCTGGGCGAGATCTTCGTGGTCTTGCGTTTCGTAAGCGGAAGCAAGTTCTTGGACTTTTTCTGCGAGTTGCTGGTGCTCTTTGCACTGTTTTGCAACTTTAAGAGCTTTGAGGAATTCGCTGCGCGCTTCGAAAAGATTGTGGCTGGCATAGGCTTTTACAGCTTTTGCGTAATGTGTCTCCCAATCCAGTGCTTGAGCTTGAACAGGTGCATTCGATATTAGTAAGGCAAAAGTGATAGCTGATAAAAGTGCTGCTGTTCTTTTCATTGCGGACTCCCTTCTGCTTACGTAATACCTCGGGTGATACCACTCTCAAACGTGCAAACAAAAAAAAATTTGCACACATTTTGTCAAGAGTTGGCTGCCAGAGCGTGTTAAAACCCTGCTTGCGGACCGACAAAGGCGCTAGTTCGATCCGCAGCGAACGATCCACCACTGCTCAATCCACCACTGCTCAATCCACCACTGCTCTAATTCACCCCTCTTGCATCGACAAAGTCATTGTTCAAATTAGTGGGAGTGTCGAATAAAAAAGCTTTTGCGCTTGTCATGAGAACGGCGGATGCCTTGGAGCGCGCATATTTCGCCCGATTCCTAATTGCGTCTCATGATACCGAGGGCGGTTTGTTCCATCTTTGCAGCTTCTTTCTCATTCCCGAGTGCGCGCAGAACTTTCGCGTAATTTTCGAGGATGAGCATTTCGTCTTTGTGCAAGGGACCAAGCGCTTTTCGTCTTACTTCCAATGCGCGTTTGTACACTGTTTCAGCCTCCGGCATTTTCCCTTGGATGCGCAAGCAATTTCCGAGGTTATTCAAGACCGTGGCGACATGGTTGTGTGAATCGCCGAATTCTTTTGTTGCTTCAAGCAGCGATTGGCGGAAATAACTCTCCGCATCGGCATTCTTTCCCTGGCTCATCAATTGCTGCGCGCTAAGATTCAATCTTTCCCACATGATTATTGTCCTGGTGCTGTGTGAAACGGAAAATTCAATTCGGCATTTCCAATGTGGATATGTACCACGGCATCATCGTAGCGATCTCGCAGGAAGAATACAACCCCGGTTCGTGCACCGCCTGTTTCAATGAAAGTGGGACGAGCTGCACCGTTTCCGCGCATGAATCCGAGAAGTTCCTGATCTGAGCTTTTCGGTTTTTCGTCGTAGAAAAACTGTTCGCGTGTCACTATGGCTGGTTCGTCACGCAAGCCATTGTCCCAGGCGCCGTATAATCCGAAGGTGTTGTTGCCAAAGAAATCATCCACATCGAGCACGCCATTCTTCAGGTAGCCCGGGATTTTGCGAGATTTCTCGATATGGCAAAGTGTGCGTCGGCGCCAGGTTCGATCCATAATCACATCTTCTTCGAGTGTTTCGTCGATCAATCCGGGATCGCAAAATGACATAAATCCTCTTCCCGGTGCAACTTTCTCTAGTTTGACTGCACCCACGGAAAGTGCCACTGGTTGGGGGCTGCAATTGGCGATCGAAATCAAAACTGCAAGATGCTTGTAACTGCGCACGAGGGTACAGGCAACTCTGACACCATCAACCACCATGTACTTCAACGGATAAATAGGGTCTTGAATTTGCCTGCTGCCGTAAACTCCTTCGATCCAGTCGAATTTGACGAGACCCCGTTGATCTTCGGTTTTGTCTAGTGATACAGCATCGCCTCTAAGCGCGAGTGCACGTTTCATATACTCGTCCGACTGCTGTTCATCACCGAGTTTTTTCTCGACTATGCCGTAATACAAAAGCGCATTAGCATAATCCAGCCTGTCTCTGCCGGGTTGCATCTCGAGAATTTGCAGCGCTTTCTTCAAGTATTCACTAGCATCTTCATAATATTGCTGCTTGCACATGACACGAGCCATCAATGTTTGTGCGATTGCTAATTGTCGCGGGTCCTTTGCTTTTTCGGTAATCTTCAAGCTCTTGTTTGCATTGTCTGAGGCAGCAGTAATTTTTCCCTCAATAATGTTGAACTCGGCAAGATCCGCATAGAGACGCGCCATCTGCAATGACTCGGCACCAAAACTTGTGCTGCAGAGTTCGCGGGATTCTTCTAGCAATAATCGTGCTCTGCTCAAATTCCCCAGAGCCAAATTCGCTTCCGCAAGTCCTATATGTGCAAGTGCTTTTTGCTCGGCGCGATTTCTCGTTTTATTGAGTTGAAGCAAAGCACGGTTTAAACGAAGTTCTGCTTCCTTGTATAAACGAGCATCGAGCGCACGATTTCCTAATTCAAAATCCCGCTCCCAGGCGCTGAAAGACGCGGAGCCGGTCAGTGTCGCTGAACTGCCAACACCTGCACTCACATGTCCAGAACTTGCTTCCTCGTGGGCAATGTTTGTAGACTGTTTTTCTTCATGGGAACTGTCTGCATTTTGCCTTGCCTTTGCAAAAGGCGCAATTGCAGAAGCCGTATGGTCTGCGCAAAATACCGCCGAGCAGCTCAAGCCAATCGACGTCAGCACTGTTGTCACAATAAGTTTGTGATTCAAAATGCCTCCCAGGGAGCCTATTGTGCATTTCCTTATGGAACCCTGCATGCGCAACACAAGTAAAAGTAACACATCGACCAGGAGATTTTCAAACTCTGTTGGGTGTTTGAGCAGTTAAGAAGAGCCAATCAATGAAGATTAGTCCCGTTACATGAGCCAAATTCTATTGCGCCGCAATCAAGACCCGCAAGATGGCAGGGACGAAAAATGGCGCCCATGCCTTCCCCGTTGTCGATTAGAATCATTGTTTAGTATACGCGGTGACCGAGTCCGATAGGATTTGAGGGAATCACGTATATGTTCAACACAACGTCTGCAAACTCTACTTCGCCGTGGCACCAGTGTTGAAGGTTGAGGTAGGGAGATTCTTTGGTTGCCTGTCTGAGACCGATTTGGGCTTCTCGTGCAGCGCCCTTTTCTATGATAGGTTTTACAGGAACCGCGAATTCAAAATCTTTCCATTCGTGAGAGTCTGAAAGTGCGCGCGGGCTCCATGATGATCTGTAGATAAAGGGCTTGTGTTCCGCTGTGGAATAGCAAATGCTGAGGTCGGCTGCAGGACATGGGTCGCCGGAAATAACGCGGCTTCGTCCTTTTAGCTCGACTATCCAGATTGAATTGCTGGATCTTGGCAAATCGAAAAGTGGAACTGGAATTGATTTGCCGTTCTGCTGATCAGTGCGTGTTGAACCCAAGGGAATTCGTGCAAGTGCTCGCGGTTGAAAATTGAGATTTGCTGCAGGCGCTGCTAAGAGCGCCATGTTGAAGCTGCCATTCTGAAGTCCGGGCTCCTCTGAAAGATCTTTGTCGCTGCAAACTAAAGTTTGAGCTGGAATCTTGATATCGTATCTGGTGTCAGTAAGTCCTTCGGAATTCTCGACGCCGTAAAATACTTTTTCCCATGAATATACATCTACGCTTGGCAGAATACGGTCTTTTCCTGTGTTGTAGCTGCCGTAAAGCTGAACTGGCAATGGCGAATGGTTGGAGATGTTTACATGGAATTTTGCTTTATCCGCTCCTTCTTCTTCTGCACGTTCAACTGCTCTCGCCACAAGTTCCTGCGGCAACAAAATCATGGACCATTGCCGCAATTGCAGGTTGTCCCGGTCAGCCGAGCTTGCCAGCGAATCCCACATGCGCTCGCCTTCTCGTTGAACGTTACCTGCATCCAGGTCAATGAAGCGGTCGAAGTTCTCTGCAAAAGACATGCTGGGCAATACCGGGCCGGCCAATCGTTCACCGTTGACTGAAATGCTTAAACCGTCTGCGATTTGTCGAACTGCGCTGGTGTCAACCAGGAGGTATAGCCCGTTTCTTGATTTACGCGCAGCGTCGAGCGGGATTTGCAAGTCTTGCTTAACTGCTGCACTGGAAAGAGAAATTGAGTGCTGCCATTCGAATGTTCTGCCATTTGCTCGCAATGGAATAACGAGCAGAGGCACCATGCACAGTGCCATCAGAACCGTGAGTGCTCGGGCGATCTTTTCTTGTCCGATTAATACTTTGGAGACTGCTATTAGTGAAGCAGAGCAGGCTATCAACGCTGCGACGCGCATGGCGGCTTCAATTGACCAGGACAGCTGCGGTTTGAGTCCTGCTGCCATTAAGAATGGGAGCATGTTTGTTCGCGACGCGAAGAGCAGCAGCAGTGTCGAGCCGAGGAATAGAAGTCCGTTAGTTCGAGTGCCTCGATCGTTTAGCAATTGTGCCAGGAGTGTGATGCTTGCTGCTGCAAATATGATCATCTCTGGCATCGCGCAGAGGTTATATCTCGGCACTGTGATGAATAAGCCGTAGATGCAGTGGAATGCTAGCAGTCCCGCCAGGAAAACCCTACCGTAAAATTCCGGCTTGCTTGCGGCACGAAATCTAGAAAGGAATAAGTTCAGCGCGAGTCCGAAGCAGGCAAACATGACGATTAGTTCGTGAAATAAGACCTGCCATTTGAACTCAACGAAGCCTATTGCAGTGCGATGATCGTTCCACGGAAATTTGAAAAGGCGCAGCGGTTTATCCAGCATCAAGCGGACCCAGCGTGAAGGGCTCTTCTTTATTGCTGTGCACAACAAATCTGGAAAGCTAGTGTTTTCGACATTCCGTCCATCAGGATACGGATATGTGAGCCAGCCCTGCGTGTCTACATTGTTGCCAATGAAGAAATTGTAGTGACCGACTCGGTCCACGACAAGACCGCCGCCGCCGAAAGCTAGTTTCTGGAATCCGAGCCAGGGTAATGCGATCAGTGCGAAGCCCAGTGCGAATGGAAGCAGGAATGTGAGTCTGCGCCAGCCCTTTTGTTGAACGGCTGTGATCGGAAGCAATGCCAGTGTGAGAACGAACATGACCGAGCGTGTTAATTGCAGAGCTGCCGCAAGGAAACCACTCAGGAAAACTAGCCATAAATTGTTGCCGTTGCCCGGCGTGTTTGAGCCAACGCTGCTCGCGGCGGGATCCATGCTTGCGCTGGCATCGAACTGCTGCTTTCTAAAACCGCGAATAGTGATGTACGAAAGCGCAGTCAGCAGGAACGCGGCGAAAGTCTCTGAATAAAGCCTTCCGCTGTTTACAATGAATGCAGGGTAGACAGCAGCCAGGATACCGGCCAGAATGCCGGTTCGCTTGCCGAAGCACTCTTTGGCTGTGAGTGCGATGAAGACGCATGTTAGAGCGGAAACGACGCTGTTTCCGAATAAGAGTTGTGGCCATAGAAAATGAATGCTTTGTGAGGCGACACCGCCTGTGATGGCGGCAATGATTGCAAGAAAAGCTGGGAAAACCGGTCCACTTATATAGAAGTCTTTGAGTGGAACTAATCCAGCTTTGACGCTTGCCCAGTCCGTGCTGCTTCCGGAGCCGGCAAGGCAGCTAATGCTTTTTTGCCAGAACTCTGCTGGTTGCTTGAAGAGATTTAAGAGGGCCTGGCCGTTTTGAATGTACTCGTAAGCGTCGCACGAGGCGAAATTGTTTACGTGCGGAATGTAAAAGTTGTAAGCACAGCGGAGCAGGAGAGCAATGACGAAAATTGAAAGAGAAAAGGCCGCCGGAAATGAGGCTTTTACGCTGGCTGTGTTCCCCGGCAAAATTTCGGCGGCTGAAGGCGAGCTAGTATTGTTCAACGATGCGGATGCATTCGCTGTATTCTGTGGCTCGATGTTTCCTGCAGTGCTCACTTATGAACTAGCTCCCTGCGGGGCTTGGCGAATTCGAGCACCTTTGCGAAGGGATCTTCTTGTCGCGCCTTCACTTGTTGCTCAAGCCAGGTTTGAATGCCCAGGACTCGATCGCCTCTTGGGTGTAACAACTTTGATAACGGACGCACCAGTGCAAGCATAGCTTTTGCGCTGAACAACTTGGGGCGATGCATCATGTGGTGCATCCAGTAAGACAAACGGAATCGATATGATTCCTGGAACATCAAGTTGTAAATCATGCGATCGAGCGCATATAGCATCACGGCTGCGTCCGGCACTGCTTGTTCCGCTGGACGCAAGTAAAGTGATTTGTGATTGATCTTGAAGCGCTGAATTGCCTGTTCGTAAAGCAGGGCAGTGTCAGCCGCAATCTTCTTGCGCTGAAATGAATTAAGAACACGCTCGCGTGCGTTCTTGGAAAGAAAGTCTCTGTATGGTTTATCTTGCAGCAGCTTTACCAGCGCATTTGCCAGCGCCTCGGAATCTCTTGGCGGAACGATAACACCGGAATCTCCATCGACGATATATTCGCGCGTCCCGCCTGCCGAAGTACCGATCACAGCCTTGCCGCAGGACATGGCTTCAAGGCAGGTGTAGGGGGAATTGTCATACAAGGATGGCACTACCGAGATATCAGCGGAACGATAATATGCCGGGAGTTCAGTTAATGGAATGCGCGGCACGAAAAGCACTGAGCTTTCGCAGTTGTTTTCTTTCAATATGTGCTTAAGGTAAGCCAGCATCGAGTTATGTCCGTTGATGGCATGAACCGTGTCGTCACCAATTATGACAAAACGGGTATTAGGGCATGCCTTCAAAACTTGTGGGACTGCCCTGATTAAATATTGAATGCCTTTTCGTTCTTCCAATCTTCCTACAAATAAAATGGTTTGCCTTCCGTCGTTCTCCAGTGCGAGCTTTCCTTCTGGACTGAATTCTTGTGGATCGATTGGATTTGGAATAATGGAAATGTTCTCGACCGGGCAGGGCAAATCTTGCGCTACAAACTCGGCAAGATCTTTACTTGGAGATGTAAGAACATCAGCGCCTGCCATTGCTACTCGCTCGAGCATAGCAATAAGCATATGATCGAATGTTGGTGCGGCGTTGTGCAATTTCTCGGCCATGAATTTAGAGTGCGGTGTGTAGAGCCTGATAACCAGTGGAACAACCCGCGTCACCGATGCATAGAGTGATTCTGCTAGAAGTTCTGGAGTCTCGGCTACATCGAATGGGTTCGCCTGGTGTAATTCATAGAATTTGCGCCATAGACCCAGCGTGCTCAGAAACACATAGCGGCTGTAAGGCATGCAGCGGTTTACGGCATCAAGCTCGCCTTCGAGTTGGTAAGGCAAGACGCGGTGCACACGAATTCCATTGTCGTCTGCCACTTTCTCCGTTTCTTTCGCCAGTGCGACGACTTCGACATCGTGACCGATTTCCTTCAAACCATGGGCGAGGTGACGGACGAATGTGGCAATGCCGCCAAATCCCGTTTCAGGTGGATACTCGCGAGAAATTAAACAGATGCGCATTTATGAGCTTCCTTGAACCTGACATATTTTAGTGCTTACTACTTGTAATCTGTTTGAAATCGAGCTTATGTTGAAACGCTGCTTATCACGAACGATTGCAACAAGTTTGGCAAATGCAGTGCATTTTTTCCTGTTTAACGCCATACTGACATGGCGCGGCGCCACCTAAGCGCATAAATTTCATCGTTTAAAACAATCCTCCATGAGAAGAGTCTTACTTACCGTACACAAGTTTTTTCCCGAGCATAAGGCCGGGACGGAAGTGCTGACTCTTAAAGTCGCACAAGAACTGAAAAGGCGGGGTTATGAGATTCTTGTCGTAAGTGCCAATCCGCCGGATCTTGATGCTCGGCACGCCACTGGCGAAACGACAGCGGATTATGAGTTTCAAGAAGTGCCTGTTCACATGGTTGGTGAACCGATGCGCTTGAAGGGTTACACGTTTGATCATGAGTTTTACCATCCAGGAATCGCGCAGCACTTTGAAGAATTGTTGGACCGTTTCAAGCCGGATCTGCTGCACGTTTTTCACGCACAGAATCTATCGGCGAGCATCATAGATGTAGCAGTGCAAAGAAAGCTGCCTGTTGTTTGTTCAACTACCGATTTCTGGTTCGTTTGTCCGATTGTGCAACTGAAAAAGCCTGACGGAAGTGTATGCAGAGGACCAAGCCTTGCTGCGGCAAATTGCTTGAGCTGCTATACGCCGCATCTCATTCCTCCAAAGAAAGAATTCATTGAACAACTGGAGAAAAAATATCCCTCTATTTCGGCGCCTCTGCAGGCAAGTCCAGCGCCTCTTCGCAGGCTCCTGGAAGATTCATTGATGAGTGCATATGTCTCGGCAAAACTGCCTGCTGCAATTGCTTCAACCATGCGCAGACCGCAGGTGCTCAAGGAAATTGCCAACAAAGCAAAATCGATTATGGTGCCTACTCACCTCATGCGCGATATTTTCGTTGAAAATGGAATCAAGCCGGAGCTGATTAAGCACGTGCCTTTCGGCATTGATACAAGCCCGCTCACACCATACCAGCGCAAAACGCAGAGCGAGAATTTGCGCTTCGGTTTCATCGGCACATTGTTTGAACACAAAGGACCGGATTTGCTGATCAAGGCCTTTCAGTCCTTGCCCCAGGATTGCAAAGCTGAGTTGAAAATTTATGGCGATTTGAATCAATTTCCGGATTATTCCAAGACTCTAAAAGATCTTGTCGATGCTTATCCGCAGTATCGTTCAAAGATCCAATTCCTGGGCACCTTCCCTAACGAGAAGCTGGGCGAAGTCTTGCAAAACATGGATGTACTTGTGGTGCCTTCGCGCTGGTACGAAAATACCCCGCTTGTGATTCAATCTGCGCTGGCAACCAAGACACCGTTAATCGTCACTAATCTTGGTGGAATGGCTGAGCTAATTCGGCACGGATACAACGGATTCGTCTTTGATTTAAATAACGTAAAGTCGTTATGCGAGCAAATGAAGCGTCTTCTTGACGAGTCAGATTTACTTGAAACGATGAAAGAAAACATCGCCCCCGAGCGGACGATTCCGCAAATGGTTGATGACATAGAATCAGTTTATACAGAAGCGCTAGCGTGATACCATTCCGTGATCACGCGACATATGGGGACAAATGAAGGCTCTAATTATCGGCGGCAACGGATTCATCGGCACGAATCTTGCTGATGCTCTCTTGAAGTCTGGGCACAAAGTGACCAGTTTTGATCGATATCCAAGCCGCTATCGCGAGCCGGACCCTCGCATCACGTATGTTTATGGTGACTTTGCCAATCACGGTGAAGTGCAGGATGCCGTCCGAGGAAATGATTGGATCTTTCATCTCGCGTACACTACTTTGCCGGCGACATCAAACGAAGACCCGCAGTTTGACGTGCGCTCCAACATTATTGACACCCTTCAACTTCTTGAAGCCTGTAAAGAATGCAATGTTAAAAAGATAATTTTCATCAGCTCCGGTGGCACCGTATATGGTGTGCCTCAAAATCTTCCCATAACTGAAGACCACCCTACTGAGCCAATTTGCTCGTATGGGATCACAAAGCTGACAATCGAAAAGTATTTGCACCTCTACCATCATCTGCACAATCTCGATTATGTGGTGGCACGCCTGGCAAACCCTTACGGCGAATTGCAAAATCCGCAGGCCAAGCAGGGCGCCATTGCTGTATTTCTGGGGAACGTCATTTCCGACAAACCGATTACCATTTGGGGAGATGGAGAAGTCGTTCGCGACTACATCTATATAAGTGATGCTGCTGAGGCGCTTGTAAAAGCGGCGGAATACTGCCCTGACGAGAATGAGCCCCGCGTCTTCAATATCGGCTCCGGCGGTGGGCAAACACTCAACGAAATCGTAAGAGCGATTAAAAACGTCGTGGGTAAGCCCGTTGAGGTCGTCCATCACCCAGCACGATCTGCTGATGTTCCTGTAAATGTTTTGGATATACAGCGAGCCAAAAAGTGTCTGGAATGGCAGCCTGAAATAAATTTAGAGAATGGGATTAGAAAAACTTGGGATTGGCTTTCGAAGGTTAGCAAGAACTAAGGCGCCGATATCGCTGCACAGCGCGCCGATTGCTGGCTCTGATATGCTGTCTTAAATGAACTGAAGCTTTAACGGATGAGCTATTGTCAGGTTGACCTTTAAGCAGCTTTGGAAGGACAATTTGACGTTGTTGAGAGATCCCCGATACGTCCGGAAGGATTGAATGGCTACGATCGACCTTTCTGTTGTGGTTGCTGTGTATAACGAGCACCCCGACAATCTAGTTAGATTACTAAAACGGCTCGAGCAGGTTTTAACCCCGCTCAGCTATGAAGTTGTTTTCGTAAATGACGGCAGTCGTGCTGAGACAAGCAAGGCTCTGCAGCAACTTGCGTCAAACACAGCCAACGTGAAGCTGGTTGTGCTCTCACGCAATTTCGGGCAGCAGGCTGCCATATCTGCCGGGCTCGATCATGCAAGTGGCAGAGCAATCGTCAATATCGATTCAGATTTGCAAGACCCGCCTGAATTGATTCCCGAAATGTTGAAATACTGGCGAGCCGGTTATGACGTTGTCTATGCACAACGCAGCAGCCGCCGTGACCGCGTCTTCAAACGCCTCACAGCTTATATGTTCTATAGACTACTTGCCTCTGGTTCCTCCGTAAATATTCCTCTGGACACGGGCGACTTCAGGCTTATTGATCGTCGCGTAGTTCAGGTTTTGAACCAATTGCCTGAAAAGACTCGATTCCTTCGCGGGCAGATTCCTTGGCTTGGCTTCAAGCAAATTGGTATTCCAATTGATCGTGGCGCGCGTGAAGTCGGCGAAAGTACTTATACTTTGCGTAAGCTGATTCAGCTCGCGATGGACGGCTTGCTGGCTTTGAGTTCAGCTCCGCTTTATTTTATTCCGACCGCCGGTGCAGCAATTCTTGCAATTGGCGTACTTGGTTTGCTGGTTTGGGCAATTTCGCACATTGGTGCTCCGCTGCTTCTCGATAATGGGTTGCTCCTGAGTGCTTGCACGATTTTGACTGGCTTCCAGCTTATCGGTTTGGGCCTTGTGGCGGTATATCTGGCTCGCGTGCTCGATGAAGTTAGAGCACGCCCTACGTACATCGTTGGAGAGTTGGTCGAGAAAGGCAAGCGTTTTCCCGATGAAAACAGAGAGTTGCCTGCAGATTTTCTTGAAAGCAAGCAGAACAGCACTTACAGCAGAGACACAGCGAGCACTCAAACTGTCTCGACATTATGAGCCCCCCGCAGCCAGCCATGGAAGCCGCTGAACGGCAAGACAGCAGCGCTGGCAAAGGCGCATCAAGCTCAAGTTCTTCTGGCAAGAACGGAACACTCTTAGCCTGTGCGTTCTTGATTGTGCTGCTTACACTTGTGTTTGCAAAAACGATATTCGCTAGTGGATCTATCTCGCGACTTTGCGTTTTAGCTGAGTGGGATTCAGTGTTTGATCAATGGCGCACCGGGCGGGCACAGCCCTATGATCCATCGCTGGTGCAGATATTTCTGCCCGATTATATGTATCTGGCAAAGAACGCTTGCCGTGGAATCTTACCGATGTGGAATCCGAATTGTGGATTGGGCTATCCATTTATTGGAGATATTCAGAGCTCAGTGTTTGCACCGTTGCGTGCGGTTTTTGATTTTGCTCCTGGTCTGCGTACTTACAATTTCTATTTGATTTTGGAATTAGTGGTATGTGCTATTTCTACTTTCTTCTTATGCAGATCCCTGCTCATCAGATCCGGGAGCGCCCGCTTCGCCTCTCCAACCCGCACTCGCTCCGCTCGCACGGGTCCCGATTACGAGGCTAGCTGCGGCTCGCCGGCTTCTGAAAAACTCACCGGACCGATAAGTGCCGTAGAAAAAGCCGGCGAGCCGCCGGCGCTCCCGGGATCAAAAAATCTTACGGGACCGATCAGTGGCGGTGCAAAAGCCGGCGAGCCGCCGGCGCTCCCGGGGTCTGGTAAATACCTGCTGGTGAATATAGCAGCGGTGTTTGGGGCGGTCTGTTACACATTTTGCCCGTACAACCTATGGTATTTGGAGTTAAATCTTGGCACTTCCGCCTCCTTGTTTCCATTGACGGCGCTGGCGTTTGTCAATGCTGCCGAAAAGAAAAACTATTCTTCAGCTGTGCTGGCAGGCGTCGCGGCTGCTTTGCTGATTGTAAGCGGGCATCCCGAGTGTTCATTCTTTGGGATTATTCTCTCGTCTGCACTTATGTTCCTTCTCCTTTTCCTGGAGGAAGGTGCTGCTGTTTTGAGCAAGTGTTGGACTGCGCTTAAGATCCTCCTTGTTGCGGCTTTGGCTACGGTAGCAAGCGCGGCTCCTGCATTGTTTCCATTTGCGGAATACTTGCTGAACGGTCAATCCTATAAATATGGTTCAACTTATTCCACTCCGGTGACATGGAATGGAATTTTGTTCAATCTGGCAAATCCTGGACAGAACGGTGCAAGTCCATATCTGGGTGTGATTGCTGCGCTTCTGATTCCAGCAGCCGTATTTGCCCTGGCAAATGGTTGGCGTGAGCGTTACCGCCTGTCTGCGGTGGCGATTCTGAGCGCAATTACTTTCATATTAGTGTCGCAGCTTGGTCCAGTGCAGGAAATTTTTATCAAGCCACCATTCACTGCAATAATCACGCGCTACGCACTTCCATATTTATTGATGCTCCTCTCAGTGCTGGCAGGAGCAGGGCTATTTGCTGTCGCTGAGCTGCTTGCATCGTTGCGTTCTACGGATGAGCTTCGTGCACTTAATTCGCCCAGCTTGCCACCATGGACACAGTTTTTTGTTTTTAGCATCTCACTTGTATTTGCCGGAATTTTGATTTTCAAGGGAGCTCACAGTGCCGGCGCCGACGCGGCATTCATGAAGGTTTGCGATTTTGATGCCATGCTGCCGGGCACTGCATTTAATGCTCCAGCGTGGCGTCGTGATCTTATCTGTGCTGCTTCCTTTTTCATAGCGATCTTGTCCTGCGGCTTGATGATTCGCCGCATGCCCCTGGAGATTGCGCCTCCCAGGCGGCACCGTGAAGGAAGTGGAGAGAAGCAGCCTGGGATGGCGGCGCTTCCACCGGCTCTACTCCGGTCTGCTTCTCTGAACGCCGGAGTGATTGTGTCCGTGCTTGCCCTGGCTTTCTCCTTGCTCAGTATCCTTTCAGTCGCGAAGCAGTCATTGCCGCAGCAAAGCAAGTTTTTCTACCCAGAGACCGAGCTAATTCAAAAGTTGAAAAATGATCAGTTCCGCACAATCTCGACCTGCGAGTATGTGTTCCGTCCCGCAACAAATTGTGTATATGGAATCAACTTCTTGTCTGTCCACAACCCGCTTTTTCCAAAGCGCTTTTTTGAATTCACTAAGGCTTGTGGTGCTGAGACAGATATGTTCAACCAGAAGTTCAATACAAAGTTGTCCGCACTTTTGAATCTGGCTTCTATCAAATATGTTCTTTCTATGGAACCTGTTTCTGATTCTGCTGAAAGCAGCAGTCGCTTCAATCTCTTCTACAAAGCAAAAAACAATATAGAGATATACGTCAACACAGAGGCTGCGCCTAGAGCCTATCTCGTGCATAAATCCATAAATAGTACTGGGGCTGATGACTCACTTCAAAAGATTCAGCAGGCAAATTTTGATCCGAGTTCAACCGTGGTCCTGGAGTCTGGAGCAAGTGGCCGTGCGTCCCAAATCACTGGAGAACCTCTCAAGACCAGACCCCGCACGGAATCTTATGAGTCCGCCGGCAGTATTGATTGTAGCAATCCAAACCAGGTTCTAATCGAGTGCAATGCTAAATCAGCTGGATGGCTCGTGTTGACGGACATCTATTATCCCGGTTGGAATGTTTATGTCGATGGCAAGAAAGAAAATCTCGAGCGAGCAAATTATGCATTTCGCGCGGTGCATCTTGAGGCGGGTCCGCATTCAATCAGATTCGCCTATGAACCAATATCATTGCTGCTTGGTATCTGCAGCGTGGCAATGTTCACATTCTTGCTTGCCTGTCTTACAATAGCCGGGTTGTTGAAACGCGAGATTTAATTCTGCTTACAAGTCTGGACAAGTTTTTCAAAATACAAGAACGCGGCAGTTCGGTAAAAACAGAATTGCTTGGTGGGCTTACTACATTTATGACCATGTCGTACATCATCGTGGTGAACCCGGCCATTCTGAGCTTTGCAGGCTTTCCAGTCGAACCTGCAACCATGGCGACAATTGTCAGTTCGGTATTTGGCTGCTTGCTTATGGCTTTTTATGCTAACCTGCCATTAGCTGTGGCACCATATATGGGCGAGAACGCCTTTATTGCTTTTGGTCTTGCTGCCATGGGCATTTCCTGGCAGCAACGTCTCGGTGCGGTTTTTGTCAGCGGCATCCTTTTCGTTCTGCTTGCAGTGTTCCGCATTCGCCCCTGGCTCGCAAGTGCTATCTCCTTCAGCATGAAGCAAAGCTTTGCCGCGGGAATCGGTTTGTTTCTCACTTTCATCGGTCTGTATGAAACCGGAATTGTCGTTAGCGGCGCAAAGGGAATGCCGGTAGATGCGCTTTTAATCCCAGGCAAAAACATACTGAGAGGTCCTGAAGTTCCCGTGAAGATCGGCGACTTTCACGACCCTCAGGTTCTTCTGGCTATCTTTGGATTCATCCTTATCTGTGCTCTGCTGCAACGAAAAATAAAAGGAGCAATACTGATCGGCATACTGGTAACGGCTGCACTCGGTATTTGTTTCGGTTACGGCAAGCTTCCTGAGGCGATATTCGCCATGCCGTTTGAAGGCGCTTATTCACTTGCTCCTATAGCATTTAAGATGGATCTTGCCGGCATAATGAAGTTAAGCTACATGCCAATTTTGATGACTCTCTTTCTGATGAGCTTTCTGGACACGCTTGGCACCCTGGTGGGCGTTGGTTCGGCAGGAAACATGCTTGATGAACATGGCAATTTCCCGGAGATTGAAAAGCCCATGATTGTTGATGCGGCGGCTTGCACCTTCAGTGCCGTGATTGGTTCATCCACAAGCGGCGCATTCATTGAATCCGCTGCGGGTATCAGAGAAGGTGCTCGTACAGGGCTTGCCGCGCTGGTGATTGCACTGATGTTTGCCGTTTCAATGTTCTTGATTCCGCTGATCACTCCATTGCAAAAATTGAATTTTGCCTATGCACCGGCATTGATGGCAGTTGGTTTGTTGATGATAAGCGCGGTCAGCAAGATAGATCTGGAAGATCTTACCGAAGCAGTGCCTGCGTTTGCCACTATCGTCATAATTATTTTTAGCTACAACATCGCAAATGGTTTGACTGCCGGCCTTATCCTTCATCCACTATTTAAGCTGATCGCCGGGCGCGCGAAAGAAATCCATCCTGGATCAATTTTGTTGGCGATTCTTTGCCTGATTTATTATGCTTTTGGCTTGCCGCATTGACATAATTACGACTTATTGTTGCTTGTCGGTGCAAGAATTCTGTCGGCGTAAGTCTTGATTGCGTTATACATGCGGGAGTAGCCTTCATCCTGGGTCGGATGCAAGAAGTCGTACATGACTTTTGTAGAAATTTTCCCATCGGGTTCAAGCATCTCTTTGCCAATATCAGCATAAAAAATGTTCTTGCCGTCTGCAAGCTGCTTATACAATGCGTTCGTTTCAGCAATGCGCTTACGAAATTCAGTATCTGGCATCTCGTCGCGCGGAAGAATGCCGAGTAAGAGTATCTTCGAGTCCGGAAGCTGCTTTCGGATTTCTTCCAGGTTTAACTCGACGCGTTTTTCTATATCTTCATTGCTTGTTGTGCTCAAGTTATTGGTGCCGATGAGAACGGTAACGAGTCTTGGTTCTTTTCCTGAGATATTCAGCTCTCCATCTTTCAGGCGGTAGAGGAGATCTTCGGCTTTGTCTCCGGCTATTCCGAAATTTACCGCCCCGTCACCAAAATCTTTGTGCAACAAATCAGTGTTCATCCAATCGGTGATTGAGTCGCCCAGAAAAAGCATATCGATATTGCCTTCATGTGCGCGCTTTACTAAATTACTATGTTTGTCTTTCCACCAGGGATCATCCTGGCGAGCACCCTGGATTATTCGTTCACCGAATTGATCGATTTCGGCAGGGCTTGCTGATTTTTTTGTATTTTCAGAAATGTCTTTAGCAATGATGTTGTTTTTCGCACCGGCTGCTATTGCATCGTTGAGCAAAATACTTGATGTGACATTTTTCTCTGTCTCACTTATCGATGAGGTTTTAGGAAAGTGATCCATGGACATTAATTAGACCTCGCTCCTACAATTCCTGAGCTAGCGTTTTGATTCTCGGGCGACGCATGGAGTCGCCCCTACACATTTGGTGAATCGCGGAGTATTTCTTCAATCTACGGTAGCAGTTGCCAGTGAATAGTTCTGGACGGTTTCGTGAATATTCCGTGGCGTAAGGTGAGAGAAAATTATTGTTTTGGACGGTAGATTTCGCTCGGTTGCGTGATGTTTTTCCAATTGAACTCGATGATGCCGTCGTCACAGCCATCTTGTTTGCCGCCGTCAGGATCATGGCCGCCCATGATGCCCATAGTAATGGTTCCGTTCGCTTCGTCCTTCTCTGCAATTACCGAAGTGGTGCCCGAGCTCATTTCATATTTTCGATCTTTTGCAGGCACCGGCGCCGCAGGACGAGTGCGCAAATTTGATTCAATCGAATTTGCTTTCCTTTTCATTTCTTGCAGAAATGTGGCATGGCTGCTTTCTGGGGTAATTCCTTCGATCGCTTTTTTCAACAGACCCAGACCTTCCTTTTGTTTTCCCATTTGATAAGCAGCAAGTGCCTGCATCGCTGGTATTCTGTAGTCTTTAAGTCCGAGGCTCTCTGCTCTGTTGAAATTTCTTAGTGCAAAGTTTGATAGGACGGGATCACCGCTCTTCACCAGGATCTCGCCAAGTCCCAACAACTGTTTTGCGTTGTTTGGCGCCAGCTTGTCGACTTTCAAACATTCCTCCATGGCTGAGCTCAATTTGCCGGAACCGATGAACGATTTGCAAGCAATAAAATGCAGGTCTGCATTATCGGACTTCTGCCGATTTGCAGCCTGCATTGCTTCAAGCAGAACAGCTTGCGCATCGGCATGATTGCCTGATTCTTCGAACGCCGTGCCGAGAATAGTGAGGCAGTCCAGGTCACCCGCCTCCTTCTCATTGAGCGGTCGCAGCAATGCAATCACTTCTTTTGATTTGCCTGTCTTTTGTAATTCTCTTGCTTTTTCAATTGCCTTTTGCATTTCTGTGCTACGTGGCTTCACCTTCTCTGGAGCATTGTTCGCTTGCCAGAAAGGTTCATCCCATGCTTCTAAGAGAAGGACATTCTTGTCGTGTGTCTTGCCATTTTCAAACTTCAATCTGCATTCGCTGAGCACCATGCCTGCAAATGGCTTTCTGCCTGCAAAGGTGTCATACATTTGAGAAGCCTGCGCAGCCAGTACAGGAAGCTTGTCTATTGCCATCAGACGATCGCCCACCTGCACAGGGCCTGTGCCGACCTTGTACATCTTTTTCGGAATGGGTTTTCCGCTATCTGCAAAGGTTTTTGTTCCTACTTCAACCGGATGCAAATCCAGCTCTCGCACGTAAACTTCATCGGACAGTTGTTTTAGTTCATTGCCGTCCAGATGATTAGTTGGAACTGCAAGGATGAAACTCTTCGCTATATCGCGTGCTGCGATACCGTATTTTTCGCTGTCGATCATTTGGCGTGGCATGACCAGTTGCATGTGTTTAATTGTATTGCTTCCATCAACCCCAAGGTCCAGAATGCAGCCCATATTGCTGGTATAGATATGCTCGGTTAGCCCGCTTGAGCCAGGCATTGTTGTTTGCTCTTTGAAGTCGAAAAAGGAAAAGAAGTCATTTTGTGCTGAATTGGAGAGTGGTTCGTTCAGCAGTGATGCGTTGGCTATCAGAGCAAAACAAATTGAGAGCACAATGCTCAAAATAAATGCGGAGCTATATCGGTATATCAGCATGGCAAACTAGATATTCCCGCCTGCTAACCATTTAAGTCGTTTCGAACGGGTGTCCATGAGGCTATTATTTAATTAACTGGCTCTTCCCCGAGTACTCTTGATGGAATCCTTCGTCGTTACTTGCTGCAGCGAGTCTCGAGCGGACCAAATGGCAAGAATGGATTGATGACCGGCGGGTTAGCGAGCGAGGCTGCTTGCATCCTTGACCATCATTGGGACTGCAAATTCGACAAGGTCTGATGCTGATATGAGGTAACTGCTTGCTTTGCCGATCTTTCCACTAGCCAGGGGGCGTGACGCTTCGATGTATGCATTGAGAATGATTGCGAAGTATTGGTCGGGCCATTCGCAAATTCCAGTCGAACTATTGAACTCTTCAATATCAATCCATTCTTTTACTCCATCGATAAGTAATGGCACTTTTATGTGAACAAGTTTCTTCTCGGAAATTGGAGCAATGGCTTCCGCGTAGTGCAGCAAAGTAACAGCATCGAGATCAGATCCTATCAACAAAAGTTTGCCTGAATTCTGGCAGAATTTTTCCAGTGGAGTGCCTTTTCCCAAGCCATAATTCAAAGGATGGTCTTTCAACAATTCCTCTGCAACAGCGCCAATTGCTGCCATTCTGCAACCTGGATTAACGCTGAATTTTACGCCTGGAGTAGTCCTGAAAAACTCAGCGAGAGCACCAAAATCTCGGCTGGCTCTGGCCGTATTGTGATCGAATGCCGGACAGTTCTGCAAAATAAACGCTTCTTCTTCGGATGAAAAAATACCACGTCCAAGATCATCAAAAGGCATCTGGCATCCGACGTACATCATCATAGTTCCTTCAGGGCCAATCGCTTGAAGCAATGCGTTTATCAGTTCATCTGGTCCACCGAGTATCTCCCCAACTGCGCGCAGCGATGCATGCACCATTATCAGATCGCCCGTGAATACGCTCAGTCCCTGAATTTGCTGCAGCAATTCCTTTTTACGGATCCACTCGTTTTTACAGATCCACTCGTTCATGGATAAGCTTGCCCCCGGACGAAACTAGCATATTGTATCTGCTCTGGCCGTCCTGGCGCTTAAAGAAAAGCGGATGCGCCGGGAGCATCGTCACTTCTCATTATTTTTCGAATAAAAAAGGACAGACCGGTGTTACCGATCTGTCCAGGGGTTTATCAACTTTCAATGCCAATCGATTCCGCCGGAATCGAATTAATAGCCTTAACGCCTAACTCAGGAGCTCCAAATGGCTGCCTAGTTCTTTTTGCTTTCCGTCTGCGATGACTGGTTGTTTCTGTTAGTTAGAATTGGTGTCGGCTTGTACTCACCGAACTGGTATTCAGTCTTCTTCTGAATTGCAAGGAGATCATTGAGAAGTTCTTCGAGTGTGCCATTGCGATTCATGGTTTTCCTTCCTTCCTGTCGGATGAGTCCCTACATGTATTGTTGTATCTTGAATGTTTCCAACGATGCTATTGGAAAAATTAGGCTTGCTCTTCCAACGCTCATCCCTTAACTTGCATCATAGGTCCAGGCGAAAAATAAATCCGGACTAATGTGTAAAATCTTTGTGTAAGTTTCGTGGAATTTAGTCACCTTTCGATTGTTCACACATGGGGGGGGTGGGTGTGCCCGGGGGTGTAACTGAAGATGAGCTGTTCCTCCCAGTACGTCCTGCGCCCAGGTGAAATCTTCCTGGAGCTCTATGAACTGCTCGAAATTCTTGGTGCGGGTGGAATGGGGACGGTTTCCAAAGGCAAACAGCGGGAACAGAACGTCTGATAGCGCTGTTTGCATTATTAAGTGGACGTCCCCCATAATTTGATATCGCCTGTGGTACTAACAATGTACTGACTCTTGAATTGAAATCACAAACTTGGACTCGACTCTTTCCATTAGTTTGAAATTTGTATTGCATTGCTTCGGCTCAATTGTGATCGACTTGTAGCAATAGAACTCTGCTGCTTTAAGCAGTGCAACAATATTGCTGAGTGAGAACTGCACACGCACTCGCTTGCTAAGCCACTAGTGATGCTCGTCTCAACGGATTCGGCTCAGATTATCGACTTGCCGTCTGTCTCCGTTAGACGCGCTTGTTTTGCCGGACAGCGCCGGAAACCTAAAGCCTCGATTATGTTATAAGTACCGAGCTATTAATGAGATATACTAGTAACTTATAGTTTTAAACTAAAAGAATCCCTGAAAGGCTGCATGGGTTTAGCCGAGTAGCCTGTATTTTGCAGAAGATGAATTACGTTTAAGGAGAGACGAAAAAAATGGATCTCAAAGAAGCTTTGAAAAGCCCCTGGACTCTTGCAGCTTTGCTGCTTTTTGGTACCAACACTGGACGCAAGGTGCTGAAAACTGCCAGCAAAGAGGTGATCAGAGCTGGTCTGGTAGCTACGGACAAAGTAAAAGAAATTGTGGCTGAAGTGAAAGAAGAAGCAGACGATCTCGTTGCTGAAGTACAAGCTGAACGCAAAAGCCACAATAACAAGCAGCTCGCCCATAAAGGAAACGCTCAATAGTCGTTGAGCAAGAGTAATGGTATCCTCGCTATCAATAGCTGTGAAAGATATTCGCCATGTCGTGCGAGACGGCTTTCTTGCGTGTATGCGTAAATCGTTTTCCTCGTTTTATGCAGCTACTGCTGTTCTGCGTTTTGCAGACACTGAACCGTCTTGCACAGACAGAGGCTATCGCGTGGATTCTATCCGTCTGTGCAGCACTGAGGAATCAGTCTGCACTTGTGCCGTTTAGAGAGCGGCATTTTTTTCGTTGGAACTGTTTCGTGGAGGCGCACAGCCGGCTATGTCCAAAAAACTTACTAGAAGTGCAAAATCAGTTGCTCATCACAGTCCAGGTCGCACGAGGATCAAGGTGCCGAAAGGGCACAGGGCGCAACTGCATAAAATCAAAGACGCTCTGGTGAAGCAGCCTGGTGTACAGAGTGTTGAAGTGAATCACGATACTGGTAGTGTTATCGTCAAACACGAGCATGATTCGCAGATTTTTGAAGTCTTCCATAAAGCCATTGAGGCTGTTGGTGGTGACGTTCTTACTACTTTGATCGAAGGTGAAACTGCTGCAGAACTCATCGGGCCAGTAGGGCTTGCCGCGGCCGCTTTCGGAATTCTCGAAGGGTTGGGCGGCGCAATCTTCAGTTCTTCAAGCGAAACCGGCGGTGGAATTGGAAAACTTATGGGCGAGCAACGCCCTGACTGGAGAACCCTGGTCCCTGTTGGCTTACTGGCTGCTGCTGCTTACAAAGCATATGAAACAAGAATGTTCTGGCAAGGTGTTACCCCGGCCGTGTTGTGCTACTGGGCTTTTGACACTTATTGGAAATTCAACGTCCAGGAAACAAAGCAAGACCAAAAAAATGGCCAGGTTTTACAGCACGCAGAGCATCAGTAGCATTTTTTAGAAGGCAGTTGAAATGTACGTCCCTAAGGATCCCAAGAAAAACGACGAAGCTCTACTCATAGTTGAAGAGCAAAAAGGATCTGGTACAGAACAACGCGCAGAGCAACGTGTTCTTCTATCGTTCGATCTCCAGCATCATATAAATGGAAGGCTGAGGCTGAAGGTTGAAGAACTAAAATTCAACGACGAGCTGGCCCGTTCTTTTGTTCAAGCAGCACAAAATCTGGATGGAGTGCTTTCTGTTCGCGCAAACAGCTGGTGCGGATCGGTCATTATCCATTTTGATGAAAGCAAGATTTCGCAAGAGCGTTTGTTGGGTAAACTGCGGACATTGCAAGTTGGGGTCGTTCAACACCGTGCATCGCTGCCGACTTTGCTAACACGCATTAAGATGCTTCTTACTTTTGCACTGAGACGCCTTGAAGCTTTGACACCACCATTGGTGCAGCTCACGCTTGGCGCATCTGCCTTCGCCTCAGCTTTGCTTGGCGGTCCCGTTCTTGCTACCACAGTTTTGAGCAGTCTTGCCGTGCTTCCTATCGGCGGGCGCGCTGCTCAAACAGCCATTGAAGAAGGACGTATTGGGGTCGATGGATTGGACGGTATGGCGGCCGTTCTGATGATAGCGCAGCAAAATCTCGGTGCTGCCAGCTTTATGACTTTCTTGATTGGATTGGGAGAGTACATTCGTGAGCTAACTGCACAACGATGCCAGAAAATGCTTGATGATCTTCTCGGGCTTGCTGGTGCATCCGCCTGGATAGTGCGAGGGAATAAACGTGTTTGTATTCCTGCCGATCAGGTAGCAGCTGGTGACACTGTTGTGGTTTATCCTGGCGAACTCATTCCTGTTGATGGAACAGTTTTGAAGGGAGCTGCCAGTGTGAATCAGGCGGCGCTGACTGGAGAATCAATGCCGGTTGAAGTTTTTCAAGATAGCGCTGTATTCGCCGGCACATATCTTGAGCAAGGCAAAATATACTTGCGCTGCGATGCAGGTATAAAGGACAGCCGTGCCGGGCGCGTTATTGAAATGGTCAAGTCTGCGCCAGTGTATGAAACACGTACTCAGAATTATGCTTCACAGCTTGCGGATAAACTCGTTCTGCCGATTTTGATAACTGCCGGTGTTTGCGGCCTCATGACTAGAAACATTACAAGAGTCATGAGTGTATTGATTTTCGACTTCTCTACCGGAATTAGAATCTCGGCACCAACCGCGATACTATCATCAATGCAGCGCGCAGGAAGACACGGGATTCTTTTGAAGAGTGGTGGAGCTGTCGAACGCCTGGCGCAGGTTGATGCAATTGTTTTCGATAAAACCGGAACATTGACTATCGGAGAGCCGCAGGTCACAGAAATTGTAGCGCTGAATGGCCATTCTGAGGAGAAGATCCTCGCGTATGCTGCTGCTGTTGAGGAGCGTTTGCATCATCCTGCCGCGCGCGCGATATTGCAATATGCTCGCAAGCGAATTTCAAAAATTCCCGATCGTGATGACTCCGCCCACAAAACAGGCATGGGGGTTGGTGCGCATGTGGAAGGTAAGCTTGTCCTTTGTGGAAGCAGACGTTTCATGCACTCTGAAAATATTGATATCAGAGAGTCCGTTCCACTCGAAAATGAAATACATACACGCGGAGAATCTGTCGCATACCTTGCTATTGACGGACAGCTTGCAGGTTTGATTGCGTATGCGGATAAGTTAAGGCCAGAGGTTCCCTGGGTCATCAAGAAATTACACAAGCTTGGTGTGAAGAAGATTTATATGGCAACCGGCGATCACGAACATGCTGCTCGTGCGATTGCAAAAACTTCTGGCATTGATGAAGTCTTTGCCAATTCATTCCCAGAACAGAAGGCAGAACTGGTAAAGAGCTTGAAGGACGAGGGTTACACCGTAGCAGTCGTCGGGGATGGTATCAACGATTCGCCTGCGCTGGCGCATGCCGATCTTGGTGTCTCATTGCACGGTGCTACTGATGCGGCAAGAGAAAACTCGGACTTACTTTTGACGGACAATGACTTGCGCCGGCTCCCCGAAGCAATTGATATATCGCGTAAGGCTATGGGTCTCGTGCGCGAGAATCTCGCCTTCGTGGCCGTGCCCAATGGTGCCGGCATCGCTCTGGCGGCAAGCGGCATGATTGGACCTGCCCTGTCCACATTGTTGAATAACGGCTCGGCAATTCTTGCGGCAATGAACAGCCTGCGCCCACTCTTCAGCAGCCAGTGGACCAGAGCTGAAGAGCAGCACGAAGTTCCTCCGGCAAAGAAACACTAGGGGCTCAGGATTTGAGAACAAGGATCAATCTAGCAATCTGCAGTTTTGTCTTATTGATTGCTGTATCTCTTTCGGCAAAGACTAAAGCGGCCGACGATTCTAATGAAGTGATTCACTCCGGCCCTTCTGTAACGAGCAAAGCGCTTGGTGTTGAGACCGTCGCCGGCGGCGTTCTTTTTCGCGGAATAAAAAACCCTGGGTTGTATATAAATGCCGCACCCGGAAACGATACACTGGCAAAGCGAATGGGACTCAAAGCAGGCAATGTACTTCTTACGCTGGATGGATTCTCAGCCAACTCTGCAGAAGCCGTAGACCGCTGGATGTCTCGGCGACCAGATAAACCACTGCAATTTACCTATGCTGTGCTTGAGCATGGGCATCCGAAATTGTATGAGAAGCGACTTTCGCGCCCGCCCAAGACTCAACCGGTTGCCTTGTCTTCCTCCGGAGCATCTTCCAGCGGCGGACATATGGCTGCTGCTGGAACAGGTTCTGCGTCTAATTTAGCTGCTGCAGACCCCTCGCAAGCAGCAACACCTGCTGGTGCGGGCAATTATTCCAGTGATGAACTTGAATCATACGATTTGTCTTTGATCAATCAATCGCGTAGAGCCGAAGGAAGCCCCGACGTGCAGCCAGATTCCGCGCTAGCAAGATTAGCACGGGATTACGCCGATTACATGATGCAGCATCCCGAACGATATGTAAGCCCTCAGTTCAGTCCGCATGTGGACTTGCAGGGAAGAATTCCGCAAATGCGAGCATCTGATGCGGGCATTAATCGTGAGGTGCATGAGAATTTGAATCTGAAGTCTCGTGGGCGCTTCGATGACAAAGTACTTGTACAGCAAATGCATGAACGGATGATGGCTGAACCTGCGGGGCAACATAACCATCGCTCCATAATGCTGGACCCTCGTGCTAAAGCCGTGGGAATCGGTATCGCTCGCAAAGGTACATTAATATATATGGTCGAGGAGTTCGGGCATTAGGCAGCCGGTTTAACAGGCTTCCAGACAAGTTCACATACACCATTTTTGCAAACAGGCTTTTGCAAGTTCAAAGTTGTTTTTCGTGGTTCTTTGCCGGGCACAGTGCTGTGATCGTCGCTCAGCTTTATTTCTACAGTTTTTCTGGGATTCATAGTTCTCGCCTCATACTGCACCCGACTTATTGTTGACGAGAGGTGGGTTGTTATTAGGAGTAACGCGAAGATTTAATGCAATCTGGACAGCCAGCTTCTTATGGCATATC
>JBIKOL010000042.1:0-56874 GCA_044358055.1 Obscuribacteraceae bacterium (SeqCode)
GTACCATTTCCGAAGGAGGTCTTTATACTCGTCGGTCTTTTTGCCGCCGGTGCGGTAATCTCCAAATTTGATCTGTTCGGGACCGGACCCGGTGTGGGGCAGCGTGCGCCGGAAATCGTCGGCATGCTTCAGGACGGCTCCACTGCCAAGTTGAGCTATTACAAACGCAAGGTAGTATTGCTCGACTTCTCCGGTGACTGGTGAGGGTCCTGTCGTCTCATGTACGACCACGAGCGGTCGCTCGTTGAAAGATATAAAAACAAACCATTCAAGCTGATCGGCGTTAGTGCTGATGATCCAGATTCCTTGCCGGACATAATGAAACGCAATAACATCAATTGGGACTCCTGGGCTGATGGTTTGGGAGGGCCTATTGCCGCAGCCTGGAAGGTTCATTCTTATCCAACTGTATTCATAATTGATAAGAATGGCATCATTCGTGCAAAAGGTCATGGTGAAGGCATTGATGAAATGATTGAGCGGCTGCTTAGAGAATGAGTCTATTGCTCATCTAATCAGCCGAGAAAAAATGCTGTGAATGTCGCCCATTCGCTGCACCGCCTTTGGTGGCATCAGGTGATAATAAAAGAGAGAAGCAACGAATTCGCCACTCAAAGGAGCAACGATATGAAGGCTAAGATGTCTAAGAAGCCGCCGGAAGCATCAAAATATCTTTGCACGCATTGTAACCATCAGTTCTCATACAAGGGCGGGCGACTGTCCTGCCCATCCTGTGGTAGCACCGATAAAGTAGATTTCGTTCCAATTGATGTGCTCGACGACCCTGAAGAGGATAGTCTTTACACCGCCGACGATTTTCACGGCGGCTAGATCAGGCAATTGAGCCTGGCGATTCCCTGCCTCCTCAGAGCCGTGGGAGAATCTGCTTTCTCAGGGCCATGTGAACCCTGCCTCCAGAGGATCCTTATGGTAGGGGCGCCTCACGGGCGCCCATTAGGATTCTCCTCCAAAGGCGCTCTTAGACTGCAGCCTGCTGATACTCTCGTTTTTATCCAACCTAATATTGACTGGAGACTGCTCAATGCCGGACACAACAATTATGAAAGTCAGTTCTGCATTTTCACCTCATGGAAAAATGGGGCAGAAATATCTCGCCACTGGCGTAAAAATGTCGATGCGACTCTGGGAAAACGAGTCGGTTGGACAGAAAGAGGAAAGCACGCGTGACTACGAGACAATAGGTTATGTGCTTAAGGGCAAGGCTGAACTGAAAATCTCAGGGCAAACCGTAATTCTCGAGCCCGGTGATTCCTGGGTTGTCTCGCAGCACGTCACGCATTCCTACAATATCCTCGAGCCGTTCACTGCCGTTGAGGCAACGAGCCCTTCGTCTGTAGTTCATGCTCGGGACGAAAGGACCAACGGTTCTGCTTAACGGGCGCCCGCTCGGCACCATTTATATCCCACAGGTGTAAGTTCTCAATCATGCAGGGCATGCCCCTACCTTAGCTCGCCATGAAATTAAAACGGGCGCCTCTTTGAGACGCCCGTTCTGTCGATCTTTTTGAACACTAGTAGCTTGACCGTCCGCCTGCTACTTGTACTGACTGGAATGCACCACGGTGTCCGGTGACTATTTGCAATGCCGCCGCGGTCTTGAGTGCCTTGCCCAGAGCGCGTTGCGTCTGGCGATCTTTTGAGCCAACCATCTGGTTCAAGCAAGCGATTTCAGAAAGTGCACTCATGATTGAGAAGTCAGCTTCAAAGGCAGTAATTCCGTTGCCGACTTTGAACTCTTCGAGGTGACGTGATGGAACCTTGACCGGTGTAACCTCTTCAAACTTAGCATTAGCGACGCGGCTGAGTATAAGTTGAGTTCCAGGTGCAAGTTTGATTTCCTTGCCACCGGTCTTAACTGTGACGTCACCGAGCCATCCGTCATGCAAGTTCAATACTGCTACGTCATTGCCCGTTTCGACAACGTATACCAGCGCACCACCGGCGATTTCAACATCCCCTTCATGTGTGCGTACAGTCATGTCCTTGCCTGAATGCACAAGCACGTTGCCCTTATCCAGGTTGAGGAAATTGCCACCAGTTCCGCTGCCTACGGTAACGCCTGCATCACTTAGCTGGTTGATGGTTTCTGCGTTGATATTATTGCTGGCGAGCATGAAGCCGTTTTTCTTCTTATGTTGCTTGCTGACATGACCTTGCAATGGTTGCTGTTTGAGTGCACCGCGTGCATTCAGCTCCTCTGTCGCCTTGTTGAGGCTTGTTCTGTTAACCGGGGTGAAGTCTGTTGCTGCTCTTGCTCCAACTGAGCCAATCAAGCTCTGATTGACGATGCCGCTGAAATCAAGGGTTGGAGCCGTCGGTTTACCGGGAGTGATGAAATGATGTCTGCCGATTTGAATCGGGTGAGCAAGGTATATTTGTCCGGCGTTGATTGAGACGGAACCTTCATTATCACCACCGCCGTACAAAGCAATGTAGCCGCTGGATGAGAAGATCGGACCTGATGCATATAGCGCGCCACCGTATCCACTCTCACCGGTCGCTGAAATAGAGCCGGTAAAAATGCCTCCACCACCGGTAAGGAAGACCATACCGCCAGAACCGCCTCCACTGGCATTTATATAGTCGGCGCTAAGAATGCCTGCGGAATTCAATCCGACAAAGCCACCATTACCGCCACCCATCGCCATTACATTGAATATGCCAATGCCTTGAGCGTTAATAAAGACGTTGCCACCATTGGCTGCTCCTATGACATTGACGCCGTTGGCTCCGAAATAGCCTGCATTTGCGGCAATGGTTCCACCGTTGCCTGCGAAGCCTTGTGCGAGGGCTCCATCAAGCAAGACATAGTTGCCGGTCAAATAAATACTGCCGCCGCTGCCGCCCGAAGCGTCGATGACTGCGACATTTATTAGTTGCGATTGTGCACTGATGAGACCACCGGCTAATCCGCCTTCGGCAATGAAGTACTGGCCAGTGATGCTACCATCTGCTTGCAAACCTATGTTTCCGCCTCTGCCAAAGCCGGAAGAAACATTGATCATCGGCACGCTGATCGTCGTGGGGTCAATCAGCACCGTGCCACCATTACCGAAGTCGCTCGTCGCATAAATAGCTGTAGACTTCACTGCATTCGGAGTATGGATACCGATGTAGCCACCATTAGAGCCCTTGCTTCCCACTGCAGAAATAATGCCTGTTGTTATGCTGGCATCCGGCTTAACGATGACCCTTGGTTGACCTTCGCCACCCTGCTGAATTCCACTGCCAGTTCCACCGTCAGCATTGAGCAGGATCACGCCCGCGCTATTGCCTGAACCTACACCGTTGGCGGTAATGTTCTTGGTTGTTATACTGCCACCGCTCACTTTGATGTTTACAGTGCCGCCCTTTCCATTCGAATTTACGTTGATGTTCTGGGCGATAAGTGAACCATTGGTGATTGTCAGCGAGATGTTGGAACCATTGCCGTTCTTTTGCACATTGCTATTGAGATCAGTCGCCAGAGTCAAGTTGCCGTTGCCGGTGAACTGGAAGCTTCCCGCACGCGGAACACTCAATGTTGTGGAAGTCTTGCTGTCCAAGTAGATGTTGCCATCGGTTGCTACTGTGATATTCGGTGAAGATACGTGCATGTAATTGACAGGCATGCCGATGTCTCCGCTGTCTGATGTGATGACAACGGATGGTGCCAGGAGCAGGTTATCTGTAAACAGCTGAGTGATTGAGCCACCGCCGCTTGTGGTCAGATGTATATAAGAGGAACCGAGTATGCTTCCTGCCATGCCGATGCCACCACCGGTTGCAGTGAGCGAGACGTGATTGCCTGTTACGTCACCGATAGCGAAGATGCTGCCTTGAGCTCCAACGTTGACGTCTTTGCCGGCAAACAGGTTAACAATTATCAGAGTGTCAGCGTTGTTGACGGTGGCGTTTCCGCCTACTGACGCTACAAGTGTTGCGATTCGGTCGTTATTGATGGTGAAATCGCCGAGCGTATTTGCGCTAATTACAGAGGAATTCGTGTGAATCGGACCGATGCCGCCGATGCCGGAGGACATGGCTAAAACCGGCGAGCTTAGTAGCTTGCCTGAAGCCTGGGAAATGCCGCCGGTACCGCCGGCATTCAATACAGTTGTATAACCGACGGAGATATTTGAATTGAGTGCGATATTGCCGTTAGAGTAGGTTCCCAGAATCATGCTGCCGCCGGCGTTTATATCGCCGTTGACATTGAGATTGCCGTTCTCCAGCAATACAAGTGAGGTGCCGCTCCAGGGTTTCACATCGAGTGATCCATTGGAGTTTGCGTTGTAGATGTAGACACTTCCGCTGGTTGAGAAGGTCAGATCAGTCGCATCTGTTAGCATCAATATTTTTGCTGAACCGATGTCACCAGAACCGGTTCTCATGGTCAATGTAGGAGACGAAACCCAGATGGCTTCATTTGCCTGAGAGATGTTGCCGCTGCCTGATGCAAGCAGCTTCAAGCTTGTTGAACCAGTAATATTGTCACCGAGCGAAATGCTGCCATTGGTTCCGGTGGTCTTCAAGGTTACGTTGGTACCGATGACCTGGCCAATCGTGCTGATGTTTCCACCAGAGTTGACCGTCAAGTTTCCAGCGCTTGCCAGACCACCGATGATAATGTCATGGTTTGTTGTGAATGTGCCGCTGCCGACATTAGCTACGAGTCCGAGGGCTACACCTGTTGCAGTAGTGTTGTTGACAGTGGCGACTCCTGATGTGGTCAACGCCAGTGTGTTGGTCGCAAGATTAGGCAAGCTGACGCCGCCAGCACCTGCAAGCACAACTGTGAACGGTGAGGTCAATGTTGCCGAATTGAGTTGATCGACTCCGCCTTTACCGCCGGAAATCAATACCGCGGAACCTGCTGTTGTGACGTTGTTGTTCAAGTGAATGAAGCCGTCGTTTGTAGTTGCTAGAGCAATCGTGCCTGTTGCTTGCAATGCTCCGTTGACGTTTAAAACACCATTTTCAACAAACTGCAAGGATGTTCCTGTCCACGACGGCAGATTGATCGATCCCTTTGAATTAGAGTCGTAGATGTAGACACTGCCGGAAGAAACGAAGTTGATTGTTTGTGCGTTGGTATTGATGAATACGTCATTTCTGCCGATGTCACCACCGCCTGTCGTGAGGGTCAGCACTGGTGTATCAATCTTGTCGCCGATTTGTACTTGCTGGATCAAACCGCTGCCAGTTGCTGTGAGCGAAACACTAGTGCTGCCTTTTAGAGTTCCCAGAATTGCGATGCCGCCGTTTTTCGCCGTCGAGCTAACTGAGACTACCGTGCCGGAAGTGTCTGCAACGACAATCTGTCCGTCTGCGTGTACAGTAACGGCGCCCTGAGATACAAGTCCCGCAACGACCACGTTATCCTGATTGGTCAGGTTGATGCTGCCGACTCCACCGGTTACGATCGCTCCGGAAATATTGTTGAGAGTTACGGCACCTGGTGTGAGCAATCCTATATATTGTGCATTTGTTTGAGTCAGATTCATTCCAGCACTTCCAGCGCTAGCTAGAAGCAGTGGAGCAAAAATCAATGTATTCTTTGCTTGATTGATTCCGCCTGCGCCGTTGAGCAACACCATGCTGCCGGACTCGACATTGTTTTCGATGCTGAGCACACCATTGTTAGTGGTGTCGAGTTCAATCAAACCAGGAGCGGCCAATTGTCCAACTACATGCAGATTGCCGTTTTCGGTAAACTGCAGGGTTGAGCCTGTCCAGCCTTTGAGGTTGAGCGAACCTGTGGAGTTTGAATTGTAGATATGTGCATATCCACTTGTCGTGAAGGTCAAATCGGTTGCATTGGTATTCAATGCGTAAGCCACTGAGCCGAGGTTTCCGCTGCCTGTGCTCAAGGTCAATGTCGGCGAAGAGATCAAGATGGAATTACTGGTTTGAACAATTGAACCAGTGCCGTTGGCCGTCAGGGTGGCCGAGCTTGTACCAGTGATATTTGCATTCAAATATATACTGCTATTGGTGCCGGCACTCAAAGTCAGATTCTGTGCAGTGATTGCACCACTTACAATGATGTCACTTGCGGAACTGACATTGAAGGTCTTTCCGCTGGAAGTACTGCCAAAAACTGCACTATTCGTTGTTGGATCCACATAACCGCCGAAGACGACATAGCCACTATCGTGGATGCTGACGTTGCCTTTCGCGTTTGCAACAAGCAGCGTCGCGCTCGTTGTAGTGACATCGATATTTCCTGCTGCTTGCAAATTGATAGCAGTTGTAGCCAGTTTGCTTGAACTTACGTCACCTGATCTTGAGTTTAAGTTGATAGCGCCTGCATTCAAATGTTGCAAGCCATTTGCATCAGTGATGGAGTCGTGCGAAGTCAGGCTCACTTGCCCTGCGTTCAATGTCGAGTCAATCTGAATCGAGCTCTTTGTTGAACTGAGGGAAGCAATGCTTGCGCTCAATACTCCTCCAACCGTAATTTGATTCGGGCTGGTCAAATTGAAAGAACCGGCAATTGATGTGCCGAGTCTGACCGCAGAAGAGTCATTAATGAATGCGGAGTACGGTGTGAGTACCTGGAGATTTTGAATGTTGGTTTGCTGGTAGCTGCTGGAGCTGCCGATGTTGCCGGCTGTGCTCAAAAACATGCCGTAGGTGCTGGTGACTGTACCGGTATTTATGTTACCGGTGGCGATCAGGTATGTGCTTCCTGTTGTGCCTGCGCCCAATCCATTTGAATTTGCCGCAGTGATTGATCCGAGGGCGATACTTCCACTGGAGTAACCTGAGTGAGTTTCGGCAAACACAAGTTGACCATTTGTAGTCAAATTGACATTCGACAAGTTGATGTTACCGCCGGTGCTGCTGCCTCCACCGAGGATCAACCAGGGGCTCTGTCCGCTGCCTGTTCCATAGCTAAGTGAGGCTGCCTGATCGCCTGCTGCAAAAATGATATTGCCGCCGATGCCGCCAGTCTTATTTGCATTGATTGTCGAACCTGCAGCTGCGCTGCTTGCATTGATGCTGCCTGAAGCAAGAGCAATGAAATCCAGACCAGTAGTTTTCAGTACCCCAGTTGAGAGCAGGTCGGTTCCACCAACATTGCTGAGATCTAGTGAGCCTGAACCATTCTGAGCAATAAAGACCGGGGTGGTTGCAACAATTGTTCCGTTGTGTCCGTTGCCGTCTCCGATAGTGAGCCCAAGTGTATTGCCTGGCCACAGTGTCGGTGCGGGCACCACGGGCTTGAGCAAGAAGGTGATTCCTTGGTATTGAGTCACGAAAGTGAGCGAACCACCAATTACTTGTGCATTCTGGTCATGACCGATGTGAATCGTGGTGCCTTGCATCAACACGTTTCCACCAGGTCCGGTGAAACCTGCACCGTTAGCCGGTTCAAAACCACCAGAGGCGTTTACATTGCCGTGAACTGTGATCGAGCTGCCTGCCTGGAAGTGAACGTTTCCGCCTCTGGAAGCATAGCCGTATTGATTGGCATTGGTGTAAATCGAACCGATAGCTTGAATTGCTGCTCCTGTGCTGCTGCTGCAAGTTCCGCAGCTTGCTGTTGGAACAAAGGTTGGAGCAGAATAGCTGATTGTAGTTGGGGTGCTGCCTGTGCCTGAGCCTGTGCCAGTTCCTGTGCCTGTACCAGTACCTGTTCCCGTACCCGTTCCCGTGCCAGTACTAGTTCCAGTTCCTGTGCCAGTGTTTGTCACTGGATTATTGGCAGGCGCGTTCTGGATCAATTGTCCAAGGGTACCCAGAGTACCGTACGTTTTTGAAGAGGAATTCGAAAGGTTGAAGCCCAGACCAGGGAAACTAACCGAGCTTGTTGTACTCGTACTGGAGCCTGAGTTGACGCCGCCGGAACCCACAGATACTGTGCGGTTTTGCGCTTGAGTATTATCGAAAGTGATTCCAACATTACCTGCTGTCAGGGTTCCGCCAGTGCTGCTTGAACTGCTGCTGCCGCCTGACACACCGCTTCCGTTAATTGAGCCACCAGCGGCCGAATTACGAGTGGAATCGAAAGCAATCTGCACTCCAAATAGACTTGCACCGCCAGATTGTGTTTGAGAGCTTGAACTTTGTCCACTGAGGCCGCCACCTGAGATCGCGCCAGAAGCGCTGGATGAGCTGGCCTTGGTGCCGGTCAATTGTATGTCGACGTAAGGTGCACTGAAGCCAAGCTTACCGCTTTCTGTACTTGTTGTAGTTTGCGAGCCGCTCAATCCGCTTGAGCTGATGCCACCACTGCTGGTGCTGCTGCTGGATTTGCTTCCGCTCAGATCAATATTCACACCGCCGCCAACAAAAGTGGCGCTGCCCGATTGTGCTTGAGTTGTGGTTTGCGAACCGCTAAGTCCGCTGCCGCTAATAGAGCCGGCAGCACTGGTGCTCTTGCTCTGGCTTCCGCTAACGTTGAGTGTCACCGAGCCAATATTCACATTAGCGCTGCCAGAGGTCGACTGGCTTGAGCTTCCCTGTCCGCTTGCACCACTCGAACCGATGCTACCGCCGCCTGATTTTGACTGGGTCTGGCTGCCGGAGAGGTCGATATTTACACCGCCACCCGTAAAGCTGCCGCTTCCTGAAAGTGATTGAGTCTGACTTCCACTACCATATATACCTGAGCTGTTGATACCACCACTGGCCGAATTATTTTGGGTCTGGCTTCCAGAGGCAGTAAGTGTAAATCCAGGTCCACTGACGTCAACACTACCGCTAGTGCTTTTGGTTTGACTTCCGCTTGCAACAAATCCGCCTGGTCCAACGCTGCCTGCTGCAGTCGTGGTCTGGCTCTGGGCACCACTTACTGATACGGAGAGACCGCCTGCGCTGAAGCTGCCACTGCCGCTCACGCTCTGGCTCTGGCTGCCGCTTCCGCTCAAACCGTTGCCGTCAAGTGTAGCAGTCGCTGTAGTGGTTTTGCTTGCTTGCCCCTGAGCCGATATATTGATGCCGTCACCGGTGATGGTGGCACTGCCGCTTACGCTGACAGATTGCATTCCTGTTCCACTAACACCGCTGCCTGAGATGCTGCCGCTTCCTGATTGCGTCTTGCTGGCAGAGCCACTTACGTCAACAGTCAAGCCGGCTACTTGTACTTGTGCTGTGCCTGATGCTTGTTGCGTCAATGTACCCTGGGCGGTGACACCACTGGATGTGATTGACGCGCTTCCAGAACCACTTACACTTCCTGAACCTGCTACCTGTACATTCACGCCTGGTGCACTGAAACTTGCTGAACCGGAGCCGGTTCCAGTTCCTGAGCCGGAACCGGTGATGCCACCGCCTCCGATGTTTAGTTGACCGCTGCCGTTAGCCTGTCCTTGCTGCGCAAATGCTATGTTGACACCGCCGCCACTGAAGGCACCTGATTGCGAACCTTGTGCGCTTGCCATGCCGCTTGCGCTCAGACCGCTCGAGTCAACTGTGACTGTGGCGCTGCCCGAGCCCGAGCCCTGTGCTTGATAGTTCAAGGTGAAACCGGGAGCATTGACTTGCAAATTTGTATTTCCGGCAAAATTGTAGCTGCCGTTTGCGTTGACGCCTGTGGGAGTTATTGTCAGTCCTACGGTGCCACTGGCAGAACCACTGGCACTCATATTGATGATTCCCAGGTTCAATGCCGCGCTGCCGGAGGCTGAACCAGTGCCAGTTGCACTGAATCCATTCCCATCTACCTTAATTGTGGTCGAACCGGAAGCGCTTCCACTAATATCGATACCACCGATATTCAAGGTGCCGCTCGCGCTGCCGCCGGCAGTGAAGCTGCCGTCGGCTGTAATGCCAATGCTTACTCCGCCGTTGAAGCCGAGATAAATATCCGATGCGCCGTCTGCACCTCGGGCTCCGTTAGCACCGCTCTTGCCTGCAACACCGTTGACGCCACCGAATGTGCTGACGTTGCCGCCGATTGAAATAGAGCCATTCGGCGCATAGATTTGAATGTCGGCACCGTTGCCGCCGGCGCCTTTGACGCCGCCTGTGCCACCAAGCGAACCAGAGCCGCCTGAGGCGCCTTCAGAGCCGACTGCAAGGCCACCGCTGACATCGAGCACTCCACCGTTGGAAATGCCGATATGCCCGCTCCAGTGCAATCCGGATGCCGATGAGCCGCCGGTGCCGCCGGCCCCCCCGGTTCCACCCTGACCGCCCTGTCCGCCTATGCCGCCGTAGCTGTTTAGATCTGCCAGTACATTCACATCGCCATTCGGTGCGTTCAATGTAATCGTGGCACCCGAGCCACCTGCACCACCGGCACCACCTGCTGAGCCTGAGCCACCGGCGCCACCTGCGCCGCCGCTGCCACCGCCAAATCCCAGTGCGGTTCCAATACTTCCGCCGCTGCCGTCTGCGCCCAAGCCGCCGACGCCGCCGTATCCACCGGCGCCGCCAGTTCCGCCTGCGCCACCAAAGGAGTTAATTCCACCATTTATATATAGATTGCCGACACCGGCCGTAATAAGGACTGCGGCTCCATTGCCACCGTCCCCCGCGATACCGCCCAGTGGGCCTCCACCGCCAGCACCACCTGCGCCACCGGAGCCACTGCTTCGGAAAATACCGCCGGAGCTTCCGTGTCCGCCGTTTCCGCCGTCGCCACCGTTACCGATTGAACCTCCGGTACCACCAATACCGCCGTTGGTCTGGATAGCGGCTGTTGAGGATGAGGCTATCTGGCTGGCTGTCTGCTGCAAGGAGGCTAGAGTCGAATTGGCTGCAGATAGCGCGGCGTTGGCTGTATTCAAAGCAGCGGTCTTATCGGCAATATTCTGATTCGCTGCAGCCTGGTGTGCTGCTTGCGTAGAGAGCGCATTCGCGTACGCGGTCGCCGCAGTTTGAGCTGCATTATCGGCAGTTGTTTTTGCCGTGAGGTAATTATTCAGGGTAGTGTCGTCGGCATCAACTACTGCTTTTGCTGCTGTTACTGCATTTTGATCTGCAGTAATCGTGGCTGCAGAAGCGTTGTTCTTCTGATCGTTTGCAAGAGTTGCTTGTGCGTTTGCCCATGTGCTGACATGACCGTTATGAACGGAGTTATAGTTACTTAGAGCCGTGGTGTAATCGGCATCTGCCTTCTGTGCTGCAATGTATGTCGAGTTTTGCGTAGCCAGGGCTGAACTCGAGGCTTGCTGATCGGTGTAAGCTTGGGTTCCAACATTGTTCGGGTTTGCCGCGGCTTGCGCTGCTGTTAGAGCTGTAGATGCATTGTTCGCCGAAGTCGTCAGTGTAGCTACAGTCGCTAGTTGGGCTGTGACTGCTGCGTCTGCAGCTGCTTTATTGCCGGCAGCTTGTCCATTACCCGAGAAAGTCACAGTTCCTTTGCTGCTTGTTATCGTGACTGGTCCGCCGGCACCGCCCACGCCACCAGCTCCACCGTTCCCAGCATTGCCGCCCGTTCCGCCTGTTCCGCCGTCGGCTCCTTTAGCTCCACCCCAGGCTCCTGTGCCTGAGTTGCCGCCATTGCCACCACGACCGCCGGATCCACTGATTCCTGCATAACCACCATTGCCACCAACTGCGGTAATAGATGCGAGTGCGATAGGTCCGGGTGCACTCAGTGTGACTGAACCGGCTGAACCACCGGCACCACCTGCGCCACCATTTCCGCCCAGTCCACCAGTACCGCCAGCGCCACCATCGTGGTCGTCATGGATGCCGTTTCCACCGGCACCGTCAGAACCATTTCCGCCGACACCGCCAGCACCGCCGTTGCCGCCTTGTCCGCCATTACCACCCGAGCTCGAAAGATTTCCCAGCGATATCGAAGTGCCCGCTGTAACTGTGATGCTGCCGCCAGCGCCACCAGCGCCGCCAGCCGTACCGTCGCCGCCGGTTCCACCAGTACCGCCTGTATGACCAGATTCGCGCCCGTCAGGGGGAGGTCCGAGGGTGCCAGCTTTGCCCACTCCACCGTTGCTTCCGCTGTTTCCGTTTAAGCCGTTGGTACTTATGTTGTTGACGCTTATCTGTCCGCCAACTGCAGAATTGGCGCCGCTGCCGTTGTCGGCGCGCAGAGTTACGCTGCCTCCAGCGGTGTTTATATTCAAGTTGGAGGCCGATATATTGCCGCCCTTGCCAGAGGAGCCCGTTATATTGTTGTTGCCATCGAAGCTGACACCTGCGCCGAGAACCACTTTACCGCCGGTTCCGACAGATGTCGATGTGTCTATGGTTCCTGTGCCGGTGAAAGTGATGTTAGCTCCGGACAAGGCGATAAAATCATTGCCGAAGGTAGTGAAAGAATTTGAATAGTTATTGAGATTGATCGAATTTTTGGCGTCAGTGATGATCGGATCGCCCGACAGATTGACTGAAGCAATATTCAGATCGCCGGACTGTACATGAACTTGCGCATCGGCACCCGTCAGACTCAATGGTCCACTGATCGTATCGACATTAACTGACACCGCACCGCCGTCGCTTGAAAGGTTTACGCTCTTCGAGCCTGAAATCAAGCCGCCATTTATAAGTACGTTTGGTGCAATTGAATTCGTCGCCAGCAAATCTTTAACAGCTGATATGTTGATGTCTGCGCCAAGAATTTTTCCTGCCGTATTCTCAATATTCAAATTGACGCCAGGCATACCTTGTATATTGATTTGACCGGAGAGGGCTTGCATGATTGCATTAGCATTGTTCAAAGAAGCCGTCATCGCGGTGATGTTGCCCATTTGCGAGGCAATTAGCCCTGTGTTGACGATGCTTGTCGGTGCAACCATGTTGATGTTTTGCATCGCAGTCATGGTGCCCATGTTTGTGATTTGATTGGAAATAACCGAAAGGTTCGCCGAGCTGCTGATTGTGCCTGCATTGACAAAGCTTTGTGTCGCGGAGAATGCCAGACTGAGTGGAACCAGGTTCGAAAGATTCAAATTCAAACCGCTAATGCCGCTAGTCGGAATGACTGAGGTGAAGAGAGCGCCAGCATTATTTGTGATATTCGCGGCATGTATGTTTGCCACTTTCACGTCCGGGTTGCTTGAGAAAGCGTAGATGACACCGGAGTTGCTCAGTAAGCCAGACAGGTTGAGACCGCTTGCGCCCAGTTTGCCGAAGTCAACTGCGACAGAGTGTTTGGAGTCGACTACCAGATTGGTCACGTTAGCCGCGGACTTGCTATCAATTAACGCCGGGGTTTGAGTGCTGCTCCCGCTTGTATTTGTGCTAACTGATTGGGCTAAAACGACTCCTGGCAGTGAATGCCACAGATTCAAGCTGATAAGGGCGGCGACGACTGGTTTGACTTTCTTTTGCTTCGGCATTGTTTGTTCCTGCTTTAATTTCTGGCTCTCTTAGAAATAAAAAAATCTCCGCGCTGCGGAGAAATTGCTGGACTATCGAATTAGTGCATCCTGGACCTCTGCGCTATATATCCCGTCAGACTCCGACCCTCGCTCCACTGTAAGTGAACCCGCACCGCGTGGCAGTGTGGAAACTACGAAATTATAGTTGCACGATTGTGCAGTCGGCAGGCAGGTGTCAGTCACAGGTGACGGCGCAAAAAAGGCAAAAACCTGTATCGCAAGTAATATCAGCCTTTTTCAATGCTTACTAAATGGCTACAACTGCAGATGGTGCCAAAATAAAATTTCTGCCATCGCTTAAAATTTAGTATTAGTAGGCAATTCAAATGTGTAAAAGCTGTGAACTAAGTCTGAATTAATTGAGATTGTTGAACTTGCGCTAGTCTCTAATCCCAACCAAAATAAAAACAGTGTGCAAAAAGCGGACGCCCTGGGAGCGCCCGCGTCGCCTCTCCAACCCGCACTCGCTCCGCTCGCACGGGTCCCCATTACGAGGCTAGCTGCAGCCTGCCGGCTTTTACTCCGGCGAGCCCGATTGATTGTGAAAGTTTGGGGTCAAGATCAATCTCTCAGTTGTTTTCTTGCAGCCACTTGTTTAACTCTTTAGCGCTGCGCTGTTTGAATTGAACGTTGATTTTGAGTTTTTCGAGCATTCGAGAAACGCTGGTAGCACCATCTGGAATTTTGTGAATCTCAAAAAAAGTTTTGACATCGAGGTAATCTTTTCCGTCTGTTAGTGACGCTGGGGATTCAGCCAGTTTTGCCAGCATATGCGGCGCGTAGAGCTCCTGAATTTTTGACCAGTTCGTCTTCAAGAAATTCCAGGCAAGCAATTTCGCTTCATTCTCATTGAAAAACTCGGCCAGCACTTTAGGAGCATCTTGTGCGCGGATGTCCTTGCTGACTGTCATCTTGAGGCACTGTTGTACAAGATCGCTCTGTCTGAAGCGCGCCAGTGCGTAAAGTGCGCGCTGCTCCACTTCCGGAGTGCTTGCCGTTTTCCTGAGCTCTATAAAGCTGGCAAGGTCTTTGGCGCTGCCGTTATAAGCAACGACTTCGCTAATCGCATCGAGCAAGTTTGAATCAACGCTGTCGGCCGCCTTCAAATACTGCGCGAATTTCTCTCGCGATTTATTTATAACTTCTCTATCCTGCCCAATCGTTCCGAGCACAGATATAATATGACCGCGCAATAGTCGCGACGGAGCGGCTTCAGCCTGGTCTGTGCTCGCCCAGCCAAGTTTCTTGTATTCGTTTTGCAAGAGGGCTTTAATGTAGTTTGAAAATGATGGACGTGTGTTGGGTTCAACAAATCTATCTATATATTTGAGTGTGCTAAAAATTGTTTCCCACACAGCAAATTCACTTTCATTCTTGTAGCTTTGCATAACCTTGAGCAGGCGAGCCACAGGTATTTTGCCGGATGTGGCCAGGGCAGCGTGATCGCTCAAAAAGCAGAGCCTTTCGACAGGTGACATCAAGTGCAAATTTGCGACAATTCTATTGTTCAGTCTTTCGTCGTCATAAAGCGTGCGGTAGAAACCAAAGCCACCGCCATTTGCAAAAATAGTATCTGGCCTGGTGTTTAGACTTGCAATCCTACTGCTGCTCAGTTCGTATTGAGGAGTAATCAGCTCTCTGCCGGAGCTATCTAATTTGACTTCTCCCACAAGTTCTCTGAATCCTACGGGAATCTTCCATAGCTGCTGGCCGCTATCGTTTCCATCGAGGAAAAATCGCTCTTGATTCAGAACCGTTTTGCCTGATTCTTCTTTGACATGAATCAGCGGATAGCCAGGCTGTTTGCACCAGGTGTCCATAATTTCTTTGACAGGCTTTTGCGATGCATCGGCAAGAGCTTTCCAGAGATCGTTGGTTGCGGCATTCCCGAAAGAGTGCTCCTTCAGGTAATTGCTTACTCCATCCTGGAATGTCTTTTCGCCCAAATAGTGTTCAAGCATACGAAGAACTGCTGCGCCCTTTACGTATGTGATTTCATCAAACATTTGTTCGGCGTCTTCAGGTTTGATCACAGGGAACTGAATTGAGCGCGTTGAATGCAGTGAATCGGTATAAAATGCCTTCGCTCTGCCGGCAAAAAATTCAGCCATAAGGTTCCATTCAGGCATTACGTTGTCTACTGCTTTTGTTGCCATCCAGGTCGCGAATGCTTCGTTCAGCCAGATATCATCCCACCATTTCATCGTTACCAGGTCGCCGAACCATAGATGAGCCATTTCGTGCGCAGTAATTGAAACTGTGCTTTGTTTTGAGCTGAGGGCTGCTTGTTTTTCGTCGAGAAGCAAAAACTTTTCTCTAAAAGTTATGGCACCCGGGTTCTCCATTGCACCAGCCTGAAAGTCTGGAACCGCAATTAAGTCCAGCTTCTTCCAGGGATATGGTATACGGAAGTATCCGTTCAAATATGTGAGTAGTTTTGCAGCATGGTCGCGCGCATAATTGCCCATTGCTGGATCTCGTTGGACCGACCAGACTCTGATTGGTATGTTTTCTGAAATCACAGGTTCTGTGGGCTTGAATTCGCCGATCAGCAATGCCAGAAGGTAAGTGGACATCAGAGGCGTTTTTTCGAATTCAATTTGTTTTTTACCGCTGCCTTTTAGAACGGTTTCTTTTTCAACAGGCGCATTTGAGATTGCTGTGTTGTTGGCTGGAACGATTGCCTTGATTTTGAAGGAGGCTTTGAGTGCCGGTTCATCGAAGGATGGAAACATCCGCCGTGCATCGGCTGGTTCCATCTGAGTCACAGCAAGATAATGCGTTTTGCCTGCTTTGTCTTTGAATGTGGAACGGTAGAAGCCTCGCAATTTGTCATTTAGAACCCCGGTGAATGAGCAGCTCAACTCATATTTGCCTGGCTGGAATTTGTGCGACGAATGAAAATTGATGCGTTGCAGGTTCTTTTGCGGTGATACTAGAAGTGGTATCGTTTGTTTTTGACCGCTAGCTTTTATTGCTGCGGATGATACGGTCAATTCGTTAGCATTGAGGACGATGTCGGAGCATGCTTTCTTTATTTCAATCAGAACTGTTTCTTTTCCGGAGAACTTTCCCGCAGGTGCATCGGGCTCGAAGCTGAGATCGTAATCGGAAGGAATTATGTAGTCAGGTAGTCTGTAAGCTGATTCTGAATCTTTCTTCCGGACCGATTGCTCACCCTGATTGACTCCGGTGTTAACGGTGTTTGTGGCTATAGCACACGAATTTGCCGTTGCGGCTGAAATTAACAATATGCCGGTAAGCAGCTTACTGCCTCTATTTCTGATGCTCACTTTGTCGCCCCTTGTCATTCTCGAAGAACCAGTGTAGCCATTCCTGGCGGTTTGCAGATGATATCTGATCGGGCGACTGTTTTCCTTCTAGCGCTGAGCAATGAATCGAAACTTATTGTTTGGTGAGTGTATGGGGAAACGATCTCTCGTATCTTTTCATGGGAACTGATCTGGAACTGGATCCCACTCTCTTTTGTGGAACTGGCTCGTACTCTCTTATGTGTAGGGGCGACGCCATGCGTCGCCCTGTGTATTAACCGATCCCATTTTGAGAGGGGTGACGCCTGGCGTCACCCCCACATATAGTATCCGCAGCGTCTTTGTAGGTGTTGTGAGTCCGTGAATCGAAAAGGACGAAGCAAATTTCTTCGAATTGATCAGGCTTGCCTTCCACAAAACCTTTGATTGTCTGAAGGGCTACTTCTGCTGCCTTTTCAACAGGATAGCCATAGGCTCCCGTACTTATGGAAGGAAAGGAGATTGTTTTTGCTTCTACTTCTGCTGCGCGCTCTAAGCTATTGCGGTAGGCATTTGCCAGTGTCTCCGCTTCATTCGAATCACCGCCGCGCCACACCGGGCCAACGGTGTGCACAACCCATTTGGCTTGCAAGTTCCCGCCCGTTGTGATCACAGCATTCCCTGGTTTACATTGCCCCTGAGCCGCTCGTATCTTCTGGCATGCTTCTAAGATCGCAGCCCCGCCAGCACGATGGATCGCTCCGTCGACCCCACCGCCTCCAAGCAAGCTTGAATTCGCTGCATTCACAATCGCGTCAGTCTGCTGGCGCGTAATATCGCCTTGAAGCAAATGCAGGCTCGTTTTGCCAATGGTGTATGACTTTCTCATCTTCTCCTCGCAATGGGCGTCTCGCGGGCGACTATTTCGAATTGCCATGTAAGGAGCCCGTGAGGTGACCCTTTCGTCCCTCGGGAGAAGTTTATCTCACTGGTTTTCAGCGCTGCTAGTTATTTTCTTTAAGAGCCTTTTCGATGTCCGTGCTGATATCCAAGGGCTTGACGCTTGGGGCGAAACGCTTTATCACGGAACCCTGGCGGTCTACGAGGAACTTAGTGAAATTCCACTTGATTCCTTCGGAGCCTAAAGCTCCAGGTGCTTTCTCTTTCAGGAACTTATAGAGCGGATGTGATTGAGCGCCGTTGACTTCGATTTTTTCGAACATAGGGAACGTTACGCCGTAGTTGCGCTGGCAGAAGCTTGCAATTTCGGAATTGTTGCCGGGCTCCTGGTGTCCAAACTGGTCGCAGGGGAAGCCCAATACGACCAGCCCTTTTGGCGAATATTTTTCGTAGAGTTCTTCCAGCTCTTTGTATTGTGGCGTGAATCCGCATTTGCTGGCAGTGTTGACAATCAGCAATACCTTACCTTTGTAATTGCCGAGTGATAATTCCTTCCCGTCGAGCGATCTGGCTTCGAAAGAGTAAATGTTTGTCGTGCTGGCTATAATTTCTTTGCTCATGGCAGGTAATCTCCAGAGAATTATTGCAGTGCAGATGAGAAGAAGTACTGTGAGGTGACGGCGGTAGGTTTTCATAAAGTGTATCTCCTTTCGAGAGAGGATAGCTGCTGTCGATGAACGGTTCGTGAACGGGGGCGAGAGGGGCTCAATCGTTCATCTGTCGTTCACGTTGCCATGAAAGAATTAGGGCCTAGCGGAACGAATAGACTGACAGAACTGGGAGCAGGAAAATTGACTCCAGTAATTTTTGTGTTGAACGCTGCTTCAACCTGGTATATGACCGGGCTAATATGGTTCGTTCAAGTCGTGCACTATCCGTTATTTGTTTTCGCGTCTCGCGAAAACTTTTCTGCATTTGCAAACAAACACTGCGACCTGACTGGCTGCGTAGTGGTCGCACCAATGATAATTGAGTTAATTAGCTCACTTGCACTCGCCTTCTATTGGAACGGTTCGCATCGCTTCCTGGTCTGGGTAAACTTCGCTCTCGTGTGCATAATCTGGCTATGCACTGCGTTGCTTTCTGTTCCATGCCACAGCCGATTTTGCAGCACAGGGTTTTCTGCTTCCACGCTCTCCTTCTTGATAGGAAGCAACTGGATTAGCACTATTTTGTGGACAGTTAGAAGCATAATCCTGGCATTTATTTTGAGCAAACGATTCTCCCTTTAACGTCCGGGCCTAATGACGGGACCGCCCTACAAAGCAAGACTCGCTAGATATTTGCCTAACGACAGTCCGCTCAGAAAGGCATTCTCGAAACGATCCCCTGAACACCAATCGCCGCAATATGCCAATTTCGCCTCTTTGTCTAAAAGATATTGTTGTCCCATTGGGTTGACTGCTCGAGCATATCTCCACCGATGCGCTTTACTGAATGACGGTTTTATTGGATCAATTGAAAGCAGCCGAAAAAACTCTTGTAAGAGAGCTTCCGCTGCACTATCGGCTGCGATTTCGATATTATCTCTGGACCACCCGGCGGAGGCATGCAGTACCCACCTTTCGCCGACTGGTCTGCCCGGCTTCGTGCTGTCGCGCGCAACCCAGGACAATGCGTGATCAGTCACCCTCGCGCCATCGAAATCCGTCTCCAGGGATTTGTCAAACTCTACCATCACAGCCCAGCATGGGTCCATTCGCAGCTCGGCTACTCTGGCATTCGGAACTAATATATTTGCTTGAATTGCAGGCAAAGCAACAATCAGGAATTCGAAAGTATCTTCAAATATTTTTTCGGTCTCTGTGTCAAAGTCACTCGAGTGGGAGATGCCGGATATAGTCCAACAGTTTGATTGCTCATTTCTGCTGAGAGCCTTAACCGTGTGCGACTTATAAACATTGCAATTATCCAGAAGGCGCCCGGCAATCGATTGCATTGTTGGAAGTCCGACATACTTGAGCTTGTGTCCAGGTCTTTCCTTGAAAGCTCCGCATTCAATTGCACCAAAACGAGCATCCCAGACCTGAACCCAACCCTTTGCCGACCACTCAATTACGGATTGCTCTAGCTCTGCACAACTAGCAGTGAAGTACTGCGCACCAAAGTCAAAGCAAAACCCATCGCCTATTTTACTTGCCAGCCGCCCACCGACAGATCGTCCCTTGTCGAATACCGTGACTCTGTGCCCAGCTGCAGCCAGTTCTGAGGCGCAAGTGGCTCCTGCGATTCCCGCTCCAACAATTGCTACTTGCATTCTCAACTACTCCCTTTCATGTGTGAGAGCTGCCGGCACGTAAGTTCAGCACGAACCTGCGCTCCTTTTTGCCACCCTGTACTGCTAATCTGGGCCAAGATACACGGGGAATCGACCCAATCTATGCTAACCGCTCAGCGTGAACCAGGCGTGATTCAAACCGGTGAAGGCTCCTTTCATTATTTCTTTGTGCGAAACGTGTATCATTTAAGCCCGTCAGCTGCTTAAGGAACCCCTTTATGACAACGAAGGCATTGCGTTCGATTGTTTGCCTTCTTTTCTTGATTGTTCTTTTAATCCCGACTTCTTCTGGTGCATCAGTGATAGAGCCGCAACAAGTTACAGAGCAGGTTTCACTCGAGAGCTTGCACGAGGGTCAGCTAGTTTCTGGTTTCAAGACCATCGCTCTTTATCTCGATGATCACGATCGACCGATAGGGGCAAGGTTCAGGCATCAACGCAGCGGATTCATTTTTGATTTTCTGCATATACAAAGTGTTCCCCAGGCATTTATATGGGTGAACACTATGCTAAGCAACAGCTCCGGCGTGGCTCACACGCAAGAGCATCTCTTACTGGGTAAAGGCAACAAAGGACGGCATCATGGCACAAAGGTGCAGATGTCGCTGACGAATGAATCGGCAGGAACGGATCAGTGGAGAACGTATTATCATTTTAATACCGTAGCTGGTGCCACCGTATTTTATGATCTTTTCGAACAATACCTTGATCTCTTGCTTAATCCTGATTACACCGATGAGGAAGTGCGCCGTGAGGTGCGCAATTTCGCCGTCAAGGAGGATAGCGACACTCACAAGCTTGTTCTTGAGGAAAAAGGCACCGTCTACAACGAAATGCTTGCTGGAGTAAAAGACCACAGCACGATTCTCTGGTGGGCGGCAATGCACACATTGTATGGTGAAGAGCATCCGCTTTCGCAAAACAATGGTGGCACGCCTGAAGGAATTCGCGCGCTGCAGCCGCCGGAAATCAGAAGTTTTCACGATGAGAAGTACAAACTTTCAAATATGGGAATGCTTGGAGCTTTTCCCAGCAGCATGCCAGCTGAATCTGTTTTGAAAACAATGGATTCTATTCTGGCTAAGTTCGCTCCAGCAAAGGGCGGAGAAGAGGCTGTGTTCAGCTCAGAGTTTCCGCCATTTCCTGAACCGAAGCCAAAGCCGATAGGGACTGTGCAGATAGTCAATTTCCCGGACACTAATCCGAAGAAGGCCGGTGTAGTGGATTTTCTCTGGCCTGCAAATCTGAAAATTAGCAATAAGGATAAGCTTCTGCTTGGATTCTTTCTCAGTGGATTTGCTGGTGATGCAGACACGCCCTTATACAAAATTTTTGTCGACAGCAAAACGCAAACAGTCGAAAGCCAGGCGACGAGTGTTTATGCCTGGGTGCATGAAGAGCTTGGATTTCCAATAATAATTGGCATTAATGATGTTGCTCAGCCATATATCGACAAAAGCAATATAAGCTCTTACCGGCAGGTCGTGCTTGATGAATTGCAGCGCATTGCATCATGGAAAGATGGCAGTAAAGAACTACTGGACTTCAATCAAAGGTTGCTTTCCAGGCTGGCGAGAAGCCGTCGCTATTATGCCGATTTTGTGAACAAGCCACCGCAGTTTGGCACAAGACATAATTCCGGAACGCTTATGAAGCAGCTATCTATGCTTGAGCGCGAGGGCGGCTTCCGACGTTCGCTGACGCTGAAGCCTGATTTTGACGCTGCCGCGAAAATGCTCAAATCGAAGCATAATATCTGGCGCGATTTGCTTGATCAATGGCATTTGCTGGATACGGTGCCCTACGCGATAGGTACTCGCCCGGATCCGGAAATGATAAGCAGGGACGAGAGAGAATCAAAGCAACGCCTTCATGATGAAGCTGAGCGTCTGATGAAGCTATACAAAACAGACGATGAGCAGATTGCTTTGCAGAAATACAAAGCAGACTATGATGCAGTCACTCATAAGCTTGAAGCACTGGTTGAGGATGACGCGGCTTCGCGTAAGTTCACTGACTCACCTCCTATGACAACGGATGATGAGTTGAAATACAAGTGCAGTACTCTGTCTGGAAATGTGCCTTTGTTCACTGCAAGTTTCGATAGCATGAGCTCGAGCAATATTATTCTCTACCTCAATCTTAGAGAACTCAGCAAGGATGATTGTATGTACCTTGCTGTTTTGCCGGAATTGTTTACGCAAACAGGCGCGTTGATCAATGGTAAGGCAATCTCCTACGAAGACATGATGGAACGTATTCGCAAGGAAATTTACTACATCAACGGGGATATTAGCGGCAACATTTACAGTGGCCGATGCGAGTTTTATCTTTCCGTGGCCGGAACAAACGAAGAAGAGTCCAGGCGAGCAGCTGAATGGATGAAGACTCTTCTGAATGGACCAAATTGGGAACCAGCCAACCTTGACCGAATTCGAGACGTGGTGGAGCAAAGGCTCTCAGCTTGGAGGTCCAGTCGTGATACTGCTTACGAAGAGCACTGGGACTCGGATGTCTCGAGGGCTTTGATCCGGCAAGATGATGCTTTATTACTCAACGGTTTGTGTTTTCTCACCAAAACACATAATACACAGAGGATTCGCTGGCGTCTGTTTGGTGGAGCTGGCAAGGAGCGAGTGCGGACTTTCAGCGCTTACATGAAGCGACTTGCTGAAGTCAGAGGGAGCAGAGCTGAGCTAATTGGATTGCTTGAAGCGATTGGCACTAAGCCACCAGATGCGGTGACCATTGCTCCTGATCTGAAGAATGTTTATGAGGAGTATAAAAAGCTGCCGGAAAACTGCCGCTCGCTTGTTGATAGTGCAAGCTCGGATCTGGCTCAGGATTTGCCTGACATACCAGATCAATTTTTGCATGCAGACTGGAAAACCTTATGCAATGAAATTGCTGCCGATGTGCTTGTAGAGCCGGAGCAGACCCTCAAAGATTTGAATGCGCTCAGGCAAAAGTTACTCAAAAAATCAGCAGCCAGGATGGTTCTTGTTTCGTCGACTGATTCTCAAAAGGCTTTGCAAAAGCCGATGCAAGACATAGTTTCTGGACTGAGCGATGGAGATTACCTAGCGGTGACGCAGTCGCCGGAGCCGTTAATCATGAAACGCTGGCTCTCGCGCCAGGAGGAGAAGTCCGCAGAGCAACCAGTTTTCATCGGCTTTGTAAATCCCAATACCAAACAAGGTGTTGTGATAAACACCTGTCCGGCAATCAAATATTCTGATCTCGATGATGAATCCTTGCTCAATGCGCTGGCGTTTTCAATGTACGGTGGTGCCGGCTCGCATGGACTATTCATGAAGACCTGGGGCGCTGGGCTTGCCTATGGGAACGGGCCCGCGTGGTTCCCAGATACGGATATGAAATATTACGCCGATAAGATGCCTTCAATTCCGGAGACTCTGCGCTTTGTCGCCAAGCAATTGAAAGATGCGAAAAAGCCTGATCGTGGTTTATGTGAGTATGCAATTTCCGAGTGCTTCAGTTCAAGAGCTGAAGGTCCATTCGAGTCCAGAGCTGCTGCACAGGCCAAAGATATTGTCGATGGTGTTACACCGGATATGGTGCGCAAATTCCGGCAGGCTATCTTGAATTTGCGCAATCGGCCGGATCTTGCCGATGAGCTGGACAAACGCAAACTGCCGCAGTATGGGAAAGTAATTCCAGGCTTAGGAGTTAAAGCCGCCGATGTGCCTAAGGCGGTATTTCTGGCGATTGGCGATGAGAAGCAAATGCAGTTATACAGTGAGTACTTAAGGCAGGTCGACAGTCCGGACAGCAAAATGGCGCTAATCTACGCGCGCGACTTCTGGATAACGGCCGACGAAAAATAGAATCTATTTTTTTATGCGAATTGTGCGGTTTTCGGATTTAACTCAACGATTTGCCCGCTAGACAGAAACTTAACCAGCTCCTGTCCGTTTGATGCGGTCAAGCGTTGGAAAGTTGCTCCGCCTTCGCAGGCTACAACAGTGCGCTTGGTGCCGTCTGGTGCAGTCATGACTGCGCCGACCTTGCTGCCACCTTTGTCGGTGCCGAATGTCAGGTCGAGCATGCAGTTTGGTGACTTGAATGCTTCCAGATATCCGCGCTGCTCTAACCAGCGTGATGAGGGACTTTGCACATCGAGAATGTCGTAAATGCGGCTGAGCGGTGAGCTGTCTGCTACATTATTTGATGATTGAGCTACTTCGCGAAGCGAACGGTGCTCGATGTTCTCGTGCTGGCTGATTTCCAAACGTGCAGCCAGTGGATGCTCTTCTCTAACTGGCTCGAAGCGAGCAGCGAGTGGAGTTTCGTGCGCGTTTTGCGCTCTACCCGAGAACGGGTAGGTGTTTGCATCGAAGTGAAAACTTGACGCGTGTGGTGCCCAGCACTCAGCTGAGGTGTTTCCTTCTTCTTTTCCAGACCAACTTTGCAAAAGCTCTTGTGATTGTTGTGGTGAGCCTGAGCGAAAGCCGTCTCCTGATTGCCATTGAGACATTACGGTACTGCCCTTCGACAGAAAATTTGCCAATTGTAGTAGTGGTGGTGATGAGCCAACTGATGTAAAAGAACGTTCAGACGCCCATCTATATAGATGGAGATCTGTTTGAACCCCTACATATATCCTTAGGCAACATTCTGTCGCTTGACATGTCTCTTGTCAAGCAAATTTAATAATGATCTAAATCTCAGAAAACGCTTTTAGCGGGACTTTCGCCTCTTTTGCCTTGTTTTTCGATTCTCTGGCTGCCGTAATAAACTTGCCCAATTCTTGCGTATCCTCTGGAGCGCTCGCCAGGCCACCCGCGAGCAATAGGCGTTGGGTTTGCCCTTGTGCTATTGGGACATTTATCAGAGCTTCGGCCACTTTGTGTCCGATCATTTTTGCTGCACGCGAAGAAGAACCCGGAAGCAGTAATGCAAAATCAAAGGTTTCGTAGTGAGCAAGAATATCGAACGGGCGTTTGAACGACTCAATACGATTTGATATCTCTTTCATTGCGCTGATTGGAAGCGGCTGTGGTGGCTGATTATTTAGGATGATGCGCGATTCGAACACGATGAGCGAGAGCGGCATGCCAAAGGCAATGCTTTTTGCAAATTCTTGTTCGAGAAAAAAGAGCAAAGACGGATATGTGAACATGCCTGTGTCCGCCCTCATCAGATGCCGCAGAACATTGGCGATCATGCCGTGATCCAAATCTGCAGTTACCAGGCCCTGAGCTTTGCCGGCGAATGGAGATGAATCCAGCATTGAGATTAGTCCGCAACTTACGAGATTAAACAGAAGTGGTGCCCATTCTGTCTTGGGCATAGGGCGGCGCGAAAGAATATCTTTCCACCGTGTTCTTCCGTCGCAAATCTCATACATCGACATCTGTGCAGCAATATCAAGAGGTGCGCCATTTTTTACTTTTGCTTTGAATTCTTCCGGGGATATGCGCGCTTCTTTGCGAACGAGATAAACGTCTGGATGCAAACCTTGCTGCCGCAAGAATTTGTCCTGATCCAGCAAGGTGATGCCTTCCATGATCATGCCATCAAGCCTGCGCTTTACTGAGCGTTCTGTTGTATTCTCATCTGGAAAAAAGCGAAAATCGCCTTGCTCCCAGGTCATAATTTCAACTACGGCGAGATCGCCTATTCCATCAGTACTGCTTGCGTGAACCGGTGCACCTTCCTGAAAATATATTTGTGCACTGTGATTCATGTGAGCCAAATGCAACCGTCCGGACATTTTTGACATTTGAATCGATTGGACAAGACCGGTTATCTGCATGCCTTCTTTGGCGGTGGGGTCGAGGCGCCCTTGCAGTGTCGCTTTTGATAAATCGGCAGGTGGTGAAGGAACAGCATTGCTGCCAGTAATCACAGTCGCATTTGGTAACTTTCCCGTCTGCGCCGGCGTGATTTGCGGATCGTTCAGCAAAGATTGCAACACCAGACTATAAATCAAACCCAAATCGCGGCTTGGGTATTGCCATAACGGAGGAGCCGTTTGTGCGTTGTCTCCCTGGTACATTGCCCAGAGCGTTGCGTCTTTTGTAGAGTTTACGGTAAGCAGGTAGACTGAATTCGGTCCCGGATTGAGCGGAACTTCCACAGTCATACGGATTTTTTCAGACTCTCGATAAAAGTCACCGAGTTGAAGCTCCGTGAGCAAATCGCCAAGGTCTTTTTCCGTGATTGTTCCAACGCGAAGGGGATGCCTCTGCGTTTGAGGCGGCTCATTTGCTTTTGATTGATGAGGCCTTGGACGATACATTGTCCGATAAACTCGCTGATTTGTGCTTCGGCGAAGGATTGTGTGACTACTACTCTGTGCCACGGGCGCCCGAGATTTAAGCCCTTGTCAGCCTTGAGGCGACCGCGCTTAAGAGGCGATGGCTCGGGAATACCACCTGATGAGCCTTTCGAGAATCGCTTTCGAAACGTGGAATTTTCGTGACCTGTAAAAGTGTAGAAATTTATCGGAAGACCGCACTAGAAAAACGAAAAGACGCCGATTGGGCGTCCTTTCGCGATTACTCATTGGTTTGGGATTTGATCAATCTTCAAGCTAGTTCTTTTTTTGAGCCATCGGGGCTCCTTTGAGCCGGCGGGACTCCCGGATTCTCGGCTACGCAAACTTGCTGGTAGCGTAGCTTTGATGAACTATGGATAAAGACCTCTGAGTTTCTTGGCTTCGGCCAGGCGGCCGATGCCGATTCTCAGAGAAGACATGCGCGGACGCAAGCCTGTTTTCTTGGTCATCTCGAATACTTGATCGCAGGCTCTACCCATGATTTGTTCGAGACGCTTATTGACTTCATCTTCAGACCAGAAGAGGTGCATCAAGCCTTGTACCCATTCGAAGTAGCTGACGGTGACGCCGCCAGCATTAGCGAGAATATCCGGAACAACCAGTACATTGTTTTCGTGTAGGTAGTGATCTGCTTCCGGACTTGTGGGACCGTTCGCGCCTTCGACGATGATTTTGCACTTAAGTCTCTCGACATTGCTCTCGAGAATCTGGTGTCCGAGTGCTGCGGGAATAAGTACATCGCAAGGCAATTCCAGAAGCTCTGAGTTTGTTACTTCTTCTGAATTGGTGAACCCTGCGACCTTGCCATGCTCGCTGACCCAGGCTTGCAAGCGCGGAATGTCGATGCCATCTTTGTTGTAGATGCCACCATATACATCAGAAACCGCGACGATCGTGTAACCGGAGTCGTGCAAGAGTCGTGCTGCGATCGCGCCGACGTTACCAAAACCCTGCACAACCACAGTCGGACTTGCTGTTTTCAAATCTTTGAATTCAACTGCTCTCTTGACGCAATATGCAACACCACGGCCGGTGGCTTCGTGACGACCGAGTGAACCACCGATTGAAATAGGCTTACCGGTCACAACTGAAGGAACCGAGTGTCCAACGTTTATGCTGTAAGTGTCCATGACCCAGGCCATCGTCTGGTCGTTGGTATACATATCGGGCGCTGGAATGTCTTTATCAGGACCGATGAGGTTGATGATTTCGGAGGTGTAACGCCTGGTCATACGCTCTTTCTCACCCATGGACATATTCCATGGTTCGCAACGAATGCCACCTTTGGCGCCACCATAAGGAAGTCCCATCAGCGCACATTTCCATGTCATTAATGTTGCCAACGCTGACACTTCACCGAGGCTGACTTCTGGATGGAAGCGAATGCCGCCTTTTGCTGGTCCGAGAGTAACGTCGTGATGAACTCTGTAGCCGGTGTAAGTTCTGATACTGCCGTCATCCATGCGAACTGGCACTGTGACGATTAATGCTCTTTTCGGGTAACGAAGACGCTCGTGCAGCTCGGGATCGAGACCCATTTCCAGTGCAATTTCGTCAAGTTGACGTTGCACCATGAGGAACTGTTCAGTTTCACACTCCATAGTGGGGCGCTCGACTGTCTTTGTTGCAGCAGCCATTACTCCTCCTTATCAAGATCCAAAAATCTGCATTCAGGTACATTCATTACGAATATAGCTAAAGTATGTTACACGAGATATCTCGGGCTTTCATCCCTGCGGCTGATCGGCGCGGTTAAGTTTTTTTGAGCCACCACATTCAGTGATTTTAATGAATTAACGGGCTATGATCTAGGCTCATCAGTTAGCCTCAGCACTTATCAAGTAATTTGTGGCAAAACCATTGCGATTTAAGCATTAAGAGCAATGTCGCTGTAAGAAAGCATTTTGTGATCCGGGAGATAATGAAAAAGTGAAGAACGTTTTTCAGCGTGTCTTTCAACAACTAGGAATATTGGATCTTTTGTTGGTCTTCATTCCCGTGGCTTTCTACGCTGCCAGCAAGCAGATGCATGGACTTGAATTTTTTGGGTCATGCCTTGCGATCATTCCGCTTGCAGGCCTGATGGGTCGAGCCACCGAATATCTTGCGGACAGGCTGGGCACAGCGAAGGGCGCCTTGCTGAACGCAACCTTTGGAAATGCATGCGAACTTATCATTGCTATTGCAGCTTTGAGGGCTGGCTATGATGATGTGGTTAAAGCTTCCATCACCGGCTCAATTATCGGCAATATACTGCTTGTACTTGGCGCGAGTATGCTTGCCGGCGGGCTTCGCTACCAGACTCAGAAGTTCAACACTGTGGCTGCAAGTACTTCGGCAACGCTGCTTGCGCTTGCAGCAATCAGTTTGATTGTGCCGTCAATTTTTCACCATTTTTCACGTTCGTTGGGTCATGAGGATGAGCTGGCTCTGGGAATTTCAATCGTTCTATTTCTGGTGTACATCGCAAGTTTGATATTCAGCATGAAGACGCACAAGCATTTGTATACCCGCGCTGAATTTGGCAAGGAAACAGAAATGGCGCTGGGAGTGCAGGGTTGGAGCAACACCACAAGCATTGTTGTCTTGTTAGTCTCAACAGTTCTTGTTGCAGTACTGAGCGAGATTCTAGTGCACGGTGTAGACAAAGTAGCAAACGAGTGGCACGTCAATAAAATTTTCATCGGGGTAATTCTCGTTGCGATTATTGGAAATGCTGCCGAGCACAGCACGGCGGTTTATATGGCGATGAGAAATAAGATTGATCTTGCCCTCAACATTGCGCTCGGTTCAGGCGCGCAAATCGCTCTGCTGGTCGCGCCTATATTAGTGTTTATCAGCTTTTTCATGGGCAAGACAATGAATCTGAACTTCTCCGAATTTGAAGTTTTGGCTATTGCCGTTTCAGTTATCATCTTAGGATATGTGACAAATGATGGTGAATGTAATTGGCTGGAGGGCGTTCAGCTGCTTGCTGTATACGCGATACTCGGCACGGCATTCTTCTTCATGTGAGCGAAGCCTCTATGAGCGAAACACCTGAGATCGATCCGGTTTGCAAAATGAAAGTTTTACCTTCTCGAGCCGCTACTCAATATGAGTGGAACGGCAAGATGTATTACTTTTGCAATCCGGGCTGCAAAACGAAATTTGAAAAAGCTCCGCAGAACTATCTGGCGATGTCTGATTCTGAAGCAGAATCGCAAGCGGATCAGGCGATCGCGGTTCAGATTGCCAGGGGTCCCAATGCACTTGACTCTGTTCAATCCTCCAGCTCTGAAGCAATAACCGATCTGCGATCGTTCTATCTACCGGAATCCGCCTTCGAATACACCTGCCCGATGGATCCCGAAGTCCGCCAATCGAAGCCAGGTTCCTGCCCAAAATGCGGAATGCCTCTTGAAGCTGCAATTAAATCGAATAACGAAGAAGAAGCTTCTCAGGAATATATTTCGCTGCGCAATCGGCTGATTCCGGCAGCCATTCTCACAGGAATATTGCTACTGATCAGTATGCCTGCCATGTTTGGTTTGAACTGGCTAGCCATGAGCACTGATCAGATGCCAGCTGTTCAATTGGTGCTCGCGACGCCTGTAGTGCTCTGGTCCGCAGTTCCTATCTTCACGAAAGCAATCGACTCAGCAAAAGCTGGACATATGAACATGTTTACTCTGATAGCTTTTGGAGTTTCGATCAGTTTCGTTGTTAGTCTTGTTTCCATGCTTTTTATGCAGCAGGGCAGCACCCCGGAAGCACACGGAGCGATGTCCCATGACATGCTTTACTTCGAGAGCGCAGCAAGCATTGTTACTCTGGTTTTGTTTGGTCAATTGCTGGAATTAAAAGCAAGAGAATCAAGCAATAAGTCGATGCAGGATTTGTTCCGCATGGCTCCAGCAAAGGCAAGGAAAGAGCTGGACAATAAAGCCACTGAAGTTCCAATATATGAAGTCAAACCAGGGGATCGCCTGCGAATTTTACCTGGAGATCAGATTCCTGTAGATGGAAAAATAATTGAAGGAAGCAGTTCAGTAGATGAGTCTCTCTTGACTGGTAATGCACTGCCCACAAGCAAGTCCTCCGGGCAAAATGTTTATGCAGGGACTATAAATGGTGATGGCAGCATTTTGGTTTTGGCCGAAGCCTTAGGCAGACAAACGGTTTTTGCTCAGATTGCCAACTTGCTTTCAAGCGCACAAAAAAGCCGCTCTCGCATGCAAGACCTTGCAGACAGGGTCAGTGCCGTTTTTATTCCATCCGTCTTATTCATATCCATACTCACCTTTGCCGGCTGGTATTTTCTTGCTGGTACAGGCGCAATTTCTCATGCTATTCAAAATGCAATTGCTGTTTTGATTATTGCTTGCCCCTGTGCGCTCGGATTGGCAACCCCGCTGGCGGTATCACAGGCAGTGGCGCGTGCAGCACGGTTTGGACTTATGGTAAAAGATGCTCGTGCTCTGGAAAATCTGGCTGTAGCGAACTACCTGTTTATTGATAAAACGGGAACTCTAACACGCGGAGTATTTGAGCTGGTGGCAATAAGAGTGCGTGACGGGGTTGAACAGAATGGAATTCTGCAGCGGCTTGCAGCATTAGAAAAAGGCAGCACACATCCACTTGCTCATGCCGTTGTGGAAGCAGCCAAAAAACAGGGGCTTCCTGATCTTATTGCAAGTGATTTGAAATCGCTGCCAGGCCTTGGCTTAAAAGCCAGGGTTGAAGGCATCGAGCTTATCGCTGGCAATGCATCTTTTATGCAAAGTGAAGGAGTGAACATCGAAGCAATTAAAGTGCCGAACGATGATGCAAACTTCAAAGGTTCCACTAGAATCTATGTAGCCAGCAAAGGCGACCTTCAAGCTGTTCTTGCGCTGAAAGATCAGTTGAAACCCGAAGGGCGTGAGTTTGTCTCCTTGCTTCGAAAGCTCGACGTCAGTCCAAAAGTTCTCACCGGCGATGCTGACTGGAGCGTTGGTGGCACTGCAGAAGAATTGCAAATTCCAGCTGCAGATATCCACTGCAATCTATTGCCGCAAGACAAAGTCGAACTGATCAAAAAGGAGCAATCCAAGAAAAACGTAGTAGCAATGTTAGGAGACGGAGTCAATGACGCCGCCGCGCTCAGCAGCGCGGATGCCGGAATTGCCATGTCCAACGGTTCGGACGTTGCCGTTCACAGTGCAGCTATCACCATCAATGGAACTGATCTGCGGCTTACTCTTTCAGGAATTAAGCTTGGCCGATTGATGCTTTCTACTATCAAGCAGAATCTTGTTCTTGCTTTTGGTTACAACGCAATTGCCCTCATTTTTGCAACTGGTCTCCTGTATAAAGCAACAGGAATTGAGTTGACTCCGACCATTGCCGCCGCGGCCATGAGCCTGAGCTCCATCTCTGTCATCCTCAATTCTATGCGTATCCGCAACGCTGATTTTTGAGTTGGCTGAGTCCTTCCGTATCAATAAACACATCTCATAAAGGTGCCTTAATTGGGAAGCTTACGTGTTTGCCTAAACGAATACTACACAAAAACGTCCGGAAAAATTTCCTTGCTTTCCCGTAAATCATTAGTAGGACGAAGGCGTGTCGAGAACAGTTGTTCTCGAATTATTTACAGGTAGCAATTTTGGATACACCAGCAAAAGAAACTCAGCAGACTCAGCCAGGACCTCCGACTGAGGGGCAGCTTATTCAACAAGCTGTTGCAGACATGAAATTAGTCGCAATGGACCCTAACCATCAAACTGCGTCGAATCTGCTCAAAGCAGAAAGTGATTTTTCACAATTGCAGAAACTCGATGGTGGTGCTAGCACAGCGAAATTTTTGGCAACGGTCGATGGTATCAATACCAGTTTGCACGGAGCAAGCTATCACGATAACTATTTGCCAGGCTTGTATATAACTGGTATCAATAGCGAAGGTCATTTGACTGTGTTTGATGATGTGAACAAAGTAAATGCTGTCCTTGCAGATAGCGTTGGAGTTGTTGGACCGGTGGGCGCCGGCGAGCAGATCAATGACAGTCTGTACGTGGATAGCAAAGATCCTGTTCGCGATAACATAATTACACCATTTGCTATTCACCAGGGTGCGCTTGGGGACTGCACCTTTATAGCGGCTCTATCTTCTCTTGCGCAAAATAATCCGGAAGCAATAAAGCAAATGATACAAGATAACGGAGTTCAGCCTGACGGCACCCGTACCTACACAGTTACATTTCCCGGAGACAAAGACAATCCCATAGTTGTTAGCGCACCAACAAGATATGAGGTCAACGAGTTTATGCAAGACCTCGATGGTATGTGGGCAAACGTTCTGGAAAAAGCGTTCAGGAAACACACTGGCCGAGAGCTGCATAATCCTGGTATGCCGGGTGATATTGCAATGCAACTGCTTACCGGAAAACAGCCTGAGAATGTGGGCTTTCCTAAAGCTGATACTAACGGGGTAATTAACCAGCAGGAACTCGATAAAGTTAAACAACAACTACAACAATCCTTGGAACAAGGGAAATGTGTAACAGTGGCGTCTTACCCGACGCTTAGCTTGCCGGTAGAGCGTGATGCTTCCGGACAATTAATCGCCAACCTGGTACCTAATCACATGTATTCTGTGATGGCTTTTAATCCCAGCACAAACATGGTCACACTGCGAAATCCATGGGATTACAACAAAACAGTTGCAGGTGGAACAATTTTTGGTGGTGTAACTCGGCTAAGCTTCCAGGATCTCCTCAAGGATTTCGGTGGAATGGTAGTGTCCGGCTAGCTGACCTTACGCCATCTGAAATGCATATTCATGCATGGTGCGTGCCCGTAGCACATATGAATGCGAATATGAGAACTCTATAATCACTCCTGGCAGGGGATAATTACTGACGCTTTGGGAGCTGGTCAAAATGAGTGATATCCAAATAAATAAGAGCGATCTCGTCAACAATAAAGAGCATGTGGAAAGAGTTTCTGCCCAACAGCCAGAAAAAAAGACGGAGGCTTAATTAGCGAAGCCTGGAACTGGGTTCAAGACAATAAGCTGGCAGCCGGTGCAATAGCAGCAACCGCTGTTGGTGTTGCGGCATTCGCCATTGGTCGTCCCGCACAAGGAATACGAACTGCAGGCTCGGCAAATCTTCTGGAGGGCTGGAACCTGCGGCTGAATCACTTATCAGCAAGGGAATACCGATAACCGATTCTACACGCAGCATGGCTAGCATGCTCTTAAAAGATTCTCCAATGCAGGCTCATACTGAAGCGCTTATAAAGAATCATACTGAAGCGCTCATAAAGGATGGTGTTCCCATTGGTTCTACAGGCTCTAAAGCCACGTTGGAAACCCTGTATGGAAGTTCTGCAGCCGAACGAGTAGTCACTACCGCAGGTGGCTGGAATGAGGCTGGTCTTGCTAAAGTCGATACGAGAAATTTGCTGCCAGCGCTGGGAGTGGAAGCTCTCGAGACAAAGGGTGCGGATAAAGCTCTTAGCTCTTTGCCTAATGTTGAGATTCTGTCAGGCGATATCTCTCGCATGAAAGCTGATGCTTTGATTACCCCGGTTAATTCGGGAGGAATGTGGTTTGGCGCGCTCGATGGTGTTATTCAGCGCGCTGGCGGCAATCAATTCCACAAACAAGCGATGGCAGCGATGCCCCTGGTTGATGGTCAAACTGTTGTTGCTCAAAAGCTCGTTGAGCACAAGGGTGCATTCGGGCCTGTAGTATTTGTGGTTGATGATTTGCAAAAGCCACTAAGAGATGTTGTCTCCGCCGGATTGAAAGCTGCTGATGAAGCTGGATTCAAGAGCGTCTCTCTGCCGGCAATGCGCACAGGAGTAATGATGGGCGTAGTCGAAAAGACAGCGCAAGCAACCGTCGATGAAATGGCCGCTGGCGTGCGCGCCTTCGCCGAAGCCGGTCCTAAATCGATCAAGAATATCAAGTTCGGTGTGTATAACAATCCAGATATTGAGGAAAGATTGTTCAAAGCATTGGCCGACAAATAGACAAGAAAATATTCTGAACCTCGCCCTCTTGTGCTTACCTCTGTTTGCCCCTTAAATCAACAGCCAGGTCAGATACATTTGTGTGGGTATCCGTTACGTTAAATTCTGCAGTCTTACCGCCACGATTTACTTTGAAATCCATTCCATTTCCACCTGGGAGCGGACTTAAAAGTATGGAGTCGTGATTCTTATAATTGATGCTCAATTCACCTTCTCCACGCTCCAAAGTTGCCCCGTTCATCAACTTGTTATCGTGTTCGGGGGTTCCCAGATTTGGAAATTTCGAACCAGCAATAGCTACATCCTGACCCGTTGGACCTTTCACCACCAGTTCCCAGTCGACACCAGGAGCATTTCGCAGCTGTCCGTAGATAATCAGCTTTTCGTTATTTGGCATATTGAGCACGTCTCGAGTCAGCCCTTCAACTGGACCGTGCCCAACATCGAGCTTATCGCCTGTTGTTAGTTTTTCGGAATATTCTGGATTCATGATTTGTGTTGTCCTTTGATACGGTTTCAATAGATATGTTTTTAACGCTAGTCATTCAAAATAACTTTGGTTTAATGAACACAGAATAAAACGTGGCGTGTATACAAAACCGGAACAATGAGTGTGCATTTTGTGAATAGCAATTCCAAAAGCTTTTGCTTACTTCTTAACTTCCGAACGTGATGGCAAATTCCTTGCAGCTGCTCTTCAGTGTCCTTCTGCGGCCTTTGCCTTCAGCAATTCCTTTTCCTAGAAAGGGCGCCTCACGGGTGCCCTTTCTAGCTGCTGTCCATGCGTCTGTTTATAGATCGAAATCGCAGTTTGACTTTCGATTATGCGTGTTTCCCGCCGACTGCAGTCATAGAATCTTAAGCTGTGCAGACGTATTAATGGAAAGGACTAATTACTTGCTCTGAGTTCAGCAGCACGGAACTCACTTAAAAACGAAGGTGTTTATCAATGGCCGGAATTGATGTTGCAATAAGATTGATTGGTGAAGCCGCGATGGACTCGTCCAGAGCCAAACTTCCCGGGCTGATTGAATCAATAAAACCTGGTCTAGAAGGGCTAAAGACAATTGTGAACCAAGATTCTGTTTTGCTCACCGCCAGGACTCCAAATAATCTCAAGAAATGGCAACTGTCTGTCGAGGCCCAAGCCGATAAATTACAAGTAAATCAAGAAGGAAACTTTCTTACTTTCACTCATAATGATGGCAGTCAATTAAATGTCGCGATCAAGACGGGCATACCCTACATGGATAAGTTCATGAGCAAGGGTGCCGCCCAGGAAGTCTCAATCTATAATGACGCCGGCAGGCAAGTCGCTGCGCATTTCGAAAACGAAGAATTGGGAGTTTTTGGTAGCTCGGACAAGGGCGCAGCTCATCGCCTCCATGTTAACGAGGTAAGCCCTGTCGGCCATGGACTTTACAGCGATAAATTTATAACCCCGCTGGGTGCCGGCAGAAAAGAATCGTCGATTGCAGGATTTGTGAAGGATTCAAGATCACGCTACGGAGTAAGTACGCCCGGCTTGTTCGGCGAAGGTGACTACGGTATTAGTTTCACTTTCAATCAACCGGGTACTGTTCACCTGAGTGATCTTAATCCAAACCTAGCTGGTGTTGTTAAGGAAGTGTCTTCCGTGGACATTCCGAGAAATCCATTCTTGCCAATTGAGTTGAAGCATAAGGCGGCGCTGGAAGAACGAACACTTTATGCACAGGTTCCATATTCCAAAATAACAAATGTTGAACAAGGCCTCTTGCAAAAACAAGCAAGTTCAATCGGTTTGCCCAAGAATTCGAGCTTGGATTCAGTTCGGTCGCGAATGTACCAGATCGATTTTGCAAAACTTCTTGGAGTACCAAGTGATACACCGGCAACGCAATTGATGGAGATGATTAAAGGGGCGCTTAAATAACTCCGCGCGCGGCTGGTTATGAGAGCCTGACTCTTCCGGCTATTTCTTTTGCAAGCTCTTTTTCTCTTGTTGCAACATACGAAATTCGCGTTCAATCTGTTGATATTCCTTCAGCAGCATCGCGCCTTGAGTGCGTTCGAGTTCGTAGGTGTTTGCCGTTAGTGCCCGGCTAGCAGCCATCCTGACGGCTCTTTCCGTTTTTTTTGATTTAAATCCGAAATACGCAAGCTGATATGCATGTATGTTCCGGTCCGTTAACTTCCTGTGAACTTTTCCTGTTCAAACCTTCGTTAAAACGGTTTGCTCTGGATGATTTACTTAACTCAACTTGAATTGCCGCCGTGACGGAAATCCACCGATCCGAAGGAACTAAGCTTTTCCGGCAATAAAAGAGATTTTCACTCCGTCAGTGAGATTGTGAATTGCATGTTCAAGAGGACCCATTGCCAATGAAAACTAACCCCAATGATAATGCTCAAAAGCAATTTCTGAGTCAACAGCGTACCGTTTTAGTTACTGGTGGTTCAAGCGGAATTGGCAAATCCATCGTCGAGCGATTTGCAAGAAATGGCTACACTGTGTGGTTCACGTACCGGACGGGAAAGGAGCGTGCAATAAGGCTTGCTGAATCACTTGGAGATTCCGTAAGGGCCTTTCACTTCGAACAAGGACTCTGGGAAAGCCATGAGCGTCTTTTGAATGACCTTCCCGGATCGGTCGATATCTTGATTAATAATGCCGCTCTTGGTTCAGCAACCGTCAGTCAGTTCGCAAAAGACACACACATGCAAGATCAAGCTCTGTTGCATGTTAACGCGGTTGGAGTCCTCTGGCTAACACAGCAGTTACTGCCTGGAATGTTCAGTAGGAATTTTGGCAAGATAATCATGATCAGCTCCGTGGGTGGTGGCATATCGCAATTTCCAGGATTCAAGCTCGCGGATGGTATGAGCAAGGCGGCTCTCGTTCATTTGACCAAACAACTAGCAGCAGAGCTTCATCACGCTCCTATTGATGTATTTGCGATCTGCCCCGGCGCGACCGATACTCCGATGTTTGGAGCTAGTACGCTCGAACATATGAATGAAGGCGACCGAAAGTCGTTTGTTGGCAAGCTACCAAAGGGGCGGCTTATCAACCCCGATGAGATAGCTCATTTGGCTGTCTATCTCTCTCGTGAAGGCAGTCAATGTTTGCACGGAGCAGTAATTGATGCATCAATGGGGCTGGGCGTCCATCCTGGATTAATCACTGCCATGAAACCCAGCTCCCTCCATGACACTATAAATGAATTGAGGCAAGAAACCCCATACCAGAGCAATCTGGCGGCAAATATGGCAATTTAAGTAAACGTTAGCAGGAGCACAAGCCGTGGTATCGAGTCGTGTACAAAGATTATTGCAAGCCGGTCCATTCCTGGTCGAAGCTCATTTCGACTGTGCGCGCAACCAGTTTCACCCAGTCATCAATCCAGATGGTTACATCAACTTTGGTACAGCAGAGAACCATCTGCTTTGGGATCTACTCGCCCCAAAGATAAATGAGGCCCAGTGTCAAATTGAAAAGGTAATCCACTATGATCTCTTGTTTGGCTCAGTGTCCTTTCGTACAGCAGTCGCAAAATTTCTTGAACGACATAGCGCCAATGTGCAAGTTGATCCTGATTCACTCATTGTGGCGTCTGGTAGTTCCGCCGCAATTGAATTGCTTATCTATTCCCTGTGTGAGCCTGGCGACGGAGTACTGATACCTGCACCATATTATGCAGGTTTCGATTTTGACCTAACGGCACGCTGTGGCGCAGTTGCTATACCGATTGGTCTAAAAAGTACAGAGCAATTCGCGCTCAGTGTAGGCGATGTTCAACGAGCATTCCTCGACGCTACAAAGCGAGGCAACCGCCCGCGAGTCTTGCTGCTCACCTCTCCAAATAATCCGCTCGGACACATTTATCCAGAACAGCTGCTACGAGATCTCGTCGCTTTTTGTGAATCTGTGGGATTGGAATGTATTTTTGACGAGGTGTATGCAAATTCGTGTTTCGGAAAGCAGAAATTCGTGAGCTCATTATCATTCGCGAATTCAGTTGTCCACACCGTATACAGCTTTGCCAAGGATTTCGCGCTATCCGGTTTCAAGGTTGGCGTAGCACATTCTAGAAACCCTGATGTGCTTAAGGCAATGCGCTCATTGTGCTATTTCAGCCCGGTTTCAACGCATGCACAACATGTGCTTACCCACTTGTTGAGCCAAGAAGAGTGGCTCGCAAATCTGATCTCGACGAATAATGATCGACTACGGGCAGCCTATCGCTTTGTTAAAAGTGCTCTCTCACGGTACGCAATTCCATATTTTGAGTCAGATGCAGGCTTGTTTCTTCTCATCGATTTGCGCTCCAAATTAGAATCAGCTAGTTTTGAGTCTGAATTGGAGCTCTGGCGCCGGTTGTTTTATGATGGCAAATTGAATACATCCCCGGGTAGCGTTTTTCGATGTGCAGAGCCTGGTTTCTTTAGAATTTGCTTCGCTCATCCTGAACCACTCCTGCAACACGGTGTTGTGCGCCTGCAAAATGTTCTTCGCCTTGTTCCTGAGCGAATCTTTCAATAAGAGATCAGATCAAATGCTGGCATTTGATCCCATTGTTGGTGAGCCGTTTTTCGTCACTTGCAAATAAGACAAGCTATTTCTTTTGCAAGCTCTTTTTCTCTTGTTGCAACATACGAAATTCGCGTTCAATCTGTTGATATTCCTTCAGCAGCATCGCGCCTTGAGTGCGTTCGAGTTCGTCGATGTTTGCTTTCTGCAAGAGCTTTGCTTCAAGAGCAGCACGTTCGTGAGCGGCATCTGCAAGTTTCGATTCTTGCTTTGCCAGTGCAGCTTCAGCTTCGTGTGATTTAGCTTGATCTTGAACAAATCCGCGCGCTACTTTTTGCATATCTTTTGATTCCCATTGCATTTGCACGCAGACATGAGGTGGACGAACTCCTGGTATATGGAACTTCTGAACGTGATCGGCAAATTCCTTGCAGCTGCTCTTCAGCTGTCCTTCTGCGGCCTGTGCCTTCAGCAATTCCTTTTCGTAGTCCGCAAGGTGTGCGTTATATATTTTTGAGTGATCCTGGAATTCTTGCAGGTGCAAATTGTATTGTTTGGTATCGAGGGAAAACGGGCGCAGAAGCGCAGCATCTTCTTTGACGCCTGCGCGGAGCTTCTTAGACGAGGATTCCAGCTTCTTGGATTGTGCTATTAAATGCTTTGCTTCTCTAGTTTGTATTTCGACAAGGGCGTGATATTCAGAAGCCTGGCGTTTGAATTCTTTTGCTTGATTTATGAAGTGGTGTGCACTTTCTTCTCGCGCCGAATCATGTTGTTCCTGTGCTCTGGTTGGGATGCTCAAGCTAATGCTAAATGCAAACAGCAAGCTTGCGTAAAGTATATGTTGGGTTCGCATTTTCAGTTATTTGTCCTGTCTGTTTTTCTCTTTGACGTGTAATAGGACTTTGCCACGCATGTCTGTGACCAGGACTTTGCTTGAGCCGGGGACGAACTCGGATTCAGATGATTCCTCGTAACTTTGCGGGCGACGCATGGCGTCGCCCCTACACACAGCTCCCTTGTTGCACGTTAGATCTGGCGTTTTTGCATTAGGGATCTTTAGCTCTGGTGTTTTTGCAATAGAGACTTTAAGCTCTGGTGTTTTTGCGTTTGTTTTATTAGTAGGCACTATATGCAGTGTCGGTGAATCCGGACCGCTTACTTTTTCCTTTGCTAGATTGTGCATTAACGCGGGACTTGGAGTCACGCTCAGAGCAGGTTCGGCTTTTGGTTTCTGTGCGCCGATCAGTTCCCACTCAGCAAGTAAGGGCTCAAGCGGCGGTTTGGGTTCCATTCCATAATTGCGAACGTAGAGATTTGTGCCGAGCGCTTTCAATTTGACACGCCCTGGTTTCGGATCTTCCGACATCAAACGAAGCAGGCTAGCAGCCGACGACTCCAGGGAAATTGCATTTTGCGCCGCATGCTCCATATGTTTTGCTGCCTGCTGCTGCGCCTCGAAACGTGCATGCTGTCCAGCAAAAACAGCCTTCTGGCGAATCTCATGCAGCTCCGCCTGGGCTGCCTGGCTGCGGGCAAGTGGAGCGAGATCTTCAGACAATTGTTGCGCATCTTTGTTGATTTGCTGCGCGTGAGATTCGCCTTTTTGAATAGCAGACTCGGCCGCTTTCTCGCCATAACTGTGCGCGCGTTTGTCTTGATCCTCAGTTTGTTTTCGGATAAGCGCCACAGCCTGCTTTATGCTTTTCGGATCATCTGGCGCCAGATGTTCTTTTCCATCATGCGACCCAGTAAAACCCCGGAACTTCTTACCAAAGCCCAATAGAGCCTGACGTGAATACTGCCCGTATTTGCTTAGCGGTTCGAGATCAAAACAGCGGCTATATTGTTTAATCGCCGACTCGCCGTCGTGCTGAAATACATAACAATTCGCCAGATAATAATGCAGTTCCGCGTTATAGGGGTCTTCGGCTTCTGCTTTGTTTAAAAGCCTTATTGCCTCTTTGTAGTCATTCTTTCTATATGCTTCCATGCCTAGCTTCAATGAGCTGACGGCAAATGCTGGAGTGGCAAGCACAAAGCAAATACAGGCGCACGACGCTGCCATCCTTAAGCTGGACGATTTCTTCAGATTCCCCGAAACTGCAAATGTCACTAGCCGTCACCAGGTGCGCTTTTATCTACTTACCATCCTACATGGTAATTTCGCTGCGACTGGGACAAAACCTAATCCATTTAATGCTTTCGGGATTGATATGGTTTAGAAGCTCTCTGCGGCAGATTAAGGCGCATATTTGATGCTTACGCCCTGCGGCAGCGAGAATCCATCGCGAAACTCTTTGGCGACTGCGCCCATTTTTTCCATGAAGCGAAGAACGCTAGTCTTCTGCTCATCTCTTCTGCGCTTCCTGCGCTGTTCTAGTTCTATTTCGGCGAACCATTGCTCGTCGGTCATTTCATAAATAGCCATAGCACCTTCCCGAATAAACCTGATAGGCAAGCCCAAGCATGGTCTTCGCTATCGAGTGCCTTAGTAAATCCAGCCAAATCCGCAATGCGGCACGTTCTTGCGGGTAATGATTAGATTAATCGCGATTTGTGAGTTTTTAGTACCTTGAACCGTCTCGAAGATTAAATCCTCCTGGCAGGGATTTACAGAGCCTTTGAACCAGTAGAGAAGATTAACTTGAGCTTTGTATCCGCGTTTATTTTTTCCTTGCAGACCATGTCGCATGCCCGGGCAGACCAATCTTTTGTTAATCCACGCATTTGTGTTTGGCCTGATATGTCCCTGTTTCCGTTAAAAACCTCTATCTGCGGCAATTGATTAGATTCGAATTCTAATGATCTGTCGTCAGGGCCAGCGTTCACCCGCAGAGTGATATTAGCGTCTTCAAGCAGCGGATCCGTAATGTATTCACCCAGCTTTGATTTTATTTCCTTTACCCAGAGTTCAGTTGTCGGAGTATCTATCAAAATATCGAAATCGGTTACCAGGCACACAACTTTTCCCGATTTATCTAAACCCCACCAGCTGGCATAAGAACCATCCCCGAAGCCACTTTCGCAAACGACTATGTTTGCTTCGCTTTTGTCTGCAAGTGGAAGAATCCTCCATTGTTTTATGCCTTTGTCGTGATGCAAAGCATCAATGTACAAGTCGTCATTAATCTTGTTCTGAACTAATTCATCTTGTGCCTCAGACAAACGGCCGAATTCTTCTGCGTCTACAAAAGATCCCTGTCCCCCATCAACTGGGTAGCTGTATATTTCTCCTTTTTCCAGCTGCGCAATAGACTGTCCCTTGCGAACTGCAAGCTCCCATTTTGAAACCTCTGCATTGCTGAAACTGATCTTGATTGCAGCAATTAGCTGGGATTCCTTGCAATAGCTTATAGTTACGGGATAGGTTCCAGGCGATACTGTGCGGACAAATGCACCGTCCGCGCTTAATTTGAGAAAGGCCGGATCGCCCGCTTGTATTTTTCCAGATGTCGTAGTGAACTTACCTATCTCTTTTACTTCAATTGTAATTTTGCTGCCGTCCTTTTCAAATTGGCAGCCGTTCGCAAATGCTTTACCAAAATTTGAATGAACAAGGTCCGCTTCGGTTGCCAATCTCTTCTGATGATGGAACGGCCTATGGGAATGTGTTGGAAATCGTGGGGCTAACAGAAATTGCAGCTTCTTTTGCTGGGTTAGCACAAAGATGAGCAATACAGCAGCAAGAGCAGCAAGCAAAAACTTGATGGAAGAGTGGAGTTCTTTGTTTTCGCTCGGCATTGCTTCTCTTCCTAACGATTTGCTTTTTAGTGGGAAGAACTTGCTATTATCCAGACTATATAAGAGTCTGTCTATATGGCTAAACAGTGTCAGCCGCTTCGACAAGCCTCAATTAATTTAGGAGTAAAAGATAGCGCGTTAATTGCCGTTGTTTGAACATCCTCTCCAAAGTCCCATTGGGATTCCCAGAGGATTTCAGCTGGGCACTTTTCCCACTCGAGCAGTTTTTCCAAAAAACCTGACCTGCAGAACGAGTCTGGTCCGTTTTCATAGAGCCAAATGAATAGCTTGCTTAGCTCTGCACCAGCGCCTGATTCTTTAGCTAGCGATTTCATGTCCAATCCGAATGAGTGAATATCGTCCGGATTCTTCAATCTCTGCACGCTTTTGAACAGGACTTTTCGATCTGCTGGTTTATAACTTTTATTCAAAAGTTCTGAGCCCAAGAGAATCTTGCTAGCGTTTTTTGACTTCAGCAATTTCAATGCTTCTGCTCGGATTTGCTTTGAACTCACGAATGAAAGAGCTTTCGCCGCTTCTCGAGCAGTGCACTTGCCTTTTGAATAAAGCAAACCAAGTACAAAAGGATCGCTGGATGGCAACCCGCACCAGGAGAAGATACGTAAATAAGATAGTCTTTTCACTTCGTTCGATGTTTCTTTCAATAGCTGTAAAACCTGCTCTAGTTCATAAGCTGTAGCCCGTTTCCCAAATGATTTGTAGCTGAATCCGTATTCGGTTTCTTCGCCACTTTCGATCATGAGCAAGATCTTTTGAAAATCTGGCCGCTCGCGTTTGCTTCGTGGCCTATCGGAATCGTCATCGTTGAAATCATTCCAGGATATCAAATAGAATTGGGCAGCTTTATATGTTTCTCCAAGCTTTTTCAACAGGTCAAGCACCTCAGTTTTGTAATGCAGGTCAATTGCGTGATCGACCACATCGTTGCAGTCGTATGCCTGCAAAACTGCGGGGTTGGTCTCTGCGACTCTAATAGCATGGGTTAATCCCTCGAGCCCGGCTACATCTATAAGGCTGATTGCGTACTTTGTGAATAAGCAGGACGATGTAGTGGCGCGTTCTGAGCTTGCAAAAAGCAAGTTTCTGAATTCCGCGAAACCAGCTTTAAAAAATAAGGCTGCAAGTTCGTAATGTTGCGCGACATCACGATCATTCCATTTCGCCGTTGCTAGTTTTTTCGACAGCACTTTTGCATAGTGTTCCAGGTTTCCAGTTAGATACAAGATGCGCCATAGCCAGGGGCTGCGCGAACCCTCACACTGTTCATCATATACCTGATTTTTTAGCAGTGTTTTTCGAAGTTCTTTTTCAATTCCACTATCTCCATGCTCTTTTACGTGCAAGAGTGCACGTCCGTGTCCAAGTTTGATCGCGCGCGCGAATTCTGCGCGCGATAATTTCGCGACTGTATTCATTATTCAAAAGCTCCAAATAAATGCAGAAATAAACTCAGCCGACAAACTTGCCGCCGTCACGTCCGACTTGCTTTGCGATTGCTTACAGCAAAACAAGCTACTGTCGCAATAAACCAGGAGCGTTTAATAAATTGTCCAAAGCAAATTAAACTTTCGGCTCGCCTGTCATGCGTGAGGCGTAGCTCGAAAAAAGTGGAGGCTATTCATATTTATCATTGTTAGACCCTCCAGCGACATAATAAATCCAGTCTAGCAAGCAGTTGCAAAATGATCAATGTTAAAGATCAGTTGGCTAGAAAAATCATCAAAGTATTTGCTGGAAATCTTTTCGGTATAATTTGATCGCTAGGAGAACAAAATGCCTGAGCTGCCGGAAGTAGAGACGGTACGCAGGGGGCTGCAGAGGCAGCTTGCCGGCGCGATGATAAAGCAGGTGAAGGTGCTGCGGACGGATTCTGTCGGGCATCCGTCACCCGCTGAGTTTGCACGGGTGCTTAAAGGGAAGCGCTTTGATGCTGTCGGCAGGCGCGGAAAGTATTTGTTGATTGAGTTGAACGACGGTTATGGCATGGGTGCGCATTTGCGTATGTCGGGGCGCCTCTTGGTTTTGTCTGCGAAAGATGAAGAGCCGGACCATGTGCGGGTTCGTCTGACCCTGGAGGATGGGCGGAAATTAGTTTTTGATGATACTCGTGTGTTTGGGCGTTTGTGGGCGCTGGCTCCCGGGGATAGCTTTGAAGAAGTAATTCCTGCTCTGAAGGTATTGGGACCGGAGCCTCTTGAAGGGCTTGATAACGAGCACCTGCTCAGTTCGTTCAAAAACAAAAAGCAATGCATTAAGACTGCGTTGCTTGACCAAACAATCATTGCCGGAATTGGCAATATTTATGCTGATGAGTCGCTTCACCGTGCGCGAATAAATCCAACGCGAGCAGCCGGAGATCTTACTGCTGCTGAGCTGAAGAGGCTTGGTAAGGAGATTCAGCTTGTTCTCAATAATGCGATTGAGTTGGGTGGATCTACTTTGCGTGACTATACGGATTCGAGTGGCGTAAATGGGAACTACCAACACGAGGCGCTTGTTTACGGGCGGAAGGATGAGCCTTGCAGATCTTGTAAGAGCAAGATTGTGCGAGTGAAGTTGAATGGGCGATCCTCGCATTACTGTCCACGTTGTCAGAAGAACTAGATGTAAAGTTTGCATTGTGCTTGTCAAACGGACCATGACATTTTCTGGAACATTTTCTTGCACTTGGAGTTCATCTTATTGTGTTAGTATGTCCGCTTAATATGCGGTTGCGTGCGCTTGTTCAGGTATCCACGATGAAAACAAATCGTTCGTTTTTGTGCTTTGTTGTTTTTAGTTTGTTAATGTCACTTTGCTTTCCATTTAATTTGATTGCTGCTGAAGCCAAACTCGGGAAAGACGCGAAGAAATCGAAAAGCAAAATAGCTGCAAGCTCTGATGCTAAGTCTGATGAAGAGAGCAAGGGCAATGATAAAGATGACGAGAAGAGCTCTGAAAAGAGTGACGATAAAACGGCATCAAAAGGCAAAGCTGCTGCAGACAAAAAGAAAGATAAAGATAAGGATGACGATGAGCCAAAGTTATCTGTGACTGAACACACGATAACCATTGATGGCAAGCCCATTAAATACAAAGCCACCGCCGGCTACATGGTACTAAAAGAATACGGCAGCAAAAAGCAAGATCATCATGTCGATGACAAAGACAAAACTGCTGACAAAGACAAGAAAAACAAAGACATGAAGCCGCTTGCGAAGGTGTTCTTCATTGCTTATACGAGAGAGGATGCAGGTCCGTCATCGAAACGTCCGGTAGCGTTTACCTTTAACGGTGGACCAGGCTCTGCATCCATATGGCTCCACATGGGCGGTTTGGGACCTCGTCGGGCGATGCTGTCTGAGCGTGGAGAGGCCTTGCCTCCACCTTATAAGCTGGAGGACAATCCTTATTCATGGATTGATACCACAGATCTAGTATTTATAGATCCCGTGTCCACCGGCTTCAGCCGCCCCGAACCGGATGAGGACGCGAAGAAATTCCACGGATATAGCGAAGATATTGAAAGCGTCGGAGATTTTATTCGTCTTTACGTTACAAAAAATCAGCGCTGGACATCGCCGAAATTTATTGTCGGTGAAAGCTATGGAACTACTCGTGCTGCTGGTCTCAGTGATTTCCTCCAGCGTCGATATGGCATGTACATGAATGGAATTGTTTTAGTTTCTACGGTGTTGAATTTTGCCACGCTAGATTTCAACCCGGGAAATGATCAACCATATGCACTGTTTTTGCCTGCGTTTGCCGCAACCGCCTGGTATCACAAAAGGCTCACACCAGAGTTTCAAGGGAAATCTCTGGCAGAGCTTTTGAAAGAAGCGGAAGATTTCGCTTCGCATGATTATCTCACTGCGCTTTTTCAGGGAGACAGGCTTAGCTCTGAGAAGAAAGACGAAATCGCTCAGCGCGTTTCCAATTTCATTGGTTTGCCTGTTTCCTACGTGAAGCAGCTGAACAATCGTGTTGACGATCATTTGTTCTTTTCACATTTGCTGATGGACAAAGATAGAGTTCTCGGCAGATATGACAGCCGATTCACAGGCATTCGATATAATCCGGGCACTGATGATGGTGAGTTCGACCCCAGTGGTGAAGCTGTAACTGGAACATTCACCGCCTGTTTCAATGATTATGTGCGCAGAGAATTACATTTTGAAAGCGAACTGCCATATGAGGCGTTGGCGAACGTTTGGCCATGGAGCTGGAAGAATGCTCAGAATAAATACCTGGACGTTTCAGAAGATCTCCGCAAAGCTATGAGCCGAAATCCATATCTAAAGGTATGGTTGTGCTGCGGACATTATGATCTCGCAACTCCCTACTTTGCGTCTAAATTCACTGTGGATCAGATGAAATTGGATCCGGCTATCAAAAATAATGTGCGCCTGACCTACTACGATAGCGGACATATGATGTATATTTACAAACCTGCGTTGATCAAACTTAAGTCAGACATGGTTGCGTTCTTCAAGGACGCCATGCAGTCGGATTCTTCTGTAGTGCCAAACGCAATGCCGTAAGCGATCTTCTAGAGGAAAATTAAATGGCAATCTCCCTGTTGAATGTGCAAGGGCTGCAGCAACTGATGAAGGAGACGCCAGATAATCTTCTGCTTGTGGATACACGTCCAATCGAGGAATACGATGAAGGACATGTTCCGGGCGCTGTGCATGTAGCCTGGGAAGAGTGGTGCGCGAAGCCGCCTAGAGGTTTGAGCGAAGAATTGGACCAGCCTGGTTATTGGGGGCGCTTGATTGATGCGGATGAGACTGCGCTTGCTGAGCGCTTGGGCAAGAATGGTTTTGGCAACGAAAAGACCATTGTAGTTTATGCTGACGGAGCAAAATCAAAAGGCAGAGAAGGTCGCATCGCCTGGATGCTTTTGTATTTTGGCGCTAAAGATGTTCGGCTTCTTGATGGCGGTTATGAAGCCTGGGTGAACTCTGGAGCAGAGATCGATAAAAAATCTGTATCGCCCAAGCCCGCGCAATTTGTCGTGTGCCGAGATGAGCGGAGGCGAGTGATGATCGATCAATTAATTGATTTGATCAAAAATGAGCCGAATTTGATGCTTGTCGATACGCGTACAAAAAGAGAGTTCGGTGGGAACGATTATCGCTACATGCCACGCATGGGCACTTTGCCTGATGCTGAGCTGATTGCATACGCTTCTATTTTCAATAGCGATGGAACCTTCTTGAGCAAAGAAAAATTCTCTGAGCTCGTGAATGCAGAAAAGCAATTGGACAAGAAGGTGGTTACCTTTTGCGAAGTAGGAGTGCGAGCTTGCACTATTGCTTTGTTGCTTGAGATGTACACCGGCCGGGTGACAGCTGTATACGATGGCTCTATGATGGAGTGGAGTTCTCATCCGGATCTTCCGGTTGCGATTGGGAAAGCAGCGGAGTAGAAGCCGGCAAGGAGAATTCTGTAGGGGCGCCTCATCATGGGCGCCCATTAAAATTCGTTTCTTAACGGGCGCCCGTGAGGCGCCCCTACCATTTAAATTGGCAATCTAGACTATGCGTCGAGTTTGTAGCCGACACCATGGACGGTGCTAATTAAACTCACTTGTCCTTGTGTATCAATTTTTTGGCGCAAGCGTTTGATGTAGGTGCGGATGGTTTCTGGAGATGCATCAGAATCCGATGACCAGACGCGATCGAGCAATGCTTCGGCGCTGAATACTTGATTGGGATGGCGCATGAAAAATTCGAGCAGTGCAAATTCTTTAGGTAGCAATTGCACATCCTGACCGTCGCGTGAGACACGGAAGGTGGATGGCTCGAGCATGACATTGCGCGCACGAAGAATGTTCCCTGCGACTGATTGCGGACGGCGCAGCAATGCACGAACGCGTGCCGACACTTCTTGCACATCAAATGGCTTGGTCAAATAATCATCCGCGCCCTGATCTAGAGCAAAAACTTTTTCCTGGGTCTGCTTCTTTGCAGTCAGCATCAAGATAGGTGTAGTTCCACCATTAGCTCTAAACTGTTTGCAAACCTCTACCCCAAGTAAGCCTGGCAACATCCAGTCGAGAATGATGACATCATATTTATAAAACTTCAGGCGCTCCATGGCTTCCGCGCCATCGGTTACCACCTCGACGAGATGGTGTTCATGAGTAGTGAGGTAAGCCTTGATAGGCTCCGACAGTGTCGGCTCGTCTTCGACTATGAGAACTTTTGCCATTTCTGTTCTAAGTTAGAGCGCTCGCCGCTCCTCCAATTTGCGCAGACCTCAAATCCGTTTAAGCTTACAACAAAAACTGTTTCGGGGTAATTGCGAATGTCTGGTAAAAAGGCTATCAGGAATGAAGCCTCTAACAGCATAAGGGTTTTGGCGAATAATTGCACCTGCTCTTGGCAAATATTTTCGGCTAGCTAAGAGTTCGTAAAGGGAAGATGGTGCTTGCTTTGCTAAGATTGCCAAGTATTTTTGAAAAAGCGGGTAACAGTGCAAGGCTCCGTAACCGTCAAGAGAGACTCAGAAGCCAGAGGGCAGGAAAACGCTGCCCGGCTTGGCTTTTGGCAAAGAGTGGCCGGCAATGTCTGGCTGTCGATTGTTGTCATTGTGGCGTTCTGTGCCATAAGCTACGGCCGTAGCCTGGGCAGTTTTTTCCTTGCCGATGATATTGGCGAGGTTCGCTATATCCACCAGATATTTGCTGGGCGCTGGGACCTGTTCTGGTCGAACTTCACCGGAAATTTCATGCAAGTTCCGAACATGAGCGTTTATCGCCCCATGTTGCTGCTCACCCTCATGTTTGACTATGCCTTTTGGAAGGGAAACCCAGCAGGGTATTACTTTTCCAACCTTTTCTATTACACGGGCGCGTCTGCACTTCTTTGCGTTTTTCTTCGGATGCTTTGCTCGTCCTGGGGTAAGCTGCGTGCTGCGGCAGCTGGACTGTGTGGTGCATTGCTGTTCGCTGCCAACCCTCTGCATTGCGAAAGTATTTCATGGGTCGTCGGACGCGTTGATACCGCATGTTGCATGTTCTATCTGGCTGCGATTTGCTGTGTGATGAAGGGCTCAGGAATTTTCGCTGCTGGGCAGCCGGCGCTCAAAGGAAAATCGACGCGCAGCTGGAATGCGCTAGGCATCTTCTTTTTTGTCCTGGCTATTTGTGTGAAGGAAATGGCGATCGGATTCGCTCCGGTTCTTTCTGCGCTGGCGTTCTTTTTTGTGCCTTCAACCTTGTCTGGCAGGTCGTCGATCTGGGCGTGGATTGCGGAGCGTGCTCGAGCCGTTTGGAGCTTCAGTGCTGCTGCGTGGACTGCCACAGTGGTTTACTTTCTTGTCCGCTTCCTCGCTCTTGGTACTTTGCTCGGTGGCTACAACGGCTCAGTTGGAGCAGCGCAGTCTGCTTCTGCTCTTGCTAAATGGATTGATCTCGACAACTGGCACCGTTTGCTCTTTCCATTCTCTGTGGATATCTTCAGTTCCGGCACTTTGCTCGAACGTTCGCTGGGTGCGGCCTATGCTCTTGCACTTGGACTTGTGATTTTGCGAGTGCTCGCAGGTTCTGTTCCATGGCGATGGACTGCCTTTCTCTTCCTATGGGCTGCAACCCAAGCCGCGCCTATTTATCGTCTCTGGGGGCTGGGCTTCAACCTGGAAGGTGCACGTTTCTGTTTCTTCCTTACAATGGCACTGAGCAGTTTCTTGCCACTTGTTTTATTTGCTCCCGAAACCAAGTTACCGGCTAAGCTTTCGCAGCGATTGCTGCTCTGCTCGGCAATTTCGATAGGGGCAATTTTCTTGATCTACAGCAAAATTGCCTACGCCACCAATTTGCTATGGTTGCATGCGGGCAAAGAAGTTCGTGCTGTTATGAATGAAGCGCAGAAATTGTCTCGCTCCTGCTCTCCCGGACAGAACATCTTGTTGCTCGGTGTGCCAAAGCGCCATGCAGGCGCCCACATGATTTTGAATGGGCCGACTTTGCAGATGCTGCTGTCTCCTCCTTTCGTATCCGGAGACTGTGGCGCACCGTTTTTGACTTTTGATTCTGTTCTGTTTGGCGAAGAAAACGTAATCAATGGTGAGCGACTGCGTGCGCTTGCTAATCAGCCTGGATATAGTGGACCTTATTTGTGGAGTTCCATCAATAAGGCGTTTGAGCCTTTGCATCTGGCGCAAGGCTCTAAGGAAAAATCTTTCGCGCTCTATTCTGCTGAAGAAAGCAATGCTGGTGACACATCGTATTTCACCGCTGGTGATGGCATAAAAATTGTTGGACTGAATTTGAGCCCGCTGGATTATTCGTATTTGAAGTTGAGTTTCCGTTCCAGCAATAATAAGATAGCTCTACCTTTCCGTGTGAAGTGGAAAGGTAATTCGTCAATTCCTGATTTTAAAACTGGCAGCTTTGTCGATTATTTAGCTTCTCCAGATCCATCCTGCGACGGTAATGCGGCGAGAACTGTTTACATAGCTCTGGGCGACAACTGGCGCTGGTATGCTCAAAGCAAGATTTCGCAAATTCAAGTCTCATTTCCTGGTGTAGAGCAGTTCGCGCTGACGGAAATCTCTCTGTTCCCTGCTGATCTCGCCAGTCCAAAATTCAGCAGGCAGAAGGAGTGCAATAATTCCGGTGCTCTCTGTTATGCAGCAGGCAACAAGCTTCATGTCAGCAGTAAACAAGGCGCTGCGCTTTTGATTCAACTATCGAAGAACCAGTATTTCTTCGATTTGCAAAATGAAGAACAAAATCGTGATGTCTTGCAAAAGGAATTCAAGCTCTCCGGTATGGACGGCGACATTGTTCTGAGCAGGAGCGACATTTCTGCTGGCGGCTATTACCAGCTGCGTGCGCGTTCGCTCGATCAAAGCGGACAAGCTATTGGTGCTTTCTCAGATCCGCTGACGATATGGGTGCAAAACTGATATGCAAACATCCAATCCCGTCGTCAAAAAAGACCAACGTTCCGCCAACACTCGAAGGCAAACCCAGTTTAGCGCCTCGCGTGGCTTTCCTTTTGCTGCTCCTACATTCATCTTTGCGATAGCATTTGCACTGCGTTACTTGTACAACGCTGTGTTCATGGAACATCGCATTGCACATTTTGGTGACGCCTATAACTTTTTGCGTTCCGGCACCTGTCTGCTTGAAGCAGCTTCAAGTTCTCACAATGTTTTTGAGTATATTCACAAGATTTATTATGCCGCCGCGCCGCAAGCACAAATTTTGCAATCGATGACTTCGATGAAATTGATGGATCGTTTGCTTATCGATGGACCTGTCTATCCTTCTTACTTGGCGCTGGTTCAATGGCTAAGCGGAATCAACCCAGCGAATCCAATTTTTGACGCTCATTCAGTTCAGATTTGTTTGTGCAATTCTGTCGTCGATGCACTCGCTTGTGTATTCATATATGTGTGTGGCATGCTTGCGTTTAACAGACGCGCAGGCTTAATCGCCGGTTTGCTGTTTGCGACTTATCCCGCAGCGATTATAAATACCCAGCATTGTTACAGCGAACCATTTTCCTATTTCCTCTTAAGCATCTGGACCGCATGTACATTGTTTGCGAGTTTGCGACACACGCGAAAACCGGTAATGCAGGCCTTAGCATGGTTTGGCATCGGATTGTTCAGCGCTTTGATGATGCTGGCAAAGCCGGCATTCATTTTGTTGCCGCCGATGGTATTCACTGCACTTCTTCCTCTCATATATCTGCGAAACAAAAATCGTTTGCATTCTCTTGCCTGGAAGACATTGCTGCTCAACGGAATGACGCTGGCAATCGGAATAGCATTGCCTTTGATCCCGTGGGCTTGTTTCAATAAAGCAGCAAGCGGTCAGTATTCTATTTTTGTGAATCGCGTTCCTTCGTTCAATATTTTTCACGGCAACCAACTGAAAACTGATGGCTGGCGAGCTTATCCATATTACGGAACCTTTCCGGGTGACAGCAAGCTGGTTATTGCTTCATTGCTCGAGGACGCGAAAAAAGAACCCCTTCCTTTTATAGGTTTGCAATTCAAAAAAATAGCTCGGCTCTGGTCGGGCGTGTGGAATGAATATCACTATTCGTTGTTCGGTATTCCGATTGAAGTGCAATCGTTATACCATCAATTACTTTTGTTGCTGGGCTCGCTTTCTCTGCTAAGCCTGATTTTTGCGGGCAGAAACCAAGTCTTCTCACGCAGCTTTTCATCTGCAATTGTGCTTGGAGTGATCGTTCTCTTTCACTTCGTATATATTCCATTCGAAGCAATCAGCCGCTATGCAATTACCGCAATACCGGCAATTTGTATTCTTATCGCTGCTATGTTTTCAAAAATTGCGCATCAGAAACTGCCGACCAGCAAGCTTCTTGGGGTGCTATTTTTCTCGACTATATCGTTTGTTATAGTCGCTGCGAGTGGTATCACAGCTAACTCAATTGCATCAATTTTTCCTCAGCTGCCACTCTGGACTTGCCCTGTTTTAGCCACTCTTGTAGACCTGACTTGTTTGCTGGTCAGCTTTATCGCTGCATGCAATTTCCTGAGTGCGGTAATTTCAAATAAAAATGCACGGCGTTTTGCACTTGCGTCGGAGGCTATTCTTTTCTCTCTTGTAGGAATTGTTGCTGCATTCTATACCATTCAATCGCATGACTGGAAAGAATGGAATTGCTTGCTTAGTAAGGATTTTGGAGTTGTGCAAAAAATTCGTTTGCCGGCCGATTTTTCTGCGCCACGAGCCAGCACGGCATTCATTTTGATGGATCTCGATTCGCAAACTCTCGCACCGCCGGTAACAGTACATTTAAACGGGCGAGAATTAACTGAGACGCCAGTACCGCTTGCTCAGTTTCAACCGAATAACTCGGACATATTGCAGTGTCTGGCAATCCAGGCTGAGGGCATGTCTCGGGATGTTCGAGGATTTCGTCATTGGTGGGTTGTACCTTTTCCCTCAGAACTTCTGAAAGCCGGATCTGAGAATCAAATTCGAGTAGACTCCGCTCTTGCCACTGTGAAACTTTTTGGTGACTTCGCCGAAACGAAGCCAGGCACAGGCGTTGACGGCTTTTCTTATCTTCCATCACTTCGCTCATTCTCATATACCAAAGGTTTTACAACATTCGATCATCGCGATCCACGCGTGATGGAGAAAATGGAAGTTTTAGGCAGCACGGCGCCAGTTTCAGGGGATCTTTCACAGTCGTTTGGTACGCAGTATGGGAATTACAGAATCAGAATATTGTTGCCGGTGAATGAACCGACTCAAGGTGACGCAGCTCGAAACGCCGATAGTGGCGTGCAGACAAGCAATCAAACTGATCTGCCTGAACCAGTAACATTGCTTTCTGAAGATGAAACTCAGCATGTAAATGGAAATAATCCGGCAAGCTTTGTTCCAAGAATTTCTAGTATAAACCTGCCTACAGGGCTGCCCGACGGTACCCGCTTCCAGTTCTCCTGCAAGACGCGTAGTATAAAAGGCACGCATGCTTACTTCGTTGGTTTAACATTTACCGGGACAGATGAAAGAGGCAAGCAAAATGCCTGGAACTCGAAGTGGCAGCCAATCGGCATATCCGCCTCGCGCGAATTTAAAATAACGAGTTTCTCGGATATTATTCCTGCTGAAGTACTTGCCTGGAAACATTTACAAGTGCATCCTATGTTTTCTCCCTTTCAGCCAGACTACCTCTTTTTGAAGAGAAGAGAAGCTCTGAAAAGCACAATTGATGTGTCTTCTGCGCATCTTTCATTCTTGCCACCATTGAACTTGCCGACATTAGAAGCACGTTCTTGGCGAATTTATTGAGTTAGATTTTTTCATCATAACTTTGTTTCTTTTTGAACAGAGCAATCCAGGCTGATGCTCGATAGTCTTGCGCTGCTTGTTTTTGCAGCTATGCTTACCAGGTGGAAAGAAATCATAACTTGCTCAATTGTCGCTGATTTCCAATGGCTATGTTTACTAATTAAGTCCGAGAATTAGGATTGCAGACAAACCTTCGGAAAATTTGGAGGAACGGGGAATGCATAACGACAAGGATGCTATTGATCCGGACATTTTCGGTCCGGGTGGTACCCATTGGATTACGAAACTTCTTCATGAGACTAGCAGGCACGGGCTCGATGTAGCTCCTGCTGGATTATGGTCTTCGCCAGGAGACCATGGTCATAGTCTCATGACTCGTTTCTCGCGAATACTCTCGACCCATGAAGATTCGCCTCCGGCAGTATTGAGCTGGCTTGCTTCATTTGACGACCCGTCGGTTCAATCAAGAATAGCGGAACATCCAAATACACCCGCTACTGTTTTGCACAGGTTGGGCGCTCATCATGATCCGGAAGTGCGAGGGGCTCTTGCAGATAATCCATGTGTGCCCTTTGATTTACTGATGAGGCTTTCACGAGACGAACACCCTGATGTGCGTTATCGCATCGCGGAGAATGCCAACATTCACCATGACGTGCTTGCTATTCTTTGCGACGATGAAAATCCGTTTGTAGCACAACGAGCCAAGCAGTCGATGAGCCAGCGCTGGCAGTCTCGCCCACCTGCCGAAACGGACAAGCTGAACATATTAATCATTGAAGATGATGAGGTGACCAGGTTTGTCTTGTCACTGGCATTGCGCACAGACCCCCTGATTAATGTTGTTGGGCAGGCTTCAACCGGCGACGAGGGAGTTTCTCTTGCACGATTAACGGAACCAGATATCGTCTTGATGGACATCGGGATGCCGGGCACGAATGGAATAGCTGTTACTGCAAAAATCAAAGCCATGTTGCCTGACACAAAAGTGATAATGGTTACCGCACATGATTCGCTCGAAGAAATCGTCGGTGCGTTTGGTAATGGAGCAGATGGATATCATTTGAAATCAACCCCAACGCACGACCTCGCCAAGGCAATTCGTGTGGTGGCCTCGGGTGCTTACTGGCTCGACCCCGGGCTTGCAAGTCTTGTGCTCAGAGAGATGTCGCGCAGGTCTCTTTCTATTTTGCAGAAGATGTCGGATGAAAGCGCACTGCCTTCTGCGGAACAAGCACATGCAAATATTGAAAATCCAGTGGAGTCGATGATAAAGATTGGAGATTCATTTGTACAAAATGAAAAGCTGCAAGAAGCATTGCAAATCTACCAGTCGGCTCTAACGCTTTCTCAAAGCCTGTACGGCGAAGATGCTCCTGTCACCAGCAAAGCTATGTCGAAAGTCGCCGAGCTTTATTTGCTCGAAGAAGAATACTCCAATGCTGAGTCTATCTATCTCGATTTGATCAAATTGCAATCACAGCTTCATGAGCTTGATGATCCTGCTTTGGAAAATCATTTGTGGATGCTGGCAGAGTTCTACGCTTTCAGATGGAACTATCAGCAAGCTGAGCTCTTCTATACATGGTTGCTGCGCGTTCGCGAGAAATCCGGAGATATGGAAAAGATCAATCAAGCAAAAGACCGTTTGCACGAAATTGCTCGAAAATCTTCATAAGCGGAGAGCTCTGAGCGGAGCTTAAGCACTGCTCTTGTCCGAACAATGCGTCTGAATTATCCGAACAACGCTACTGAAATAGGGGCGCCCTTCAGCAATCCAGACCATAAGATTATGGTAGGGGCGCCTCACGTCACGGGCGCCCTTCAGCAAACCAGAGCATCGACGGGCTCGGGTACAATTTAGAGTGATGTTTTGCTTCCGTGTTTAGCGATTCGTAAATTACTATGCGTATTGGAAAGACCCGCCACAATCTCAGGCTTGTTGCGAATAAACGAGAGCAGTTCTTTGTAGAATGTTTCGCCACCATGAGCATTGAGGTGGCAGCAGTCTTCGAAATCGCTGAGTGAATATGCTGGATCTTCGGAACCTATGTTCAAGAAGTAGGCACCGTTAGCTGCCGTCACCTGTTTCAGTGAAGCTACATAAGCTGTATACGCCTGCGAATCTAGCGTGGCAATGTTCTCTTTGGTCAACGGCATGTTAATAACTAGAACTGCTATATCGTTTTGTTTCGCCTCAGACAGAAGCTTTCGCAAATATTCGGACTGTTCTGCCAACATTTTAAAATTGGCTGGGTTGTACAGCTTTCTGTATGTTTCAAGATCCTTGAGACGATTCGGTCTGTCGCCTGCGTAAGCGCTTGTATTGAGTTCGACTCTTGATTTGTGCCCGCTGAGATTGCAGGCAAGTTCTGTGCAACTCGAGCGGATGAGCCCGAACACTTTGTCGATGCGATGTTGCATTCGTGTGGACAAATCCATTATTGATTGTTTGTTGAGCCCCTGCACCGTTAGTGGTGCCTCGTCATATTCTCGCACAAACATTCTTGTGGGTGTCTCAAGATGACGCTGTTGAGTGTTGTCCAGGAAATCACGCGGCGCCAGCCCTAGAATAAGGAGATCTGGGCGCTTTTGTTCCTTGAGCATCAATTTGAATATTGCATACTGGTCGGACATGATTGAGGATGCTACGCCCAGATTCTTGATTTGAACGCTGACCCCCGCATTCTCGTTTAGCTGCTTTTGGAAGTAGCTGGCGCGCGTATAT
>JBIKOL010000112.1:0-29417 GCA_044358055.1 Obscuribacteraceae bacterium (SeqCode)
ACCGTCCGGCGGCAGTCAAGCGTTGTGGCGAAGATCATGCCCCTTTATAATCGGCTCAATGTCTCAACCAGCGCGCGATTTGCAACCACTTCAAACAGCCTCTATCGATGGCTTAGACGAGATCTTTGATGTGGAATGTCAAGGCGAATTACAAGTTCATGCCGAAGATTCCGAAGGCGTAACCGGTGAATGTCAAGGTGAAACCGTGGGTTACACCGTAGCCGAGGCGGCTCGCAGACTCGGCATACCGTACACAACTTTCTATAAGCAAGTGAAGGCCGGAAAACACGAAACGGTGAGCGGTCCAGACGGTAAGCCTCGCGTTTTGATCGAAGATACCGAACGTGATTCGCCTGGCGTATCACCCGGTTACGCTTTCAGCCAAGGGGTAACCGAAGGCGTATCCCTTTCCACCGAAGGCGTATCCGAGGCGTATCACCTCAAAATCATCGAACAATTATCAGCCAAATTGGAAGGCGCGAATTATCGAATCGGATGGTTGGAATCGCAGTTAAGCGAGCGTGAGAAAGACGTTGAAGAATTGAAGCTGCTTACGGACAGCCAGCACAAGCCGGGATTGTGGGCGCGTTTCAAGAAATGGTGCGCTGGCGGCTAGTCTTTTCAGCTTAGCAATCCTATAATTCAAGATGGTAAAAAAGGCACCGTATATGGTGTGTACATCTTATGGATATAGAGGGTGCTTATCGCTAAAACAAAAACGCCGCTTGCGGCGACGTAATTGATGATAACCAGGCGTGAGCCGGGATTTATCGGATATTCAAACTGCTTTTTCTTGGGTTTGGTTTGAGCGCCTTTTCCTCAAGATGCATGAAGAATAACCGACAGCTCTGGCCGCGTCAACACACCTTCAAGGTAGACAGTGACCGGAGCTTTTGCTTTAAGCACGATCCCGTCGCGCACGAGGATCGAAGATAAATTTTCACTGCCCACAGTGGCGGAAAGTTTTTGCTCGTTATATCCAAACCGCGTACAGGCGATAGTGCGCCCAAAGGATTGCCGCTCCTGGACAACGTTAAGTAAGCATTGGCCGCTGTCCGACGAAACTATCCTCAATGCCATTGATGGAAAAGAATCTGGCATATGGGGCGCACGCTGGGGCGAGCAAACCCAGTTTGCCGTGCTGGACATAGACAAAGACAGTAAGTATCGATCTGATCTCGTCGAGCTCGCAAATCTGCAGGAGAAATTAGCTGCAGTTGGATTGACCGCAACGCCATATAGGAGCAGCGAGAGCGGCGGCTGGCATCTGTATCTATTCTTTGATGACTGGGCCCCTACGAACGAAGTAAACCAGACTCTGGCGACCTGGCTAAGAGCAATCGGCTATGAAATTCGCAATGGCGTCCTTGAAATTTACCCGAGCGGAATGGGCTTACGCCTGCCATTGCAAGCCGGTTTTGCCTGGCTCGATGGTAAAGGCGAAGTAATCCGCCAACGAGAGCAATTAACGAAAGACGAGGCGTTAGCTTCATTTCTTTTCGACCTGGAAGAAAATAAAAGGGATTGGAGCGAAGCGAAAAACCGCATTCAAGCTCAATTAGAAGCTATCGATCGCGAAAAAAAGCAGGACGCCCTGGCGCATCGGAAAGCAATTGATACTGAGGGTTTTGACAAACTTTTCAATTACCGATTAATTCCAGAGAAATACGAAGAAGGGCGTAAATACTGGCAAACAGGCTTGACCGCAAGCGGGCAACGACACGATGCAATCCTGGCCGTTGAGCATTACTTATGGCATGGGGACGAGGCCGCCGGCGTGCCGGCGTTGCCGGCGGAGCACAATGACGAACCACGCTACAGGCTGATCCTGGCTTGGTTGGAAGAGCATCACAATGGCTTTTGTAATCACATCAACCGCGGCAAATGGCACAAGGTGCAGGCGCAGATAAAGCGGGCGGTGAAGTGGCGGCGACCGTCCGGAGCGGTTCAGGAAAGAATACCCTACCCGATGACAGAACGCCTCATGGAGAGGCTTATAGCCCTGTACAAAGCGACGGGCCGGGTATGGTCCGTTGAAGACTTGAAGAAGGGCAACGACGGCCGCGAAGAAGGAGCCAGGAAAAAGATCCGCGAAGCGCTACAACTTTTGACCGACCAGGGGCGGCGGTTAACTGGACGGCAACTGATGCGGCTGACCGGTTGCAGCTATCACACGGTCAAGCGCCATTCGGATATCTGGAAGATATCGCCCGTGGTGGCATTGCCAAGGGCCGCAGGCGATAAGAACCCTTTTTTAGATCTATTACCCCCCTGTCCCCCTGCCCTTGGTGCTGCTGGTTCGGAAAAAAGTTTTTTAAATCCTCCTGGTTCGGGAGACTCAGGGGATCTTGAGGTAGATCGGGATCTCTCGGTTCAGGAGCGCGGAGCGCCTTCCGAGGATTTAGAACAGGCTGCCTCGCTCTGCTCGGCAGTGGCTTCCCCCATCCCGCCCCAGGCTGCCGCCACGCTCCGCTTCGGTGCAGCCTCAGCGGAGCAGCCTTGTGAGCTAGCGCCTATTGATTTAGGGTGCTTGCTCTCCCGTGCTTTCCGGCAGGTGGCGAAGGCGAGGGAAAGCGACGGGAAGGAGACAGCGGGGTCCCTTGCCTCGCCGCCGCACACGCAGCCTAGCACGGGCAGCAAGCACTGGCTTTTGAGGGTCAGCGGTACCTGCGGCTTAAACGGTTTCCTCCCCGGCTCCGCAGAGCCTCCGCTGGGTCCCCCCCATTTAAATCCTCGGGAGCTTTTTTCTAAGGGCTCAGGCTTGGTCATGCTCCAGGAAGGGGGGAGCAGCCAGGCGGAAGCTCATAGTGGCGTTTACAGCTCGCAGGTGCCGCCTTTTGGGATTTTCCGCTACCGGATCTCTCATTTTCATAGTGGCGTTAACCCCTCAGCCCGTGACGCTTTGCAGTCTGGCCGCTATGGAAACGACCAGCGCCGGAACAGGTGTATACGCGTAAACAGTCCATTTGATTGTGGTTTGCGGGTTTTGGTATACAGCGATGTAAGAGGACCGCCAATTTGGATAGCCGCACAGACAGCCTCTTTTGAAAACGATGACACCGCATTCGGTGCATCATGTCTGGAGCTGTGCAGCACGAATAGGTGCCACAGAGTGGCATGTTTACGGAAAATGCAGCACGGGCATGTAAGGTGATGTGAGAGGTGGATGTAAATTGCAGACAATGCGCAAACAGATGAGCCGGAGCGGAGCGACGCCCTTGCCGGAGGGAGAGAAGCGACCATTCGGTAAGGCAAGATGAAATGATGGGCTCGCTAACGCGATATGCCCATCTAGAGCCTGTTTACAGGCAGGCTCTAAAGAAAATCAAGCCCTCAAATACCGGCTCAATTATAATAGATAGATAATGGATCTAACAAGAGGCTCCGGCTCATGGTGGAAAGCAAAAAACGGACGTTCAACCCGAAGGTTGAAACGAAGCTGACCCGGCAAGACTTCAAACGAGTCGACGACCTGGCGACAGTGGAAGGCAAAACGAAATCGGAAGTAGTGAGAGAGGCAGTGCTCTTCTATCTGGCGCACAAGGACGAGAAGCGAAACGAGCCCAGAGACAGGCTGATAGCTGAGTCAATTGACGGAATGGCTAACCGGCTATGTGCAATGTTAGCCAGACAAGGGCGGCAGGTCGGCACTATTCATGAGCTTCTTTACTTGGAGATGAGCGCGACGAAAGAAGGAAAAGCATCGTTTGAAGCAGCGGCCGCAACCGCAAACCAGAAGCACGCCCGGTCAGTGACAAGAGAAGAACGACCGGTGATCGAGGAAATGAAGAAGCGACTAAAAGAGTAAACGAGAGCCAGCCGTGATCATCGTAAAACACAAGTACATACCAGGACGAGGGAAGAAGAGCGGCGGCAAGGTCGTATCAATCGGCAAGGCATTGGCCCACGTCAAATACATCCAGCACCGCCCAGGCGAAGACCGGGAGCGCGGCGGACGGGAGATGTTTAACGACGAGCAAGACCGCGTGAGCACCAAAGAGATGCGAGAGCGGATCAAGGAGCTAGGCGGCAGTCAGGTCGTCGTACACAAGCTGATGCTGTCTCCTGAATTAAACGAAGTCGACAAAAAAGCCATGACCCGCGAGGTAATGGCGAACCTGAGCCAGGACATGGGGCGGGATCTTGAATGGTTTGCGGTGCAGCACAACAACACAGACAACCATCATGTTCATGTTGTCGTCTTGGGCAAGGACCGCAACGGGACTGATGTTCGAATCGAGATGAAACACATCAATAAGGCGCACGAGTACGGTGATCGATATCTCGAAAGGAATCACCCGCTTGAATTAGAGAGGTCCAGGCGCGAACGAGAAGATCGCCTGAAACTGGAACGAGAAGAGAAAATAAAAGCAAGAGAAGCGGCACGGGAAGAGCGAATCAGAGAAGGAACGGAATTACCGTGGCTGAAAAGGATGATTGTTCGCGAACAGCTAGAGCCTTACCAGGAGTGGAAAGAGAAACAAATAGCCAAGGAAAAAGAAGCGGAATCAGGCAAGAAACGCGACGATCCGGAGCGACCGTACTATCAGGACACGATTGAGGCAGCCGGGCGGGAATGGTCTAAGGCAAACAGTCTTGGAGAATTGCGCGACCTGAATGAATATCTTTGGGACAACTATGAAGAGCGGATACCGAAGGACGAATACAAAAAGCTAGCAGGCTGGATCAAGGAGAAAGAACGGCTTAAGGAGCCAGAAAAAGAGAAGGGGCAGAAGGAAAAAGACCAGCCGAAGGACAAAGCGCGGCGCGATGAATTTGAGTTTCAGGGCGAGAAATACAGCAAGGGCGATAGCTGGAAACGCCTTAGCGGACTGTCAAACAAGCTCAGAGAGAAAGACGAGCGCTTACCGTTTGAAGACTATCAAAAGTTGCGCGGCTGGATGGAGCACAAAGATCGCGAACGTTTTGCAGGCGCAGTAGAAGCCCAATTTGCAAAGACAGAAAAGAAGTTCTACCGAAGCAAAACGGCGGAGGACTTGAAGAGAGCAGAAGGCGGCCGGGTGATAAACCCGGTTCAGGACAGCATTGCCGGTAGCAAAATATTCAAGTTGTTTATGTGGGAGGCGAACATAGCCAGAGAGATAGTGCGCTCAATCCCGCTTGATGACAGGAACCGCGACTACACGAAAGAACGAATAGACGCCCTGGACGATGCAAAACGGAATCTGGACGAGCGGGAGAAAGAGCGGACGAGTGAGGCGCTGAAGGGTTACAGACCTCCGTGGATGGTGAAATCACAAGAAGACAGGGACAGAGAAGCACGAGAGAAAATCGAAAAGGCAAAGGAAGAAGCAGAGCGCAAGAAGGAAGAAGAGAAAAAGCGCGAACGCGAGAAGAAGAGAGAAAAAGACAGGAGCCCGTTTGAGCGTGACGAGTGGGGGCGTTGGTAGAAATGGCAAGTAATACAGTGGCGGTAAGACTGCCAGAAGAAGTGCTAGAAGAGCTACAGAAGCGGGCAAACCTGCAAAACAAAAAAGTCTCTGACGTTGTGAGGGACTTGATAATAAGCGGCTTGCAGGCCGCCCCAGGCAGCCAGGAAAACAATCAAAAGGTGATCGATTACCTGGAAGGGTTCGGCGGCATCTTAATGGGGCTAGTCTTCGAAACGACTGCCAGCCGGTACTTTGCGGAGATTGCCACTAGCTACGGCGTTGACATGGAAAGCCTGATGCGAGAGGGGAAGCCGCTAAGCAGGGAAGCTAAAGAAGCCTTGATGAGCCAGTTTGAGCAAGGTGCAATGAAGAGCGGACAGAATACTTGGGCACAGATATTGAGATTAGAACAAGCGGCACCGGAGCAGGGATGACGATTCTAATCGCGAAGTGTTTCAACCAGATCGGGAATCGTGACGCCCAAAGCGTCAGCAATTCTAGCCAAGTTCTTGAGAGACGGGTTACGCTCAGCGCGTTCGATGCCGCCGAGGTAATTGGTATTCAAGCCGGATTCGGCAGCAAGAAATTCTTGCGACCAATTTCGTTTTGTGCGTAATTCGCGAATGCGCTTACCCACACGTCTTTGAGCTATTCTTATTTGTTTCGCCATGCCCAAAAGCTTGCGGGACAAGGGGATGGCGGTCTAACTACTAAAAGTATGGAAAGGCGCTAAAAGCCTCGTAAATAGTGCATTACATGGGTCAATCACGGGAATAAGTGTGATTGATGGCGGAAAACTGGACAGGCATTTAAAGGCATGAAAAGCGTTGATAGTTTGGACGGGGAAGAGTACGGTATTCATGCCTGCTTGTTGGTAGCGAATTGGCTACAGAGCCGAGGGCGCATTGCAGATGCAGAGCGGGTATATAAACTGGCTTTGCGTCAGGCGGATGCGCTTGAAGGAGAGGAAAGCCCGTTAACCGGCCTGGTGCTCTTGGATTTACACGATTTCTACGAAAAGCAGGGGAGACATGATGAAGCAGCACCAGCCTGGGAGCGGGTGCGCAGGATTTTGATTAGTGGCGTTGGCAAATTCAGAAATGGCTAGCAAGCGAATTTTAGTAGTCGATGACATGGCGATAATCAGCCAGGGAACGGCACTAATGCTTGAATCGTTTGGTTATTCGGCAGACCAGGCAGCAAGCGGAGCAGAAGCAATAGAGCGATTCAAAACCACTGAATATGCAGCAATTATCATGGATTTCAACATGCCTGAGATGAACGGCTTTGAATGCACAGCAAAAATCAGAGAGCTAGAAAATGGCTCAGGAAGCCGGATACCGATTATCTGTATGTCGGCGGCAAATGATGCAGGCATGAAAGGACAGTGTTTGGCCGCCGGTCTGGATGATTTTCTAGAGAAGGATTGCAGTGTTGGGGAGATGATGGCAACGCTCTTACACTGGGTTGGGTAAGGGGCTGATAACGCAAGAAGTGCCCCAAAAATGGCTTGAGAAGGGCTTGAACTGGAAATTTATCAGCCAAGCCGCAAAAATCGTACAAAAATCAAAATCCTGAAACTCTCATGCTGTAAGGGCTCTGAGGGTTTTTGCGCAAGGTCTGAAACATAATATCGATTATCTGGCCTCTCGCAAAAGCACTCAGGAGGCTTTCAGATCTCGTTGCCATAATCTAGCCAAAAGTTCTCTGTAGTCTCAGGAAATTCCTCCCCAGGTCAAAGTATGACGAGCCCGGAAAGCTGGCAGAAACCAGAACAACAGAGCCTATCCCAAGTCGTGCAGGCTGAAAGTGTCAACCTGAGCCAATCTGTACAAGCTTATTTTCAGCCATTGCCTGAGCGCTCAGAAATCCGTCAAGGCTTACCATTGGCGCTGGACCTCGGTTCGATGGCAGATTTGTATGGAACTGACGCTTATACTGGAAAGACTGAGCTAAAAAAAGAGCCTGCAAAGATGAGCGACGAAATCGAGCAAAAACCAGAATCAGCCAAGCAATTGCGAGCTTCGGAAGTCATCAAAACCGAAGGCAATTTCACAACTCAAGGTAAGCAAGGCGATTGGGACAAGGCAACCGAGGCGTACAGAACGACCAAATATCAATCAGCAACACACGAGATTCTGACTGATGCTCAGATTGCTGAGATGCAAGCCAAAGGGCAAGGCGAAAAATTTGAGATCACTGGTCTGTCCGACAATAAGTCACATCAAGGACGCCGGGAGCTAATCGCCCAAGCTATTTCCGATAGCAGTTCTAAGGCGCAACCGCAAGAACAACCACAAGAACAAGGACTAGGAGCGGATGGCAGATGGCATTTTCAAAACCCTCGCGTAAAGCCTGGACAAGACATCGCAGGCGCGATCAAAGAATGGATCTGGAATGATGCAAAAAATCTGCCGGGTGAAGTTGCTCAAGCCGTATCGGAAATGCCTGGCAATCTTGCAAAAAACGCTGTAAATGGGGCTTGGAATGCGGCTGTAGGCGTTAGTGAAGTAGTAAATAGAAATTTCGCCACCAATACGATTCCTGAAGGTGCCGCTATGGACTACATTTCGGGCATTGTCAAAAATCCTGAAAAATACGACCCGTACTACAGGGAAATCAGCCCTATTGCTTGCATTGACGCATACAAAACTTTCGGGCTCGAAAAACTCGGCATAGATCCCTCGTTGATTCCGGGCCTTATCTTGAATGAGCAGTTACACCTTAAGCCTACTGATGATTTACAGAGTGCTGAAGCCGCGCTTAAACTGCCGTTGAAAGCAACAGACTCAATAGGTCCGGCTCAAATACAAAAGGCGATCATCGAACGTCTGGCGGAAGAATTCCCTCTGCTGAAGAAATTAGGAGATCCCTTGCAAGCAGCGCTCCGACCTGATGCAGCGCCGTATTTTGTTGCCGCGTATCTGGCAAGCGAAGCGCGGGCGATAGCCAATTACAACCAGCACCACCCGGGTGAAAAGCCGATCCCAATCAATACCGATACTTTAGCCTACCGTTATAACCCTGATGTTTTCAGAGATACTAACGGGCAATTCCGGTCGCTAGAACCCTGGGAAAAGGTGACAAAGCATTTTCACGCAGTGGATGCAACCCACATGCCTTTTCCAGTTGCGGGTGTCATAGAGCACTCTCATCATGTTCAAAAAGTGCGACAGTCCATGGAAGAGGTTAAACGCACAGGGCTTTAGTCATCATGTCTAAATCTCCAAATCAGCAGTCTGATGCCAAATAGGACACCATATACGGGGATTGAGCCACCAGCGGCAGTCATCGCCCCGTAACTCCAAAAATCTTTATTGGCGGCTTCGTGCATGGCTTTGTAGTCAAGAGTGGTGTCGTCGTGCCTTGCGCCCCGGTCAAAATCTTCGGTTGTGGCTATCCAAGCAGACACACCGCCGAACAAAAAACAAGCAATGACACAAAGGCAGAACCACACAAGCTCTCTTTTGAACTCCTTTTTAGTCGCCAAAGATTTAGCGCTTCCCTTTGGCGTCAATGGAGGAGAGGATACGTTTCTAGAAGGCTGCTGTTCCATTATTTCAGTATAGGCTCTGCGCCTGAGAAGAGCTACTTTCTTTGGCGAATAGTCAAGCGTTGCTCGTGCGATCCAGTGAGCTTATAATCCGCTTGATGACTGAACCCGCGCAAAATTATCAGAAGATCCAAGCCACCTCTACCGAAGGTATGGATCAAATTTTTGATGTGGTGGCCGAGGTCCTGGACGTGTCCATGGACGTGGACGGGCCAGGGGTGGCCGAGGTCTTGGACGACGGCCACCAGATCCCGCTTATAGAAGCCGCCAAAATTCTGAATATAGCGCGGCGTTCAGCCTTGCGCCTAATCCATGAGGGCAAGCTGGACGGGGCCAAGGACGGCCACGGACAGTGGTTTGTCAAGGCGTCCAGCCTTAATAAGCGAATCACCGCCAAGAGTAAGTCACAGAGCCCCGTCGAACAAGAAGACACGCGGGTGGACGTGGGGGTGGACGAGGACCACGACCACCAGGGGTGGACGGGGGTCCAGTCCAATGGACATGATGCCCTTTTGCGAGAGGTACTAGGAAAGCTGGAAGCTTTGACCTATCGCAATGGCTACCTTGAATCCCAACTTTCAGAACGAGAAAAAGAAATTGAATTGCAGCGAAATCAAATCAAGCTGCTAACAGACAGTCAACATAAAACAAGCCTGTGGGCGCGCTTCAAAAATTGGTGCCTCGGCAACTAGCCTTTTCAAAGAGACAACCCTATAATTCCAGGTGGTGAAAAAGGCACCGTATATGGTGCGCATATTTTCTGGATATAGGGATTTTCTATCGCTAAAACAAAAACGCCGCTTGCGGCGACGTAATTGAAACCTGGCGTTAGCCGGATTTACACAATATTCAAACTGCTTTTTCTTGGGTTTACTTGGTCGGTTTTCCCTCGATGCAGAAAGAATAACCTGTAATTCCGGTACACGTCAACATGCCTTTTGGGTAGACAGTGACCGGAAATTTTGCTTTAAAGCCGATCCCGTCAGAGTCCGGGATCGATGATAAATTTTCACCGCCATCGGTGGCGGAAGATTTTTTCTTTTCGCTATATCCAAATCGTATACAGGCAATATTGTGCCCGGTAGGTTGCCGGAACTGGACGACAATCAGCAAGCAATTTCCTTTGCCGGATGAAACGATCCTGGCCGCCATCGACGGCAAGAAGTCAGAAATTTATGGCTTGAAGTTTGGCGATGAAACCCGGTTTGCAGTGCTGGACATCGACAAAAACAGCCAGTACAGAAACGCGCTCGAACTCGGAAATCTGCAGACGAAATTAGCTGCAGTCGGATTGATTGCAAAACCGTACAGAAGCAGCGAAAGCGGCGGCTGGCACCTGTATATCTTCTTCGAAGAGTGGGCCAACCGGGACCAGGTGCAACGCTGTTTATCAGACTGGCTGAGAGCCCACGGCTATGAAATCCGCAACGGAGTTTTAGAAGTAAATCCAAGCGGAATGGGTTTGCGCCTGCCTTTACAGTCTGGTTTTGCCTGGCTGGATAACGAAGGCAATTTGATCCGGACGCGGGAAGAACTAACAAGAGACGAGGCGATAGCCTCATTCGTCTTTGACCTGGAAGAAAACAAAAGAAATTGGAGCGAGGCGAAAAACCGCATTGAAAGCGAGTTAGAAGCTATCGATCGATCGCGCGATCGAGACGCCCTGGCGCATCAAAAAGCCATTGATACAGACGGTTTTGAAAAACTGTTCAATTATCGGCTAATTGCTGAAACCTACGAAGAAGGGCGCCGAATCTGGCAGGAAGGGCTTACCAAAACAGGGCAGCGACATGATGCCATCAAGGCTATTGAGCACTATTTGTGGCATGGGGACCAGATCGCCGGCGTGCCGGCGTTGCCGGCGACGGAGAATGACGAAGCCCGCTACAACCTGATTCTGAGATGGATGGAAGAGAGACACAACGGTTTTTGTAATCACATCAACCGGGGCAAATGGCACAAAGTAAAAGCCGATATAAAGCGGGCGTGCTTCTGGCGGCGGCGCTCTGAGACGTACAAGGTAAGAACACCCTACCTGATGTCAGAAAACGCAATAGACGCTCTTATAGCGAGGTCAAAAGCGACGGGCCGCATCTGGACTATGGCCGATTTTGAAAAAGGCAATGATGGAAGAAAAGAAGACGCCCGGAAGCGAATAAGCAAAGCGCTAGAAACTCTAATTGCCAAGGGACAGCGAATCGGGCGCAACGAATTAGCACGGGCGGCTGGCTGTTCGCCCAACACTGTCAGCCGTCATCGGGATTTGTGGTGTCTCTTGGCTAGTGGATCAGGCGATAAGAGCCCTTTTTTAGATCTTGATCTAGGGGTGAGGGGTGGTGTCCCTGGTTCGGAAGAAGAAGAAAAAGAGCTTTTAGATCCGCCTGGTTTTGAAGACTCAGGGGATCTCGATGATAGCGAGGCTTTAGAGTCCGTGGAGCTAGCGCCTATTGTCATAACGCCCCCCTTACTTCTGCCCGGCTCAGAGCCTACCAGCGAACCCCCAGCATCAAGCCCAAGCCCTTCGGGTTGCTTCGCAAGCCTTGACGCCGGGGCCCAGGTTCGCCGGTATTCGGGCAGAGGGTCAGGCGCTGCGGGGGGCTTAGAACGAGAACCGAGCAGCCGGGCGACCGGTGCCGATGCTCCCGCCATGTTTGTTATTTTGCAAACGTACAGAGCGGAAAAGAAACAAACAACCGCGCCGGTCTGGAGAGGCAGAGGGCCGCCATTGAAACTTTAGTGAGATTTCCTTGCTTCAATTCGTGCCCGGCAATAGGCGGCAAGCTGCTCCATGTACTTCTCTTCGTCTTCAGTGAGATCACGAACGAAGCCAGCAGCCTCAAGTTCTTGCAAGTCGTACTTCTCGAAATAAGCGGCCAACTCATCGAGAGTGGCATCAGGACCAGGCGGCGGTGGTATTGAAGATCGTTTCTTTTTTGCCATGGTGTCACTCAAAGATCGTGATAACTTTAGCCATCACTTCATCGAGAACCGCAGGCGGCAAAGCTTCGATCTTACGACCATGACGGGCAGCAAGGTCTAGCACCCGGGGCTGATCGCAACGAACTACGCCAGTAGTCTTGATTCCAGAGATGGGAACAGCAAAGCCAATGCGTTGAGCGAATGCACCGCCAGTGGTGATGGGCAAGACAACCGGCAGGTTAGTGGACTGGTTGAACGCATCCGGGGAGACGACCACGACAGGGCGATATCCTTGTTGCTCGCGACCTTCCGTAGGATCTAGCGTGACTAGATAAATGTCGCCACGTTTCATATCAGCTCACCACCGACAGCGGCAGAGTCGATCCATTCACGCTCAGAGTCAGGCTGTGGCTGTGAATAGTCCGAGGCTGCAAGCAGTTCCGCCATCGTGTAGCGAGGTTTCGGGCTCGATTCGACTACAAGCTTTTCACCGTCGAGGCTGATCGTTACAGTGGAACCCGCTTGCAGGTGCAATTGCTCAAGAATTGCAGGCGGGACCGAGAGCATGATCGAGCCTCCGACCTTACGTAGATTGGTTTTGTGCATCACTTTTGCCCTCGCTGTTGTTATACAAAAGTATAACATGCCTGCCGACATCTGACAAGGCTATCAGGCGACTACTAAATCTGCGTAAACAGTCCGCAGTGTCAGCCTTTCAGGTGATTTCGCCTCGCAAGTGGCGGACACCGAAGAGCCTCTTAAAATGCCGCTAGTAGCCACTTTATAGATTTTGGGCTCTACGGACTCCACTAATTGTACTGAGTGGATACGTGTAAACACCCCGCAGGGGCTACCGTTTACGGTTTTGGCTTATCTTCATGTAATTGCAGGGCATTGGCGCAAACGCAGGCACAGAGCCTCTATTGAAATATGCGGCACCATATTTGGTGCAAACGATAATAAATGTGCCCGGTCAATAAACCGCCACAGGCGGCAATGTTTACGGAATTGTCCGGCACGGGCATACATAGATGTAAGCAAAGGGCACAGAAGGAGCGAAAGCGCAAACATGCCAGCCGGAGCGAAGCGCAGGTCTTGCCGGGAGGGAGAGAAGCGACCATTCGGTAAGGCAAGATGAAAGGGTGGGCTCGCTAATCGCGAATGCCCACCCAGCAGCCGTAAACGTACAGGCTCGATATCGGATTGGTATACAAAATACCGGCTCATCTATAATGAAATGGGTGGGGATGAGTAGCGAGGTATCGGCTCGATGGTAGAAGGCAAAAAGCGCGTATTCATGCCGAAAGTGGAGACGAAGCTGACGCGGCAGGACTTCAAACGCGTGGACGACCTGGCGAAGGTCGAAGGCAAAACCAAGTCCGAGATAGTGAGAGAGGCAGTGCTCTGGTACCTGGACCACGTTGACGACTTGAAGAACGAACAGCGCGACACAGTGATCGCCCAATCAATCGACGGGATGGCTAACCGTGTATGCGCGATGTTAGCCAGGCAGGGACGGCAGATCGGGACGATTTTCGAGCTGACGTATTCACAAATGAGCCGGACGAAGGAAGGAAAGGCATCGTTTGAGGCGGCATCGAGCACAGCCAATCAGAAGCAAAACCGGGCAGTGACGCGCGATGAGCGGGAGCTGGTTGACGCGATGAAGAAGAAAGTGAAAGGACAAAGCGAGTAGGCATGGTTGTCGTCAGGCACAAATTCATAGCCGGGCGAGGCAAGCGAAGTGGCGGCAAAGTTGTGGCCATCGGCAAAGCATTGGCTCATGTGAAATACATTCAGCATCGCCCTGGACCGGACCGAGAGAAGGGCGGCCGGGAAATGTTCAATGATCGCGAAGACAAGATCGATGCGCGAGAGATGCGGGAAGCGATCAAGGAATTGGACGGCAGCCGGGTAGTGGTGCATAAGCTGACGCTGGCACCGGAGATAAACCCGGACGACAAGAAAGCATTCACGCGCGAGGTAATGCAGAACTTGAGCCGGGACATGGGGCGGGATCTGGAGTGGTTTGCAGTTGCTCATAACAACACGGACCACCATCACATCCATGTTGTGGTTCTGGGAAAGGACCGCAATGGGACTGATGTGCGCATTGACTTGAAAGACATCGACAAAGTGAAAGAGTACGGTGATCGGTATCTGGAAAGGTGTCACCCGTTAGAGCTTGAACGTTCCAGGCGCGAGCGAGAAGACCGCGAAAAAGAGCGCAGAGTGGAGCGTGTCAGAGAGCGGGAAGCGGCACGGGAAGAGCGAATCAGAGAAGGACTGGAATTGCCCTGGCTGCATAAGAAACTCGTGCGGGAACAGCTAGAGCCTTACAAAGACTGGAAAGAGAAACAAGACGAGAAGGAGCGAGGGCCAGAAAAGAAGCGCGATGAACCAGAGCGGCCGTACCACCAGGACACGATAGAGGCGGCCGGGCGCGAGTGGTCGAAAGCCAACAGCCTCGGAGAATTGCGAGACTTGAATGAGTACCTTTGGGACAACTATGAAGAGCGCATACCGAAGGACGAATACAGAAAACTTGTCGGCTGGATCAAAGACAAGGAGCGGCTAGGGGAGCGTCAAGCCGGTGAAAAACAACCTGCCCAGGAGAAGGGACGGCGGGACCAATTTGAGCATCAGGGCGAGACTTACAGCAAAAAAGACAGTTATGAAAAACTGACGGGACTGGCTAACAATCTGCGAGAACGCGATGAGCACATACCGTTTGATGACTATCAAAAATTGCGCGGCTGGATAGAGAACAAAGATCGTGAGCGCTTTTCAGGCGCACTGGAAGCGGAGTTACAACGCACGCACAAAAAATTTGAGCGCAGCAAGACCATGGAAGACTTGAAGGCTGCGGAAGGCGGGAGAGTCGTAGACCCGCTTCAGGAGCACATGATGAGGAATCCGATTGTCGGACTCTTTATGACGGAGGCAGCGATAGCAAAAGAGTTAGTGGCATCAATCGTGCTGGATGACCGCAACAGAGACTATGTGAAAGAGCAGATAGACGGACTGGAAGACGCTAAGCGAGATCTCGATGAGCGGGAGAAAGACCGCAATGCCGAAGCGCTCAAGGGTTTGCGAATGCCGTGGGAAATCAAATCGCAGGAAGAGCGAGACAGGGAAGCACGAGAAAAAATAGAGAAGGCGAAAGAAGAGGCTGAGCGCAAGCGCGAAGAAGAGAAAGAGAAGGAGCGGGAGAAAAAGCGCGAGAAAGACAGAAGCCCCTTTGAGCGCGATGAATGGGGGCGATGGTAGAAGATGGCCAGCAACACAGTAGCGGTGAGACTGCCCGAAGAAGTGCTTGAAGAGCTGCAACGGCGGGCGAGCGTGCAGAATAAAAAAATCTCAGATGTGGTGAGAGAGCTTATAGTCTCGGGACTGGTGAACGATCCGGCAAGTGGAGCATTGGCCGCAAAAATTGACCGGCTGGAGAAGCTGGCAACGAAAGCCGCACTAGCAGCGGGCAAAGCACAATTTTTGGCGAGCATGTCTGTCGGCTTTTGCGCGGATATGACGAAGCTCATGGTGTCGAATGAAATTCCCAGCTCAGAAGAGAAAACGGCCTTTCTTGCTCAAACCAATGAATGGGCGGAAGGCTTTGCCCAGGGCTACCTGATGGACGAAGAAAGGGACGATGTAAAATGAGAGGCATGGAACAGCCAAAAGAAAAGCCAACCGTTGAACAAGTGCTGAAGCTCGTGGAAGAGCTGACACTGGAAGAGCAAGCCGAGGTCCGCGAGGAACTGGACCTCCAGGAGTTGCGCCGCAACATCAAGATCGGCCTTGAGCAGTCGGCCCGTGGTGAAGTAATTGACGGAGACGAAGTATTCCGGCGTTTGCGGGAGCGCAACGCAGCTATGAAAGCGAAAGGGAATCCGTGAAACGGCTACGGTTTACGCAAAAGGCGCTGCAAGACTTCCAAGACATCCACGATTACATCGCGCAAGACAATATCGATGCCGCTTCAGGTTTCATCGAGCGGCTGAATGAGCGGTGTCACGAACTTTGTAATATGCCGGGGATCGGTCGCAAGCGTTACGACTTAGCGCCTGGCATGAGAAGCTCGGCGGTAGGCGAGCACCTAATTTTCTATCACGTGTTGGGTGAAGAGCTAGAAGTAGTGCACGTTTTGCACGGTCGCCGCAACTTAGAAAAGGCATTTGAGCAGGAGTAGGGCAGCTTTGCCTAATCTATTGCAAACCGAACCGGCTTGGGTTATAGTATTCCTAAGTCGCTTGGGTTTTGTCTATTTTGGGAGGTAAGCCGCCATGACAGAGGATTTCCGACATCAGCTCTGGCTGATTTACGAACAGCTCAAAGACGCCGAAAGCGACCCAGAGCGACAGTTAGAACTTTTGACGCGCTCACGGGAAGAACTTGGCCAAGTGATCAACCAACTGCATCGGCAGGCTGAGCCTGGATTGTACGCACTTCTGGCCAGTGTTGGAGCCAAGGGCGGTGCCGCCAAAACCGAAGCGAAAGCAGCGGCGGCCAGGTCGAACGGAGCCAAGGGCGGCAGGCCGGCAAGCACCTACTTTTGCCGAGACTGTGCGCCTATGAGCGACGATCCAGACAACGCACGATTGATTGATTGCAGCGGCAGCCCTTACGCGAAGAAAAAGGAGTGTACCGAGTGTGGCGGGGCGGTCACTTATCGATTGGAATGATAAGGGAGATCCCCCAAAAATGGCTTGGGAGGCGCTTGAACTAGGATATTATCCGCCGCTGGACAAAAAGCGTTGAAAAATGGAAATCCTGAAACATAAGCTGGGTGTGACTTTCCGGTTTTGAAAAGTCGGGAATAATACATAACCAACCTTATCGGACTAAACAGGACCGAACGGCGTAGCCGCCGTGCAGGCGCGTTTAGCGACTGCGGCCCGCGCGACCTCGCGCGGGTTCTCTATATCAGTCATGCGCAATTACCGAGTGCTTTCCGCACTGCATCGATATCGCCGACCGATTGACGCAACAAATCGGTGCCAAGTCCAGCCTGTGACTTGGCGAATTATTTTAGAATTCTTGGCGAGTTATTTTAGAATCTTTACGTGCTTGGCACGGGGATAGCGAAGCTGTCACCAGGGGCAACACGAAGCTGCAAAGCCTTACCGGGCAAATGTTTCAAAATCTGGAAATTTTTGCGCTGCTTTGCGAAGACAGTAGGACTCAGTCAAACTGGGAACTTCTTGATTGCTTGATCGTATTCTTGCGCTGCAGCCAAGCTCATACGAGAGTAGACTTCAAAGACTGTCTGGATGCGTGTCCTGAGTACAGTTGAATCATCGCATCATCCAAACCCTGAGAAGTCAAAAAAGAGATGGACAAAAGACAACATGTCAAAAAACAAATTTGATAGCCTAATTTCAGATATTCGAACCTGCGACATTTGCCGAGACCATTTGCCACTTGGTCCACGTCCTATTTTGCAAGTGGCTAGTTCTGCAAAAATATTGATAGCAGGGCAGGCGCCGGGCAAAAAAGTGCATGAGAGCGGAATACCGTTTGACGATCAAAGCGGGGATCGGCTGCGTAATTGGCTCGGATTAACAAATGACCAATTTTATGATTCTAAAAAGGTCGCGATTTTGCCGATGGGTTTTTGCTATCCAGGAGCTGGAGTCTCTGGTGATGCGCCACCGAGGCCGGAATGCGCCAAGGAATGGCGCGAGAAGGTATTAAATCAGCTGAGCACAGTTGGGCTGGTGCTTGTTATCGGCAAGTATGCTCTGGACTATCACCTGGCTGAAAAGCAAAAGGAAAATCTAACCGAAACAGTCAAAGCTTGGCGCGAATATTGGCCTAGTCATGTTCCTATGCCTCATCCGAGCCCACGAAACAATATCTGGCTTCGTAAAAATCCGTGGTTCGAGCAGGAAGTAATTCCTTCCATTCAAGAACGCGTAAGGACTTTAATTGCCGACACATAAGAGGAAGGGCAACCTATTGAGCAGTAGAGGCTGCTTTGTTGGCTTTTCTGCTCAGAGACTGGCTTCGAAGTGCTCGCTATTTGAGGGGTAATATATCGCTTCCTAAAACCTCTAACCTCTCGAAAGCTCCAAAACACCAAGAGAGGTTTGCATTATGAACGCTGTAGGATATTTAGATTCAAAATCGTCTTCAGAAGTCTCTGACAAAGAAAATTTAGTTGAACGCATCAGCGTGGTCAGCGAGAAAGTCGGAGACTTACTTGCTTCGGGAGGTCTAGCCGTAGTTATAGGTTGGATAGGACTCTTGAAATTCACTCCGGCTGAGGCTAGCGCAATAGAACCATTTGCAAGACACAGCCCTTTATCGGGATGGGCATTTAACTATTTGACAGTGCAGCAATTTTCGAACGTTGTTGGGCTAACAGAGCTGTTTATCGTCGGTTTGTTATTGTTCGGCTTTGTAAATCGGTCTGCTCGGAGATTAGGCGGTGTGCTTGGTACTGGTATGTTTTTGACCACGCTCAGCTTTCTGTTCACGACTCCTGGTGTTGTTGACGGTACTGTCGCCGGTTTAATTCCCGCACTAACAGTTCCTGGTCAATTTCTCCTTAAAGACATTGTGCTGCTGGGTGTCGCTATACGCACAATCGGCTTGAGAGCTGAATAAATAACAGAATACCCAAAGACGCTTGTTCGCTTGACAGCCTCTCGTCTTCAAAAGGAAAAACCGTGAAACTACTTAATTATTTGCCAAGGCAAAAAGTCGTAGAGCTATCAATTATGGCTGCTTTAACGATCTTCGGCTCACTGTTTGGTAGCAGAGTTGAGCTTCATTTATTCGAACACATCAACCATTGTCCGGGAGCAAAATAGCTCCTGTTTTCTTCGGGGTCACTATCATGTTCAGCAAAAAAATATTGTTATCGATTGCGAGCACCTTGCTTGTGTCACTTCAAAGTGTACAGCCAGCCTTGAGTAATCCAGTCAGTCTACTCACCGGTCAGGTGAAGAACTCATCTGAAGTAGACATGGCCGACAAGATCAATGTTCGTCCGAAATTAATCGTCCTTGCGCTTCATGGAATGGCGATGCACGGCTCTACTTTTGATGCGCTCAAAGAAACTCTTGCAGCCGAAAATATTTTAGTCGTAGCTCCGGATCTACCTGGATATGGGATGCAGTGCCTGGCGAAATCAGCTAAGTGTACCTTTCGCAGCGAAGCGAGCCTTGAGCTTGTGGAAGCACAGATTAAGTCAATAAAAGATAAGCACCCTGATGTGCCGCTCATCCTTTTGGGTGAGAGTTTAGGCGGCGCTCTGGCAATCGATTATGCATCCAGAAATGCCAGCGAAATAAACGGACTAATACTTTCAGCACCAGCGCTTAGTTTCAGAGCACTCGCCGGGTTGAAATTAGCGCCTAAGTTGCTCCTATCCGTTCTAGATCCAGCTACAAAGCTTCAATTGAAAGCCTTCATCGAAAAAAATAGTAGCGACAATTTCGCTGATGGTCAGGTTGTCTTACAAGATAAATCTTCGAGAAAAACTACCTCGCTTAGAGAACTTCTACGAATACGCAGCTTTCTCTCTCGTGCCAAATCGGAAGTATCAAATCTATCTCCAGACCTTCCAATACTAGTTCTCCACGGATCGGCAGACAAAATTATAAGCCTTCGCGGTTCAGAGTTGTTAGTCAATCACGCAACCAGTTCCAAAAAAAAACTGGAAGTCTTTTGCGGAGCCGGCCACTTACTTCTTGAAGTAAAGCATCCAAGGGCTGAGGTTCTATCGGCAATCGACAATTGGCTAGCCGATATCAAACAGGACAATTCTGAACGCCCGTCATTTCAAACAAATGCAGACAACTTGTCCAATGCCATCGTTCTTCGAAAATAATTTCGTCGCAAGGTTCAGTCTAGTTCTAAATGTCACCAAGACCGAGTCAACTACTGCGCTCTTAAAAGCAAGGAGATTTCAGAATTTAACGCACGGCTTTGATAATGTGGTTTTCGAGGTAAGAGTTTACCAAGTCGATGTATCATAGGAGTGTTCGAGAGAGAACGTCGAGCGCTTCAACCAAGCGTTATGGATAAAAAGAGGTCTGAGTGATTTATGTTATCAGCTTCCGACGCTGAGTGGGTTGAGCGACTGACTGGACAAGAAAGAGAAGCAGCTACAAAGGAGTTGCAACATCTTCTCAACCGCGCGATGTTCAAGTTTGATGTGAGTGCTGAAGACAAAGAAGATTTTGTACAATCAGCAACCATAGCAGTCTTGACGAAAATATCTAGCTACCAAGGTCGAAGTAAGTTTTCAACATGGGCTATATCGATAGCGATTAATACGGCTTTGAGCGAACTAAGAAAGAGACATTGGAGCAACGTGTCGTTAGAGGACTTAACTCAAATGCAAGAACCTATAGAAAACTCTTCTAGCCGAGGAAACCCAGAACTTGAAGCACAAAGGCAATCAACAATCGAATTAGTAGATTCGCTAATTCATGGCGAGCTGACACTCAAGCAAAGAACCGCACTGATAGCCGAGCTGAATGGCATGCCTCTGCAGGAAATTGCATCAAGAATGGGAGTGTCTCGCGGTGCTATCTACAAGCTCACTTTCGATGCGCGACAGAAATTACTTCAGTGTCTAACTGCCAAAGGCTACAGCTTAGACGACCTGACTACGGCGATGGAGCAAGAGTAATGCTACTAGATCAGAGTAAAGTCAAGATACTTTTAAGAGCTTTGGTGCTTACTAATGAGACCGAACTGGACTGCGATGCTTGCTTTGACGCTATGGCAGAGTTCGCTGAAAGCCAGCTGCCCGGGGCGTCCGTGCCTGAAGCATTAATCCTCATTGATGATCACATAAAGATCTGCGTGGACTGCGAAGAGCAGTATCAAATACTAAAGACAACCATTTCGGAGATGGACGATTTGGACAGCCACCAGGCGAAAAAACTAGGGCTTTGAATGGCACGGGGATAACGAAGCTGTCACCAGATGCAATACGATACCGCAAAGCCATGCTCGGTAAGCGTTTCAAAATTGGGTGATTTTCGTGTTGCTCTGCGAATGCAGTAGAACGCAGTCATACTGGGAACTTCTTGATTGCTTGATTGCTTGATTCCTAAATTTTCGAAATCTGTATTTCAGCTCTAGTCCAGTATTGCCATGTGGTCTAGGACACACAGCCAAAAACATATGCAAGCATTTATTAACTCGACGGCTCTTACAGCAAAGAGCTACGCGTTCATCTCAGCAAGACTTTTTCCAGGAAGAAATCGAGCCATATATTTCTCTACTCCTTTTGGATCAGATAGCAGCTGCGCTGAAATCTGCTTTGCTTGCTCGCCCGGATAAACATCCTCTACGCCATTCTCGATAGCTTCGACTGTCTCTCTAGCCACTTCAGAAGGTGCCACTTTAGGGTCTGGCCAATCTTTCGCCAAAGTGGTGTCAACAGTGCCTGGCATAACGGCTATTACCAGCGTTTTTTGGCTCGCCAGTTCTGCTCGAACGCCATGGGTTAATGACAGAGCTGCAGCTTTGGATGCGCTATAGCTGCCACTAAATGGCAAATGAGCCTTCGCAAGCAACGACAGCATGTTGACTATGGCACCACCGCCAGCTTTTGCTAAAACTGGAGCGAACGCACGACACATTTTCATCATGCCGAAGCAATTAACCTCCAGTTCTTTTTGAAGAATGGAAGTATCTATTGCAGAAATAATGCCTTGGTTAAGCGAAATCCCGGCGTTGTTTATGACAATTTGTACGTCTTGACACTGCTTGGCTGCGGCAGCTATTTGCTCATCATTTGTGACGTCCAAAGCGATCGGTTTCACTCGCTCCCGATCCAGTTCGATTAAATTCGCAAGCTTTTCGAAGTCCCGTGCCGCGACGTATATTTTTTCTGCATTATGCTTCAATAGCTGGCGGACCAATTCGGTCCCTATTCCACCATTGGCGCCCGTGACAAATATTGTTGAACCCGCTACTTTCATTGAGTAATCCTTTTTGAGTGAACTTTAGAACACCACCAGCGGCGAGTAGGGCGGCGACGATTTCCACCCACGTCGCCAGTGCCGCCCCCGACAACGAACCGCCGACCGGTCAGGCCGATTGCGACAGTTACAAGTCCCCCGCGCTGTAGAGAAGCTCATACATGCCGGGCGCAGACTTCTCGACGAAGGGGCGGATCACTTTGAGGTGATCAGCAAACAGCTGACTGTCGCGCCAGGCGTTGTAATTTTCCATACTGTCGAACAGCGCCACATTGACCAATTGGTCGCTACCGTCGACCGTGCGGCCCAACCTGTTGCCGATCCAGCCCTTTATCTGTCCCTTGAGCCGGACATATTCGCCGGTTTGTGCCGCGATGAAGGCGTCGGCCATGCCCACTTTGGGGGTGAACAGATTGACCAGCAGCACCTGGCCGGCCACCGTCATGGCATCGGCATTGCTGTTTTCAGTGCGGTCGGTGACGATGGGTTCATGAGACATCTCAAACTCCTGCAAGTGCGGGGACGACCAAGTTCAACGGTGCGATGACGGCGGGCCGAGAACGCCAGTTCCGGTTCTCTGTTCGGACAATCTTTTGCGTGACTTTCATCATCCTCGGGCTAACGTTTCTGCCAGAGAAGGATAGTCCGTGTATCCCTTGATGCTATCTGGACCAGCACCATAGAAAGTGCGGCCATCCGCATCGTTCAGAGAAGCATTGCAGCGGAAGCGCTCAGGTAGATCCGGATTTGCAAGAAATAGTCTACCAAAAGAAACAAGCTCAGCTAAGCCTGTTTCGATAACGGTTTCGGCTTCAATTTTCTCAAAGCCTCCATTAGCTATCAGAGTTCCATTATAGAATCTGCGAGCGAATGAAAGCGTGTCAACAATTGTTTGTCCGGCTTTCAAGTCCTCTGGTGTCGGTCGCATCATATGAACGTAGGCCAGTCCAAGATTATTAAGTTCAGAAAGCAAATAGCCGAAGATCAGCTCAGGATTTGAGTCTCCCATTCCGTAAAACGTATTGCTCGGCGACAGTTTAATGCCAACTCGTTTTGAATCCCAGACACTGCATACGGTTTGAAGTATCTCTAAAGCAAATCTACTACGGTTTTCCGTGGAGCCACCATAGTTGTCGGTTCTATGATTGCTAACATCTTGCAAAAATTGATCTATCAAATAACCAAAAGCTCCGTGAATTTCTATTCCATCAAAATTGGCTTCCTTTGCCAATTTAGCCGCTGAGCCAAATTGCTGCGTGACCTCTTTTATCTCCTCTAAGCTCATTTTTTTCGGTGTTTCTAAATTGTGCTTGCCGGTTGGGGTATGCAAGTCACCTGTGCCCGCGATTGATGATGGCGCCATTAGCTTTTGAAGCCGTTTTATCTCGGAAAAGATTCGATGAAGTGCTCGAAAGTTGCCGTTTGCAATTCGCATGATGGCACTGGAAACCGCATCATCGGCTGATAGTGGCAGGTTGAGTTCCTCCCATTTGAGATTGATAAATAATCGCATTTCTTCAGTATTGAGTGGCTGAATGTCATAAGCCAGGCTGAATCTAGAATGCAGCTGACCAAGCGAGGCGCGCTTGAGTCGTCGATCAATGCCGGGAGAACCAATAAGCAAGATACTAAGATTGGTGCGATCGTAGAGGTCACGAATGTACTCGAGAGAAGCAGGTTTCAGCCTGTCAGATTCATCGATGATAAGGAGTTTGAGATACTTATGTGGTGCGAATGGTCCGCTTTCGAAGCTATGCCAGGAGGATGCCCGGTCAACGATATCGTCGAATCTGTTGCGAAGTAAGGCGATTGCCGACTGAACCATCTTTTGAGTAGCCCCAACTTCGGGAGTATAGATGGCGGCACCACACTGAACGACTGACTTTGGAATGACTTGTGTTGGGGCAGAATTATCCAGCAATGGTTCAACGGTGCGCCAGTTGGCATAATGCAATGCGCATTCCGACTTGCCCAATCCGGTCCTGCCGTAGAAAAGAGCAATGAATTTCTGAGACTCACTCATGTTGCATATTTCTGCGAATCGCTTATATTGGCTTGTCATCAGAAACGGTCTTGGACTCTCTGTCCAGATCACAGGCAAACCTCCTTATTTTCAGTTTGGGATAATCCGAAGGGGCTATATTGGAAGGCACCGCGGGCGGGGCTTCATAACGAAGTCGGGGAGAGTGTTTGTCTGCTGTGGAGAGCAGCTCATTCAGCAGGTTCCTTTGAGCTTTTGCTTCGTGATTGCGAGCCTGCCGAACTTCTTGCAAGCTCATGGTCTTTCCAGAAAGCTCGAAGCAGTATGCTTTACAGACCAGTACGTTGTCTTTGTAAACGCGGATGTAGGAAAGATCACGAGGGTCGAATCTGATTGTGACGTCCTCTCCAACGTAGCCATTAAGCTGAGCGTCCATGTATCGGAAGCCGGAGAAACGAATTCCATCACGACGAACTCGGCGACATTTTGTTACGGTTAGAAGCAGTAGGTCGAGCTGTTCGAGCGACTCTGGCAGCCTTGGGACGAATGGAAAAGACTCCCATCTATCTTTTGGAGAAGCATTTGTCTCTGAGTGTATATTCGTCATGTACTCAGTCAATAACCACTGCCGAAGTCGTTCTTCCAGTTGTTCAATCGTGAGGATTGCCTTAGCATTTTGCTCTCCTTCGGGTGAGTATCCAGGTAGAGACGAAAGCAACATTTCATTTATGGTGAGAAAGAATCTTTCGCATTTGCCCTTGCCTTGTGGATCTCCTGCTTCTGTTTGAATGGTCTCGAATTTGAGATCGATCGAAACTTGATCTATGTGCGAAGAGGTAAAGTCACTGCCCTGGTCGGAGTAAAATTTTTCAGGAATACCGCATACCTTCCAGTTCTCGTGGTCTTTGTGCCAGATTGCTTGTCTCAGCGCAGTGGCAATTCGCATTGAGGACGGTGGCTGAAATCCTAAAAAATAACCCGGAATGGCTCGACTGTAGTCGTCAATTATTATTGTTAGCCATGGCTTCATTGGCTCATTCTTAGAGTTCAGAATGAGTATGTCTAAGGGTGTGTGATCAGCCTGCCAGATCTCATTTGGCCGATCGGCTTCAAATCGATGGATAAGACCGAATGCTTGCTTGTAAGCCTTAAGTCCTTGGTGTGCCAAGATTTTGAGAGGCGGTGGGACATCGGCAATGATTTCGTGAACGACATCGTAGCTTGGTTTCCGCCAATTGTTTTTCTGGCAAACCTCGCAGACAGCGCGATAGATCGCGCTTATGGTAACTGGCGGTGTTCTCAAATAAAGACCTTGGATGAGGTCCTTCAGTTCTGGTGAGACCGCTCGGCGTTGTCCCTTGTCGCGTCTTTGTTTTGGCGCGAGCCCATCGAGACCAGTCGCCACGAAGACCTTTACCCAAAGATATAGTGTGCTTATTGCTACCCCGGACTGTTTTGAAATCTCCGCAAGAGTAGCTCTGTCCTGAAGATACGGCTCAATGGTTTGATAGCGCTCAAGGGCGACTACTTTTGGCTCCAAAAAAATTGCTCCTTGGTGCCCGATAACTATAGTTATTGGACACCAAAATTTAAAAAAAGCAAGCCTAAACCTCTGGGCTTTCGGTTATAGTTTTTCTCAGGAAGTTTTTGGACACCTGGAAGATATAAATCATGCGTGCCGCACTATATGCCAGGGTCTCGACTAAAGAGCAAAATACTCTGCCAATGCAGATGAAAGCTGTGAAAAGCCTTGCCCGGCAGCGAAGCTGGTCAGTCACCATGGTAGTTTCGGAAATAGCCTCAGGCAGAGCAACACGACCTGAGCGAGAGACAATAATGGAAGCAGCTCGTCGGCGAAAAATAGACGTGGTAGTTGTTTGGAAAGTGGATCGCTGGGGGCGAAATCTATCTGACCTAATTTCTACTATTGAAGAATTGAGCTTGCTTGGAGTCTCTCTAGTCTCAGCAACAGAATCGTTCGATATGACTTCGCCAGCAGGCAAAGCTATGGTCAGCATGCTCTCTGTTTTTTCGAACTTTGAACGAGATATGCTTGGTGAGCGAATCAAAGCTGGTATTCGCGCCTCCAAGAAAAAGCATGGGCGACCGAGAACCGCTCTAAAACACTCTTCTAAAATACAAAAACTTTATGCAGATGGGATGACTAAAGCTGCAATAGCTCGAAAACTCCGGATTGGTAGGACTTCCGTGATTAGAATTCTGGCCGCCAACGATGAAATTCCAAGATAATTCGCCAAGAATTCCAATTTAATTCGCCAAAAAACCTTCAAAATAATTCGCCAAGTCACACCAGCCTGTATTTAGGCGCTGGACCGGCGCTGGACCGAGTCAGCGGGCCCAAGATGCTCTACTGAGTGATAGACTTATGAATAACCCTTGACAGCGTTTGGACCGTGAGCATGGAGCCTGCATTACCACCTGTGGAAGAGCTTGAAGCAATACGGCAGAGCCTGATTGAGCAAATTACCGAAGCTGAGCAGTTATTTGCTGCTGAAAATAACGGGCACGAGTTGCTTACTAGCAGAGCGGCGCTGAAATGTATCGAAGAGGCGATCAAGAGCGCACAGGAGCGGGAAGTAGCCTGAATCATCCGCGTTTTCCGGCGCTTAAATCTTATTATCGACCGAAAGATTAACTATCCCCGGTTCGACATAGCCACGTCACTCTACAGTGATCGGCAACTGGAACCATAGCAACTCTGTGGTTTGTCGCCATCCGTTATCAGCTATGCTGAAGGTAGATAAGGCCAAAAATAGCGGCCGAACACAGAATTAAAAACCCGCCGAACTGTCGTTCTTTTTTCACCTCGTCTGGTATGCCTCCGCAGACAAAGAGGTGAGGCAGTGGTAGCGCTGATAATAGCTTTGCTGGAACATCTAGAACAACATGCACAGGTGGAAGATTGCCTGTCAGAAGCTGGTCATGCTGTCTTACTAGTTGATTCGTTTTCAAAGGCAATGGTTGCTCTGCAAGAGCAATCAATTGACCTGATCATCTCTGATGTGCACCTGGAAAACGGTGGCAGCGTGTTTGATTTCTTGAAATGGGTCAAGAGTAATCCGATTCTGCATCCAATTCCATTTGTGCTCTTTAGCTTGCAGCCGACTGACATGGCCAAGTATCTGGCTGACGGAGTACGAACAGCAGCGCGGACATTTGGCGCAGCCAAGTACATAAGCATGGACAAGTTTGATGGTGCGGTTTTCGCTCAGCAAATAGCCGAGCTGTTGCCGCCTGCCGAAACACTAGTCCCAATGATAGTTACGAAAGAAGGTGATTGACATGGTAGCCAAAGTAATGGCGTTAATGGAACATCCAGAACCGATGCTGCTTATAGCAGATAGCCTGGAGCACTTTGGGCATGTCGTGTACAAAGCGAATAACTTTCAGGATGCGATGGCGATTCTCAGGCAGATGGAAGTTGACCTGATTATCGGAGATGTCCACTTGCAAAACGGTGGCAGTATCTTTGATTTTTTGCGCTGGGTAAAAGGCGATCCGTTCATGCGCGCGGTGCCTTTCATTTGCTTCAGCACCGAACCGGTTGAGGTACCCAAATACCTTTCAGACGGAGTACGCACGGCGGCCCGCGCCTTGGGCGCAGCCAAGTACATGACAATGGAAAAATTTGACCGAGCTGCTTTTATTGCCGAAATCGACTGGTTGCTTCCACAGGATCGCGTTGGCAACTACTACGCTGATGCGGCCGTTCAAGGCGATGGTGACGGCGACGGAAAGGAATCGTTGAAAGACAAACGCTTCCTAAAGCGCAATCCAGGGGTATAGGTCATGGCTAGCATCATCATCATCAAGTTCAAACAAGGACAAAAACAAGTCTGGCACATAGTTTCTCTCCAAGCGCTTTCCCTAGACCTACAGGACATTTTGCGCGTTCAGCTTCGGGAATTAGTTGATGAAATCGAAGACGGAGAAGACGACGCGGCTTCCATCGGAAGCGTGCATGCCATCCGATTTCTGGACGATTGCTATCGGGCCGCTTAGGGGGAAGTTCATTGAACGATCAAGACTCTAACACCAGTCGATTATTTGTGGGTAACTTACCGTTTTCCGCGACACCGGAAGACCTGCGCAAATTCCTGACACCAGCAGGCAAGGTCAGGTGGGTCCATATTTTGGCGCAAGACGGCCGGTCGCGGGGCTTTGCGTTTGTAGAAATGCGCAACAACATCGATGCTCAGATAGCAATTTTCAGATTCGATGGACCGGAGTTGCAAGGACGGCAGCTAACTAACTATTGCCTTTGCCAGATCGAGAAATCAGAAAGCCGCTTAGTTGAGATCCCATCGGCGATCAAGCCCGTGGTCCGCGAAGTCGGCCCTGTCACCCCTTATAGTCTGGCAGTCACACAGATAGTCGGTAGTGCCAGTCCGCGCTCGGCAAGGTTTCTTTCCGAACTCCAGACATGCTGCCGAATCACTCTGAGTCACCCCTCTTGCTGGTGTCCAGCTCTTCTGAGGGAAATGGCTTCAGCGTTTTAAGATTGGGTTGGGTTGGATCGTAGGCGTAGCGCAGCAGCATCTTGCGCAGGTCTTCCGGCTCAAAAGGTTTGCTCATCCAATCATCCATACCGGCCTCATTGGCAGCATCATGATCGCTTTGCGCTGCCCTGGCTGTCAGCGCAATGATTGGCGTGCGCCGGCCAGACTCTAGCTCCATCCGCCTGATGCGCCTGGTGCACTCATAGCCATCGATTCCAGGCAACGTGATGTCCATGAGTATCGCCGAGTATTTCGCCAAAGCCAACGCTGTGATTGCCTCTTCACCGGATGCCACCACATGGGCGTCGTAATCAAACTTGCGCAACAGCTCTTTGAGAACGTATTGCTCGGTTTCGTTGTCCTCTACGACCAGGATGATTGATGTAGTTGCCATATTGTCACCGGTCCGGCTCAGCTAGCCGCTTTCCTTACTTCCATTGTCACACTTAATCGACGCCGAAGCTCGCATCTGCGCAAGAACATAACTATTGGTCGCGTCTACTTGTGCTTCGCTCGCTTCTGCGCGGCATAGTCCTCTTGCTGCTTGCGTACATCCTCGCGCAGCTTTTGAATTGCTTCTGACGATTTCTGAAAGGTTTCATTACGCAATTGCGTGTCTTCAGCTAGCGTTGAAACATCGTGCCAGAGCCCATTGGCACGATGTTTTAAGTCGGCAAAAAATTCCCGCTGCTCGTCGCTGGCCAGTTGCAATTCGACTATGTGCTCTTGCAGGCTTACAATTTCGTGCTGCAAATCGAGCAGTTCTTTCAATGCAGTATCGTTGCTGCTGTTGGAAAGGCTCTGGCGGCGTTGTTCGATTTCTTGCCGCCGTTGCTGAATTTTCTTCCGTTCTGCCTGTGTGTCAGCTCGCGCCTGATTCACTTTCTGGCGCTGCTCGTCAAACTCTTTTAGGTCTTCTTCTTCGTTTGGCATGATGTTGGATGTTGTCAGGGGGGGGGGCATGCGTTCAAAATGATACCGTCCGGCGGCAGTCAAGCGTTGTGGCGAAGATCATGCCCCTTTATAATCGGCTCAATGTCTCAACCAGCGCGCGATTTGCAACCACTTCAAACAGCCTCTATCGATGGCTTAGACGAGATCTTT
>JBIKOL010000289.1:0-8950 GCA_044358055.1 Obscuribacteraceae bacterium (SeqCode)
CGCTTCTCTCCCTCCGGTAAGGGCGTCGCTCCGCTCCGGTGCCAGTGTTTGCAGCTTCGTATACGCCACGCCTTCGGCTTACATCTCCCTTACATCAGTGCCGGTACTTTCTGTAAACATGCCACCCTATGGCGTTTATTGACCAGGCACGCTTTGTGATCGGTTGCACCACAAATGGTGACGCTATCGCTGAAAGCCGCATATCAAGCGCGTATACACTCAGGCGGTCCTCTTACATCGCTGTATATCAAAATCCGTAAAGGTTTGTTCTGCGGACTGTTTACACGTATACACGCGCTCCGAATCGCCGGCGTCCGATAGCGCAAAATGCCGAAAACGCCATTGCATAACTGTCGACAGGCGCTATCAAAACCAGGCACTCCATAGCGGAAAACCCCGAAAGGCTGAATCAGTGAGCCGTTAACGCCGCTATGAGCAGCTGCAATGTCCGCCGGCAGCCTGTACGTTTGCGGAATAACAAACACGCCTGAAGCCAGAGACAAGACCGGCGCGGAACCCTTCCGACCGCCCTGGCTGCTCCCCCCTTCCTGGAGCAAGACCAAGCCTGAGCCCTTAGAAAAAATCTCCCGAGGATTTAAATGGAGGGGACCCAGCGGAGGCTCTGCGGAGCTGGGGAGGCAGCCGTTTAAGCCGCAGGGTACAACTAACCCCCGAAGCCTGTGCTTGCTCCCCGTGCTAGGCTGCGTGTGCGAAGGCGAGGCAAGGGACCCCCTGTGTCTCCTTCCCGTCGCTTTTCCTCGCCTTCGCCACCTGCCGTTAAGCACGGGAGAGCAAGCACGCAGCACGCAACTACCTTGAGCGCCAGTCTCTAACGCCGGATCAGGATTTAAATCAGCTTGAACAGCGCGGCCAATCTCAGCAATTTCACCCTGAGCGAACGGACTGAGATCCCCTGAGTTTGACTCTCTAAGAGCGTCTAAAAAATCTTTTTTCTCTTTCTCCGAACCAGCAGCCACAGGACAAGAACCAGCGACAGGAACAGAGCAAAGAGCACCCCCCCGCAAGCTAAGATCGCCTGGCCCCTTTGACAACTGTAACGCACCCCAGATGTCAACATGCCGGCGCACCGTCTCCTTCTTACATCCTGATAACCGTGACAGCCCTGCTACCGTTATTCGTCTATTGCTTTCCAAAAGCTGTACTAGGGCCGCCCGTATCTTTTCCCTGGCTGCTTCCTCTCTCCCTATGTTGCCCTTCTCAAAATGCTTAGGCTGGCAGGTGACACCCCAGGCTTTTGTCAATCCGATCGCTCGATCGATCGCGCGGTCGGATTGGAGCAGATACGGCCTCCGTGGTGCCTCCCTGCCGTTGGAAGCCTCCCAATTGCAAGCCCGCCGTATGTCGGCGCATACTTCGTTCCAACCGCCTCTTAAAACGCTTTCTGAATGACCATTGTGTTTTTCTCTAAGCCACGCTTCGATAGCTTCGGCTCTCTGTTTCGCTCGCCCGATTCCTGGCAACGATCTGACGCCGGCGGACTCGTCGCCATACCACAGGTAGTGCCCGACGGCCAACATTGCATGATGTCTCTGTCCGGGGCCGGTCAAGCCCTTAGCCCAATACTCCCGGCCGGCCTCATACACTTCGGGGATCATGCCAGCGTAACTAAAGAAGGCTGAGAACCCGTCATTGTCGGGATCTCTCGCTTCTGGTGTTTGAGTCCGGAGCGCCGCCGTGGCGGCGCCGGCGATGTCTGCTAACCGGCTTTTTATGCGCTCCTGCACGATCTGCCAATCGTGCCCGGTCGCGTCCAAGGCGTCGCAAAACATCGCTACCGCTTCATCTGCGCTGATGTCTTCTCGCCGCAGTTTTATAGCGCCCTGGTCGTCCAACCACGCAAAGCCTCTCTGTAACGGCAGCCTCAGCCCATTGTTGGAGGGAAAGATTTCGAGCTGGCCGGCGCGGATCTCAAAGCCTTCTTTTTTTAACCACTCCTTAAGGCAGGTGTGGAGCACTTCCGCGCTCACCCAATCGGTAAACGGCAGGTAAATGTGCCAGCCGCCGCTATCACTCGATTGATGGAGCTGCAGGCGCATCAACCCGACAGAAGACAGAACACGCCTGAGTCTCGCCAGTCCTAGCTCGTTGTGATATTCGCTCGTTTCATCGACATCGAGCACAGCAAAGCGCGTATGCTCGCCCCAGCGACAGCCCCAGATCGTCTCGTCCTGCAAATTGATCGCGGCCCAGATTGTCTCGTCAGATAAGGGCGCGTGCCGACTCATCGTCACCCAGCTCTTACAACCCTTCGGTTTCAATATACTTTGGTGGCGATTTGGATATAACGACAAGAATTCTTGTCGTACATCAGAAGAATTTAGCAGCCTGCAAAAGGCCGCATGGGTAGCTGAAAAGCCGGTCAGTTCTACGTTTCCTTAAATCAGAACACGTGTTGACTTAACCGGATCTCTCGCTTATCCTTTGGTCAATTCGGGTCGTCGCCAAACTACCGAAACAGACAATTGAATATTTTGAGAGTGATTCCGGCTAGGACACTATCAAGAACAGAAGCATCGCCCCAGGCGGTGTTTTTTGTTTGTGGTCTTTTTCTCCTGCCGCCGTGCCTGGTGGCACGCACAATTACTCAGGGTTGAGTTTACGCCTGAACGAATTCGCGATCAATTGAGCCTATGAGGCTTTCAACCGATATGCACAGCATATATGAGCCTTTACAGATGGTGGCATCCGGTCCGATAATGCGCCTTGTATTAGGACTTGAGGCTTTGAAATGGGACAACCGGAAGCAGAGTTAGTTCAGCAAGTTGCATCGGTGGAAGAATTCACCGATTTTTTTGAACCAGGCCCTGCCCAGGCCGTGACCCATCCCACCCACGAGGCCGTGGCCGATCCTGCCCGACCTGGGGTCAGCCTGGAAGAAGCATCGCGGCTTCTAGATCTTCACGTTGACACCATTAAGAAGCGGCTGCGAAAAGGCACACTAAAGGGTTTCAAGGTTCAGGAAAAGTTTGGTGAGAAATGGTTTGTTAGCGTCGAAGAATTGCCTGATCGCACCCAGGCCGTGACCCAGCCCACCCCCGAGGCCGTGGCCGATCCCGCCCAGGATAGAGAGCTATTCGGCCCTACCCTCGAAAGATTGGTCACTGCTCTTGAAAAGAAAGATGCCGTCATTGAAGGCCAGGCTCACCAGTTGAAAGCCGCCGGCGACGTGATTATGTATCTCCGGGCACAGGTCGAAGAAAAGGAAAGTCAGCTCAAGTTGCTAACGGACAGCCAGCACAATCGGGGCTGGTGGGTTCGGTTTAGCTCCTGGTTTATGGGAAAGCCGAATAAATGAGCTATCTGCTTTTCCTGGACGAAAGTGGCCATGACCATAGGGAATTGCCTTACGAGGTACACGGTGGGATCGCGTTGCACGCTTCCAAACTCTGGTCATTTGTTCGTGCGCTAAAAACTCTTGAACAGTCATGTTTCGGAGATGCGCTTCACGCATACGGCAGTGAGTTGAAGGGCGCGAAGCTGCTCAACAAAGTGCGTTTCAAATGGGCTCAACAAGATGCGGAAATGGAGGAGACCGCCAGGCGAAAACATGCTCTTAGGTTTCTGAATGACAGCGCACAAGGCCGGGCACCACGCCGAGCTAGTTTCACAGCATACGGACAGGCCTCGTTGGAAATGGTGCACGGCATTTTTCGTTTGCTCATTGGTCATGATGCCAAAGTGTTTAGTGTTGCAATTCCGCGTGGTGTGCCTAAACCAGCCGATGCCGCCACACGAGAACTACTGCGTAAAGATCTAGTCTTCCTCTTTGAACGATATTTCCGCTTCCTAGAGGAAACCAATGAAACCGGCTTGATCGTAATGGACGAAACCGACGCCGAGCTAGACCGTCGCTTGGTTCGGCGTATTGAAGCATATTTCACCAAGACGGGGACTGGCCGAACGCGCTCGGCGCGCATTGTACCGTCCCCTTTGTTCGTGTCGTCGGATATGACTTATCCCGTGCAGGCCGCCGATGTCTGCGTTTACTGCATTAATTGGGGATTTCGGATTCCGACAAGGGGCATGGACGCTGCTGTAAGAACGGAAATTGCAGATCAGTTCAGTGGCTACCTTGGCACTTTGCAACATCGCACAGAAATCGAGATCGCGCCAGGAAACACAGTTCAGGCGTTCTCGATAGCGTATGTCTCAGACCCATATACCGCCCGAGCTGAACCATAAAAGAAGGCAAAAAGAAAGAGGTAACGCCTTTGAAGCCACCGTAGCAACTTCGAGGCCGAACCTCCAAGATGAATTATAGACGAAGGACCGAAAAATGGCTAGCTCGCCCATTATTCCAGCGCAGCCTGGCTATCCGGTAAAATGCTCGTCGGCAGGAACAGGATTGGCATTAGCCGGAGGAATAATGGAACGAGAGAAACCGGCGCGGCTTTGGAACAGGGCGCTAATAGGCATGCTGGCAGTGACTGTCTGCGTTTTGGGCGGTTGCTCAAGTGCCCCAGAGGAAACAGCCAGCCAAACAGAAGCGCCTAAGCAGTCTGCACCGGTTGAACAGCCGAAACCGGCCGTAGATCCGGTTCAACAAAAGATTGCAGAACTTTTGCCCAAAGCTGAACAGGGTTCAGTGCCAGCACAGGTTGAACTAGCTCAGAATTACGAAAAACTGAACCCATCAAACAAAGATGAAGCTGTGAAATGGTACAAGAAGGCAGCGACGAAGGGTGATCCGGTAGCACAAGCTAATCTTGGTTGCTATTACCAAGTAGGACAAGGCGGCGTTCAGCAGAACGACAACGAAGCTATGAAACTGTTTCGCGCGTCGGCTGCTAAAGGTTGCCCTGACGGCGAGTTCCAGTTAGCAGAGGCGTATAACACTGGCTGGGGCGATGTTGAGCCTAAACCAGCAGAAGCGGTCAAATGGTACAAGAAGGCAATCGCACACAAGAGCACCGATGCGCTGACAGCGCTTGCGATGTTGTATACCGACGGACGCGGCGTTCCGCAGAGCGATAAAAAAGCAGCAGAGTTATTCCAGCAAGCCGCACAGCGCGGTGATGCCACTGCACAGTACAACCTGGCGCGCTGCTATTTGAAAGGCAAGGGGGTACCTAAAGACCCAAACCAAGGCTTTTCCTGGTGCAAGAAGTCGGCAGAAAAATTTTCTCTCGCTGACGAGCTGATGGGCCGTATGTACGAGAAAGGCTGGGGCGTTACAGCAGACAAAGACCAGGCGATTGCCTGGTATACCAAGGCCGCTGCGTCCGGCGATCAAAAAGCCAAAGAACGTTTGGAAGCCCTAAAGACAGGTGTGGAGCCGATCAAGCCATCAGGTGACCTTGGATTTACGCTTCCCTACTTCAAGGATTTGTTTGCCAAAGCCACCAAAAGAGGTGGCTTGAATCTCAAGATCACTAAGTGCGACGTGAAAGACATGGACGACTTCCAGGCGTTCGGCGTCACTTTCAACGATGGAACTTTTTTGCAGGGCGCAGCTGACAGCGAATCCGGCAACATCACGGGCCTAACTCTAGCCGGTGACGGTCCTCCCTTCAAGGACATCATGGCGACGCTTATAGGTTGCAGCGTCGTGCCCGACCCTGATGCCTCCAAGTACATGCAAGTTCTGTCCAACTTTGCACAGGAGGGCGATCCACAGATTTATGAGGGACAGACGGACCTGAACGGCTTGCAATACACCATGCGCAACATGGGGAATGGCTACATATTCACAATACAGGATAAGGCGCGAGAAGCAGCAGAATCAGCGGCAGCGAACAAAGAAAATGGCACGTCTGATAATCAATGATTATGTATCATTGCCAGATCGCAAAAGCCGGAAACCCTCGCTAGAGTAGGCTTTCAAGGAACGGGAAAATCGGGCTGCCAAGTGCTCGATTCTCAATAACCAATTTTGGGGCAGCCGAAAACCGCTTGATCTCGGGGTCTCGGAAAGTTATCAGACGCGCTTTGAGCCGGTTTCAAATGGCAAAGTCACTGTGATCTCTAACCAATACTCTCGATCAAGTGCGCCGTGTCTGTCATCAGCCGGCCAGTGCTTAATCTCTTTGGGATTCCAGCCTTGCTCCTGAAGCTTTGAAGCCACCGCATTTATGACGTTTTCAGAGCTTTTGATAAGCGCACGCGTTGCACCTGGATTGCTCGCCTGTTCCTTCAGCTCCTCCAGCGCTCTTTTGACGCGCTCCTCGAAAATGCCTTCTGTGCTCAAGTCTGGTTCCATAAACATTCCTCTTGAAATTACCTAGATTATACGATCACAGCCTGGCATTGCAACTTCTCTCCCCGAGCTCGAGATCGGCACCACATATGGTGGCTGCGAGCTCGCGATCCGAAGCGCGGCCAAAATCCGCCGGAAAGCCAGGAAACGCCCATTCTTCGTCAGGGTGATTCCCTTGTCGACATCAAAAACGTCTCTTATATCGCCTCCTGGGGTCCTGTCTTTCGCTCCAGTCCTAGAAGCTTGTTCCAGCTTTCTTGCCCGGACTTAGCGGCTGCGGCCTCAAACTGCTTGATCAGGGCGGCTTTGGTCTCCTTATCCAGCGGCTTGCCTTCTCTCAAAAGGCTTTCCATGTCGGTAGCGTACTTGGTTGCCATCTCCGCAAAGTATCGGCCGCCGGCAGCCTCAAACAAGATTCCCATCAGAACGCTGCCAAACCCTTCAAGATACTCGATCACTTTCGCGCTTGCATCTTCGTTCGTCGCTCGCTCCTGCTCGCGTAAGCCGCTGATAATCAGCTCCCGCACAAGGTCTGAAACTTTCTTGTTTTCTACCGTCGCTCTGTTCTGCAATTGCTCAAGCACTTCATCCGGCAGCCTGACCGCCACGGTTCCACTCGCCATGCTTTTACCTCAAAACCTTCCCCATGGATCGTAGCGATCCCAATCATCGCGTTTACGCTCTCGTTGCTCTCTCTCGCGCTTCCGTTCTTCGGCTCGCTTGCGCTCCACTTCTTCAATCGCTTTGTCAAGTCTCTCAAGATCGGCATTACGGCTGCGCGTTTCCCAAGACATGCGGATCTTTTCCTTTTCTTCGATGCCTTGCTTTATATCAACCAGCTCGTCTCTGAGTTCCTTGAGATAGTCTCGGTTCCTGTCATCCAGCGGAATTGACCGAACAATTTCTGATGCAATCGCCGCCTCCGTCATAAACAGGCCGACAACCGGGTTTCTCATAAGCTGCTCTTGTAGCGGGTCCAATACCCGGCCACCTTCCGCCGCTTTCAAGTCCTCCATCGTTTTGCTGCGTTCAAATCTCTTATGCGTTCGCTCGATTTCCTTTTCCAGTGCGCCTGACCAGCGCTCCCGGTCGCGGTTCTCGATCCAGCCACGCAATTTCTGATAGTCATCAAATGGCAACCTGTCATCGCTGTCTCTCAGCTTGTCTGCCAGTCCTGTTAGTTTTTCGTAGCTGTCTTTCTTGCTGTACTTTTCGCCGTGATACTCAAACTGATCGGAGCGCTCTTGCCGCTTTGTCTTGTCCGGCTCCTTAAGGCGCTCTTTGTCCCTGATCCAGCCGGCAAGTTTTTTGTACTCGTCCTTCGGTATGCGCTCCTCATAGTTGTCCCAAAGATACTCGTTCAAGTCGCGTAACTCTTTGAGGCTGTTCTCTTTCGACCATTCCTTGCCGGCGGCTTCAATCGTGTCCTGATAGTACGGCCGCTCCGGTCCGTGTTTTTTGTCCGGCTCGCGCTCCGCTGCCTCTTGCTTCCCCTTCCAGTCTTTGTACGGTTCTAGTTGCTCTCGGATGATCTTCTTGTGCAGCCATGGCAGCTCCAGCCCTTCTCTAATACGCTCGTCCCGTGCCAGTTCTCGCTCTCTTGTTCGCTCGTGCCGGCGGCTTCTCTCCCTCTCCTCGCGCTCCCTCCTGGACCGCTCCAGCTCTCTCGGGTGGCACCGCTCCAGGTATCGATCACCGTACTCCTTCACTTTGTCGATGTCTCTTAGGTCAATGCGAACATCGCTGCCGTTCTTGTCTTTGCCCAGGACAACCACGTGTATATGGTGATGCTCAGTGTTGTTGTGAACAACGCCGAACCACTGCAAATCCCGGCCCATGTCTCGGCCCATTTGCTCCATCACTTCGCGCGTGAATGCCTTCTTGTCCTCTGGGTTTATTTCGGGCGCCAGTGTCAGCTTATGAATGACCACGCGGCTGCCGTCCAATTCTCTGATTAGCTCCCGCATCTCCTGCGGGTCAACCTGGTCGCGCTCGTTGAACATTTCCCGGCCGCCCCTTTCTCGGTCCGGTCCAGGGCGATGCCGGATGTACTTTAGGTGCGCCAGGGCCTTGCCGATTGACACCACCTTGGCGCCTCGCCCCCGCCCTGGTATGAATCTGTGTTTGACGACAATCACGGCTTGGCTGCCTTCTTCATTGCCTCCACCAGATCGCGCTCGTCTTTCTGCACAGACCTGGCCATCTTCTGGCTGGCTGTCGTTGCCGCTGATTCAAACGACGCTTTCCCGTCTGCCGTCCGGCTCATTTGTGAGTAAGTCAGCTCGAAGATCGTGCCTACCTGCCGGCCCTGTCGTGCCAGCATTGCGCATACCCGATTGGCCATCGCCTCAATTTCCTTAGCCAGGGCGCTCTCTTTTGCCTGGTACGCTTCGTCCTCCTTGGCCGCCAGGTAAAATAAAACCGCGTCCCTTACCACCTCTGACTTGGTTTTTCCTTCCAGCGCCGCCAGGGCCGACACCTTTTGAAATTCCTCGCGCCTTACCTTCGTCTCCAGCTTGGGCTTAAATACGCGCCTCTTTGCCGTTTTTGCCTCTATCATGTAGCCGGTCTCCTCTGACTCTGTCGCATATCATTTAGTATAGCTGAGCCGGGATTTCCTATATCCAACCAATAGCGAGCCGGACTGTAAACGGTCGCTAGGATTGGCATTCGCGATAGCGAGCCAATCCTTTCATCTTGCCTTACCGCACGGTCGCTTCTCTCCCTCCGGTA
>JBIKOL010000114.1:0-29112 GCA_044358055.1 Obscuribacteraceae bacterium (SeqCode)
GCACGATCATGAAGAGCACGAAGAGCATCATGAACATGGGCCTAATTGCAAGCACGATCATGAAGAGCACGGAGAGCATCATGAACATGGTCCCAATTGCAAACACGATCATGAAGAGCACAAAGAGCATGATGAACATGGTCCCAATTGCAAGCACGATCATGAAGAGCACGGAGAGCATCATGAACATGGTCCCAATTGCAAACACGATCATGTGCACGAGCACGAGCACGCGGCGGGACATGAGCATAGACACGTCCACGGCTCCGGCTGTTCACACGATCACGGTCATGACTCGCACGATCATGTGCATGGTGCTTCTTGTAATCATGATCACGGACATGCTCACCACGCGGCAGTAAAGAAAGAGCTGAGGGTCAGCCAGCGTATGGCAGAAACCGGAGGGGCTGCCTGTCAGGTAGAACTTGATGTCGTTCTCCCTGGTGAAACTGATGAATTCGGGCGCTTTGAAAAACTTGAAAAGGTTCTCGAATCGCAGCTAGGAGTACAAGACGTTCACGTCCGCAGAGACGGTGAGTTCATCGAATTATGCATGCACTACAGTCCTGACAAAGTCACGGTTGAGCAGCTAGTGGCTGTCGTTCGATCGGCAGGCAAAGAAGTCTCAAAAAGATATCGCATGCACACATGGTTTTTGCGGGGTATGGATTCTGCTCAATGTGCATATCTCGTCGAATATGCGTTAGAGCGTCTCGCCGGCATCCTCACCGTAAACGTAGCCTATGCAGCAGAGCGCGTTGTGGTCGAGTATGACAGTGAAACGGTTAGCCTCAAACAAATTGAGGCTCGTGTTAAAGCACTGGGTTATGAGCTCGAAGACGTTGACGAGCACGGGGGCTGCTGCCACCACGATCACGGGGGGTTTGCCGCCAGATTAGAGATGCCGCTGGTAATTTTAGCAGCTGTTTTAATCGCAGTCGGTGTATACATCGAATTCTCCATGGGCACGCTTGGAAGCGCGAATTGTCCCATCGCTGCAAGAATTGTCTATGCCATAGCCATGGTGTCAGGCGGATTTTTTGCATGCAAGGGTGCGCTAAAATCACTTCGTCAGGGCGTCTGCGATATAGAAACATTAATGCTTTTGGCAGGTGTGGGTGCTGCATTCTTAGGTGCTGTTTTCGAAGGAGCTTTCCTACTCTTTTTGTTCAGCCTGGGTCATGCCCTTGAGCACAGAGCCATGGAAAAAGCCAGACATGCTATCGATTCTCTCGGCAGTTTGCGCCCCGAAAACGCCAGAGTGAAGCGTGACGGAACGATTCATGAAGTACCTGTAGCGGAAGTCTTGCGTAATGAAATAATTGTGATCAGAGCCGGAGATCGAATTCCTCTCGATGGAAAGATCGTATCCGGTGAATCATCTCTCGATGAGGCTACTATTACTGGTGAATCAAATCCAGTAGCGAAGAAGAGCGGTGACAACGTGTTTGCCAGCACTGTTAATATTGACGGAACGCTCGAAGTTGAAGTTACAAAGCTCTCAAACGAGTCAGTGCTCTCACGCATCATCAATATGGTGGCGGAGGCTGAAGCTCACAAGAGCCCGACACAGCGCCTTGCCAAAAGAATAGAGCATATTCTTGTGCCGTCAGTTTTGATTGGTGCGCCTGTACTTATTGGCGTCCTGCTTTTAATGGGTATCCCGTTGAAGGATGCTGTGCTTCGAGGAGTATCACTGCTGGTGGCATCGTCCCCGTGTGCATTAGCCATTGCGACACCTGCAGCTGTTCTCTCTGCAGCAGGCAGAGCCGCCCGTGGTGGGGTTCTTATAAAAGGTGGCGCTTATCTGGAAATCCTAGGAAATGTCTCCTCAATGGCTTTCGACAAAACTGGCACCATAACGCTTGGGCAGCTTGAAGTCAAAAAGACAATTCCGTTGGATGGAGTTAATAGCGATCAACTCTTAGAAATTGTCGCGGCCGCAGAATCCACATCAGCCCACCCAATCGCGGCAGCAGTTGTAAGACATGCGAAGGAACGCAAACTTCAGGTTAAGCATTGCCAGTCTTCACAAGCAATTCATGGAAAAGGTATCCACTCAGTGGTGAATGGAGTCATGGTCAAGGCCGGCAGTCTGGAACTTTTTGAAAGCGAGCAAGTTCCTGAAGCTGTAATGAAAAATGCTACTGAGCTTGAGCAGGCTGGGCTAACGACAATGGTGGTCAAGCACGGAGAAAAGTTTTTGGGTCTGCTTGGAATAGCAGATTCAATTCGGCCGGAATCAAAAGACGTTCTCAGACAATTGAAAGGAATTGGCATAAGGCGCAACATAATGCTATCCGGAGATAATCAAAGAGTAGTTGATGCCATTGGACGTGAAGCCGGCCTTGACGAGTCTAGAGGGCAACTTCTTCCCGACGAAAAAGTAAAAGAGCTCCGGACACTTGCAACAGAGGGCGGAGTAGCGATGGTCGGTGATGGAGTTAACGACGCGCCGGCTCTTGCGGCAGCATCTGTCGGTATTGCTATGGGAGGTACCGGGTCCGATGTTGCGCTAGAAACAGCTGATCTAGTGCTAATGAGTCACGGTCTAAATAGATTGCCTTTCGCCGTGCAGTTATCCAGATCAGCCTCTGCAGTAATAAAACAAAACATGTTTATAGCAATTGGGGTAAGCGCTATATTGATTGTTGCCACCGTTATGGGATGGGTACAAATTGCTCACGCTGTCGTTCTCCATGAAGGCAGCACTCTCGTTGTACTCCTGAACGGCTTACGGCTTCTGCAATTTAAAGAATCATCATCATAAATAGTCCTTTCCATAGAACAAACCTCCAGAAGACCATTCGGGGAGCCGTCTGGAGGAGTTGTTTAACTACTTAAGAGCCATCTATTCCATCATGTGCTTGAATTTAGCTATTCCGCTAAGTCGCTCATGCTGCAGGTTTGAGAACTATTTTTTCACAGTTGTCTAATTTTCGGAGGAAAATATCGTAGCCCTTCGGAGCATCTGCCAACGACATCGTATGCGTGATGACAAATGAGGGATCTATTTCGCCATTTTCAATTCGTTCCAACAGAGGCTTCATGTAACGCTGCACGTGACACTGCCCGGTTCTGATGGTCAAGCTACGATTCATGACCGAGCCCATTGGGAATTTGTCGATGAACCCACCGTAGACTCCAACGACGGAGACAATGCCACCATTCTTGCAACAACGAATTGCTTCCCGAAGCGCGAGCGGACGGTCCGTCTCCATGCCAGTGGTCTGCATCATCATGTCGTAAGCCATCATCGCGCCGGGTTTGTGTGCTTCCATTCCTACTGCATCAATGCACGCATCAGGTCCTTTACCGCCTGTCATTTCCATGAGGGTGTCGTAAACATCCTGTTCCTCGTAATTGATGACCTCAGCTTTTGCCCGCTCCCTGGCCATCTTCAATCTGTACGGAAAACGATCGATGCCAATAACACGTTCGGCACCCAACAAAAAAGCGCTTGCTATCGCGAATTGTCCTACAGGTCCGCAGCCCCACACAGCTATGGTGTCACCAGGTTTGATGTCGCACATGTCGGCGGCCATGTACCCAGTTGGAAAAATGTCTGAAAGGAAAAGTACTTTTTCATCAGGTAGATGATCTGGAACCTTTATGGTGCCCACATCAGCAAACGGAACACGAGCATATTGCGCTTGTCCCCCTGCGAAGCCGCCCAGCATATGCGAGTATCCAAATATTCCGCACGGGGAATGCCCCATCAATGTTTCGGCCATCCCCGCGTTTGGATTTGAATTTTCGCAAAGCGAGTACATTTCGCTCTTGCATGATTCGCAGACACCACAGGCGATGGGAAATGCGGTTACGACACGGTCTCCTACATTTACATTTTTCACTCCGGGGCCGACTTCAACGACTTCTCCCATGAACTCGTGACCAAGGATGTCTCCTTTTTCCATGGTGGGCATGAAATTATTGTATAGGTGCAAATCAGATCCGCAGATTGCTGTAGAGGTGATGCGCAATATTGCGTCCTTCGAATTTAATATTTTAGGGTCGGGAACGTTCTCGACTCGAACATCATGTTTTCCATACCAACAGTTAGCTTTCATATTTCCTCGCTTCGTTCGGAGCAAGCTGTTTCAACCCTGATTCGCTCCCTTACTCTCGGGACCCGACTCAGCAGCTGCTGGCTCGCGAACTTATTTTTAGAACTAAACTTATGGGATTTTTGCTAGCCGGAGTATGAGCCGGCGAGCCGCCGGCGCTCCCGGGAGTGCTTAATGCGCTCTGGACTCTTTTAATTTGGAGTGCTTAAACACCTTGGACATTTGCTGGCTTAAACACTTTGGGCCGTCTCAACTGGTCGGGCGGCACGTTGAACGAATTTTCCGCTACCTTCCGGCGTTCCCTCTGAATGGACGACTTCACCGGTTTCAATTACTTGCTTGAAGCGGCGAAGATCATCTTTCAATTGGAAAAGCGGATCCTCGCGCATAAGCTTGGCCACTTCTGCTCCAAGAATTCCACCTGGTGGTGTGTATTCCAGTTCTACAGTAATGAAGGTTCCTCTCTGGCCTGTAGCAGGCAAGAATTTTACGCGACCGCTATTTGGCACACTGCTCCCTGGCACCGAGCGCCAGGCTATTAGCTCACCGGGGTGATCTTCGGTAATCTGAGCTTCCCATTCTACGGTGCCGCCGTCGGGAGCTTTTGCTACCCATCGTGATTGAGTCGGTGAAAGAACTTCGACAGCTTCGAGATGAAGCATGAACGTCGGCAATTGTTCAAAATCTCTCCAGAATTGGTACACTTCATCAGGCGATTTGTTGACGAAAATAGTTTTTTCGACTCGCACAGCACCATCTTCAGTCAGCGCGCCGTCTTCAATACTCAGTTGTCTTGCAGTAATGATATCCAGCGCAGTCACTCCAACAACGCTTGCAGTGGCGAAGCTGACGCCAATCTTGTTGGTGCTGGGAAAAATGGAGCTAACGAAAAGAGCGCCAAGATCCATAGCATCACCTAATACCCTGGACCATATTCCTGTAGCTGGTCGTTTTCCCTGTCCCAAAATCATCACTCCGCTAATAATTTCTCGGAGTCCAAACAGACGAATTAGGGCACAATTGCCTTTCGGAGCGCCAGATAATTTTGCCACCAGTCTTGGCGTCAGCAGTTCCGCCATTCCAAGACCTATGCCAAATAATGCTAATCCGCGCGACACTTTTTCTGTTGTGGTTTTCTTGAACACATTTTTCTGCAGACCAAGAGTCTGTTGTTCAACTATTGAAAAAAACTGTTGAAGCTTGTTTCCAGCTATACCATTCTGCAGCTGCTGCGAAATTACAGAGTTGCTACCATTACCGCCATGAATTGATTCAGTCATTGTCTCTCCCCGCATTCGCTATTGCTCAGCACTGATGCGAGCTTTTCTTTACTCGAATGTTGGAGGGAGGAACTACAATCTAAGTTCCTACGGAAGGGTAGATTCTCATAGATCGAAGTTTTATGAGCGCGGGCGTTCAGCTGGCGGTTCTATGTTCTTTTCGGGCTGCTTATCGGATGATTGCAGCAAGAGTCTTTCCGCATGAGCTTGCGTATAAACGTCGTCTCGCATGCTAGCCAGTTTCATGCTTCCGTCACCTTGTACGGAAAGATCAGGCAACTTTAAGGCGGCACTCTTCTCTTCGCTGTTTTGGTTTTGTGATCTTGCATAATCTACGCCTTTAATGGCGAGTTCTGTTGCCACGACAGCACCAGCAATACCCAGAGCTACTTTTCCTGAACCGAAGAGCGATTTGCCTAATCTGCTTTCGCCGAGGATTGTACCTAGCTTGGAGAACATAGTTTCAGCTTCTGGTGCTAATGCGTTTGTAAGTCTCAACTCGCTCAATTCATTTTTCGGCAAAAATTCAACACCAGATTTTTCTGCGATTGAGAGGGCGCGAGCGTTATTCAAATTGATCAGTGCATCTGTGTCTGCGATTAATTTGCGTTGCCCGTAAACTGTTCCGGCGTTTTGATCGAACATTCGGCCGGCGTTCTCGCGAACCTGGTTCGCATCCAGATTTAGAGATTCGCCGTAGATACTCGGAAACTCTTTTGCCATCTGCTGTTTCATCTGCAAATCGCGCACGCTTTCTGCCGTGAATTGTTCGCGCAGTAAATCCATATCTACGCTTTGTGGTTTGAAACCTCTGGGGAACATCCCTTTGCCGCTCTCTACGTTCAGGCTTGGGTTTGCCTCAGCGAGCAATGGTTCTCCATTAATTGCTCTCAGGTTTTTTACATCATTTCGTGGCAAAGCATATCTGCCGAATTGCGTAAATTGTTCGATTTCTTTGGGTGTATAGGGTTTATAGGGGAACAAACTGCGGACGTCACCGTTTGCTTCGCGGTGAATAGAAAGGAATTCTCCGCCTTTGATGTCGATTCCGCGCTCATATGCCTGGATCGTTTCTGGAAGAACACCGCCCTTCCCATCTACGAAAAAACCTTCAATGATCCTGTCCCCGGAGCGCGCTTGGATAACTACATTTTTGGCTTCAGCTGCGCTTGCAAGTTCTTTTGCTGATGGTGCCGGGTAGGGAAAAGACGTGCCAGTCAAGCCATCCGGCATGTGTACAGACAAACGCCCGAGTTTTTCATCGAGCACAACGTTTGCCATATTGCCGCTGCTTCTATAGGAAAATGAGTCATACTTTGCGTTTCTGACAGGTCCTCCTTCAACAGTAAGACCACCGCTAGCTGTGACCTTGCTTGGCATTGCATCAATGCTTCCATCTGACTTCTTGAAGACGTATGCGCCATCGGAAAAGTTTGTGGTCTTGCCGTTCAGCGTGAGGTCCACATTTCCATCAATGTGGAAGGTATCGTAGGTTGGCAAATCTGGCAGATTCCAAAATTTTGCTGGAGTCGTCAGCGACTGACTCGGATAATCTCTAAAAAAGCGCTTTAAAAAAGACTCGTCAAATTGTCCAGCCATGTGATTACACCTGCAGATCCCCACCCGTGGCAGCAGTATGGATTAAACGAAACTAAGGTTCAATACGTAAACGTCCCCCGGGTACCGCACAATTGTGCAATTGAGCTGGAGACGCGATCTTTGGCGAGATCTGAAAGTTAGTACTTAACTTGCTCAGTGCTGACTTCAACTCTTTCTGCAAGTATAAAAAATTTGAACGGCGGTCCGCCTTCTGCGCTCATGGAAATGCATACCATCCAGCCAGGCTGACCGCCGAGCATTTGTTGGATCGGCATAGCGTCCTCGTTCCTCGCAATGCTCAGCGTGCAATAATGCATTTCAATTGGAGCGGAGATGTAAGCGACATTGTGAAACTTCAACTCCACCGAATGATTGCTCGTGAAGTCATCACTGCCACGCACTAGTAAACAATTCTCGGTGCCTCTTTGTTCGAATGATTCAATGCGAAATGTTTCAGGCTCGATTTTATTGATGATCGAAAACGAGTCCTCAAGCTGCTTTTTTGTTTCGATAAATCCAGCCATTACTGAGCTCCAAAGTAGGTGTTTTAGGTTGTTTCCATAGCATCCCAGCAATCGCTGAAATCGGCTTTTGCAAGATCATCTTTGTGGATAAAGAAGCTCAACAAGCCAAGATCGCCAATGCTGATGCCGCTTTCGTCATTCCCACCGATCTGAAAGAGACATCGGTATCCTTCGTTGCCCTTTCTGGAGAGAATGTCCTTTGGCGCTGGAGCGTCGGGATTCTCAGGACAATTGAATATGAATGGATAGCCAAAAAAATAGGTGTTTGAAGTTCCATATGGCCGATGATTAGCCCATTCTCGATAAACCAGATTGTATCGATCAATTTCTTCTTCGTTGAATGCAAGCTCAGAAACAGCCCATGATCCTGGATGGGGAAGCTTTAGAGTTTCGCTGTATCTTAGCGTAGTCGGGTGAAATTGCTGGATAGTATCCGGAATTTCCCATGGTTCGGAGGGGCGATGTAATTCTATTCCATTCGCGTAAATCACTCTGACCTGGCTTCGCCTTGGATTTGAATTGATTCCGAAGCCGTAGAAGATGAGGAGATGACCTGATTTGGGAAGCAACAAGCAAGATTGATAGTCTTTCAATTCGCTCAGATTAAATTGAGCCAGAAATTCTAGCGGAACACCATCAATTGCCGGCCAGTTTGATCCCTGCCAACGTTCTCCAGTTCCTTCCAAAGGCAAATCTGGAATGCCGCCTATTCTTGATGCGCCCGTTGCCAATTGATCCATTGAAGTTCTAGACTGAGTAATCGCAAGTGCAGCTAGCTGCAAATTTCTTATTTGCTCGGTGTAGCCACCTAAACCATGTTTCTTGCAAAACAACGGTATGTCTAATTCAGTTTTATTCGTTTCCGCCATGGTGCTCGTCTTTCAAAAATTGAAGCTAGCTACAACATTCCCTTTTAAAGCCGGGTAAATCGCGTAATGTTTGATATCTGATTCTAGTGGCATACTGGCTATACTGCTTAAGTGCTGAGATGAGCACTGTCCCTCACGGAAAAATCTAGACGAAATGCTTGAAGACGAAAGTAAAGATAAGGCACGTTTAGGTGATGAAATAAAGATCCGATCGGCTGATGAAACAATAAGCTCAGCTGAGTCGACTTCAGCTGCCTCTTCTGATCTGAATTCGAGTTTTGAAGAGGAGCAAAAAGCGCCTGCTGAAGAGACTCAACAAGCTCAATGCGCAAAAAAACTGAATATACGAGGCAAAGCCGATGCAGTGCGTTTGCTCAAGGAATTGCCAGAAGATGAGTTCTTGCATTTGCTGGAACACTCTTCACCTGAACAACTGCAAGCTTTTCTCAGCGCTCTTACCCCAGAGGAGCAAGCTCTTTCTCATCTCAGCAAGAAATTAATTGAGCGAGCAACGAGCATTCCAGATGAACCACGGGGTGCGCTTTCAATAATCGCCTGGTGGGAATCTAGACGAATCCTCTTCAATCTAGTTGTAGGTCTTTGTGGTTTGCCGACTCTCGCGATTGTATTTTTCACCGGGCTCGCATCTGTTTCTCTTTGCATTTATGGAACCATCGAATACGGATTGCTAGCAAATCTCTGTTATACGGCCGGCTGGATATGCGAGCTGATTGCAAGACACTGGTGGAAAGAACGTGCCAGGCACCTTGGCCCTATTCTTTTTAGTTTGGGCTTTTCCTTTTCAATATTCTTGACGCTGGGTGCAGGGCTTATATGTATTCTGATTTTCCTGCTGCTCAGAATTTTGACTGTCATGTTTTGAATGACAACACGCGCCTTCAAGTAAACGAGAATGGCAAAGTTGACACAAACGTCACAATCGCTGCACTCATAAGACGATACTAATTCACGGAAATTTCTGAGCTGTTGCCCCAAGATGAACACGGGCTTTGCTTAGAGGCTCGCTAATAAAATCCGTTAAATGCCAAGAGCGCGGCTCATCAGTATACTTGAAAGCCAGGCCTCCCATACATTTTTTCGCTCAGCGAAGTCAAATTGACATGACACAAAATAGAACTCAACGGTTCAGCAACAACAATCAATCTCAAGAGATCAATGCGCAAGTATTGCCGCCAAGCAAAACAGCTAATCTCTCTGCCAGAGATATGGTTATGCTGGAATTTCAAAGAACATCACTTGATATTACCCGCAGCTTCATCGAGTCGCAGCAGCGAGTGATGCTCGCGTATCTCACACGGGGTGAAGTGCCTGGGGCCGCGACGTTCCCTCAGATCTTGCCGGCGCAAATACAGAATTACAATCTGCCTGCTGTGCAGGAATACCGAACTGTTGAACAGCTTGTGCCGATGGTTGAACAGACGCAGGTTCCGGCCAGACAGCCTCAGGTACCATTTGAATCGCATCTTACTAATCATGTTTATTCTGAAACACTGCCATACGATGCGCCTGTTAAAGACGAGCAAGCTGTTACTCAGGCAGCAAAGACAACCGCTCCGTCTCCTGGCGTTATTGCTAGCGCGCCAGCAACGAACAATTCATCTGCATCCTCATCAGCATCATCAAATGCAAGTTCGCCAGAGCAACTGATAGAGGCACTTGTTTCCATCGTTGCTGATCGCACCGGATATCCACCTGAAATGCTTGACCCGACACTCGATCTCGAAGCAGATCTTGGTATAGATTCAATCAAACGCGTTGAAATTTTGAATAGCTTCCGCAAGCTTTTACCGGAAGAAAGACAGAATGCATTGGAAGATGGAATTGAACGCCTGGCAGGTGTAAAAACATTGCAGGGCATTATGGATTGGATTAAGACTGAACTAGATCCAAATGTGCCCGCGGGCACACCTTCTGAAAGCTCGGTATCCCAGCTAGATTCTGTAAGTGCTCAGGCCGGGTAGGCTATGGCGGAAAAATCGAAAACAAACGGAAAGAAGCCTGCGCAAAGCAGGGGAATTGCCATCGTGGGCATGTCGTGCATTTTTCCAGGGGCTGCGGGGCTTGATGCATACTGGCAGAACATTGTTTCTGGAGTGGATGCAATACGCGAGCCGCGTGATGAAGAGTGGAACGCCAACAAATATAAGAACAAATCCGGCGCTAATTTCGGCAAGATTTATTGTACTCGTGGTGGTTTTATTACTGAATACGCAGAGTTTGATCCGCTTGAATTCGGCATCATGCCTGCCAGTTTGAAAGGTGGAGATCCGGATCAGTTTCTTTCCCTGCGGGTTGCTGCTGAAGCGCTTGCTGATGCAGGTTATCAGCACAAAACATTTAAGAGCGAACGTGCTGATGTAATTATCGGAAGAACGATGGCTCCTGGTGTGGGGTCCATGAACCTGATTCAGCACGGGCAAACGATAGAGCAGGTGCTTGATATAGTGCGTGCAGTAGCACCTCAATTGAGCAGCGAGCAATTAAGCAAGCTTGAGAATGATCTGCATAATGGATTGAATCCATGTACTGCAGATACGATTCCGGCAGTGATGCCTAATATTCTCTCCGGGCGCATTGCCAGCAAATTGGGTTTCCAGGGTAGGAACATGGTCCTGGACTCTGCCTGTGCTTCTTCATTGATTGCGGTGGAGGCTGCAATCGATTCCCTGGAATCTGGCAAAGCAGATATTGCCTTAGCAGGCGGAGTGCATATAAATTCGTCGCCATATTTTTATCAAATGTTTTGTGAGCTCGGTGCGTTGTCGAGTTCTGGTGTAATTCGCCCATTTGATGAGGACGCTGACGGTACTATGCTTGGTGAAGGCGTCGGCATGCTAGTGCTGAAGCGGCTTGATGATGCGCTGCATGATGGCAATAAAATTTATGCTGTAATCAAAGGAATTGGTTCATCTGGTGATGGACATTCGGGCGGAAACCTTGCGCCGAACGTTGAAGGCGAAGCTCTTGCTATGCAACGTGCTTACACAATGGCAGAGATCGAGCCAGACACGGTGGATCTGTTGGAAGCACATGGCACTGGAACTCCGGCAGGCGATCTTGCAGAAATGAAAGCAGTGCACAAAATTTTTGGAGCAAACGCAGCGCGCAAGAGTTATTGCGCTATAGGTTCCGTCAAATCCATGATTGGGCACACTCAAGCCGCAAGTGGAATTGCTGGGCTAATCAAAGTTGCTCTGGCGCTGCATAACAAAGTTCTTCCTCCTACATTGAATGTACGCAAAGCAAGTTCAAAAATAAATTGGGAAAATTCTCCGTGCTACATCAATGATAAAGCGCGTCCCTGGAAGAAACCCGAGCATGATCATCTGCGTCGCGCCGCTGTCAGCGCATTCGGTTTCGGAGGAGTTAATGCTCACGCGGTTCTGGAAGAGTTTCCGTCTGAATCTGGGGCGACTCAGACGGCGCAAGCCATTCCTGCAAAAGGAAAATCTCGCGCGATCAAGTTATCTCTTCGCTTTCCTGAGTTGTCTGCGCAGTCTGTCGATACTTCGATCCAGATGCCTTCCACTCCCCGCGTAGGCGAGAAGCCAATTCCAGTTAGCGCAATTATGCCTGCCCATCGCTCGTCGTCAAGCATCCAGTCTGTCCAGGCAATTCCAGGCACGCAGGAACACCCTGAAACAGTTTTATCCGGCTACTTCCAGGCACTTGGAGAATTCCAAAAGCGCCTTCTCTCTACGCAAGAAGCTGTGATAGACAACTATTTGTCCGATCCTGGAAATGAATAGTGGAACAATTCCGAAGCAGAAATGCATCAAGCAATGTCTTTTTCTAAACGCGACTTTCTTTCAAAGTGAATCAGCATACCAAAAGCTAATACAAAGGACGGAATGCTGATGAATGGAGCGATCTTATCCATATTATCTGGATAAACGAGTGGAGACACTGTGAGTATCAGCCAGCTTTGTAAATGCAGTCCGAGGAAACCATGCACAGGGGAGCTTTCTTGGCCCGAAAATCTTCGGCAAATTTTCTCAATCAAATATGTGTTCCAAAACAAATAGAAGAACGGAACCCACATAAAAAGAACTGCTTCAAATGGACCAACCTGGTAATCGCCCTGAGTCGCGTGTCTTAAGTTTTTGTGCACTTTGAATGAGATAAATGAGAGCATTAAATACGCAAGAAAATGCAGAGTAACAGTAAATGGATTTAAGTAGCCTTCCATTACAATCTCCTCCATCCTAAAAGCAATAAGCTCAAGCCGCATATAAACAAACTTGCTCCAGGCAGACATGCAGCAAGCAAGGGATTCATGGCTCCAGCGCCGGCTGCTCCAGAGACAATAGCTTGTAGCGTGAAGTATGCTACAAGCATAACGGAGCCATAAATGAGCCCGGCCATACTACGCGAGCGTCTATCAACAAGCACTACGGGCAGTGCTGCAATGACCAGCAAGAGACATGCCAGAGGGTCCGTAAAGCGCCTGTAATACTCTAGATATGTTTCCGGCGGCACCGGTTTTGAAGAAAGTTTCAAGGATTCTATTTTTGCTTTCAGCGCCTTTGAGTTCATCTCATAAGGACGTGGCTCACGTTTATGAGGGTCGAATTGAGAAAGGTCTGGCGGACCAATCAAGAAGCTGCCGAAATGTTGGTGTTGTATATTCTCATCGTCTTGAGTGGCAGAAAGATCGTAAATATGGCCATTAAAAAGGTTCCAGTTCTGGTTCTTAAACAACCCTGTGGGAGCCCAGATCAATCTAATCGAACTTGTTGAACTCAGATCGATTATCACATTATTGAAGAGCTTGCGTCCCTCCCTTGAAGCCACAAGAAAAATGGTGTTCATGCGCCCATCTTTACCTAAGTCATAGCCAACGTAGTCGTGAATTCCATTAATTGCAGGTAGTTCTCGGTTGTTAACCGCCGAAAGAGCAATATGGTTACTCAGCTTCAATGCGTCAGGGACGAGATTCTCCGCTATAAAAAATGAGATGGTTGTGCAAATCAATCCTATCATTAGAAAAGGGCGAAATACCCTGCTAACAGCAATTCCTGCGGATCGTAATGCAATAAGCTCAGCATCAGCGTTCATGAAATGGAGGGACAATACGGTAGCCATAAGAATTCCTGCAGGTAAGCAGGTGACTACCGTGGACGGAATCTGGAGGGCTGTCATCATAACAAGCAAATCTATTGGACAGCCTGCTTCCGCGACGTATCTAAGCAAGCGTTGTACATCAGCGGTCATCAGATAAATGCCACCAGGAATAGTGGTGCCGATTGAGAGCATCACGAAAAACTGGTAAGAGCAATATCTGTCAATCAAGCTCATTGTCACCTGTACCAGGTTATAAAAGGGGTTATGTCTGTTTCGACAGGAACTTTATCGCTTACAAGTGCGGTGCTGCCCCTTGATGCAGTTTTTTGAATTCTTCCTAGCGGGTCGATGATCGCTGAGGGACCGTTGGAACTTGCGAAAATAAAAGACCGATGAGACTCCGCGGATCTCATTGCACATATCGCATGACTCTGCTCACCTAAGAGTGGTGAATTGAACCATATGGTGTTGCTGCAATCGATAAGAAGCTGCCCACCTGCACGAACACCTTTGCTGCTCAGCTCCGGTTTCATCAGCTCGCAGCATAGCAAAGGAGTGATTGTAATTTTTCCACAGGGCAAGATTCCTTTGGAGTCAGTCGCCGTGTAACCCTGGCCGCACGGCGTGAACGTGCTGAATAGAGGCGCAAGAGGTGATTTGTTAATCCAATTCGGAACATATTCACCAAACGGAACGAGAAACTGCTTCCGATAAACCGGAACTCGTTTATTTGTATAAGCCCTACCTACTGTGCAGACAGCGTTATAGTTCTTGCCTTTATCGTCGCAATCGAGGCAGCCTACAATCCAATCTTGACCATTTCTTGCGGCTATCTGTGAAAGCGCGTTGAAAGCAGTCGGAAATTTTGTAACCTGCAAAATTATGGACCATTCAGGCCAGACGCATATCCCTTGGGGTGCCCTGGCGGCGAGGTCTAAGTAAGTCCTCAGGAATTTCTCGGCGTCAGGTTCATTCAGGCTGAACAAGAGATTTCCCTGCAACATTGAAACTTGAACCAGATTTTTGCTTTTGCCACTTTCTCTTGCAATTCTGCTTGCGCCGAAACTACAGAGTCCAAGTAAGAGCAAGACTACAGCGCTGAAGTTCGCTACTAGCTCAGGCATTTTTCCGAATTTCAAATTCTTGCAGGCGACGTCTTTTGCGCTATTTTTTAAACACAAAAAAGAAAGCGATAGATTAAACATTACAAGTAATGCTGCAATTCCCGGTCCTCCAATCAGACTCGCTGATTGCATAAGTTCAGTTTGTTTGTACTGTGAATATTCAATCATAGACCACGGCACACTCATGGAACCACATGTGGTGCCTAGTTTATTGAAAATAAGAACCCAGAGCAGAGGCACTACAAGCATGGCAGGAACTCCGTTCCGCCATCTAAAACCAGCGTTTGCAGGCAAAATGGAAATGATTGCGCTTAAAGTTCCAAACAACACACCCTGCTGTGCGGAAAATAGAGCACAAACGATTGTATTCGCCAGCGCCGCAAATGGCTTGATCAGCGTGGGCCACAATACCTGACTCAGATTAAAAGTCCACGACAAATAGAGCAGATTGTACGCGGTTCCGAAAAACAGACCTCGAATAAAAGCTTCCGCTGGATCTTTGCTGCGAAATGCAGCCACAAAGAATGGAATTAATGCCACCCAGGCTAAAATCCAGAATCCGATTCCTGGAGCAGCCAGCGCCATAAACAGCCCAGCCGCGAATAAAACAGCCCAGACTTGCAATTCCTTATGGAAATAGACTGAGTCTTTAATCAAGTTAGGTTTTAAACGATTAAGTTGTAAGCCCGGTTCCCTTTTGGGCGCTGTGTCTGAGATCTTCAGTACAGACCGTACTGAGGAAGATGGATTAGAAAAGTCCATGAGCTACTGTTGAGACCGCAAGAGATGCCGGAATGGCACTGAGAGAGCCAGTATAACTTCTTAGAGTACACAGTTGAGGTTTACAAGTTAGATTTAAGATCTGCTCTTATGCTGCCCTGCAGCCAATCCGCATTGAATTACGGAAGCGGTCTGGGTTTGTTTTGACCCCATTGCTGTGCAAACAGCTGTTGTTGCTGCTGCTGCTGAAGGAGCTGCTGCTGTTGAGTCAATTGTTGGTTTTTACTGGCATTCAGGATTACGCCAAACAATATTGCTTGTTCTTGCTGATTGGATGAGTTTCCGCCACCCCCTGCCCAGGCAGGTGCTATGAACGTATTTGCAGAAACGGCAAGAATAAGGGTCAAGCTAGATAACTTCATAGTAATTCACTGTGGGTTTCTGAACCATTTTATTTTGCATATCAAGCAAGGTCAATGTTGACAGCTTTGATTGCTGTGCAGACGATCTGAGTAGCTGATGATTTATAGTTCAGAGAAAACCCCGTTGTTCCACGAGAATTCAACGATTATTTTATTTGTCAAGAACTGACGACTGCGGTATATTTCGGCTACTTACTAAAATGGCAGGTGCCAATTAATGCGACAAGTTTTGCTCATCGCCCTTCTGGCGAGTAATCTCGTGCTTCCAGCTTTTGCGGACCCATATTCGAATCAAGGTGTTCCGAAGACGTATATGGAAAGCTCCTTTAGCCCAACTGCGGCGCAATCGAACAATCGGTTCGGTTTGCCAAATACAATTCTCAGCCCTTACACTGGGAGCCCGGGTGATGCCTTGTCGCAAGGACGTCCGAAAGGCGGTGGCAGTGCTTCCGGAACTGCTGCGGTGCCATCGGTCGGATTACCTGCTTGCAGCATGGGTGCCGCTGTGCGTACTCCGGGCGACCGCATGCGTTCTGACATGGGGAGGCAGATCAACGGGCAAGCTATGCAGCCTCGGACAGTGTATCGTCCGCAGATGCAGTACCAACAAGCGCCGAGGCAGACGCAATATGCCCAGGTGTTTACTTATTCAAGCTATCCGAAAACAGGGCAACAATAAGCAGCGTTGCGCCGGCAGAACGAAAGAATGCTCTGGTGACAGCTCGCAACTCGCACCTGTACTCGTGTTCGATAATAACAAGCACTTGTTATTCGATTAAAGATGGACAGCATTTATCAGCAAGAAGCTTATCTGAAGCCAATCTTAGAGCAGTTGTGTGCAGACTGTGCAAGGTTGAAAGCATCTTGGACACGTTGATATAATGCAAAAGTAGAGCTTTGAAAGCCAATCCTCCTGGACAAACAAAATAGATCACTGCAACATGATTGTTGCGTGCCTCTCGTTAGTTTCTCCAATTTTGCAACAGGTGCACTGTTACACCTGCGGCCACTAGACTCGCATTCAATAACGTCCCCTCCTCCGGACAGCATCTTTGCCAGGTGCTGTCCGCCTCCATTTAGGCGCTCAAATTTTGCATGAGCGGGCGGGACGCCCGCGATCCCGGGGCTTCCGCTTTGGGACAATTTCGTCTTTTCAATTCAGGTTTTCCGATTTTCAGGCTCATCCCGACGGAGGAGACGCTATTGTCCGAAATAGTGATGACTATGGAACATGACTATCCCCCAAGACTATCCCCCAAGACTATCCCCCGGCTCGATGTTTGTAATAGAGCTCAGCAGTAGGCTATCAATGTAGGTTCAAAAGGTGATAGTCATGAGAGTTGTGCCATTACTTATCGCAAGCGCCGTGAGCCTTGTATTCACAGGAACCGACCAGGACATCAAAAACCTCGAAGCTAAATACGGGGTATCAATTGATAGAAGCTGGCTTGGTTACACAGTTGTGTCATCAGTGCATGAAGATCATCCGCAGATTTTCAAAGCGCCTATGTACATGAGCCCTGCGGAATTAGATTCGCAACTGAACCATCTGCGAAATGCAAAAATCAGATCACTGGAAAAACAATACGATGTAAGTATTCACAGATTCGGTTCTTCCGTGAATGAAACAGCTTACGGTCAAATGCATATGACTGCAGAAAAAGTTCCGGTTCGCACACCCACTCTGGGAGAAGTGCTGGTTCTCGAATATGCGCTCAAACATTCTTGTCCAGGTCAATTATCTGGTCGTTCTCTCCATTCTCATGGAATTGATGTGTACTTCCTTGATGCTCGTACATACCATACTGCCAGTGAATGGGGATTGAACGGGGCGAATCGTCCCGCAATTTTCCTCGAATCTCGCGATGGTCTTGCCATTCAACATCATACGCTCGAGGAAACGCTCATGCATCAATTAGCGCATAATTCTGCTTATCGCATGGGTTGGAATCCGAAAGAATCATGGAAATGGCCAACAGCAAACCAGCTTGGCTGGAAATTTGCTGGAAGCCCTGAACTGATCTCGCATGTTACTTTGAACGGTGCGACATTCTACAAGGAAGCCGGCAAGTCAGGTTGGTTGCTGAGAACAATCGAAGGTCCAGATTTCACTTATAAGCTCGACAAGCAAAACGAAATGTGGATTCGCTGTGACAAAAACATGAACCCGCTGGATGATAAAGGCAATAAAGTCGCCGTTGATGAGAAAGCGCGTCGTATGACATACGACGAAATTCGTCCTCTGGCAATTGTGCCACCAGTCTCACCAGAGTTTCCAACGCCGCCGGAAGTCTTTGCCGACGCAATGGCAATGTTTCGTGCAGACAAAGCCACGCGTGCTGAATTGTACATCGAGTCTCCGTCTTTATATAAAGTGGTTCGAGACTTCGACCAGCTCGAGCTTGATACCACATATGGTAAGGGCGTCATGATAAGAAACGTGGATGGTGTTGTAACTCCTCCAAGCAGAGAAGTTCTCAAAGACATCTACGAGCTTGAGCACGGTAAAGCAACATAGGTCGTATTTGCAAGAAATGCAATTGCAAATAGGTAGATGTCAAAGTTTCGAGTGGCACTACTCGACGCGAAGGACTGCCGACCTTTCCGGTTCCAGGCAGTCTTTTGTTGTGGAATCTGTAATGCTGGTCGCATTTTTGTTTTGAATGATCTCTTTGTAGCCAGCTGTGATATATTTCTACGCCGGTGATTCACCTGCTCAGGTTTGAATGCCGTTGCTTCGGAAGGTTGTTGGGTTATGAATCCTGTAGTAGAAAGCACCGTTTTCGGTGTTGCCGCCTCTGACGGCGCTGCTGAGCGCATTGTTTGTGCAGATGAAGCTTGCGGTATCGATCATGCGGTGGCTGTTGATCCTACTGCTTTGTCACACAAATCAGAGCTGGCTACCAGACTTGCTTCCAAGATAGTCAAAAACTCCCGAGACAACCTTTTGAAAATAGTCGCGGATCCAAATGCAGACGAACAGCTCTGGTTGAGTGCCTGGCAAGAGCATAAAGAGCATGAGATTAATCAGCGCAATAAGCAAACCAGCCTTCGCGTTGCTGCTCTTGAATTCCTTAAGTCTGTTTGGTCGCGCTTTATAAAATAGTATTGTTCGCGGCGTCCGCGTTTCCAGTTCCTTTCTAGTTAGGAGCTTGCATGGCTGCCCCCTACCAGAAAGTAAGTTACCCTGTTATCATTCTCGGCTATCTATGAGCTGTCGAGGATGAGCAATGCTTCGCGTGAATTCCTATTTTCTGGGTTTTGCTGTCACTACCGTTTTTATGGCCTTTGCTACGTGCACGTTTGCTGCACAAAATAGCGGTATGGACAACGCTGTCAAGCTGTACCTCAACGGAAGCTACGAAGAGGCGCTGCCGAAATTTCAGGCGCTGGCTAAGGCTGATGCCGGCAATGCAAAGATTCACTACTATGAGGCATTGTGTTTGCAGCGAATTAGCAAGTATCAGGAAGCTGCCGACGAATATAAGCTTGCATTGAAGAACTGCAAAGATCCGGCATTTGAAGAAATACTCAAGGCACGCTTGAACAAAGTTGAGATGCATTTGGGTAAAGGTTCTGCTCCCAATTTTGCACCCCAGTTGGCTACTAAACACGGTTCAGTCCATAAAGTGATTTACTTCTCGACAAACTGGTGCCCAACCTGCAAAGGTTTCACACCAGTATGGGACTCGATAAAATCGCAATACAAGAAGGTGAGTTTCGATCATCTAAATGCGGAAGATCCTGCATGCTGGAAGGAAGTGGAGAAGTATAAGCCTAAAGGTTATCCCACTCTGGTTTATGTCGATGATAAGGGCACTGTGATACAGGCAGGTCCTGATTCTCCGAGTCTGGAAGGGTTCAAAAAAACATTGGACAAATATGGTGCAAAGTAGAATTATCAGATCCGTTTTTGCTTCGTTGTTCTTAATTGCATTAATGATACTGCCGGCAGTAGCAGGCGATCGTGAAAACATGCGCGGAGAGCGCTATGGCGAGGTGCTGCTTGGTCGTGGTGGATTATTGGTTCCAAATGAATTTGACGTTTACAACACAATTGGTTTGAACGATTGTCCGGAAGACCTCTGGAAAAAACTCGACGCTGACAAAATCAAAAAAGAAAATAGCGTGAAGGCTGTTATTTTAAATGGACCCCGTTATTGGACTATCGACGGCTTAACCAATAGCAAGTTGGTCAGCACCGTAAAGAAAAGCTTTGGTGGCATTGAGATGCGCCAGGCAGGAACAATTGAACTTGGACTGAGAGATAAATTGAGCCTGGGCAAGCCTTATTCTGAGCACAAAGTTGCAAGAACCACAGTTTGGGTATTCAAGGCAGGAAAGCCTGTTTATCAGCTGATTTCTCCGGATGGATCTGTGTATTTTATGCAGTCCTACAGTGTTCAAAAACAGAATCAAAACTTTGACTCGCTCGCACAACTGGGATCAAAATTGCATTTGCCTTCCGGCTGGAAGTTCAGAACGCAAAATTTGAAGAAAGACTATTTTGTAAAGGCAATCGATGGTATGGCGTATGTTGTTCAGGATGAAATGGACAACACTTATCAGAAGTCGACTGCAAAAGGATTCTATCCGTTGTAGATCGTAATTCGATCGATCAGTCAGATCCCCTTTCGAAGCCGGCAGGCTGCCAGCTAGCCACCGAATGGGGCCCCGTGCGAGCGATAGCGAGTGCGGGTTGAGGGGGCGACGCGTGCTCCCGGGGTCCGAAATTCTAGGATGTGCGGCCTTTGCCGAGCGTGTATTGATCGGTGCCTTGAGCAGGTAAGAGATAGCCATCGAAAAACGGATTGCTGGCTTTCTCGACACCGAATTTCACCTGGCCGTCATCGCCCATTTTGGGATCGTTATAGAGGCCTGTGGAAAGTCGTTTGGGATCTTTGCCTGGCTCGTCGTAGAACCAGCGATCACCACTACCATTATCATCGCGTCTGTCGATTACCTGTCCGGTTTTGGGATCTTCGTACTGGACGATTTCACCTTTCTGGTTGGTGAAGCTTGCAATGCCACTTTCGGCATTTACCGTGACTTTCATCGGACCATCATGTCCTTGAATACCTTTCGGCAAATCGTAGTTCAGATTGCCTTTTTCATCGAGTTTCATATTTTGCGGTGCATTCTCGAAGGATGGCAAATTGCCATGTTGTCCATCAAGACCAGGAATTTTTCCATTTGCTATGCTCTGGAAACCAGGGACGTCAGCGTATTTTGAGAGTTCAGCTTTTGCTGCATCAAGTGGATTTTTGGCGCTGCCCGGATCAACAAGATCTAGCCCAGGAATGTGCGATTTGGAGGTGTCTCTTCCTGCCTGAATGCTATCCATTGTTTTGGAGAAATCGCTGCCTGAACTTTTGTAGAGATCGCGCATGTAGCCATGCACTTCCTGCGATTGCTTCTGGGGAGCTTCCAGCTTTTGGAAATTAGCTTCTGCTGGAACGTTGATGTTATCGTTCTTGGCTTGTACATCTGTCATGTTCATTCCTCCCGCTTGCGCCATGCGCAATTCCCACTGCCTGAGATGCAGTTTATCTTTGGGCTTATGAACAAGACCGGACAAACTTGTGCATATTTCGTAAAAATACGTAGAGGCTATTCGTGTCAAATGGCTAAAGATCGAATTAGGGCACTGGCTTGGATCTTCAGTGGACACAATCTAGAGAAGCGGGAGCCCGGGAGCGCTGGCGGCTCGCCGGCTTCTACTCCGGCGAGGTCGATCAGGTCCTTCAGAAGCCGGCGAGCCGCCGGCGCTCCCGGGTAGCAGCCAGCTGCCAGACCGGCCTCGGGTGGATCTCGTTTATATATCCGATCTGAAATCTGCGTGAAGTCCGCCTGTAAATGATTTTGAGTCTCCGCAATTTCTCCATAGTTTTCATCCTCAATACATAAGCGTTTCCTAAATTGGTAAGCAGGCAAATGGTTCGAGGGTCGGTCGAGGGAGACTTCAATGCAAAATCAATTAACGGAACTAATAAATACACTCAACAGTAATCAACGCTTGCACAAACTGGCAATCAGCGAGACTGGTTTCTTGTTTGACCCTCAAACTGGACAGAGTTTCACTCTCAATCACACCGGTCTGGCCGCGCTCAATTATTTGAAGCGCGGCGAGAGCATCGAAGATACTGCGAATTTCCTCTCCGAGGATTTCAAAGTTCCAGTAGATGTAGCGCTGAATGGAGTGGAATCTTTCTTGCTTCAACTCGGGAGATATATATAGATGGGATCGACAGGAAAAGAATGGCGTAAATGGCATATCGCAGTGACCGGCATGAACGCTAGTCCGGAATCGCCAGGACCAGGCTTCGCAGTCGCACGCTGCATAGCAGAACACCCGGAATTTGAAGGAAGAATACTTGGTCTAGGTTATGACGTACTGGATGCAGGACTGTACGCACGCGAGATTTGCGCAGCCGGATATCTTGTTCCATATCCATCTGCAGGCAGAGATGCGCTTCTGGAAAGGCTGCGGGAAGTCCATGCTATGGAACGCATTGATGTGATTATTCCATGTTTGGATGCAGAAATTCAAAACTTCATCGCATTGCAAGATGAGCTTGAAAAGATGGGGATCAAAATGCTGATTCCGACAAAAGAACAGTTCAAAATGCGTGGTAAGGATCAACTCAGTAAATTCTGCGAAGAAGTTGGCGTTCTTGCACCCGAAAGCAAAACGATCAGCAATCCGGCTTTCTTTGATGAATGCGAATCGCAGGGCTGGGAGTATCCGCTTGTCGTAAAAGGAATTTTCTACGACGCGGGAATTGCACACAACGCAGTACAGGCAAAGGCGATATTTTCAAGACTTGTGGCAAGCTGGGGGTTTCCCGTGCTTGTGCAAAAAGTAGTGCATGGTGATGAGTTCGATCTATCCGCAATCGGCGATGGTCATTGTCAAATGCACGGAGCTGTGATGATGCGCAAGCGCGCACTCACCGAGAAAGGGAAGGCGTGGGCAGGTGTAACCGTTAACGAACCAGAGCTGGCAGAGGTCGCGCGAAAACTCATTCGTGGTTTGGCATGGAAAGGACCATTCGAAGTTGAGGTTATCCGTACACAAGAAGGACAGATCTACCTCATCGAAATCAACCCACGCTTCCCGGCCTGGATCTATCTGAGTCATGCAGTTGGTCGCAATTTACCTGTGGCATTGTTGAAAGTGCTGGCTGGAGATCCAGATATGGATTTTGCCGATACACGCACCGGCACATTTTTTATCAGGCACGCAAAAGAATTGATCGTGCAATTGCCGGATTTCGAATCAATGTTGATAAATGGAGGCGTTGCCAGCCGAATCTCAATACAGGAATCCCATGCGGGCTGTTGCTCTGGATGCCATCAGCCCCGGGGTCAGGCCGCCGGAGGGCAATTCAGCGCGCCGGCGGCTTTGTCTGCCACAAGTGAAACGCAATTCGAACATCCGATGTGGTCTGACAAAAGTGAGCCTTCGGCGGCCAACAATCAAACTGAATCAAAAAAAGTTTTACATCAAGCAAGCTAAAACAGAGGGAAATGTATTAGATGAGTAACGAAACATACAAGGGACTTAGCACGTGGGAGCCACCATTCATTCAGCCTCACTTGCTTGGTGCGATAAATAAGTTTGGGAAAAGATCGGCAAAGGATAACATTGCGACCGAAGCGTTCGGGGCTCCGATTGATGAGCTGGTCGCGGAATACGGTTCGCCATTATTCGTGATCGGTGAAGAGAAGCTGCGTTCTAACGTGCGCAAAATCAAAGGAGCTTTCGAACAAAGATACACGCTGGCTCAGCACGGTTGGTCTTACAAAACCAATTACACGAGCGCTGTTTGCCGGGTCATGGATCAGGAAGGATCTCTTGCTGAGGTGGTTTCTGAATTCGAATACCAAAAAGCAAGAGCGCTTGGTGTGCCTGGATACAGAATCATTTTCAACGGTCCGCACAAATCCAGAGCAAGCATCGAGCGTGCCTTTGCAGAAGGCGCATTCATTCAAGCTGATCATATGGATGAACTTCGCATGTTGGATGAGGTTGCCGCCCACATGGGAAAACAGGTCGACATAGGTATGAGGCTGAATTTTGACACCGGATTCACGGAGCCCTGGAGCCGCTTTGGTTTCAATCTTGAAAGTGGACAGGCGCATGAAGCCGTCAAGTTCATTTCGCGCAGCAATAATTTGAGACTGACCGGTCTGCATTCGCACATTGGCACCTTCGTTCTTGAGCCGCGTGCCTACGGGCAGCAAGTTCGCATCATGTGTGAACTCATGCGCAATCTTGAAGGTCTTCCGAATGTAGACATCAATAGTATCGACATTGGTGGCGGCTTCCCCTCGCAAAATGCGCTGCAGAGTATCTATCTGCCGCCGGAGCAGGTCGTCCCGCCAATCAGCCGTTATGCAGACGAAGTCTGCGAAGCTTTACTTGAAGGAACAAGATACAGAAAAGAAAGCGGACGTGATCTGCCTCGGCTCATTTACGAGAGCGGACGCGCAATGGTAGATGATGCCGAGGTATTGATCACAACCGTTGTTGGAACAAAGCGTTTGCAGGACGGCAGACGAGCCGTCATTCTCGATGGAGGCACAAATCTTCTCTTCACTGCCTACTGGTACAACCACCCGATCAAGATGACCAGGCAGACGATTGGTGCAACAGAAGATACCGTCTTGTACGGGCCTTTGTGTATGAACATAGACGTCGTTCGCAACAGCATCCATCTTCCTGCATTGCATCAGGGAGATCGTCTTGTGGTTGGTAACGTAGGAGCTTACAACAATACTCAGTGGCTACAATTCATCGAGTACAGACCGAATATTGTGATGGTTGGGGGAAACGGTGACGTGCACGTTGTGCGCAGGGCGGAAGATCTGGAGGTGATGTTGTCGCAAGACGTATTACCCGATCACCTATTGCCCGAACCGTGCAAGCAACCAGCATCAGTATCGGTGCTTAAACCGCACACAAGAGTTGAATTGACGAAGTCGGGTGCACAGCGCGTGAGGGAGATGTAAATGCGAGCCACCATCAACAAAATAATGGATGGCTATGGTTCGTTTTTTGCCTTGACTCATCCTTTGTCCAGAATACTGATTTGTATTGCAGCTCTGCTTCAACTCTATTCTGGTGTCTGCGGAATAATCGGCGCACTATTTGTAGTGGCATGGCGACATGTTCTGCAGTTCAAATCGGATTCAGAGCGAATCGAGATCATCAACGGGCTGCTCCTGGGTATGCTGATTGGTTCATTATTCGGTATCAATATAACCAGTTTGGTGCTTATCGCAGGAGGAACCTTGCTGGTAGTCTTATTGAGCGCCCTATTTACGGACACAGTAGGGCGCTCTCTAAAACTGCCGCTTCTGGGACTGCCGTACCCTCTTGCTGCATATCTGGTTTTGCCGCTTGCCGCTGCTTTGCAAATTCCGCACGTCTATCCGGTGGTGGCAAACTTTTACATTCCGCATTCCGAATTCATTCAACCTTTGGGCGCGATGTATTTTAACGGCACCGGTCTCGGTGGCTTACTTGTGCTGCTGGCATTTTGCCTCTCATCACGATACTTGGCATTACTGGCAGTTGGAGCAAGTATTGTTGCATCGCTTTTTCTCTGGTCTGTTGGAGTTCCATCGTATTCGCTGATATCGCTTGTCGCCAGAATGAACAGCGTTCTTGCAAGTTGCATCATCGGTGGGTTATTTGCAATTCCTGGCAAGCGAAGTTTGATCGTATCGCTTGCTGCATCAGTAACAGCATCAGCATTGACAATTTCAATGAACCATCTCTTTTCGATGGCATCTCTGCCTGTACTCGCGCTTCCGTTTGTGCTGGTTTCGTATTTGACAATGCTTGTGTTCAATGCGCAAAGAGGCATGGCATGGACATATTTCTGGCTCAGCGTTCCATCGCTGCCTGAAATAAGTCTCGAGAAAATGCAAATAGCCAGCGCACGCGGTGTTGATTATCGATGCATCGCGTTGAAGCCACCATTCAAAGGAACCTGGCAGGTCTATCAAGGCTTTGGCGGACAACACACTCATAAAGGCAACTGGCATTATGCACTGGACTTTTTCCAAACAGAATCTGGATATAGTTTCGCGAATCAGGGCGAAGAGCTCAGCGACTATTATTGCTATGGTAAACCGGTTCTTTCTCCAGCATACGGTTATGTTGTCGATATGCGTGGAGATCTTCCTGATAATCAGCCTGGGAATGTGGATACTGTTAACAACTGGGGCAATTATGTTCTCATCAAACTCGACTGCGGCTCATATGTGATTCTCTGTCACTTGCAGCAGAACAGCATTAAAGTTCTGATGGGTGCGCGTATCGCTCCGGGAGATAAGATTGCCTGCGTTGGCAATTCGGGAAGATCGCCTCAACCGCACTTGCATATGCATGTTCAGGAAACTACATTGCTTGGATCTCGAACTTTGCCATACCACCTTACCGGTGTTATCAGTAAGACGATTGGCGGCGATCTTTATCAGATGCGAGTTGTTCCTGCCGAAAACGAGCAGCTCGTTGCGCCGACTGCAAACCACGCAATTAAGCGCTGCTTGAGGCTGGCTGTTGGTAATCGTTTCACATACAAAGTCGAATACGCTGATGGTTCTGTTGGCATGCGCAAACTGGAGGTAATGCTTGACCTTAATGGACAATTCTGGCTGGAAAGCGACTATGGTGCGAAGGTTGCCTTCAGCATGAATGATGAGCTGTTGGCAATGTACAATCGTCAAGGACCAAAAGATGGATTCCTGGATGCATTTATTCTGGCTGTAGGTTGCACGCCCTTGATTGAAGGATGCAACAGCTGGAATGATCTTGTGCCCGGTCGGCTATTGCCCAGAGGCTGGGCTGCAAAATTCAATCATGCTATTCTTTATCCGTTCAATCCGTGTGCGCGCAGCAGTCTAAAACGCGAGTGGGACTCATTGCTCAAAGTGTGGACTCAATCAGCAGAACATAAAATCGGATATTGGAAGTGCAAAACAGATGCGCGCATATGTGAGGCACAAGGTTTGATTGAGTTCGACCTGAAGAAAGGGCATAACATTGTGATCAAAGCGCATCTGCTGCGTCTCGGTGCACGGGAAGACAACGGTATTCCCGAGTGGACTGCGAGCCTGCCGCAAGTTTCTTGAAAGGATGACCAACAGGTAGAGAAATGAAACTGGGGATTTTTCAAAAACTTCTGCTCATGTTCGTGCTTGTGACTTGCACCGCAGTAGGACTCGTGTCCGGGTTAATGCAAATTAGCTTCTCCACAGGCTTTGCCAGGTATCTGGCTGAATCTGAGTTGAAGACAATTGATAATATCCCGCAGTCACTCGCCGAGGAGTACAAAAAGAATCCCAACTGGAAAAGCATTTTTGGCGATAAGGAATTGATTGATGAGATTATCGCTAAAAACGAGGACATGCATGATCCGCGATTACTCCCCCTCCCCTCTGGTTCTCGTGGAATGCATCGCCCGCCCGGTCGATTAAGAATCGATCCCAATCGCCCGGGCGGGCCCCAATCGTTGACGCGGCCGGGTGGACCTACGGATCGTATATTGCCCGACCGCGCACTGTCGGGTGGACCTACGGAACGCACATTGCCCGACCGCGCACCGCCGGATCGTCCTCCGCCACTCGAGGAAGCGGAGCCTCCACAGCCACCTCCATACCCTCCGTTCCGTCTGGATGTATTCAGGCGGATTGGCGTTTTTGATATGCAGTCAAATTTGCTCTGGGGAAATAGCACTGCCAAAGACTCCGCTGCCAGTCTACCGGTCACCGTGGATGGTGCTGAGGTCGCTCAGTTGAAATTGGCTCCTAGCGAAAGAGCCGGTCTGGAATTAGAAGAAGGATTCATTCGCAAGCAGAGTACAAACTTGCTCTTAGCGAGCCTGCTTGCTCTGGCAATTGCAGCGATAAGCGCTATTTTGTTTTCGAGACACCTGGTTCGAGCCATCAATTCTCTTCTTACAATGACCCACGAACTTATTGATGGTAACTACTCCTCTCGCAGCATTGCACAGAGTTCTGATGAACTTGGCGAATTGAACGACAATCTCAATAAATTGGCTTCGACCTTAGAGCAGCACGATCGCGCTCATAAGCAATGGGTGACTGACACTTCTCACGAGTTACGTACTCCGGTAGCCATATTGCGCGCTCAGGTGGAAGCACTTCAAGATGGCATTCAAGAAGCTAATCCGAAAACACTTTCCGTTTTGCACAATGAAGTAATGACGATGAGCAAAATGATCGATGATTTATATGATCTGGCGCGATCTGATGCGAAGCAAGTCAACTACAGCTTTGTACCAGCGGATATTTCGGCGCTTATCATCGAGCAATACAGTCTGTTTGCCGAAAAATTTGCAGCAAAAAACATCGAAGTAAATTTATCTTCAATCAAAGAGTTCAAGTGCATAATTAAAGTAGATCCATTTAAATTGAAACAGTTATTCCAAAATGTTTTGCAAAATTCCGTTCGATATACCGACGAAGGCGGAAAGCTAATCATTAGTGCGAAAAAGGAAACGGATCACATAGAGCTGGCACTTGACGACACTGCGCCCGGTGTACCAGCAGCATCTATAGCAAAAATATTCGAGCGCTTTTATCGCGTGGAGTCCTCCCGTAGCCGTGAACACGGGGGCAGTGGGCTCGGGCTGGCTATTTGTAAAACAATTGTCGAGGGACATGGCGGTGAAATTAGTGCCAGCCAGTCCGAGTATGGAGGATTGAGAATTGATATTAAACTTCCAATCAGAGAGAATGGTGGATATGAATAAGGAAGGCGGACACATACTTATTGTTGAGGACGAGCATACAATTGCTCAAATTCTCAGCGAGTATTTGACGAAAAATGGTTTTCGCAGTACGCATGTCGCTGACGGTTTACGCGTAGTGGAAGCCATCAAGAAAGATCCGCCGGATCTTGTTTTGCTTGATTTGATGTTGCCAGGGCGAGATGGTCTTGAACTCTGCAAGGACATTCGCAGTTTTTCTACAGTGCCAATTGTGATGGTGACAGCTAAGGTTGAAGAGATTGATCGTTTACTCGGTCTTGAGCTCGGTGCAGATGATTACATTTGCAAACCGTTCAGTCCGCGTGAAGTAATTGCACGAGTGAAAGCCTTATTTCGCCGTGTTCGTCTTGATAGCGTAGCAGAACCGAAGCGCACTGGCTTCCTTGTGGATGAGGCAGAGCAACGCATCTCGTATCATGGCGAGCGGCTCGATCTCACGCCGACTGAGTTTCGTTTGCTCAAACTGTTCGTGAGTAATCCAGGTCGGGTTTATTCTAGATCTCAACTTCTGGAACTGTGTTATCAGCAGGAGCAGCTAATTATCGATCGTGTGATTGACAGTCACATCAAAAACCTGCGCAAGAAAATCGCGAAGGTTCTTCCTCCTGCTCAAGAA
>JBIKOL010000015.1:0-86284 GCA_044358055.1 Obscuribacteraceae bacterium (SeqCode)
TTCACATAAAGCGGGCTCTCTGCTGATGTTTCCGGAATGCGCATTCCTGCCGTTTCCGCATCGCCCCTCGGCTTTAACGCAATGAACTTGTTTCATCGCTCACCGTTTATGCATATAAGAATAGCAGCTGAATACAATGAAGTGAACTACCCCAAAAGATCTATGAGATAGCTAAAATATTTGCACTGAGTCTGCATGCTGTCTCGCGCAAATTTCACGTTTGCTTGTCAGTATCTTGAACCAGGCGAAGCGCAAGGAAAGCCACTTCGGTCTCTCACTCGTATATGCATAGTATATACAGTCGATTCGGAGCGATCGTGGATTCCTTGAGGGGCTAGCCTTTCCTTGCTCGGTCATTTAGAATCTGCCGGTTTGAGCGTAATGTTAGATGATGTCGTTTTAGTAAATGTAATTGCATTTTACGAGTAACCAAAGATGGGCCGCATTTCTTCTTTGCTCAAAAACATTGATCACCGCCCCTTTCCCTTACCGGAGACCGCGTGGGTGATGAAGCAATCCTGGAGCAGTTTGCTCTTCGCTCACTGGCCGATGAAATCCGAGCTCTTGCGAAAACATATTCCGGCTGGTCTTGAAATTGACGTCTTCGACGGCGCTGCATGGCTAGGCGTCGTCCCTTTTGCAATGCGAAACGTCTGTCCGCGATATGTAGTGGAAATTCCCTATTTGTCGAACTTTCTTGAATTGAATATTCGAACCTACGTTGTTAAGGATGGAGCACCAGGCGTTTTCTTTTTCAGTCTCGATTGCTCGAATCCTATAGCCGTCCTTATTGCTCGGCAGTTTTACCACCTCCCCTATTTCAATGCACGCATGAAGCTTTCAACGGATAGCGGCGCAGTTGAGTATCAGAGCATACGAGCTGGCAGCAGTGCTGCGTTTTATGCTAAATACGGACCATCTGGTCCTGTATTCAGCTCAAATAGAGGTTCCCTGGAGAGTTTTTTGACCGAACGATATTGCCTTTACACAACAGACAAGAACGGAAACTATTACAAAGGCACAATACATCATGATCCGTGGCCGCTGCAGCCGGCCGAGGCGGAAATAAAAGCAGGAGAACTTGTCGAGCAGCAACTCGGCATCAAGTTGCCTGATACCAAACCTCTTCTCCACTATAGCGAACACCTCGACACGCTTGAGTGGGCGCTCGAATTACTGAATTAGAATTTGCATCGCATTAAGCCCGAATTGTCTGTTTGATGCGGGTTCTGCCCAGCGGTAAAAGCCTGAGCACCTATTGCGTGCAGAAAACATCAATTCCCTGATTGGCGAAAATCTGCAAAGTATACATCGCGACAATCATAATTTTTGAGCAACAAGAAGCAAGCGATCGGCTCCAAGCGAATATGGATTAAAATCAACGTCTTCGAACAATTCGATAATGGTGAATCCGGCTTGCTCCAGCATGCTGCATATTTCACCGGATGTGTAAATCCAATGGACTGCAAGATGTTGTTCTTCTTTGCCATTTCGAATAAAAGTATAGGCTGTTTCAACACAGCTGCGGCGGCAGTCATAACGGTTTTCGGTCAGCATGATCATATCACCCGCTCGCAGCCATTCGTGCTCGGCACCATTTACAAGAAAACTCTCGGCAGTCACGAGTGAGTCCAAAACAAATTTTGCTCCGCTTTTCAGTGCGGCTCCGACAGCACTGATGAATTGGCATGTACCGGCCCGGTCGAAATAGCCAAAGCTGTTGCCCATGCAGAACGCTCCATCAAACTTGTTTTGATAATTGAGCAGTCGCATGTCAGATCTGATGTAATCGATTTTGGTTCTATGACGCATCGCAGAGCTAGACGCTTCATCAATAAAATCCCGGCTGGAGTCGATGCCGGTAACGTTGCAACCTGACAAAGCAAACGGTAGACTCAGTCGCCCATTGCCGCAAGGTACATCAAGAACTGCAGCACCTTCGGCGAGATCTAGAACTTCCTGCAGAAATGCAATTTCCCTCTCGGTTTCTTCGACTGGAATTGCCCTGCGCCAAAGCTCAAGTGCTTCACCCTGAAAGAATTTTTCGTGCCAATCATGCATACGCTCGCCCTTTGGTTTGATGAACGTATTATATGATATGGCTCCGCCTGATTCCGGCGATCACAGACAGAGGAGCGCCTTAGAGAGAGTCAGCCTTTTTTCGATCAGCTTTTGCCAGTGCTTTTTCCCCGAGCGCATCATATACACATACCAGCATGTGCTTCCGCGTTTTCGGGTGCAATACACAAAGCTCGTATAGCGAAATTGCCTCTGTGCTTTTGAGCTCAATGGCTATTATGTTTGGCTTTGTGGCGACCCGTCGCAACGAATTTAATCTTGTGCGGTACACAATTGTGCAGCGCCTTGAGTACTTTCAACCATTTGCACTGCCCATATTCTACGTAGAATGATATTGGGTTGATGTGGGCCTCTAACTAATCGGAGGGCCTACAATGTCTCAATTGGAACTAATCTATTCAGAAGCGAGAAAACCTGCCGTCTCAGAATCCGTGAACTTGCTTAGCTTGTCCAATCCAATTCTTGCCGCTTCAAACAAATCTCTGCTGAACTCGGCTGAATCCACGGGACAGAAGGTTCAGCGTGAAATGGCATTGATCGGATGCGGAATTGCTGGCTTTGGCCATGCGGCAACTGAGTCCGTTTCAGATCGCGAACATATAATAAATACTGCCGGCAAGCTCGCTTTGTCTGCAGCACTGGGCATTGCAATGGGCCGACTTGCTCCGGCTAACACAATCGCCGGAGAATTGGTTCGCATTGCCGGAACAATGATGGGAGTTTCTTTTGCTGGCGATGTTATTATGCACGGTAATGACGTCAGTGCTGCACTTTTAGACAACTGGAACTCCGATTCAAACTGGGTTCGCAATAAAGGAATCATGCAGGAGCAACTGGGGCGTTTTGCATTCGATACTGCCTTGATGACGGCCGGTGGCATAGCCGGGAGCAGATTCGCCAGGAGTGAAGCTTTCAACACAGGCACTCAACGCTTAGGAGCACTAATTGACAATTTCTCAGAATCTTTGGTGGGACCGAGATTGGTTCCCGCCTTTGCTGACGTAGCGGTACCAGGCCAGAACATGTTGAGCTCTAGATCAATCGAGTCTGGCGTCATGAACTATTCTCGACAAAGAACATTTAACTCATCGCTAATTGATTCGGTGGACCCTCTAACCGGTGAAGGTCCCGCATCAAGTCGACCTTATGTAGCCGAGATACGCGGGGTGTTGGCAAAATCGAAACCCGCTCTTAATTCATCGGTAAATGATTCTATGGATCTCTCAACTGGTGGCGGCTCGACATCAAGCAGACCTTCTGTTGCTGAGATACGAGAAGTGTTGGCAAAATCTAAACCCCGCGCGCTTAACTCATCGGTAATTGATTCGGTGGATCCCTTAACTGGTGGAGACTCGACATCAAGCAGAGCTTCTCTAGCTGAGATGCGAGAGGCGTTGGCAAAATCTCAACCCATCTCTCCTGAAATTAGAGGGCTGGCCAAAGCTTTTGAAGTTCAGAGAAACCAAATTAGCGGAGCCATCGTGACGGAGTCCCAAGGAGCCAATCAGTACTGCTTGTTTCGCCAGTGTTGGAGACAAAATCAAAGGGATCTTTTGCGTATTCCAATAATGAACTGAACCGCTTCCTGTTAGAATAGCTCTGAGTGCGCCGCGTGCATCGCACCGAATACGGTACCATTCACGCCTCGTTGAGCTCCCCGAAACAGATAAAGCTGCGGCATCCGATGAACTTTTGAGGCTAGATAAACAATTATGCCTCCCTCTTTATGCCGCGGCAAATCTGATTGTCAAACTCTACGTTCCGCTTCTTGGATAGTCAGTTTTTAGAACTCAATCCCGGCACTTAGGATAAGGGCAAGTACCTGCGGGCCAGCCTCCAGGAGTAGCCGGCAAAGGATGGTTCTTTTCTTGCTCTTTGCGGATTCGCTGTTCTCGCCTCCATTCGTCATCATTGTTGTTGTTGTTGTTGTTGTTGTTGTTGTTGTTGTTGCGACCCTCATTAGGGTGACTTTGCCTGCTAGTATGGTCCCCTGATTTTGAAAGGTGCTGATATTCACTTACGCACATGGCACGATTTTCCTGGTGAACCCTTTCACGACTGTAGCCGTGAGCCAATCTGGCTTCGCCAGAGTTTAGCCGACGGTCAATTTCGTTGTTGCCGGCTTTGGTGCAAGTCTCTATCCAACTGTTGCTTTTGGGCTGGTGATAGGCAGCAAGTGTTATATATTCATTTGCAAAATTTTTCTGGGCTTCCTCTTCCACACGACTAATTGGTGCATTGTGGTCCCCGCGCTCAGCTGGTTTCATATCTGCCAAATTCTGTAACAGGTCTATCATCATTCCCTCTCCATTGTGATTGCATGATTGTTCGATGTCAGAGTATTTCATTGCTTTGTGAAGCTTGCTCTGTTTACCGGTGTGAAGTCGGCTGCGGGCCTTGCGCCAACTGAGCCAATTAAACTCTCAGTGAACTTGCAAGGTTTATTCAGGCCGATAATGTGTGCCCAGTATTTTCTTGTACTCTGCCGGAGTCCTGGGCTCGTGGCATTTTGAGTGAAAAACGTCCCACCAGGTCAAGCAGACTCCACTGTAATTGCTCATTCTCTCGCCGGTCCAGTCACCCGTTCTTGTTTCGCCAGGTGTTCTCGGCCCTTCATGAATATAGCCTTGCCGGTCGCGATGCATTCCGTCAGGATCAATCCGCACCCCGTATCTCCTTTCAGAACCCGAGAGATCATATCCGCTATTGTCCATTTTTTTCTCCTTTTGAAAGGCACTGCTAAGTTCGTAAATTACTGCGGAAAAACTCATTCCTGTGTGGTGGCAATAGCGCGCCTTATAGTCATTGTAGACTGCCACTTTGAACGAACGTGCGTCTTTATGTCCGGAATTTCCGCCAATGAAGATCCTTGTTATGAGAGCCAAACTAGCGGAGTTGACGTGAAAAGGGTGTTAGACTGCACCTGTGTAATCATGCTCTAATTTGTCCCAAAGAGTTCAATTATCAATGGTTTGAACTGATAACTTCAGCTGATGGTCTCAATTTCAATGAAGCGTTTGCCAACAGTATTCAAAGCACCGTAGATGGAACTGGTGTGCGAATAATCTCTCTGGATGATTTGAAAAGCAGCACTGGAAGGTTAGAGGGCCTTAGTGATTTGGAAAACCTGCCTTGAACCTAAACTCAATAAATAAATTGTCCAGCAACCCCGACGTTCTCCTGTCGACTTAACCGCAAGCGCGACCGGGTATTACAAGACCTGCACTGGCAAAAGCTGCAGCCGGTCAGACAAAACCACAGAGGAAGATAAGGTGCTTAACAAATCCCTTGCACAATTCTATTGTGTACAATAGAATTGTGTGCAATAGAAGTTTTGAGGATCTAAATATGTCAGTTAATGTAGACAATACTAAGACACTTTATCAAACCAAAGTCATTACAACGGGCGGGCGAAACGGCACGGCCCGGAGTGAAGATGGTCTTCTCGAATTAGAACTCTCGCTACCCTCCAGCCTCGGCGGTAAGGGTAACCACACTAACCCTGAACAGCTTTTCGCCGCAGGTTATGCTTCATGTTTTGCAAACGCTATTATTCATGTGGCTCGTTCGAAAAAAATTCATTTGAGCGAAGCGGACGTTGAAGTCAGCGCCACGGTAAAGCTACATGCAACGGCAAGCGGCGGTTTTGGGCTTAGCGTTGTGCTCGATTCGGTGCTTAGCAACATTGAAAAAAGCATTGCCGATGATCTTGTGAAAACGGCTCATGAAATATGCCCCTACTCTAATGCTGTTCGCGGTAATATTGACGTCGTCGTTACGGTCCTGACTCGCTAACTTGGAATAGCTCCTTGTCAAAGAAAACAGATAAAGCTGCGGCATCCGATGAACTTTTGAGGCTAGATAAACAATTATGCTTCCCTCTTTATGCCGCGGCAAATCTGATTGTCAAACTCTACGCTCCGCTTCTCGCGGAAATTGATCTTACTTACCCGCAGTATTTGGTTCTGCTCGTGCTTTGGGAGCAATCTCCGCTAAGCGTTGGGGAACTCGGAACACGGCTATATCTTGATTCCGGTACGCTGACCCCACTACTGAAGCGCCTTGAAGCAAAAGAATTGATCGACCGCCGCCGTGATGAAAATGACGAGCGGCGGGTTTTGATTTACTTGAGTGCAAAGGGGAAGACTCTAAAGAAGCATGCGGCTTGTATACCTATGCGTTTAATTCAAGACCTGGATCTTGACGTAGAAGAAGTCGCAGCTATGCGTGAAACGATGAAAAATTTTGTCACTCTATTGGAAAAACAACTCAAGAGTGCTGAGTTATAGTTCAGACATTAGTGAATGAAGTCATGACTGCATTGTCTTTTCAAATTGAAGCTGAATGTCCATGGTCGGGCGCCAGGGCTGCAAAATTTTTCACGCCACACGGTGAAGTACAAACCCCGGTATTCATGCCGGTGGGAACTCAGGGAACAGTGAAGTCTTTGACTTGGCCGCAGGTCGAGTCAGTGGGCAGCCAGATAGTACTGGCTAATTCCTACCACCTTTATTTACGACCAGGGCACAAATTGGTGGCAGAAGCCGGAGGACTTCATAAGTTTACGGGATGGCGAAAACCGATTCTCACGGACTCCGGCGGCTTTCAGGTTTTCAGCCTTGAGGAACTGCGAAAAATTGACGACGAAGGAGTAAAGTTCCGAGATCACATAACTGGACGAGAACACTTTATTGGCCCGGCAAAGTCGATGGAGATTCAAAATTATCTCGGTGCCGATATCATAATGGCGTTTGATGAATGTGTAAAAAATCCCTGCACTTTTGATGAGGCTAGAAGTGCAATGGAGCGAACACATCGCTGGCTTGAGATTTGTATAAAAGAGCATCAGCGCCCAGATGAGCAAGCATTATTCGGAATTGTACAGGGGAGTATCTTCGAAGACTTACGCCGTGAGTCGGCGCAGATAGTGACAAGTTTTGACTTGCCTGGTTTCGCCATCGGTGGAGTGGCGGTGGGCGAAGATCGAAGTATTGTTGAAAAGATTGTGGAGTTTACCACGCCGTTATTACCGCGAAATAAGCCTCGCTATTTGATGGGGGTAGGCACTCCCTGGGACATATTGCACTCGGTATTTAGTGGCATTGATATGTTTGACTGCACTATAGCCACCAGGCTTGCAAGGCATGGAACGGCAATTACAAATGCAGGGCGGTTGGCGATGAAGAATGCTCAGTTCCGCCACAATTGGGGAGCACTTGATCCGACTTGCGATTGTTATACATGTACACAGCACAGCGCGGCTTATCTGCATCATTTGTTTCACTCGAAAGAGCAAAGCGCCGGTACTCTCCTTGCGTTGCATAACATTCATTTTTTGCATAAGGAAGCAAGCGCATGCAGACAAGCGATTCTCGATGGTGTGTTTAAAGAGTACTTTGATGAGAAGAGTTCATTTTTGAAGAAGCTGCAGAAATAAGTCCCAATATATTTTTGTTAGAGCGCCCTAGTTTTTCTGCCGTTTGTTTGCTTCCACTTTTTGTTCTCTGGGGTTAGCATGCATTCCAATTTTTGCAAGTTCGCTATCAAGTTCCCAAACACGCCTGGGATAATTTATTATTCCATTCTTGCCTGCAAGCTCTCCAAGCGCCCTTAAATCTTCGCTCCTTCGCTCAGGCTTTCCTTTGTCTAGCTTGTAAGCCGTGACCAAGTCTTTACTAGCGGATTTACTAAGGTGATCGTAGTCTTGCCACAGTCTGTCCCACTGTACATCAGCGGGTAGGTCGGCTTTAGTTTTATCTTCGAAGTCTCTCGGGCTCGCTGCTATTTCTTGATTCTTTCTGTACTGTTCCTTCTGAGATTCACTCATGTTCTCTACAATAGAATCAAACTTCTCCCGTGCGCTAACAGCTCTCTGCCCACCATTTTGAGGGTCACGCTTTTGAATTTCCTCTTGAAATATCTTTAGCTGAAATTCTGATAGACCTCCGCCCCCTCCACGCACTACGTGGCCTTTTACGTCTCTTCCTGTAATACCTGCCGCCTCTTGCAAGTCGTCTATCGCGCTCATCTCTTTTAGACTTTTCTTCGCGTTCTCGCGCAATTGATCAGATTTGCTCGTATGATTCCCGCCCTGGAAGGTGATCCCGGTACCATCGACATGTCCGGGCTGCAGCTCATTGCTTTGCCCGGTAGAACGTTTCGCCGCTAGATCTTGTGTGTTCGCCCAGGCTTCGCGAGAAGCGCCATGCCAGGCATCTTCTTGTCGCGAATGATTATCGCGTGTATCTTTTGAGTGTTCTCTTTTCTGCTCATGATTATCCACTTACAGCCCCTCCGACCCACCAGACGCCAGACTAGCCTTCCTGGCGTGCAAACCACGTGCAAGGCTTACGGCCCAGACTAGTGACGCTAGGCTGAATCGAATGGACCCACCCAGACGTCCAGTGCAGGGTTGCCTCGAGGCGCCCAGATTATGCTAAGCGGAGGGTGATTGTCACGGGAGGGCCGCATCAGCTCCTTTCGTTTCATCATGAGTGGTTTGCACTTATTTTGCACGTGATAGCTGATATTCGTAATTTGTTTTGAAAATGAATTCGTTGGTAGGTTCAATAACTGAGGATAGAAAAAATGAGAATGGATGCGTCGGCACAAACGGAGCCACATCGCGCAACAGTATCGCATGGACCAGAGAAACCTCTGGACGACAGCAACGAGAAAGCATGTGTCTTGCTTAAAGACAAATTTCTGGATGTCCTGCAAGATGAAAAGGCCGGAGTGGCATGGAAAAGAGACCCACGCGAAGACTTGAATCGCCAATACATTGAATTCGGATGCGCTTTCAAAAAACCGCTGTAAAGCGCTATTGAGAGTCTAGTCGCTTTCATGCTTCTCCTCGGGTGGGAGCCGCTGTCAGCTTTTGCAAAGCTCAATGTTTGTAAATGACAGAATTAGACAATATTTGGACAACTAAAAGACTTCTTTTGGACAGATAAATCCTAAGCTGAGCTCATTGCTAACGGACAATCTGGTTCATCGAAAGGAGTATTTTATGAAGAGAAGCAATATTGTAAAACGAAGTCAAAAAGGCAGTACGGTTTTGACCATAGCTATTGTCGGTGTTGGCGTCTTAGTTTTCTTGCCCGTTGGAATGTCTTTGATGGAACTGGTCAATTCACATCCTGTAGCGCAGCAACGCTAGATTTTTCTGCTTAGGATATATATATTATTTCCAGCCTGGCGATTTCATTGTGAAAGGGCGGAGGACGATCAGTGCCAAGAGATTTGTCTAAAAAAGCGCCGTGGGAAGCTTTCCCGCACATACAGCGCGGCTCAATAGGCTGGAGGATGGGAGAGGGCGAAGAGTATTGGGAAAAGTGGATGGCGTGGTATAGAAAGCTTGCGGCACAATCTCGGCGTGACTATCAAGACCTACATCCTGAACCGAGTGGAACTTCATGGATTGGCTTCTACAGCTACATCGACGAGCTTGAGAGCGAAGGCTTTTATGGATACTTGAAACCCGTTGATTAACCTGAGGCAGATAGAAATGCATGACGAAAAAGATAAGCTTTTTCCGCAGACTGCGATTGATTTACAATCCGATTACGAAGACTGATCCTGACTTCGGGCGGCTTGTCTTCATGTTCATTTCCAGGAATCCAGAAGCATCCTATTGGGAAAGTGAGTGGAATTTTCCAAAGACAGGCACGTGCGTATCGATAGCTTTGCCCGGTGATGAGTCTGGACCTTTTCCTGAGTCTCGCGAATTCTATTTTGCATTACCAGCAAAATTTGATGAGATTATGAATAAAGCAAGACCGAAAGTGGCTGCTGTTTTTCGCGATCCGGTGCTTCGCGAATGGTTCAATTCGGAAGATTTTTCATCAGAACTAAAGCTGACTGGATTTGGCCTGGAAGATGCCCGGGCCACGCCAATCAAATGGGACGTTTCGTTTGAGACGATGGGAGATAAGTGGCTTGGTATCACCATTCCATTTGTGGGTGACATTCCCCAAGATGCAATCGTTGATACCTAAACACTAGTTGCAGGCGCGGTAACTGGGTGGCGCCATTATATTCTTTCTTTAAATAAGGGATACGATCTAAGTGCAGCTAAGAACTGCTCGGCAATAAGCTGAAAGCCATCCGGCTGAGGATGAAGTTCGTTGGCCCATAATTCAAGTGGCAATTTTGTCTGCTGCGTATCTATTAAAACGAAGTTGTTTGCTCGGTCGTCAGCCAGTACTTGCAAGCGGTAACTCATCTCTTGTAATGCCTGCCTAACCATCTCCGTGCCTTGTTCGCCTGTCCATCCACAAAACTCTACCGATGGCTGAAGCCATGGACCGGCACAAGCTGGATGGGCTCCTGTCACAAAAGGGAAAGCGTAGTTATGCGCAAAAATAGGAACACCGGGCGCATATTTATCTCGGAAAGAGAAGAGATCTAGATAGGAGGCTTCCAGCATGCCTAGGGCTTTGTTAAAGCGCTCTGTATTGAGTGGTTGCCGATCGGAAGCGTAGTAATTCAAGAAAATGCAAAATTGATTCCCAGCAATATCATTGCCACCGCCTGAGAAAAGAATTGCATCTGGCTTGCCTGAGTCAAGCCAGTTTGCCGGATCCTGCAAACTCTCGATCATACGGCGCTGCTTTGGAAGAGATAGCTCGTCGGTGGTGGCTTCTCCGAAGTGTGCGAGGTTTTGAATCAGCGGAGGAGGAGCTCCCAACAGTTTCAGCTGGGCAATAATGTCAGTATCTCGAATTAGAGGACCGTTTCCGATGAGAGGATAGTCAAACCATGAATCCCCTTGTGCTAGCAAAACGAGAGGAGTTCTTTTTACTGTTGCTTTCCTTCGTGCTGATTTCAGCATGGCCACGGCATTCTGATGCTCAATCTTTCTTTCTTGCAGTTCATCCTCTATGGACTGCTGCAACTCAGTCTGACGAATTAGGCTCCTGCGCATTTACTTTGCCTTCGTTCAATCTTTGACAAAATTTTTGTAAGCCTTTGGATCGATCATTGGCTCGAAGAGAATGGTGTTCTGAATCGATTTGAGCCCAATGAACCCTTGAATTGCACTTATGTTCTCACCGCGTCTTGCCAGTGCGAATGCCTTTGAGATGCGCAACATAAGAGGATGAATTGGAAAATCAAATCCGGCTTCTTCGCCGGCCCTGGCAACGATTGTTCTAAGATGGCGCTCGGAAACAGGGCCGCCTCGTTCTGATGGAAAAACATATCCAGAGCCTGGAAATTGCTTTTTTAGTTGGCGCAACCACTCAAGCTCGTCAGGCTCCAGGTGGTGAGCGGCAGGAACGCCATCTATTTTGTTGACGTACAGCCTTGCATGGCGAAAGTTCACCTGCTCCCATTCGAGGCGGGTCAGTTCTTTGACTTTAAGCGCGTGCCGATAGGCGATGGTTATAAGCACAAAATCTCTCAGTCCATAATTCCCGCGGTGTGCGGCAGCCGCCAGGCGTTTCACTTCCCTTACGCTGAGAAATTCACGCGGGCGTCGATCAACGTTTCTCGGTCTTAGAGGACGTGAGTTGCTGGCTGTTTTCACAGGCTTTCTAGCCTCAGAGGTGCGGGGCTTTTCTTGCTTCATAAGCGAGGAACCGTGGGAAATTTCTCCAATATTATACCCGCTTAATGGGATTTCCTATCGTGTGTCGATCGAAACTCAGCTTTCAGGTCTGGCTCAGGAAGCCTGAGTAGCTCTTCATGCACCATGCTGTATTACCCAGCAAGAGAGAATTGTCTGTAATTCGGTTAGATTGTGGCTCAGTAACTCGTAGGGAATGTCTTCGCAAACGAAGAGAGACATGCCAACGCGTTCAGGGTGTTGCACCGTGGGATCAGGTTTCTCACCAATAGTCTCCTGTAAGAGCTGGCACTTGAGGCTGCAATACAAGTAGCTATCCTCCTCACCGGCAAAGCTGCACAGATCTACCAAATACCAGCTCATGCAGTGAGAGCCGTGCCGCGAAGTGACCAGGCTCTTAGGGTTTTTGCGAATTCGCTCCAGATTTAGCTCGAGCTGATAAGAAGTGTTTTCTGAGCCCTCCGCATCTGCCTGATGGTCAGAATTTTTGTTCGTGTGATTATTGGTTTCCATGATTGGCTGCCCCTTTTTCTTGCTGCTTGGCGCTACCTATGAGGAGCGTCTGCGCAGCCACCGCAACACTAGTGCGCACAGAGTAAACAAATCAATTGGAAAAATTTCCTCAATTGCAAACAAACTATATCGCCAAAGCATTGCCTGATCCGGCAATATGTCCGTAGGCGGAATCAGTAGAACATGGGAGTTATGTATAGAACTGAACACTTGATGCCATTACAAAAAAAGATGCTCGGAGGTCTTTTGGCTGCTTAAGGGGATTACCTCCATAGAAATTTCATCAGGCAGAAGCAAATTCTTGAAATAAGATTGGCTTAGCTTATCTGCATACCGATAGCCGTTTCCGATAGAACTTATGGAATTAGCCTATTTTGGCTCCACAGAATTTTGCCAATTTATTGAATCATTTCCAGTAATTTTACTGTTCTTTTATTCACAGCTAAGATATGTAAGAACAAGAATCTTTGAGGAACCTCATGCATAGCGGGTTTTGCACTCCGTTTTCCTGGAAGGCTTGTTTCTTGACAGCCAGGAAATCGTATGATTAACTAAAAGTGTCAGGCGATGAAGTGCGCTTGCGACTTTTGAAAAGCCGGCCCTGGAGGAGCCAATTCCGATTACCGACTCACTTCTTATCAGGTAAGCACATGTTCGAAAAAACACAGTCCAAAGAGGCTAGTGAATGGGACGTCGATTGCGTTGGGTCCCCCTATTATCAGAAAATTTTCTTGCAAGCGGGTACATAGTAACGCAATGCAAGCAGTACCAGGAACTAGTTGAATAAACCAAGATAGCGGTTGCATTTTGGTAATGCCAGGCGGAGCTTCTCAGCTTCGCGCAAACCGCTTTTTGTCTTTTTTGGCGATTGCAAAATCGCTGCTTTCTCACGGAAAATTTTAGGAAAGATCACAATGCCATCGAGTAATTTCAAATTTGGAAGAAGACCACGAAAATTTTCTCCTCGTGTACCTCATCTCAGCGCACTTATACAAAAGAGGAAGTCGGCGGCACCACTTCCGGTATCAGTGGATTATACAAAAGGGATGCCTTCTGATTTCGGCATGTTTTTGAATGACAGGATCGGTGATTGTGTTTGTGCCGGCATATTCCATGCTATAGAAGTTTGGTCCTTCAATGCTAGCGGCTTAGAAGAAATAGAGCCGGACAGCAATGTCGAAAAACTATACGAAGAAGCCTGCGGCTACAACCCAATTCTGGGTCCCTTCTTTGACCCGGGCTGCAATGAACAAGAGGTGCTCAATTACCTACTTTCCAGAGGCGCACCGACAGGTCTTAGTGGACAAAACAGACACAAAATCGCCGCGTTCATTGAAAGTGATCCGCGAAATTTGGAAGATATTAAAAGAGCTATATTTGAATGCGGTATTGTCCTGATCGGCTTTCCTGTACCTTCAAATTTAGACCCAAGCTCTGGCGTGTGGGATTATGATCCCAACGCGAAAATGACCGGACAGGGTCACGCAGTTGTTCTAGCAGGCTACAACGAGCAAGGAGCGATTGCCATTTCCTGGGGGCGCCTTTATACACTTACCTGGGCGTTTATTCAATCGCTTGTCGATGAAGCGTATGCAATCGCTGACGAGCTTTGGATCACAAGCAAAGGTACGAGTCCAGGCGGCCTGACTTTAGAGGAACTGGAGGTTCAGATGCAAGCGCTCAAGCTGGCCGCATCCGAAGACCTATTTCACTTATTTGACGGAGGCAACTATGAGCAAGCCTTCTGAAGAGTGGAAAAAAATGTTTGCTAGGAAGAATGGAGTTTGTATTTTTTGCCATTCACACTACTGGACAGGTGATCTGACGTTGTTTGATCCCACTACTCTTGGAAGCATGTGTGAGCATTGCATAAATATTCACGAGTCGATAAAAATTTTGCCGCGAAAACAACGAGAAGACTTGCGACATGACTTGGAAAGAATATTTGCCTTAAACTCCAGGCCTATGAACAAGCGGGAATATCGCGAGTATTCATACATAAAGAAGAAGATAAGCCGATTCAGTTTCATTGAAACAGTCGGATTGTTAATAAAGAATCTCAAAGATTGTTATAAGGAATCAGCTTCCAACTTGACGTTAACTCCTGAATTAGAAGGAACAACGAAACATGCTAAAGTGATTTAATTCTATGCGATGGGCATCTTGCTGCAGACACTTCGATTATGTGCCTTTATTTTTGTACCTATGCAAAAGCCGCATTAAAAGCTAGTTCTAAGAAAACCATTTTAAGAGAAATCGCGAAACCTCTTGACACCATATGTAGTATCTGCTATATTGTATATATGAAGACAAAAGTTCTTGATGCAATGAAAACGCCAATGCGTACCGCACAAGCAAGCGGTTTTCATAATGAAAGGATGATTCAAATGGAGGATCTACAATCGTGAAATCGAACAGCACGATAGAAATGGAAACAAGAAAAAAGATCTTACGATGGGTGCATAATTCCAGTCGAAGTTCCCAAGGTTCTCATAAAGTTTATTGATATCGTTTTTATAGGCGCAATCAACAGCTTTCGGGTACCTGGTAACGAAAGCAAGCGTCATCGTTAACTCATAAATCTTGTACGTAAATGAAACAAAGGTTCGAGAGTCCACCTGTGGATTTTCGAACCTGGCTGGCCTGCTTTATGCCGGCACAGTTTCATTGCGAACTCATTCATGGTGTCGTTCGAAACACCGCATGTTCGTGCTCATCTTTAGTCCATGGTCATTAACTTGGCTCATCTTTAGTCCTGTCTTAAGCGCGGGTTTCCACCACCCGGGCGCACAGCAAGCCATTCTCCGTGGCTTGCTGGCGGCCCGGATGATCCCTGGCGTCCTCAAAATCTTTCAATCAAAAGGTCGATAAAAATGAAAACATTCTACAAACTCATCCAGCATTGCATGGCATTTCTTGCGGCAGTATTTTTGTCCATGCCAACAGGAGCTCTTGCGCAGTGTGCAAGCAGCAACACTATATCCCCAGTAACAATTCTGAATGAACAAAATAGTGTGCCTAATTCAAGACAACTCGTTAATGGTACCAACAGTGCCGTTGATACAAGCACACCTGGACAGGTCAAGATTGATGTTACAAGTACGCAGGCGCAGAACGTCAGACTTTATCTTTCTTCAGGCGCACCAACGGCAGACGTCACCAATGATACTTCCAATTTTTATGTCGGCCCATACGGTGGTGGAAATGTCGTTACTATGCCCGACGCCACGGGTAATAATTTCACTTCCTTGAGCTTCAGCGAGATTGCCACTGCTCTGCCTGCACAAATTTTTCGCCTGATGGATGTATTTATCTACAACAATTCAGGAGCCGTGGCAGTAACCACAAGCTATTGGGATAGTTCTCAAACTACCGGCACCATCACTGGTGCTACGGCTGCTAACCCGTGTGTTCTGACTTCGGCGAATTCGCTACCGGTAGGAGGCGGGTATTACATTGGAATTGCTAACATCACCGGCACAATGGGCACAACAGCATCCAATGGATTAAACGGCAAGGTCTTTAAGGTCGCTTCTGCTACCAGCACCACTATCACACTCGAAACAGGCGTCAACACCACCGGACTTTCTTACACTAGTGGTGGCAACTGGTACCTCATTCCAACGACTAGAACTACTGGACTCACCTATCAAAACGGTTGCTATCTCCAGACCGGCAACTTGAATTATTTATACGTAGGCACAATGATGGTCGGCGCAAAGGGTACATCCGCCAGAGCCGATGATAACAGTTCCGCCAGGTGTGTATGGAATTACTTCAATAGAATTCCGAAATACATGACCTGCGCAGATTCCACCTCAAGCTGGACCTATACTACTGCGACGTTTCGCCCAAGGAATAATAGTACTGCAATTGGGACAGGCAGAACAGAATTTGTAATAGGCGTAGCTGAAGAGCCGATTTCTGCATCCGTATCAGTGGTGATGAAAAACGCCACGGCAAATGTTAATGCAAACAATGCCGTTGGTCTCAATTCCGTAAGTGGTAGTGCAACGTCGGGAAGCAGCCTCTTTTGCTCTGAACTTCTATGTTCACCGAATGCCGGCACCACTGTCACGGCAGGCACCGGTCAAGGTGCCATTGTGCCTGCTATCGGCTATTCATTTGCACAAATAGTAGAAGAGTCTGTAGCAACAGGTACCACAACATTTCAGGGCACCGGTTTTGCGGCAATTTCAAACAATGCGGCTACAGATTTCATTTTCGGGAGGTGGTAAGCATGAATCCCTTCTTTTGCTTAGTTGAAAGATTCAAATTCATAAGATTCGATCATCTCCGTCTGCATACGCAACGAACACGTAAAGCTCTTTGCCTGATTGCAGTTCTCTTACTTTTTTTAGATCTGTTAGCAGTGTTGCCTGCCTTCGCATTGAGCGCTCCTACAATAACACCTTCAACCGGTAGCTTCACTAACACACAAACGGTCACTATGTCCGCGTCCAGCGGAACGATCTATTTCACGACCGACGGAACTAAACCGTCAAATCTTTCCACTCAGTATAGTTCGTCCTTCACAATTTCATCTCCGACACAAATAAATGCAGTTGCGTATTTGTCCGGGACCTATAGCCCAGTAACTACCGTCTACTTGGATGTAGATTCGAACTTGGCACCAGTGCTGCAAGCACCAGGGCTTGTCCTGAGGCTAAGGGCTGGGCTTGGCGTTTCTGCCGATCCTGGATCACCGGCTTCCGTAAACCAGTGGGCTGATCTATCAGGAAATTCCAATAACCTGACGGCTACTTTTCCAAAACGACCATTGTTTCTCAATTCGTCAATAAATAGCTATCCGGCACTGAGCTTTGATGGCACATCACAATTCATGTCGTTACCTAGCAATTCGATCAATTTTTCTACCGTGACACAAATTGCAATAAGCGATGCTCCTCCGTTCCAAAGTAACACGCTAACAATAACTATTAATGGCTCCAACAATGCGAATTATTCGATTACGACTTCGGACACCAATCAAACAATAGCCACTGGATTGGCATCAGCGATTAATGCACTTTCGCTCAGTGGTGTAAGTGCGGCGGCGTCAGGCTCCATAATTCAGGTCACGGCCCCTTTGGGCACCACCTATGCAAGTACCACTCATGCAGGCATCTACATAAATATTCAAGCTGCAGGAATGACGCTATTTGTTGTAACTAATCCAAGTTCGCTCAGTGCAAATTCTGAAATCCTAGATCTCGCTGATGCTGGAATTGCCAACGAGTTCCGCTGCCAAATTGCCGCGTCGGCTTCTAAAGGTCAGTTAACCGTGATTAAGAGCGGATCCGGTTCCACTAATGTTCAATCGGCCTCCGCGCTCACTCAGAATCAATTTCAGGTTCTTGCGGCAGTGGAATCCTCAGGAGCGAGCAACGGCACCGCTACTTTTTATCTAAATGGGGTTCCAGGTACTCAAAGCACAAGCATGAACAATATTCCTGTCGTAACTTGGGCAAACAATTTTCTTGCTCAGTCGAGCAGCACAGGAAGTTTCTACGGCGGTCAAATTTGCGAATTGCTTCTGTATTCCACAGCCCTAAACAGCTCACAAATAAGCGCAGTTCAAACAATGCTGATGCAAAAGTACGGGATTCTATCACAAACTCCTGAGGCACCGATAATAAGTGTTCCGACTTCAAGTCTATTGCTGCCGACTCAAGTAACCATAGCTGCTGAAACTGGTGCAATGACGACCTACACCACTGACGGTAGCACCCCAACTGTAAGCTCAACGGCTTATCTGGGCTGTCCAATAAGCATTAACTACAGTCAAACCCTGAAAGCCGCATCATTCAAAAATGGTGTTACAAGCGCTGTCTCTACTGCAACTTACACGCTTGATTCAACCTTGTGGCCCGCACCTAGCCCATCAGACCTGAGCACGCCCTCTTTGACTCTTCAACTCCCTACCCCATCCTTATAAATACAGGCAAACCAGCATGAATACGTCTCTAATAAATCACAAGCCCATTCCAAGACTGCTAACGTTGTTTTTGCTGGCACTTCTGCTCAGCTCAAACATCCTGGCACCAGTGGCATTCGCGGGCGGGTCGTCGTTGCCGCCGCAAAAAGCCGGGTCGGCAATGCCGCCATCTATACCTGACAGCTATTTTCATGCTTTGCCTCATCGCAGATTCCAACCTGGCAATGCTGTAATGCGAAAACTGACATTCTCAAACGATCCTTCTGATTTCGAGATTTCGCAATCACGCCTTTTTCTTGAACCTCTGCTGCCCATGAATTCCAACTTGAATAAAGAAGAAAACAAGGAATTGGCTTCCGCGCTTCTAAAGTTCAAGAAAAGGACTGGTTCGGAAGACTTAAGCTCCCTGAACAAATTTATTGCATCGCATCATGACTCAAGATGGCGGGCCTCGCTAGAAGCAAACATGGGCGAACTGTATTTCGAAAACGGATACCTGACTGATGCTTTGAAGTACTGGGAATCCGCCTGGGAGCAATCAAAACATCTGCGCGCTCGCGAACAAAAGAGTACTGCTGATTTTGCCATCTCACATCTTGTTGAACTGGAAGCTCGCCTTGGATTTACGGACAAATTAGAAAAGCATCTCGATGATATAAAAGGCAGGGCTTTTGCTGGGTCATCGGAGGCTCGGGTAAAATCCGCAAGTGACGGGCTCTGGGCGCAAAGAAATCATCCAGAAGAATCCTATCGTTGCGGTCCCTTTGGGCTTCAATCGATTGCACCGTTACTAAATCCCACAAGAGCAGATCAACTCAGAAAGGAATTCAAAAAAGCAAAGTCGTCTAAACAGGGCACCAACCTTGCGCAGTTATTCGATTGGTCGCAAAAGGCTGGTCTAAAAATGCAAATGGCAAAGCGCTCGCCAGGCGCCACATTCATCTCTCCGTCCATAATGCACTGGACGGTGGGACACTTTACCGCCATCATGGGTGAAAGGGACGGCAAATATCAGATTCAGGATCCCACTTTTGATAGTGCTAGCATTCGTTCCATAAGTCCGGAGGCACTCGCCGCCCAGACTGATGAAAATTTCCTTGTTCCGGACGGCCCTCTTCCTGCAGGCTGGAGCCCGCTGTCTCGGGCAGACGCGGAAAAGGTTTGGGGAAAAGGCGCGGCCTGTTGTCGGAACGGAGGCAAGGGAAAAGGATGTCCGAGTACGGCTCCACAAGGCGGTCCTTCTTGCGGGATGCCTGTCGCATACGCCTTTGATATGACATCAAGTTTGCATATTGTAGATACGCCTCTGAGCAGTAACCCGCCCATTGGGCCTAGCGCTTCAATTCAACTAACTTATAACGATCAGGAAGGGAAACAGCCTGGCATATTTGGCTTTACCAACCTCGGCCCAGATTGGAGCATCAATTGGGTCTCCTATCTAACTCTTGATGGATCGTCGAATATTACGGTGAACATGCCCGGTGGAGGTTACGAGGTTTACAGCAAGCAGTCCAACGGACCGACGCCTTACATACCAGATATCATCTCACAAGCGCAAATGGTGGTGCTTGGCGGTGGCGGATATCAGCGGCTATTGCCTGACGGTAGCACGCAAAACTTCACTCTCAATGATGGTAGTTATTGGCTGATGACCTCTGCTGCAGATCCCCAAGGCAATGCAGTTACTATTAACTGGGACGCAGTAAATTTCCGAGTAAATTCAATTACTGATGCCTCTGGTAATACGTCCACCTTTTCCTATGTCGGCAGCACGCCTGGCACCAATGCGTATTACAAGCTGGCAAGCGTAACAGACACCTGGGGACGAACGGCCTTACTTTCATATGACTCGACGACTACGTTCCTTACTTCAATCACGGATGCTGCTTCAAACGTTTCTTCTTTCTTATACGACCCAAGTTCAAACTTTATCAACATGATGAAGACACCGTACGGTTCAACGTCATTTTACAGTTACACTCCTGTCGGCAATTCTCCAACATATCCCCCAGTTGGATTGCGGTTTACCTTCCCTGACGGCAGCAATGCTGTCTTTGAAAACTGGATCGCCGGAGCAAAGCGGACTTATTATTGGGACAGAGAAGCAACTGCGGCATATCCGAACGATCCTGCCAACCTGAACTATCAGCATTGCAAGTCAACCTGTTTTGTATATGAAAATTGGTCCGGCAATGAATCCGCCGTGCCCCTTTGGACTCGCCGTGCCCTGGAAGCGCCGGTCGTGTTCTCCTATGTAAACCAGTCGGGCCAGGATTTCGGAAGACAAAATACTACCAATCAACCGACACAAATAGGGCGCCAATTAACTGGCTTCAGGATGACTGCCACCATAGGTGGCACCGTGACAATTGGCGACCACCTGGCCATTGCACTTAACGGCGACTCTTACATGAACGATAACGGCTTTGAAAATCTGAGCTACACGGTGCAGTCTGGAGATACATTACAGAAGATTGCCACGCAATTTGCTAATTTGGTAAATTCCGATTTTTATCTTCAGGCTTATGGAATTACTGCCACCTCTAATGGTGCGGTCGTCACTGTTACTTCAAACGGTGCTCAGAGAGTCCAGTTGCAAAATAATTCCACTGGCTTGCCCACAGAAACAATCACTTGTGCAAATGGTACAAGTGGTCCTAATCCTGTTGAAATGCTTTTCTTAGGAAATACTCCCACTCCTGGACAAACACTAACGTTGACGGTGACTGACAGTGGTCTACCGGGCGGCTCTGAGAGCGTGGCTTATACTGAACAAACCGGTGATACGCTTACGTCAATTTGCCAGGGTTTAGCTGCCTTAGTCAACACAGACGGAAATTTGCAAAAACTTGGAGTAACGGCCTACTGGGCCAATAATTACCCCAATCAAAGCATAACGTCCCCAATAGCGTTTTTCAATTCAAATTCTCCAAATACAACAACTTACTCATACACATTAAGTGGTGGTCCTCTGGGAGTAACTTTGTCGCCAACACCAAATGGGCTCGTCCAACAGTGGACCTATCAGCGGAACATTCTTGGCAAAATGACCCAGTCCATCGATCCGGTTGGTCGCCAGTTCAATTACAACTACGCGCTCAATAACATTGATCTGCTTTCAGCATACGAAACACAGGGACCTTCCCCTGCTAATGATTTATCCTTGCTCGGATTTTGGCAGTATGGGGCAACTCCGCATATGCCTATTTCCTACATCGATTCTTCTGGCCAAAAAACTCAATACACCTATAACGGTTTTGGCGAACTTGCCACAGTTACGGATGCAAACAATAATACAAGCACGTTCAGCTATGATGGAAATGGATATTTGACCCAGGTTCAGGGTCCATTATCTGGAAACCTTGACGTCAGTACTTTCACCTTTTACGGTTATGGCCCGGTACATACTGTAACGGATTCAGAAGGTTACACTCTTAGTTTCTCGTATGACAATTTAAATAGACTCACCAACCTGTCCTACCCGGATGGAACCTCAGAAACAACCGTTTATGACAAACTAGACGCCGTCTTGCATTCCGATCGCCTGGGGCGCTGGAGCAAACGCGCTTACGACAGTCTCGATCAGTTGGCTTATGAGATCGACCCACTAGGCAGGCAGACCAAATACTGTTGGTGCAGCTGCGGATCTCTTGCTTCTATTACGGATGGCGATAACCAGAGCACGTCCTGGCACCATGATTTGCAGGGACGAGTAATTCAGAAGGTTTTTGCGGACTCTTCAGTCGTTAACTACAGTTACGGCAGCAATGCTGGGCTATTGGCCTCAAAAAAGGATCCGCTTGGGCAAACAACTAGCTTTAATTATAACGTTGATAATGCGCCGCTGCTAAAGTACTACTCGGGCGCCATTAATCCGACATCTGCTGTTCAAACAGCCTATGATCAAAATTTCTCGCGTGTTACAGGAATAACTAACGGATGGGGGGCAAATACCTACGCCTACGGAAACTCCTATAACATGGTGACTCTCACCGGCTCTCCCAGCACAAATGACTACATAAATATTCCAATTTACAATGCATCGCTTGCCGGTGGAAAGTACAACTTTCAATATCAAGTATTGAATACTGATACCACTTTGAGCATATTAGCAGGTTCGGTCAAATCGGCAATAAACGCCAACGCGACATTGTCGGCTGCAGGCATTTCTGCTACTAACAGCGGAGCAACTGTAACTTTATCTGGGACCGGTTCAGTTACGGCGGCTTCAAATACAAACGGAGTCACCACAGAAACCCTAACAGGAACTATTTCCGTAGGTGATCAGGTATCCATAACCATCTACAATCCGGTCTTTGGTGCTTCTCCAAATATTGACTCGTACACAGTCCAGAGTGGAGATACTTTAACAACAGTAGCGACTGCGCTAAAAAACTGGATAAACAGCAATCTAACCGGTAACGGAATCACTGCCACTAGCAGTGGTGCTGCAGTAGTCATAACTTCCACCTCGCCCTACCAGACAACTTATGTCCCTGCAGGTGGCCCCACAAGCACTATGACTCAAACCGGTGGTCCTTCCGAGTTCGCTCTGGCTACCGTCCCTGGCGATGCCGGGAACAGACTAAGCTCCGTAAGCAATAATGTAATCAGCAACTCTCAGGCTACATATTCGTACGATAATTTGGGAAGAACCACCAATCGCTCTATAAACGGTGTAAGCAATTCCACCACATGGTCTTATGATGCGCTGAGCCGCCTGAGTTCAGAGGTCAACCCTCTTGGAACTTTTAACTATGCCTATCTGGATGATGCTGTGACACCAATCACCATAGGTGGTACTGCATCAGGCGGACGCACCGAGACGATTACAATTAACGGACATACGGCAACCTATGTAACGACTGTCAGCGATACTCTTTCAAGTATTGCTAGCAATCTTGCCAGCCAAATCAATGCATTGGCAGTAACCGGCATTAGTGCAAGTGCTTTGGGCACTGTAATTTCCGCCTCTACGCCGGTAGGCGCTTCAATCACAGATACCACGCAGGGTGCCATCACAATCTCCATTGGATCTGCTGCTTCAAAGGGCTCTTCACGCCTGTCTTCAATATCCTATCCAAACGGACAGACCACGAACTTTACTTATCTGCCGAACATCGCTGACCAGCGCCTACAGGGAATTGCCAATCTCAGTTCTACCCCGGCAACTATTAGTCAGTTCAACTATGCCTATGATGCTGCCGGGCAATTGAAACAGTGGCTGCAAAATCAGAACAGCACCGAGACTCACTTCAGCCTTGGCTATGACCTTGCCAGCCAGTTAAGCGCATCTACATCAGACAGCGGTAGCACTATCAACGCTTACATAAGTGGGACTGTTCATGCAGGAGATCTGATCACTATTACGGCCTATGATGCCCTTCTTACGGGCACCACGCCAAAAGGACAGGAGACAGCAAGCTACACCGTGCAAGTAGGTGACACGGCCTCAAGCATTGCTAGTAGTCTTGTTCATAATGGCTCCAGCACCGGAATAAACGACGTGATGGGCAGCAATCTCGGTATTAGCGCTTCTTCAAGCGGTGCGGTCATAACTATTTCTCAAAGTAGTGCGACGCCCACTTTCTGCACGCAATTTACTTGCGCTGTTTCGGGAGTCGGTGCCACTGACACAATTGCCTTAGGCGCAAGCAGCCCCAAAGCAAATCTGCATAAGCAACTTTATTACAATTACGATTGTGCAGGAAACCGCACGGGAGTTCAAGGAGATAGTACAGGTACACTCCCGTCTTTAACAACTACTGCCACGCAATATTCATACAATAACCTCAATCAACTAGTTGGCACTTCGGCTGGCGGTCCAATACGCTTCCAGGGGACATACGCTAATCCGGTCAAATCCGCAGTGGTGAATGTTAGTCAAACAATGACCATCACTGGAGGCATCACAAATGGCGACGTACTGACCTTGACGGTGAATGACAATTCCAATTCGACAGGCAAGAATTTTTCGTACACAGTAAACTCAAGCGTGGATACGACGACAACGTTAATTGCGACGCACTTCGTTTCCACAAACAGCACCGCATTATCTGCAATTGGAATCAGCGCAAGTTCTTCGGCAAATGTTGTGACACTTACATCTTCTTCTGTGAATGTCACGTCTTATTCTGTATCGAAAAGCACAGGTGCGACAGAGCAATTAGCCCTAGGATCAAGCGCCGGTGCAGCTGGATCAATAATTCCATCAAACACTTTTACTGCTAACCCGGTTCTTGCAGGTGGCGCCTCCTCAACTGCAAATACAGCGTCTGTCACAGCCAGAAGTGGTGGCGGAACGGCGGGCACAAACAACTACACGATAACCGTAAACAGCGCCACCCCGGCAAATTTGACGTACGACGGCAACGGCAATATGGCTTGTGATGGCACTAATGGCTACAATTTCGACGCGGAAAATCGCCTTGTTCGAATAACATATCCTTATGGCGCCGCTAGTACCTCCGCCAATGTTACCGTCGGTACCACTCCAGTATCTTGCACTTACTCGCTTGACGGCAGCAAGCTCTACGTGCTCAATAGCGGCTCTGGCACTGTCTCTGTGATCAACACTTCAAGCAATACAGTTTCATCAACAATCACAGTCGGAACTAGTCCAAGCTCTATGACACTGAGCCCTGATGGCAGTCTTCTCTATGTAGCAAACAATGGCTCCGGCAACGTATCCGTGATCAGCACGGCCTCAAATACAGTAATTCACACCATCACAGTAGGAACGAACCCTCAGGCTGTTGCATTCAATCCCACAGGAGCAGTGGCCTTTGTCACAAACTCTGGTTCGGCTTCCGTGTCAGTCATAAACACCTTAACCAGCAGTGTGAGCACCACAGTTTCAGTCGGTACAACTCCTTATGCGCTTGCAGTCACGCCTGACGGAACTGAAGTGTACGTCTTGAACAAAGGTGCAGGCACGGTCTCTGTAATTAATACAATAGATAATACTGTCCTGAGCACAGTAACGGTAGGCACCACGCCTTTTGCGCTTGCCATTACTCCAACCGGAACAGAGGTGCTTGTAGTCAATCAAGGCTCCGGCACGATCTCGGTCATCAGCACGCAAAGCGACACGGTGACAAATACAATTACCGTGGGCTCCGCACCATATGCTGTTGCTATAACCCCGGACGGCACAAAAGCGTATGTCACAAATAAGACATCTGGCACCGTATCTGTCATCAATATTTCTTCGAATAGCGTGGCCGCCACCATCACTGTAGGCACCTCTCCTGAGGGAATAAATTTAACAGTCGACGGATTACAAGCTTACGTTGCCAATTCTGGTGCTGGCACAGTCTCTGTGATCAACACGATACCGAATACAGTGGCATCGACGTTGACGGTAACGACTACGCCAATTTCATCTGCATTTAGCCCCGACGGCACCCATGCATTTGTGGCTGATTCTGGCGCCGCAAAAGTAACTCCGGTTTCTACATCTGCCAACAACAGTCAATTTGTTTATGACGGGCTTGGAAGAAACGTGAGTATCACCGAGATTGTCTCCGGCAGCGCTACGACATTACAATTCGTCTGGTGCGGAAATGAGCGCTGTGAATCCAGAAATGGAGTTGGCGGTGGCACGATAGTTTCTAGATTTTTCCCAATGGGTGAAACAATTAGTGCCGCAAACTACTTCTACAACAAGGACCACCTGGGTAGCATTCGTGAATTGGATGATAATACCAGCGCTGTGAAGACACGCTACAGCTACGACCCTTACGGTCAAGTCACTCAGACTTTTGTCACTGGCTCACTTGCTGCCGATTTCCAATATGCTGGCTACTATCATCATGCAGCCAGCGGGCTCTGCCTAACTCGAACTCGAGCATATTCTCCCAATACGGGACGATGGCTTTCTCGCGATCCTATCGGTGAAGACGCAGGCACAAACCTATATGGCTATGTCGGCAATAACCCAATTAGCTTTGTTGATCCGTCTGGACTAGATGGCACCGTGATAACTCAGGTGATGCAATATGTTGGTCCGACTATCACTGCGGTTGATGTCGCTGTGGGTGGCACGGCAGCCATAGGAGTTGCGGGTATTGGCGGAGCCATTTATGGAACATATGACATTGGAACAAGGGGATTGCCTGAAATCAGTCGGTCATGGGGAACGCTTACTGGTCCGGAAGGGTGGCTGGGACCAAACGGCATAGGAGCTTTAGCCATTGGATCCGGAAGTCACGGAGGCCGCGGAGGCGCAGGTGGATGGAAGCGCCCAGGCGGAGGTGGAAGTTGCCCGAATCGAGGTAGACCATCCCCTAATCGCCCTGGAGGCCGTCCAGACAAACCATTTGCTCATCCAAATCAAAGGTCTTCTGGTGATAACGGACCGTTAGGCGAGCCGCCAGGACGAGTCGTTGGAAATGATGAAGGCATGGGCGGGTACGGAAACCACGCCGGACCAGATAACGATCCAGCCAACATTTCAGACCCTAACGATCCATTTTATGGCATTGGTCATGATGAAGGCCTAAAGCAGTACCTCGACTGGTTATTTGACCAATGACAGATGGGTTCAGGTACAATCAAAAGAAAAGGGCAATTGAGTATGTTTGAAAATGCTTCATCTCTAGTTTCGAAGGTAGTTATTGATTCACTGAAGTGGTCAGTAAAGTTGGGAAACTCCAATGTTACCGAAGAGGATCTGCTTCTTGCTCTGCTAGAGAACAAAACTCTACTTGCAGAATTCATTTCATTTGAACAGGTCGCTGAGGAAATGTCCCTAATTAGCCGAGTAAACACTCAGAACATAGCTACCGGTCCACTCAGGTTCTCTGAAAGAGTAAAAATCTGTATGCAGCGCTCCCAGGCGATTCGGGAAAAATTTCAACACGAAAATCTGTTTGCAGATCACATATCGCTCGCTCTCTTGGAGCGAGGAAAGAGTAACATAGTTCAAACTCTGGATACCGGTGGGAAGCTGACTAACAAGCTATTAACAGGACTTGACGCTTCGCTTAAACGCCGGGGTTATGAACAAACAGTACCAAAGACCGAAGACGGTTTCCTGGATGTTTGTTCACTTCTATACAGACGCGACCCTGAAGCTACACAAATTCTACTCGACAGGCTAAAGATTTCGGTGGACGACCTTCAGACCAACTAGAGATTTCACATCGACAAATCCTTCAGAAAAAAAGATTGCGGACGAGCCATGATTGGCTTCTGAATTTGAAATTTCTACTGGAACTCATACAGTTTTGATATTACAATAATACGCGGACTAATGTAGTGAAATTGTATGGCTACGTTGAATTGTTAGAAGGCACAGACCATTTGAACCTGCCACCGGCAATCATTCCAGCTTCTTTCGATTGATCATTTTGTAAAAATTTTGTAGTAGCGCTGAAAGAAGCTATATTTCGTTTGTACTGGAACTCTCACAATAGTGATGAGCGCCCAATTTATAGCTGCCTGTAGCCAGCTTGTAGGCGCCGCGTCGATGTTCGTTCTGCATCACACTATCGGCATGCCGACTTGCAGCTTTTCCAGTAGGCAAATTAGTAGATAACATTTTCAAGCTACAAAAGCATTCCTGCGAATACAAAAGATAAGCCTGTTTAGCGCTACAAATTTTCTACAAAGAGATCAATCGACAGAACCTGAAATGACTGCAGGTGGCAGGTTAGGATGGTCGATGCCTTTCAATTGTTCAATGTAGCCATACATTTTCACTACATCAGTCTGCGAATTACTGTATTATCAATATTGTGTGAGTTCCAGTAGCAACAATTTGTCAGCGGCGGTGAAAAAACGCGCAAATATTGACGAGCATTTTCCGGCGAGCATTTTTCGGCGTTCAAAAAGTGCGGCAGCAAAAACATGAAACGACCGCCAATTTGCACCATGGCGGCCGTTCGTACCGGAAATTCTAAGCAGTTGCTTTTCGCCCTTTGCGCGATTGCTGCCTGACTTTGGCTTTAGCCAGACCCCGTTCTGCCGCTTCTTTAGCTCGAAAGGATTCTCCTTCGATTAAGATGGATTCAGACTTGTGCATCAGTCTATCCACCAGTGTGACCGCACAAGCAGCGTGCGGAAAAATTTCTTTCCACTGCTTAAAGGATTTGTTGGTCGTAACAACGGTTGAGTGTCGTTCGTATCTTCCCGAAATCACCTCATACAGTAAATCGGCAAACCGGTTGTCGTAGCTCAGGTAGCCTACTTCATCAAGAACCAACAAAGGAACATTGCAGTATTTGCGCAGACAGCGACGTCTCGCGGCAGAACCATCACATTCAACCAATTCATTGAGCATATCACTGGCTTTGCTGAATTTCGTTGTGATGCCTTTCATCAGAGCTGAGTGTGCGAGATTTTGGGCGATCATTGTTTTGCCCAGACCGTTGGTACCCACCAAAATTACATTCGACTTTTCGCGCAAAAACTGCAGCGAAAACAGATCTTCAATATGTTCACGATCAATCTTTTGCGGCCACTGCCAATCAAAATCACTCATTGGCTTGAATTGACCAATCCTCGCCTCTCTGATCCGTCTTTCGAAGGCCCTGTTTGCACGTTCCTGCTCTTCTGCAAGCAATAGCGGCGCAAGCCATTCCTTGTCCGCATAATAGTCCCAGTTCGATACGACGCTGCGTATTCCAAGCTGGCGAGCTTTTTCTTTTAAATCACTCACTCTTCGTCCTCCTCCATATTCAATAGTTTGTCGTAAATGTCCAACGATTTTGGTGTGACATCAACCAGATCGCTAGCTTGCTTCAAGAAAGTCATGGCAATTGGTGGTGGCAGACCTCTTGCCTCTCTTCGTTTCTCAAGGAATTTGCGCACGGCCTCCGAGTGCACGCTTCCTACCACCAGGCATTCATGCATAGCCAATTCCAGCTCTGAGCTACCATATAAATCAAGCAGGTTTAGCAATAGCTGAGTAAGACGCCCCATGTTGTGTCCCCTCTCTGCGGCTGCTTTGAAGAAATCTTTGCTTGATGGCACAACATTCAGGACGCGATGCATTCCGCCATGTTTTTGGTTTGATCTCAACTTAACTGCCATCAACTCGTTGATGTGCGAAGAGTCCTCAATTAGCGCGCCTTTGTCATACGAGCGGCTATGTTCAGCAATCACTTGCACACCATCAACAATCTGCACTCTGTCCACCGTTGCTTGGACTAGCAACTGCTTTCGAACATAATTGTGTGGAACAGAGTAATCGTTTCCTTGGAATCGAGCGTACGGCGTTTTTCCAATCTGAACTGCCTTTCGTTCGAAAATTGGATACTCGGTCTGCGGCAGAGCCAGCATAGATTCTTTTTCTTGCTCGAAGGCATCTGTCACCGTGAGCAATTTGTTTGAAGGACACGGGCGCGTTTGAGCTTCTTCCACGCACCAGGCAAGAGCTTGCATGTTCAAATCATCGACATCTGTGAACTGTCGGGCAGCAAAAAACGACGTGCGAATGTATTGAATAGCCCGTTCAACCCGGCCTTTCGAAGTCGGGCGAGCAACTGGAACAGGTTTTGGTGAAAAGCGATAATGCGCGGCCAGGCGCAATAATTCCGTATTAAATCGAATCGCGCTGCCGACGCGTTCCACCACGGCAGTTTTTAAATTGTCGTACAAAATTTCTCTGGGCACGAAACCAAAGTGCTCAAAGGCAGCCACATGTCCCCTCAAAAAGCAGGCCGTGTCGTCTCCTAAGTAATAACGCAAAAAAATCCGCCGGGACCAGGAGAGCACCATCACGAATGCAAGCAAACGATGTTCTGCTGTTCCCACTCGAATCTTTCCAAACGAGCCCCAATCTACTTGCGCCTGCTCACCTGGTAGCGTAGAAAGTCTCAAATAGGCTTCGCCCCTTGGTACCGGGCGTAGGTCCCTGATCAAATCACGGAAGTGATCAACGCCACCTGTGTAGCCACGCTCTTTAACCATATGGTGCAATCTTGTGGCGTTGAGCTTCGGATATTTTTCGAGCGTCTCCTTGATGAAGGGCAAGTAGGAGTCCACCTTAGCTTTTCGATTTTGCTTGATTGCTACAGCTACACCCTGGCGCTGTAATACGCGAAGCACGCATCCATGATGTATTCCCATCTGCCGAGCAATTGTGCCTCTGCGCCATCCCTCAGCCTGGTAGAGGCGGAGAATCTCTGCCTCCATTTCCGGAGTAATAGTCATTTCTTCTCCTGTATTTCTTGAATCCTCTGCCACCGCGCCAGAAATCCAGTCGAGCAAGCGGGCCAGTTTTAAGTCCGCATGAGCTGCATCGCAGTTCACGCTTGCCTTGGGGTCTAGTATTTTGTGCAGCGGTACTACTTTCTACAGATACACATTTGGAAGCCGACTGAGAAGTATGATGCGTCACTTTCTCAGTTTTCTGCTGGAGCTTTCTTTGCCTGTACCTCGTTTGCCTCTCCGCATGCGCGATACGACCGGCAGAGCCGCTCTGGTACTTTTTGCCGGCACGTTGCAAACAAACTTTTCTTTGCTCAGTTGAGCAAGAAGCTGAACAATAAATATTGCCGCGGTCACAGTTCCGGCACAACACTACCTGCACTGCGCACCGTATGCAATTGAAGATTCTAAAACTGTCGTTCAGAGTTACAGCGGAAGAGCTAGACGTATTGCCTTGATCTGTGTCACACTGAAAATGCTTTCAGAGTTACGAAGCAATTGGAGGTTCAAGTTCCAGCTTGAACCTCTTTCTCTTTTTGCTTCATTCAGATTGCCAGAATAATTTTAAGTACAGCACATAAACAGCGGATGAGCTTCACATATATTGAATTGCGCTGCTCTTAATGCTCGCCATATTTGCGCGCTTTTAGATCGCCAGTGACAGCTGACGTAAATGAATCATTTCCTGAGCGTTATGCGGCGAGTTGGACGGAGAAGGGAGGGGGCTGGCGAGGTGTTTTAATGCTTTGACCGGAAATTGCCACAAGCCAGCCCCGTTCGTGTCCCGAGCACTCGGTAAATTAAAAGTATGAACGGCGGTGCCAATCGGGCGCAAAGACAGAGAGGACAAAACAATGAGTATCGAGAAAGCTGCACAAAACGTTGAACACGAAGCAATGAGAAACCCACAAGAAGCAGCAGCCAGTATCAAGCTACTGGATGCCGCGCAGCAGGACAAAATACTCAATCAAATACAGCGAGATGCTCAGCAGAAAGATGCCAATTTCTCTGTGGAGCGCAATCAAAAGGGCGAAGTTACTGGAATCAACTTCACGCCGCTGTTCAACGAATCCACAACACTTGGGCATGCAAACAGTACAAACCGACGCTAATAGAGTAAAACTCAAACCATCTCGACAACGCCACCGCGAATGCGGTGGCGTTACTCTTTGATTCACTAGATAAGGAAACAAAGGAAAGAATATATGACAATTCAACGCGAAAATCGCTGTTCCGCAGCCAGAGCTGTCCAAGGAAGCTACAAAGCCACAATCCCCCCGAAAGAAGCATGCCAACGGCGTGTACCGCTATGGTGCCTAGCCCGATTCAACGTGAAACTTATTTAGATCCGGAACTTTCTTGTCGCCAAAGTCCGGAACTTTCTTGTCGCCAAAGTCAATGACTGTTGATTTGTACTTTCGACTTAGCAGAAGATTCAGTGACTCGTAAGTGTGTCCATCAGGTCCAGGATGGGGCTCAAAACCGAGGTGCGCAATGCCGACGCTGACGAGCATCCGGCTTTCACTAGGATCAGATTCGAGGGTCTGTTCAACTTCTTTAGCCATCATTTCAGTTCGAAAGTCGGTTACATTCTGAAGAAACTGCATTGGGTCGGAATAGGGTTTGCCGTCGGAATCAAATTTAAATCCGTTGCTTTTGAGCGTCTTGAGTCCAGACATAATGTAATCGAGTCCATCAGTTGTTAGCTTTCCATCTTTATCCAGGAGCTTAGAAAAAAAATGGGGCAAAGGTGGCTGCAAATCGTCGAATTTATACTCAGCTAGATTTTTTCCAATTTCTGACACTCAGCGAATCACTCAGATACTGGCGATCAGGAATGCTGTCCGCAAACATTCTCAGTTGCGACTGTTCAGAATCGGACTTGCCCATCGCCTGTTTTTTATTAGGATTTTCTTCTTTTTCTTTGACGTCGGTCACCTGAATAACTCCATCGAATCCAGTATAGACATGCAGCGGTCTGGTTCCAAATCAGCAGGGAAAAAGTGCGCCCAGCTAATATGAATCATGAAGGTATTAATTTTGTGAAACGCCGTGAGACAAGTTTCGCGACTCGCTAATTCGTTCAGCTAAGAATTGCTGCTCAGGCGGCGATATACCAGTAATCAACTAGAGCTTGCAGCCACACCAACCTGGACGCGTCTTCTTGCAGTCCCCACCACGGGTAGGTCTCCTCAATTAGGAATTCGGATGGACAGCTTTGATTGCAGAGAATTTGTACTTGCATCATCCTATTTGACCGACTGTCTGTCGAAACTACGGTTACAAGGCATACACCGAGGACAAATCCCAGAACGCCTAGCCAGATGGTCATTTTCATAAAGTGATAGTCTCAATTAAACGACAGTTCTTTTGCGTTTCGCTGCAAGATCTACCACGCCACCACGGGTACCTTTAGCTGCGGGTTGAGCATCTAGCTGTATTACATAATCCAATCGAATTAGCAGGTCTACAATGCGTTCGACAGAGAAGCCTGTCATTTTGCCGTTTATGATATCGGAAACTTTTGGTTGAGGAATTTTGAGTTTTGCAGCAAGTTCTGTTTGTGTTTTTGGTGATTTTTTCAGAACAGCTTGAAGTTTACGGAAGAAACAAGCTTTGATATTGAGCGCCGCTGATTCTTGCTCAGAAAAACCGAAATCGCGAAAGATATCGCCACTTCCAGTAGGCCTGAATTCTTCTGTTTTCTGTTTGATTGGTTTCTTCTGTTTGGTATTCATAAATTTTGGTTCTTCCTCCACTCCTGCAATTTCGCGAAGCGGCTCTTAGCAATGTCTATGTCTTTTTGCGGAGTTTGCTGAGTTTTCTTTTTTGTAATCACATGAATAACGTAGATAGCTTCCTCGAATTTATTTCCATTACCCATTTTGTCTTTTTCTTGTTAGGTCTTTCTTGCTCATCAGTCGGTTTTTCGCTCGCCTTTTCTGCCAGCTTTTTTCGTTCTTCTCTCATTAGTGGATTTTATACCAGATTTGGTATAACGTCAAGATCGACGTTGATCGTCAGTACAGCCCAGAAATTTGTTCTAAAATTCATCACCATTTTCTATGGTGCCCGGTGTTTAGCGAAGAAGCAGAGAGATAAAGAGATAAGCGAGCGGGGCTGCTTGACATAAGAAGTGGCTCAGGTTGGAACGTTTGGTGGTCGATGGCTGTCGAAGGAAGAGCAGGTATCGTGAGATAGGTAATGGTCATCAGTCAAGCAAACTTGCCACCGGGCGGCGTTCATAGGAGGCTGTTGCCCGTTCTTTGTTCTATCAGAGCAATTTCACGAGTCGAAGCACGATTTTTCTTGTTTCAATCTCGAAGAGGAGAATGAGCTGGAAGCTCTGGTATGAAGAAGATGCTGGCTGTGTTGGTAGTGGGATTGATAGTGGCTGCTATCATCTGCGGGTTGGCTTTCTGGTGGGTTTATTTTTGCTTTCCCTATGCCAGTCCTTTTGAGAGTGGCGCAAGTTTCAATCGTGGGGAGAATGGACTGTGGTTGCGCTATCTCTGGTATGCAGGTGATGCGAAATATTGGGCTTCTTCGGAAAAAATGATCAAGCATCTGAAGGATGATCAGATAAAATACGCGTTTTTTCACGTGAGGGAGTTAGGTCCGGATGGGAAGCTGTGTCTGAGGTATGAGGACAGGGCGAAGAAATTGGTTCGTTTTGTTCATGAGCAGGCACCGGCGTCGAAGGTAATTGCCTGGGTTTCTCTGGGTGCTGCGTATCCGGCGAGAGGGACGAATCTGGCGGCTGAATCGGTTCGCAGAAATGCGGTGTAGCCGCATCATCACCAACTACAACAGGAATAAGGTGCGCTTGGATTGACACATCAATTTCCTTTGTTGGCCCACGCCGTTCGCCATCGGCGTCAAAGACAAAGGGCTTCCCATCGCTCGAGACAACCTTTTCCGGATTATCGAGCTGACCATATTCATAAAGATGCGACTCAGCAAGACGATGATGATGTTTTGCAATTCCAAATTTCACGAAATCAAAAATTGAAGCCTTTGGCAAATTCACCACATCGACCTTTCCGTCAAACGGTGTGCACTTCGGTGTGACTTCTTCAAATTTCGGTCCACCGGTGTTCACCAAGAAAGTACTGGACGAGCGAGAGAACGCGCATCATCACCCGCGGTATCAATTTCAAATCGCTTCGGATGCGGTTGCAAAACTGCTTTGAGAAAATACAATGTTAAATATCCCGGTCCAAGTACTTTCTTGAGTGGTGAAGAAGCCTTGTCGATGGCTGTTGCAAGGGGACCTACACCTACTTCCGCAATGATATCTTGTTTTTGCGACTTACCATTTTGATCTGTATAAGAAATCTTCATCACGTCAACATTTTTAACTGTGCGCTCAGGCGACAGCACCATCTCCGCAAACTGATCCGGATCGTGAGGAGAGTGCATTGTTTTTGAAAAAACATTTTCTGTCCCACCAGGGTATACAGCCACTGGCGGAACGGTCTTTCCTTCATCCAGACAAAGGTGCAGTCCGTTTTCCACTCCGCTAAATGTACCATCGCCTCCCCAAGAAACAATAGTGTCGTATTTCTTGCTATCAGCAGCAGCAATTGCTTTTGAACTGGCGGAATTCGGAACATGGTCTGTCGGTATCGTAACGATATCTGCTCCGCCAGAATGACAGGCTCTAGTGAATTCATCAAGATCACTTTGATGGAACGAACCTCCAGCTGGATTGTAAATAACTGCTATAGATCTGTGTTCCGGTTTGGGAACACCGTAACACTCTTTAGATAAATTATCGGATGCGCATTGAACAGAAGGAAGTTCAAGACCCAAAATCTCTTTGTTGATCGCCCCAACAGATACATTCTCAAACACCATGAAGCGTCTCCCTGATACAAACCAAGCAACGTATAATTCAAGCCGACCGGAGCCGTTTTACTTTTCTGTTTTATCGCAGGAGAATTTGAAAAGCATCTGAAACGCTCTGCGCAACCATGGGAATAACCGCAGGTTCCAAAACCACTTTCAATTTACTCTCTCTCTGTTTTTTGCAGAATTCGTCTTCCCTCGTCAACGCTTATCTATTCGTGTAAATCTTCCGCCAGGCCACTTACCTGCTTTTTTCCATTTCTCGTAAAGTGACATTGCCTCTTGCTCGGAAATCTCGTCCTGAGTTTCGGCAAACCAGCCCTTAATCGTCACATCCAAAAGCCTTTCTCTGTAATTACTGTTCCAGCTGCCGTCCTCAAATAATAACTGAACATCTTCCAGTTTTTGCTGATGAAGTTTTTTGCCATTATTTGGCCAAAGATAAACCTCCTCCAATTCATAATCTCTGAGAAAGTATCTCCACTCAGGTTTTTTTTCAACTTCCTCGCCCATTCAATTGTCCTCTTACATGAGACCCAGCTTTTTCATGCATTCTTCCAGGCTCTTCATAACCTGGACTAGCATGAGCACTTTTAATATAACGCTGCCGTCTGGAATATTGTTGAAAATGCCTTAAAGTTTCCGCATCTGGAGTTTCAATTCATTCCGTTTAGCTCCAGCGGCTTACTTGCTGCGGCTGTTCTCATTAGAACAATAAAGCCCTTTAGACTTGCAAGGATGAGTCGAATAGAACTGGCTGCAAGGTGCTTTTAATGAGAGGCCGCTCCACGTGAAATTTTCGAGCACGATTTGGGCAGACTTAAATAAGGCTATTGGATGGTGGCTATGGAAGAATTGCCAAAAGACGCGACGAACGAAGCGCTGAACGACATCGGACGCAAAACTACACTAACTTCAGAAGCGGCTAGAAAAGAAGCTGCGAACAAGCAGTTTCCGGTCATCGAAATACTAGCGCTTGTTTTTGTTATTGGATTGTTATCGGCTATTGGCCTACCCAATTTCATTGGCACACAAAATAAGGCAAAATCAGCATCTGTTAAAGGAAACATGCGCACTGTACAAATTGCCTTGGAAGCCAATTCGGTAAATGGTGCATATCCGATTGATTCTGATGAATTTCGAAAGTTCTGTAAGGACAGCGGATGGGAATTTTCGTCAGTTAGAATACTGCCGGCTCGCAACAGCGAAATAATTCAACAAATGAAAACAGACATAGGCTTTAAAGAATGGCAGACAAAGAACGGGTTCAGATTGAAACCAAGTCAAACTTACTTACTTAGTGTAGACAGCGGCAGTTCTTATGGAATCTTTGGAACAACACCGGATGGGAATATCATAACTGGAACGGGCGGTTTTCCACTGGTGCTAAGTAATCAATGAAGGTCAGGTAGAGCTCTAATATGAGGTGAGTTCCAATAAGAGGGCTAGCTTAAGGTCATGAGCTAGAATGGAAGAGGCAGGCAGCAGCTTATACAGATGCAGATAAGAAAGAAATTGGCGCTAAAACTAGTCATTGCGTTCTGGCTTTGTGTGTGGATACAAGGTGCGCAGGCGAGTACTGGTGATCGGGTGACGGAAGCTGGGGTGCCGCAAGCAGGGGAGGCGCAGGCGGAAAAGCCTAGCGAGCGAAGTCTTTTAGAAGCAAAAATAAGGCAAAGTAGCAATCAGATTGACCGCTGGAACTATCCGAAGTTGATAAGTTTGGTGATGCAAGAAGGTGGCGTTGAGCAAGTAGAGCAAGTTCATAAGAAGTACATTTTCACGAGTTTGCCAAGCGACAGGCTGTATTTGAAAACGCAATTAGCAGACTTATATTGCCAGGAACGGAAATTTGATGCAGGTGAATCTCTCTACAAAGAAATAGTGGAGGACGCAAAAGGTTGTACGGCTCGGGATATTGCCAGTGCTTATGAAAATCTGGGCGAATTCTATTTGAAGCAACTCAGGTATCCTGAAGCGTCAAAGGCTTACGAGAAAGCTGCTACCTTCTATTCGTTTGGAAATGATTTCTCAAAGGAAACGGCGATGAAATGGAAGCTGCTTGATTTTGATGGACGCAGGAATGATTACTTGTCCGTGTTGATGAAAGCGCCGGGGTTATGGCTTGAGAAACTATGGAGTGCTCTCTCAACGATGGTGTACACTGGCGGATTCATGTATGAGGCTCTGTTAAGTTGCTTTCTGGCGCCAGCGCTTCCTTTAGTAAGAAAGGTTTGTCCGGGGAAATCAAAGCGATGGTGTTTTCTGTCAAGCTTGATCGTTTTTCCTTTTAGTCTGGCTTTTGGATTCTCTCTGATTTCTCTAAGCTATGTAAATCGCATTCCGGAAATAAATACCCCGCTTACTGTGGAACTACTTTTCTTTCTGCTTTGTCCACCAATAGTGGAAGTTCTTGCGTTCTGCTATGTTCAGCAGATTAAGCCACGTTTTCAATCATTTCTTGAGTTCTTCTGCTTTCATGTTATTGTACTTTTAACTATCTGTGGTCTTCCATTTGTTCTTAGTCCTGCTCTCCAGCTCCTGTGGATACTCAAATCAATTTGGGGCAATTAGTAGTGAGAAATTTTGGCAAGACAGTTTTTCTTATTGCTATCGCGCTACTGTTGACGCAAGCCGATTGTGGCGCGGTCGAGAGCAACAGTGAGAAAGTCGACAAGCTTACTCAATTAAAGCAGGAAGAGCAGGAATTGCTCGATCATTACTTGAAGGAAATGGAATCGACAAACAGTATAGGCTCCAGAGAAATCGAAAACTTGGCGAATCGTTATGCCTTATTAGGGAAGTCGGAAGAAGAAGAAAAGCTTTGCCGTAAGTATCTAAAGTTGCTTAGAACGACGCGTTTTAATGGTCGCGAAGATTTGCAAGCACGTCTGGCAAAAATTCTTATTTCAGAGCACAAATACAAAGAAGCAGAGGAAATCTACAAGGAGCAAATTAAAGAAGCAAGCTTTAGTTTGCTCCCGAATGGAAACACCTATTTACTTAGTTCAAGATATTCAGATCTAGCCTGGCTGTATGTTTTACAAGATCGGTTCGCCGAGGCGGCGCCATATTATAAGCTTGCGGCAGAGAGTTTAGAAAAAGACCGGTATCGGAGTTCGGAAGCAAAAAAATGTTGGGATGCGTACAACAACTGTCTGGCGCATTCCAATCAGAAAGCTAGTTTGTGGGCATCGCAATCGGAGCTATTGTTTGAGATTCTAGGAAAGTTGGCAACGAATTTGCTTTCGGTCCCTCCAGGAATAGGTTATTTAATTGTGTTTCTGGTTAAGACTGTAATTGCTTATCCTGTGTTAGAAGTTGTATTTCCGCAAAGAAGCAGTGTGCAAAGGCAGAGATTAGCGATAGCTGTGTTTTTGTGCAGCACTTTGTTTGTATTGGGGCTGTATTATCCAGTGTATGTTGTGATGTCACAAGAGCATATTGAAGGTTTTAATCCTAATGGTATTTACGCTTTTGTAATTGCGTTCGCCTTACCACCTTTCATAGAAGTGCTTTATCTGTGTCTTCTGTCGCGCGCAAGAAGTACGCTAAAAGTGATTGGCTGGTTATTCTTTTTGAATTTTATAAGCGTGCTTGCTTCGCTGGCAATAGAACAGATCGTTATGCCCTTTTTTCAAGCATCAGCCAAGGTGTTCTGAGAGGAAACATACTAGGGTAGATCGCCCTTAAAAAACGCGCAGATTAGCGACCATAGAAATGGAATAACTTTCTCAGGATGGCGAAAGAAATATTCAAGCATCCCTATTAGGGTAACAGGTTGTTCAAATTCGGGCTGATGATCAACGACAATGAGAATTGCAACGTATTGCCTCATCAGAAAATATAGTTCTGACATCAACCGTTGCCTCAATCAAAATCTAGCGAGAATCAACCACGATATTCAAGGCCTTTTCTGTAAGGTTTCGCAAGCTATCATGGAAAGGTAGGTCGTCATATTTGGCGTCGGCTTCATACGTAGAGATCTGCATGGACATAGCTTCCCGGCGCCATTTTGCTAATCTTCTCTGCAAAGTCTTCAGTTCCTTTCCGGATATCTTTTCAGGGAATTTCTCACGCAGCCTGACTAGAAGATCTGTAGAAGTGATTTGTGGTTCGAGAGAAAAAACTAAGCGCGCATACTCGTACGTGCCTTCCAACGGATCTTTCCTTGTTCGCCATGAGTGTTGCACTCGTCGATTGTAGCGGCGCTTGTATTTCGTGATTGGTTTTAAGCTGAGAATTTTATTCTCAGCTTGCGGCTTAGAACCTAAATACTCGCTGCAAGCCGCTTGTTCCCTTTTTTGTATACCCTGCACATTCGGCTCTCTTAGTGGAGGGTCCACCACTGCCTGTTGCCATAGTACCTCCTGAAGAGTTCCTAATTGCTCAAAAAGATCAACCGGATCCAAGGCGTTCCGAAGTTCTGCTAGCTTTTGCTTTGTGTCTTTATTAACGCGTTCTGACTCGATGATGCGTTGATATGGCGTTTTTGCCGTGTCATAAATTTTCTTTGTTCGAGATCCAACTCGTGTCTTTGCAGCTAACTTGCAGGATGGTTGAAAAAAGTTGACGTAGAGGCGAAGAACTCGGTAGAGGTTTAGCAGGCGCAAAAGGCTTTCAACCCCTTCGTAGCGATCATATCCAACGACTCTTCGCACTACTGATCCGTTTTTTTGTTCAATATGAGCCTGGTCATTTTTCTTATAAGCGCGTGAGCGAGTAAAAGTAATCTTTTCTTTTTCACAGTAGGAAAGCAGTTCGTAATTAATAAATTCGCATCCGTTGTCAGTGTCGAGGCCCAGCAATGGCACCGGCAAGATCGAACGGATAGCCTCCAGTCCAGCGATGACATCAGCATCACTTTTCCTCAGCAGAGGAACAAATTCCGTCCAGCCGGTCGCTATATCGGTCATTACCAGGCTGTTGATGAAAGGACCAATTGCCTGGTCCCCGCAATGCGCCACAAGGTCAGCTTCAAAAAAGCCTGGACCGGTCTCGTTCCACTCGGCAAATGTTCTAACTTTAATTCTTTGCTTTAACAAATTTGCCGGACGGGTAGTACTAATTCCTCGTGGATGATTGCTTCGCTCTTGCTTTAGAAGGCGATCGATCGTTGCCGGGCTTAATTGTAGAAGCTTCGCTTTAATTTCCTCAGGAAGCTGCAAGTGACCGAACCTTTCTAGAGTCGAAACGAATTCTGGCAGGAACGGAGCCAGGCGTTTTGAGCAGATTTGGTTGGCTGCATTCCACACGCTTATCAACGCCTTTTGTACGGTCTCATCGTAGATTTTTCGACTGGTTGCGCGCTCCTTTTTGAATGCTGATGCCTGCTCTTCACATGCCAAGATCCAGGCTGCATAGCTGCGGTTGTAACCAGTTGCGGCCACAAAACCGTCAATAATTTCTGTTTTTTGTTTCCGGTCTGCTAGTGCGTATCGGTGACGCATTCGGAAAAGGAGTTCCTTTCTTGTTTTCAAGCTCATCTTAGTCTCCAATTCAAAGTCTTTCTAGTCCTTGCGGCATCAGATGTCAAAACTAGATTTTAGATGAGGCAATTTCGTTATGAAAGCAAGAATTTGTTTGAGTCAATGCGAGGAAAATCTAGTTGACGTTAATCAGCTGATGCGTTCGTGCGTAAATTTGCTGAAAGAGCACAAGAAGCGCAATTAAGATGAGTAGTGAAGCGGATACGGCAGGCTTCATTGATTTATTCCTTTCGGGCAGTTATTTAAAACAATAAGCGAGCGAAATAACGGCAGGCTTCTATTACAGACACTTTGGTAATTGTTTGCTTGTTGTTTTACGAATTCTGCAAATTCGTGATGCGGTCTTCTGACCAGGGCGATTATAATATTACGTATGAAAAAATTGAATTCTATAAGAGTGGTTTGGTGTGTGCTACTGCCGAGTCTGTTTTGGATTCAGGGAAGTGCAGCGCGGGCGCCATTTTCAGATTACATTTTTGGGGTCATTTATCTAGTTTATAAGATCAACTGGGTTTAAATGTGAACTGTCCAGGGCAGATGAAGAATCCCACAGGATGGAGCTTCGGTGTTTGAAGTTGTAGCGGCTGCGCCAGAGTCTGATTGTGCCAAGCTCAATGCACATTATTTTTCCACTGTCTATTTCAGCGTATGCAACGACGCTTTTTGTTCCTAGCAACTCCTGTATGTTGGTCACAGGTCGAAGTGAAAAGAAGAGTGCTTCGTCCTCGCCCTGCAAGGAAGCCAGCTTGGTGCGCACTATTAGAGAAGGAAATGAGCGCAGCGGATGGCTTTGAATATCTGGATAAATTGGATCTCCAAAGCAGTTCTGGTCTAGCGTTGAGAAATGAATTCTTACGCGCGAGGAAGTTCCGTTTGCGCGTACATTCGATAAATGCCTCTTCCAGGAGGCTGCTGAGAGCTCAAGCCAGAGCAGATCAAATAACTTGCCTAAGATAGGGAGTATTAAAAGCACTCCCATAATCCAGATGCAGCATGCAATGGCTAAATAAGGCATCAGCAGCGCGAGAAGGAGCAGCTTTAGCCCGAACGGCATAGGCGGAGCCTGTAGATCTGGATGGATTTTCATCTGCTGGAATTAAAGCCTGAGTTCCGCTGCTAAACAACCATCCTAGCAGACGGGGAGCTAATTGCGGACAAAATTCCGCCAGAGGTCTTCTTCTAGTTGCTGTACGGCTAGTTCGCCAGCAATTTTAGCGAAACTAGTGCGAGAAACGGAATAGCCGTATCGACCGGAACTGGGTTTAGGATTCATATGATGTAAGCAATTCAATAGCTCTTCCTTCGTTTTATGGATTTTGCTTTGAGATCTAAGCATCATCAGCCAGCTCAGCATTGTCATCAAATCGACCTTGCGTGGGTGTTTTCTCTTCGATAAGAGCATCGATCTTGCGAATGTCGTCAGCGGAGCACATGGACTGTAGAGTGGCTTTGGATTGCTTGAATCGTGATTCAACATTATCAAGTTTGTTCTGCTGGAGTATGTTTGCGTTGATCTGAGATGAACTGTGTACGGCGGATTTTAAAGGAGGCTTCGACATATTCGGTATAAGTTTCTCCAAAGTGCGCCAAGGTATCGCGCATGATTATCGACAAAATAATGTTTTCTGTTGATGCTATAGTGTCGCGTTCAAGTTTTGCAGCGTCAGTTGGTCCGGCTTCGAGGTCGTACCCAATCAGGTTTCTTTGTGGCGTTTGCGAATTGTCAAAGTAGGCAGATTCGACCGCTGACCATAGAAGATTTGCATTAGCGCTTTGTTTGGACAAGAACTCGATATCAGGGCAATTTTTGTTTGTTTTCACGTTTTGCCAAATTTCACGCATAAGGGTTCTGTGCGCAGGTGGCAAACTTCTTGTGGCTCGCTCTGGCTCAACATAGTGTGACGGGGAGTCGCTGATGGCTTCGGATAGTGCCGGTCCGTTAGAAGTCGTTATAGCGATGAAAATGGCTGCTATTTTAGCGATTGAGAATGTTTTTAATGGCAGCATTCATTTAGTTCCAAAACAGAGCAGTTGTTGCACACACGGAATATATCCGAAAAATACACAATTCCATCCGGACTTGTTTACGACCCAAAGATAAACTCGATCTCATAAACAAGCTGGAGAGGATCTTATGGTAGAACAGGCAGCTTTTTCGAGACCAGAACAACAATCAGACAAGAGTCATGCTGGCGATGCAGCAATTGTCTCAAGCGGAGCAGACCTCAGCCGGTCTGGCGCTAACGCTGACTATAACTCGATGAAATCGAGGACAGGCTCGACAGCTGATAATTATTTACCGCAGGGATTTCTAATTGATGGAGTACAGTCAAGCAAGCCAGGAGAGCGATCAGGTGCTCAGGGGCAAGAGCGGACTGAGCCTGGTGAGCAGCCCGTCAGAGCGGGCGAGCAACGAGGACAGAGCGGTGAGCAGCCGGCGAAGCCTCCTGAAGGAACAAGCAAGAACCCGGACGGTTCGACAATCAACGAGCATTATGACAAAGACGGCAATAGAACCGAAACCAAATACGATAAGGACGGTAAAGAAACCGAACAAACAAAGTATGGTAAAGATGGAAAGCCAAACGAACAGGAAAAATTTGACCATGATGGAAAGAAGGTCGAACAGACCGCCTGGGATAAAGATGGAAACAAAGTCTGCCAACATTTTGATAAAGACGGCAAGCGAACCGAGGAAGATAAGTTCGGCAAGGACGGAAAGATAACGGAACAAACGAAATATGATAGCGACGGAAAGAGAATAGAACAGACCAGCTGGGGCACGGATGGTAGTAAGACCTGTGAAAAATTTGATAAGGACGGCAAGCGAAGTGAAGAAGACAAATTCGGCAAGGACGGCAAGATAACAGAACAAACGAAGTATGATGGTGATGGTAAGAAAACCGAACACACCACATGGGCAAATGACGGCAGCAAAACCTGCGATAAATTTGATAAGGATGGTAAGCAAGTCGAACAGGATAAGTGGGGCAGCGACAATAGACCAACCGAGCAGACCCGTTGGGACAAAGATGGCAAGCCAACGGAAGTGAAGTTTAAGGATGGAAATCCTGCCTCGGTGACCAGGAATGGAGAAACCAAAGATTTGCCTAATGGCAGTAACGACTTTTCTTGGGACGATCAAGGTCATCCCACCTATAAGAACGCTGCAGGTGTCAAGGTAACTTTGGGTGACGGCAAGAATGGCTTAGATCCAAGCAAGTATGAAAGCAACAGCTTCTCAATGGAAAAGCACGACGACGGGAAATGGTATTATCATCAAAATGGTAGTGAAACCTATGTCGAAATAACTACACCAGAGGTTGACGATAATGGTGTGGGTGATGTTCATGCAAAAGAAAAATCACCTTTTGGATTCCTGAGCAATAATGGCCGAGAGCATACTCTGGATGGAACTGGACAACGGACAGGAACGGCACCAGGAACACACGTTGCTGTTGACACCCTTGGTACAGGGTTCGGTATCGCACTTGGTGCAGCAGTCCCTGTAGCCGATTTAACTTTAGTTCCCGAAGCCATTGGTGGAGCCGCTGGATTGGCTGGAGCCGAATGGGTAAATGCCCAGATTGACAATGGACTAGTTTCAGTACCAGGAGCTCCCAGCAAGTCATCCTGATATTCTGCAAAAACCAAGCTGCCAAAATCTATCAAGGGAAATTGGATGCCTTTCAAGTCCCGAAGCCGGATTCGCCAGCGGCTCAGTCTAGCAAGATCATTTGGGACTGGAGAAACAGTTATTTCTAACTGGAAGCGATTGAAAAAGAGAGGGAGAGGATAGCAGAATGCCAATTGATTCGTTCGATCAGCTTGTAGCAAGCAAAAACCAAAATGAGATACATGATTATCTCGATGCAAATCGAGATGTTGCCGTAAAGTGGATAGATGAGCTGTGGCAAACTAAGGGCCCAAACTCAAACCCTTCAAGTTTAGTTGAGCCTGTAGCAATGCAATTTCCTCAGGAAGACCCGCTCAGAAGGACGATGTTGGATGAAACCGATAGAGAAAGTAACGCCTCGAGTAAGGCTTGGCTTAGCACTCCTGAGGGAATTGCTACTTTCAACAAAAGACTTGAACAGATAAACCAGGACATGGAAATTTTGCGGCAAAAGAACTGCGATTGTTGTCAGAATCCTCGTCCTAACACTGGGCATAGCTTTGGTGCTGATCCAGGAGGGAACCTACATTGATTTTATTCTTGGATAATGTCAGGACTGTGGAGAAGAGTGTGCATTTTTGGCGCTGAACTTTTCACGGTGTGTGCCGCCAGAAGATCAATACCTCTGCTTCTGTTTATCATTCCATTTGTCTTCGGTTGTGACATGGTAAACTGCCGACGGTTCAGTACATAGGTCTGATACTGGCACATTCATGTGCGATGGGCTTGCTGTCCAATTGATAAATTTTACATCAGTAACTTTGCCAAGTTCATCTCGGTGAGGCACAGCAGTTGGATTGTCGTCATACCAGTGAGACTTGGAATTGACTGTGTCCAGTACCGCATACAACTCGGACTGGTTTAACTTAGATAGTTCGCGAGACAGAGCGGCCTGATTATCCGAATACTGTTCTTTTGGACCGTCAATCATATTCTTCGCCAGGCTGCCTACTTTGGCAGCTTCATGGTTGAGTTCGATCCGAAATGCATCACTACAATTGGCACCAGATAACTCAGGAAAATCTTCGAAGGATTGTTTAGATCCAGCTGTCTCTTTAGCTCCATCAAAAGTTGCCATCTTAATTCCCCCTTCCGTACGGCGTTGCTGCCATACTTGCATCCAGTGCGTGAAAAGCTTGTTATAATCCTGTGCACAATTGTGCAATATATCCCAGATTTGGCGCCTTTCTTGGCACGAATATGGACGAATATACTGAGCCTCCAGCAAGAGGCAGCCAAGCAAGTAGCAGAAAGCACGTGTTTTCTGGTTCCAATCACGGCTGGGAAACGAAGGAGAAGCCAGATCCAATTAGTCCGGTAGCGACTGGTGGATATTTCAGTTCCGCGCTGCCTTTTCAAAATTGAACAAAGGAGAAACTTCTGCTCGGTCGCCGTTTCCGAACTGCATTGTCTTGCTTGCAGGATCCCACGAGCCATTAGTATATGCCGATTCAGGCGATCTCAAAACGTCAATCGAAGCAGAATCACCAAGTCTTTTTGCATAGAAATCCCCCACGGCATTATGAGCGAACTCCATGCTTTGTTCTCGCTGCATGCTCCTATATGATTCCATCGCACGACCACCAGCTGAATGCCCCAAGAATCCACCTGCTGCTATTAATGAATAATCAAAAGCGGCAGATCCGAGGTTTGCAATGACGTTCTTGTTAGCTTCAAAATTTTGTGGATTCGACCAGTTATCTGAAAGTGCTTGGGAACTGGATATGGCCCTGCCTGATATGTCGGAGGCAAATCCGAACATCAAACCATAATTGGCTGCATTTGCGATTGCTGCAAGTCTACCTCCACCACTCCTCATAGCTGCAAGTCCCGCTGCAATCACTGTACTTGCGCCAAATTCAAGCGCCGTCAACCCTTTGTTCTCGCACGCCTGCTGTGCCCTGGACTTGAAGCCATCGCTTAACCCTGTAGATAGCAGGTTTAGTTCACTCCATACTTTTCCCGAAAAGTTCTCGCTTTTGCTCATTTCCGAATTCATTATCGGAGTATGGTTTAACAACGAATCAGGCATAGTTGCACGTGTCCTTTGCTGTATGCTACGTCTACTTTCAAGTGCCGTCCACGCATTAATTTACGAAACCTTGCTTAAGGTCTTGTGAATTATTGGCTGTGTAATTGTGCAGACTTATGCCGAATCTCGGCCGTGAATTAGGTGGCCACTGTCGACAAATTTTCCGATTGAACTTGAAAGTGGGAGATATGGCAAAGTTCCGGGTAAGATCGCCACAGACGCCGGAGTAAAAAAATGACCAGACGGAATTATGCGCTGCTAGCTACAAAAGTTTTGGCCATTTCTCTTTGCTTATGCCCAACATTGTTGCTGCCATGCATTGCTGCACAGTCGACAGAAAAGCCAATTAAAGATAAATGGGCTCTCGTGGTAGGCATAAATCAATTTCGCAGCGGGCACAATCTCCATTTTGCAGCAAGTGATGCAAAATCATTTGCAGATTATCTAATCGAAAATGCCGGGTTCGCGCCAGATCATGTAAAGCTTCTGACAGACCGCGATGCCAGCCGGCTTAATATCATTAAGGCTATCGGCGAAGATTGGCTTCCCCGGCGTGTTGATGAGGATGACCTTGTTGTAATTTATATGGGCACACACGGGAGCTCTGACAAGTCTGATATTATCGGTTCAAATTATCTGATCACGAGCGATACCGAGGGTGGTGCGCTCTACAGTACAGCAATACCTACGCAGGACTTTCTGCGAATAATTAGAACACGTATACCTGCTAGAAATGTTGTGCTTGTTCTTGATGCATGCTTCAGTGGTGCTGCCCAGACGGATGAGCGAGCGGGTTGGGCTCAAGGAATTGATGCCGACGAGATCTTTGCTGGGACAAAACAAGTAGTAATTTGCTCGTCGGCCCCAGGCGAGGTTGCATTTGAGGCCCCGGAGCTTCGAGCAGGCGTTTTTACTCATTTTCTTGCGGACAATCTCAAGAGCTCGGATAGGATCACTATCAAAGAATCCTTTGACAAAGCCTCTCAGCAAGTTATCGAGCACACTCATGGGAATCAGCATCCCATTCTAAAAACCAAGCCGGGAGGCGAAGAGCTAATTCTGGCAAGCAAATCAACATTGTGAGCACCACAATTGTCGGCGAGCGTAATGCGCCAATTATTTTGACCTATCAAGTTCCTTCAGGATGGATTTTGGAGCGACAGCACGATAGCTTTCATCGATCCAGCCCTTAATTGTGTCAATCGATAGACGGTCTTCATCCTGCCGCAAATTTGCACTTATCCAACCATGCTCTCCCAAGCCATAACCGCTGGACTCGACAAAGGGTATCGCAAGTGCTTTGAGTTGTGAGTTCGGCAATTTCACTGTCAGCTTGATACCATGCTCTTGAAATGAAACCGCCACAAACATCTTGTTCTTCACCTTGAAGGCCGGATAACCCCAGGGGTGATCTTCATGTGTTTGAGGATACGAAAGTGCAATTTCTCGTATTCGATCGGAAAGATTCGAAGAAACGTTTTTAGCGCTTGATTTGGCTGCCCTGGTTTTACGCGGATCCTCTAACTTGGAATGCTGTGTAGTGCCGGGAGTAACAAACAATTCCTTTACCGATTTATGTATTATATGACGGTGCCAATGTCCGCGCGGCACAACAAAGCACTCTCCGGCTTGAATGCAAACCGTTGATGATCCTTGTTCATTGAGAATCTCTATATCAGCAGAGCCCTCAATTACTTGCAGAAATTCGTCGCTGTCAGGATGGAGTTCCCACGGGGACGTTCCCTTCTTTGACGCAAACACGCCAACAGCGCCTTCATTAAATGTAGAGAACTGCACAAACTCAAGGGACTTCTTGCTTTTAAGGGCTTTTTCTATGTTGTATACATCAAACTCTTTTTTGTCTTGCTTTGATTTTGCAGCTGAAGTGCTCATTGTGGTTTGCTCCCTGGACTAAACATTTTCCATTGCTTCGAATAACTTGTGAACTTCTACATTATTCAGTTAGCTCCTTTTCTAAGATCTGGTCTAAAGGGATAATGCTGATTGCATCAGTTAGTGTTGCTTGTTTATTGAAAAAATCAATCACGTTTGCCGGTGGGTGCTGATAGCTAAGAAGGAGATATGGCAAGGCGCCTTGTTCTTGCGGGAATTTCTCAACAAGCGGCTTGATTGACTCGTATTGAACCAATGCCATGCTTGAGGATTTGAAGATCATCATTTTCTTTTTGGCGATTTGATCTCGATTCAAGAGTATAAGATCAACTTCGGGCAAGGCAATTGGAATTGCATCAGTCCAACAAACCAGGGTTTTCATCTGATTTTTGTGCGCTGCAAACATTATTGTTGGAACAAAGACGTGGTCTGTCAACTTTTCTTGCAAGCGGGGCAGGTCAAGATTCCATGACCAGCATTTTTCGATTACAGATGAGGGCATCGAGAGAGAGCGCGCGGCAACCACGCTCGGAGAATTTCCCATGGTCTGGTATGCGAATTTGTTTCCGGCATTCCAAGCGCGCAAAAATCCATCTTTCGAATAAGCTGTGCCTTCCATTCCATCATTCTGAGGGTCTTCAATGGACAGATTGAATTCGCTTACAAAAGCTGCTATTTCAGGCTCCGCTTCTAGCGCAAATACATGGGGGCGGAAATAGTTGAGATTGAACGCGATTGGGTGCTCTATTTCGATATCGCCGTCGGATTTGCCAGATTCCTTCGGTTCGTTCCACTCGAAATAGAAGTAAACTCCGGTTTTTTCGTTGCTGTACCAGGCTTGTTGGTTCGCCACTTTGTAGTTTAGTCGATTTGAGAAATAATGCTCAATTTGAGCAAAGTCAATCGCGTCGGCTTGAAAATAGAGGTCGTAACTCACCTTTTATCTCCACTGAGGCTGGTGTTAGCATACAGACTATACAGGATCACAGAACTGCAGTGCGGAAAGCAAAGGACATTTTAGTCACGATAGCTTGTGTCGGGAAAGCGAAACGGGTTTTCATTCATGGTGGTGTTGCGTTTTTACGTTTATCCCAATCAGTGAGTTCCTCTGTCAGCCTGAATTTATTCAGGATTGAAACTGCGAGTTCGATTCTGTCTTTGAGTTCCGCTGGTGCTTCGAGAACAATATGGTACAAGCAGCAGCCATTCTCGTGGGCGATTCTAAATCTTGTCTGCAGTTCGCCAACGAAAACGTACTCGTACCATTGGTTGTCTTCAGCTGATGTTTTCAGAACTCCGGGTCCAATTGCATCCCAATCCATGGGGTCGAAATCATATTTGACCAGCCATCCCAAAACGATCAAGAAAGGTTGCAGGCTTTCTTCGTAGACCCAGGTGAGGATTGTTTCGTTTGTTTCTTGAGTCATGTCACTGCGGATTTGTTCATGCTGTGGCTGCCAGGTATTGTAGCCGAACACGATTGCGAGAAGAAGAGCCATTTCAATCTTACCCTTTCATGCGACACTTGTGCTCCACAGTATCAGCTTACAGGTCTAGAAATGAAGGATTTGTTGAAGCGATTTTGGGAAACGCTCTTACAGGAGTTCATTAAGGGTCCTCAACCTTTCCGACGAAAACTATTTCTCGGGTCAAATTGTCTTCTAAAACAAAGAGAAATGGATGGTCGACTTTCATAACGAATGGTTGTTCTTCCCGCGGTCCGCCAGCTATGTAATAGGCCCCAGCCACGGACGATGCGGCCTCTGTTCCGTACTCATCTACTCGAATCGTTGTTTTCTGTATCACATCGTCCAGACAGGCGGGTTCTGGCAATGTCTTATCCGCAGTATCTAGTGTTGCTGAAAAATCAGCTTTTTTCAAATCGAAGCAATCTTTCATTCCAAGCTGTTGCAGGGTATCTGAAAGTGAGCTGTCAAAATCGAATTCGAATTTAGGCAAGAAAAGCTCGCCTCGGCGTCCCTTAATTGTTGATTTTATTGCAGCCCACCTATCCGTTGTCAAAAGCGCTAGTTGAGAGGCTAAAGTGGAGTGTTTCTCTGGGAGTAAAACAAACATAGTGTAGGAGAAGCCTTTGTATGGCAGGGCAATAATTTGCAGGTCATCCGCATGTCCGTAGCTAAAAAACATAGATTCCTTATGCATCATGCGAACGCGTTTAGTACTAGCATTGCTTTTCATAAACTTCATGGTTTTGGTTGCTGAAGGGTTAAATTCATCTTCCCAAGCAGCTTTAAAGTAAGTGGCGTTGACCAGAAGCAAAAAATGATGCTTTTCTAGTTCAGTAATTATTTGGGCTATCTTGCCGTCAGTTAGTTTCTTGACCCATTGATTGATAGCATGAACAGACTTTGGCGAATCAAAAGGAATTGAGTAAGCGTCTGCATCGTAAACATTTTTGCAGGTATCTGTAAACCGGCCGAGCAGTTTATATTTTGAATCACACCAGAGCGAATTCGCAGATCGTAACTCCATGCTTTGATGAACCGAATTTATATGCTCGTATTCCCTGTTAAGTTCGTCGGCGGTTTCCCCGGAAGCATTTAAGACAGCGGCGATTTGGTCTCGAGTGTTGCCTGCAGCCCCGTTGAGCATCATTCTAAGTACGGTGCTAATGCCCTTGGGTGATATGCATATGTTTTCTTGCTGGGCGTAGCTTAATTGACGAAACAGCTTAAAGGCAAACAAATTGTTTCGCTCTGCCGCATTTCGTACGTACTCGCTTGTTGTAGTGTAATCAAGCGAATGAGCTTCCTGGACACAGCATTGCTGGCAAAGTAGTAGTGCAGCGAATAAAAGCCAGAAAGTAGTTTTGCCCATGATCCAACCCACGTCCTGCCCTAATCTATTGTGCCCTCGAATGGGTGAAAATTATTAGATCTGCATTCGCTAAAGATTTGGGGTTGAGTTTAGTGGCTTTGTGAGAAGTTTTGCGGGCGGCAATGTGCTGATTGCAAATATGCACTAGCATTTCTTTGGGCATGGTGCAGCATGTGGCAGCGCGGAAAATTTCTGGTATTGGCCGCCGAGTCCAATTGAGCCGGTTTTCTTGGGGCAGGAGAAATAAGGCGTGTCTGGATGCATGCGCTGTCCCCACCGGTCATCACCTAAACGAAACATCCGCCCCGCCCACTTCTAAAACCTGACCGTTATGTGTCAATACTCCGCAGCCATGTTCCTCATCCCAATTGCAGCCGAATTCGAAACCGACAAACGCCAGTCCATTTTCAGACCGGGAAAGAATATGCACCTGAGATAAGCCGATTACATTTGCTAGTTCAGCGGTCTTCGATAGCTCAGGAACAAAGCGTCCGTATTCTTCTTCAAACTCTGCCTTTTCTTCCTCATCCATCGAGTCGTCAAATCCATAACCGGATCTAAACATGTCTCTTTCATCTGGATAAATTTTAAAAATAGCCAGCAATATCTTTTCTTTCAGCGCATCTTGATTGTCCAGCAGAAACTGCATAGCCGCCATTTGTTCTTGTGTTGGCAATTCATTTTCATTTGGCGGCTCAACACTAATCCTTACACAACCAGAAGAAGGGTTTTCATCAGACAATGAGCAATAAGGACCACGGCGCGTTTGAAAACCAGACCATGCGAATAGAGTTAGCTCACCGCGCCAAAAGAAATGATCCCAAGTAAGGAGTGGGAATGGTGGTAGGTTCAATTTGTTATTGGAATCCATTACCTATTCTCTAAATTTTCCGAAATGGCAATTCACGGTGTGAGAAACAGCATCATGCACGCTGTCTTTTCGAACTGAACAAAGAAATAGCCTCCTGGGAATTCGAGTCAGGCTCGCTTTGAACCAAACGGAGCCAAGTATATAATGGACATTTGAAAAACATCTGAAAGTTTGGCAAAACTTTTTGAATTATACGGCTAGAGAGTCGAGGTAGTGGGTAATGACAGAGCTTTTAGCAAGAGGACCTTTGCCGTTGACCTACGGCTCTTTATTTATTATGGATGCCGAATGGGAAATTTATTCTTTCAAGCCGACAGAAGAAGATTTGATTTCCGGCTTTTATCTCGGGCAATCATTTGCCAAAATTTTTACTAAATACTATCTGGCAGATTCAGATGTATCTATTTTGTTTGGCTCTTCGGCAAAGGAATTTCAAGATTATGATCGCGTTGTACTTGTACCTGTTCAAATTGATAGCGGGATTGGCAGAATTTGTGATTCCTTTCTACCGACCACGGCATTGTTTGATTTAAAATTGGAGCCAGGGATTTACAAGTTTACAGTTGCCCAGAAGTACCTGGGGCAAGAAGAACACGCTGGAAAGCTAAGAATTGATATTTGGGTTGAGCCGGCCAATTGCGGTTTAGCGGGAGGAAAGGTTTTGAAGTGAGATGGTAGCTCGCGTTAAATCCCGTGCCTGACGTCAATTTGAAAGGGCGAACGTTGGTTGCCGATCAGCGGACGGTTGTTGCTGAGTTTCTCATAGGGTCATCTCATGCCGACCGCATGAAGTCGTTAGAAAAGCAATGGATATTCCATAAATTAGGCTAGTGGTGAAGGGAACCTTCAATTTGATTATTGACCTAGCGGTTCTGTCCCATTGTATAATAAATGGGTGCGCGCTTTTGGATGATCGGGCGGCGAACTTCTATAGACGCCGTTCGTAGGAGTTTTGCGAATGGGTAGTGAAGAATATCCGCACGACTTCTCTCCTGAGCTGAAAACTGAGACCGCAGGCCCCGGAGGTCGCGGCAAATCAATTACCAGAGTTGGCACCGGTGGCGGTGATGATGGTAGGTCAAATTTCGGGCGCGGCGCCTGGACTCACATCGTTATCTATGCTTATAGTATTGCACTCTGTTTTGAAGGGGAGGAGGCGATAGATGCGATGGGTCTGCGAACCCCCTCAATTGTAAAAGAGCTGCTATTCTCAGGTATTTTTCAAATTTAAGCTTTAAGATTAGTGGGAATATAGATTGGCGCAGTCTCTTAATTTTTATATGGGTCCAGAAAAAGACAAGCAGCATGCTGAATCAAACAACAACGATCAGACCTCTACTGATCGAATAGAAAAGCACGCCCAGGAGAAGCAGCGCAGCCAGTCGAGTGATGATTTGCAAGCAGGCGAGCTCAACAAGCGAGTAAAGGAAGAGCAGGCGGATCACAAAGTTTCAGGAAGAAGCAGAGTCACGGGTGCGGGGAAAAACTCTGACGGCTCTGGTGGTGTTCCTTCGGCTGAATCATTATTCGGCAGTGCAAAAGAGCAAGGGCAGCTGCGAGCGCAGTGGCAAGAGCAAAAATTCAACGATATGCTTAACGCCGATGCGCAAGGAAAGCTGCTTGGCGCGGGCGGCAAGTTTGTATCAGCTGACCCAGCAGAAATAAGTGAAAGAAACGGCAGCTACATTGATTACACTCCAAAGAAAAATAGCAGCAGTTCATACTCTCTTGGTATCGATTATGAAGAGAACGCTGCAAGGCACAGAACGCCCGAGCAAAAGTTGGAAGACTTCATCAAGGCAGGAGCAAAAAGAGCGAGCGATCCTGAAGGCTGGAAGTCTTACTTTCAGTCAGAGCTCAATAAGGTAGCCGGCATAGGGTCAGGATTGAACGAAGCAAAAGAAGAAACTAAAGCAGCCGCGGTGGCAGGATGGAAAGCGCTTACTGACGGCACCGTAGCCCGGTTCCTTGCGAAGCCAAATGCAATAAATGATCCTTTGTTCAATACAGTAGCAAATGTTTTGGATGCTATGTCAAAAGATCCGTTTGCCAGCAACAAAGAATTTGAGAAACTAGGAACTGCGATATTGCGGTCAAGTGAACAGTATTCCTCCTTGCCGGATTTCGAAAAGGGCAAAGTCATCGGCAAGACAATGTTTGCAGCTGTAAATCCTGAAGGGAGCACAGAGTCTGCCGAGGCCGCATTTACAATTGCCGATAAGGTTGCGACGCAGGTCGACAAGACTACGATGGACGCAATAAACAGAACTGTGAAAGCGATAGAGCAGGCAAAAGGAGAGCTAAGCCCGGAGCTGATCCGGCAAAAGGAATTGTTATATCAGCTGCTCAAACAAAACGGGCTTACTGGAGCGGAATTTGAATATGTCGACATTCCAAAGGGCTTTTTCAATGGCGTAGAAAAGCCGGCAGCTAAGGCCAATGAGAATGTTTTGAAGATGGAAATAGGCGAGCAGAAAGACATTTCGCTCAAAAGACCGGAGGACAGAACAACTGTTAGCAAATTAGAGAATCTTGCGGGTAGAGCTGATTTTCCCGAACGCAAACAGTTGATAGAAAACCTCACGCAATTAAAGGAGAGCAACAGCAAGCTTCCGATTGATCTTGATTTTGCAACGCGTCCGGTTGAATTAGAGCACTTAAAAGAATATGAGAAGTGCGCAAACAATTTATTGTCTCTGGACAGAACCGTGCCGAAGGATTTTCCTCAAAAAAATGTGCCTATATTAAAACGAGATCTGTGCCAACGTATGATTGGACTGTCCGATGCAGTCAAACAAGAAAAACCGATTGCCGAAATCGAGAAAGCTGCGAAGAAACTGCGTGCCGGCAATGAATCGCTCGAGTTCGTAAGAGAAAATCCAATCCTCCTCAAGCCTGGCATCCACGAGATAAATCTGTCTCAAGTGGGCGAAAAGTTTGCATATAATGAGAAGCGTAAAATGCTCTTTGAGAATATAAAACAGTTAGCGCATGATCTCAAAGAAGCAGGTTGCGAAAAATTATATTTGGATGGAAGTTACATCACTGGGAAATTGGAACCTGGCGATTTCGATGCATGCTGGGAACCATTCAGCAAAAAAGGTGCGGTGAAGCATCCGAGTCTTTTAGATGAAACTGAATTTGGAGTGGAAGCAAGAAAGGACCAGTATAATGGAGACATCTTCCCACGCTATATTGACGGCTATGGCGACCGAGTACAGCATTGGCAACATGACAGTCGAACTGGACAAGTCAAAGGAATTCTCGTAATAGATTTGAGGGAGTTGAAGTGATTATCAACGACGTCTGCTACCGAAATGTAAAAGAAACGCTTGAACTGCTGAAGAGCAAGCTGAACGATGCCAATGCAAATGACGGCTCTTTGCAGCACGAAATAGCGCTTCGTGAAAAGGACGTCAGTCTGTACGAGGCGGTGGTCGGCGGACGTGCTCAGCTACCCGACTTAGATGAGTTTATCCGCTTTCCCGAAAAGCTAATTTTACGAAGAATATCCCAGCATATTTCGGTCGAAACACTGGCGAGCCGTTGTAAACACAATTACAAGTTAGAACTTGAAGCATCTGAAATTATTGAGTACGAGCTGTCGAATTATGCAGATGCGAAGTACCAAACTATGCTTTGCATTGCGAATGCTTTAAAAGAGATTGGTTCCGCAAATGAGAGCTCCGATTTGACATCCTTGAAGGATAACGAAGATGCATCGAAGGATATCAAAGATGCATCGTTGACTTGTCCTGAGAAATTTGAAGAATGGACGAATAAAATACGGGACTTGAGTTTATCAAAGAAGACCGTTTCCGATAGCCAGCTTGCAGAACTACAAAATTTTTCCGAAGCACTGATAATGTGGCGCCTGGCTAAGAAGTGGTCCTACAAACAGCTTGCAGAGCAAGCAGATATCGACTGGCTAAAGCTATGGTTTCTCGAGCAGAACGGCTATTACGGCGCAAATTTTGCGACCATGGTGCAAATTGCCACAGTAGTGAAAGATGGGGAACATGAGCCCAGTGAAAGCTCCTTCGATCCGGATGATATTACAGAGTTGGCAGATTTAGGCGCAGACTTGTCGTATGAGGAGCGAAGATGAAGCCAACGAGCAATTCTCATCAGCGAAAATAAGCTCAAGAGAGGCGGTTGTGTTTTCATGCGTTAGCCAGCTCGAGCAGCGCTACTAAATCAATCAAAACATACGCGTCCGATTTGATCAATTGCAAGCCGGGATAATAAGCACAGAGCTTGGATGGATAACCTTAACCGCTTCAAGTTTTTTGAAAACGTTGTAGTCAAACGTAAACTCGATCAGCACAGAAGGAGGAGCTTCCAGCGGTAGGGGATAGAAAGGAGCGGCATTTTGCACAGCATTTAAAGCTGCCTGATTAGAAGATGCGCAGGCAGCAGATCTGGTAATACGAAGGTCCGAAATTTTGCCATTCTTATGTAAGCGAAATAGGACTTTTGTTATTTGAGACTCACCATTGCAGCATAACGGAAACCAAGCTCTTTTGATGCGACGCTCTAATAGTTTCATGTAAGTGCAGGGACCATCTGATACTTGCTCGTAAATCCTTAACGTTGCAGCCCGCAGATCTAGTTCTGCATCAGTCCATTGTCCATGCTTCTTCATTTCGTAATTGCTGATTATTTTTAACGCCCTAGATGTCTTTTCGTTACCCTTCTCTGATTGACCAAGAGCAAGCAAATTCACGCCATCTTGCATAAGTATTCTTGCTTCTTCAAGAGTGTCTTCTTCAAGGACCTGCGCTGGTTGTTCGAATGGTGGCTCTGTTCGCTTGGAATTAAGTAATTTTATTGCTGAGTCTACTTGCTCTAGTGTCACAGGTGTTTGGTCCGCAGCGATGCTTCCCCCGGCTGTCACCAGGGAAAACACTAGAGTAAGCAGTGGAGTAATTGCTTTCAATGAGATTTGTCCGCTTTCTCACAGTCTAGCTTCGCATCTTTCGCCGCTAAGAAACACCGAAAAATTACTAGTAATTCGGAGGTAGTGCTGTATTAGATCAAGGGACCTTTGTCCCACCGGGTGGTTTTTCGCCGTGTTCGTAAAGATCGATGTAATCGAAACAGCGTCCGTAATGAGCGGAATAGAGTTGCAGTTGCGGTTTTTCGTAAGAACGGTAGATTACGTATGCAGCAATAGGTTCAGGCTCTTCGCCGCAGAGTCTGCCCATGGAAAAGGGGCTGCTTTGTTTGATTGCTGAGACCAGGGCTTTTTGAGCAGCGACAACTTCTGAGTACAGCTCCTTGGTTTGGCACTTCACTCGTGTGCATCGGGTGGGATAGTTGTCTAAGATTTTTCCGTCCGGTGCTATAACCAGATAAACGCAAGCGTGAACTTGCTTCATATGTTGTGGCACAACAAAGTTTTTCGAAATTGGGTCGAGAATTTCTTTCCATTGTTCAGGTTTGGTGGACTGATAGATTTTTGCGGTCCAGGATCCCGGGTAATCAATCACCTGGAAGTATGGCTTGTCGTCGTCGCGAAATGCTATCTCTGCAACAGCTCTTTTTTGCGATAAATATTCAGGGAATTTTTCAAATGGAGAAGATTTCAATATAGCAGTTTTAAGTGCCTTGAGCTTTTCCTTTTGAATTGTGTTCAAAGGTGCTGTCTCAGAAGCGCTGTTTCCACTGTTAGGCCACTTTGCGGTTCCGTCAGGAAAGATAGTAAATTGAATTGAAAGGTTGCGGGGTCCTTCAGCGAGGCTAGGTCCGGAGTAGTTCTTAAGTATTTTGTCGAGGCAGCGTTGTTCCCAATCCTCGGCTTGATCAACCTGTCCATGGACAGGAATGACTAAGAAAACCAAGAGCGCCAACAAAGAAGCTATTGAACTGAGTCGTGATTTTGGGTACTGCATGAATGCATGATAGCAGTTATGGGTTGAGCTTGGGAATCGAGGCAACTGCTTCGCTCGCTGAACAATATTTATGCTCTTGTGCACTTTCCGTAGTAACGATCAGCTGTTTCTTGGTAGGTCTTCATAAATTTTGATCAATGGAGTGTTTTGAACGCCATTCACTAGCAAGCACTGCAAATAGAATGCTATTCCTTACTCTGTCGCAGTACCGCCTCAATCAATTCATTGCTGCATTCAGCCAAAATCTCAGCGGAACTTGCATCTACAAAGTAAACAAAGGCACCGTTCTTGAACCGGTAAGCCAATCTGGAACTGTAGACACCAAGCTCTGGTGAGTTTTTTATCTTAAGCGGACGCAAAAAGCTTCCCTTAAAATACCAATCAGGAAATTGGCTCTTTCCAGAAGGATCTCGGCGCGCTGATTCCAATGCTTGTGCTGGGCTTATGCGCGGAGTAGTCGCTGTCTTCTGAAAATCAAATACCGCCTGGTTCATGACCTGATGCACTCGTCCTTTGCAGTCAACCCAAACAGACAAGCCACCATCAAACACCGGCAAACCATGCCATGTCTGGGGGAAGTAAACCCTTGCTCCTTCGACCAAAGGCTGTGTCAGCTGGATCTTTCTTTCTCCGGTATCAAGTCCCAGAAGTGATGCATACTTTCGCACAAAGATCCCAGCCGATTCAGCTCGTGAACCTGGTATTGCTTGATACTGGCCAGAACTCAATTCTACGATGAATCCCTTTGAAATTGTGATTCTCTGAAACGGGAAATTAGACCGAAGTTGAAGATCCTTCAACTGATTTTCTAAGGACGCCTTTAAAGCCTCCTGTTCATCGCCAGCGGGATCATAAACTCTGTGGCTCAAGGCGAATGTACGTGCGGATTTCAAAGCAGTAGCACGAAAATTTCGAGTTGGAATCTCAAACCATTCATTCCAACAATTGGACTGTCGCCAGCAGCCAGTAGGAAAAATTCCCTCTCCCGATGAAACAAAAATTTCAGTATAGGCAGAGCTATATTGTGTTATCCCTTTCTTATTACCAGGCAGAGCCATGACGTGAAATTCATTGTAATAATCCTCAGCACAGCAATCCGAAATGACAGCCCTTCCTGCTTTTTTGATTATGGTTTCAATCTCTTGTTTTAGAGTTTCAGATTCTTTCTCACCGATACCATAAACATGCACCATTAAGGGAATCTTGTTCATTTGCGAAGCCGAAAGCAATTCAATCTGCGATCCTTTGCTCTTTTCCGCAGCGCTAGATTGGCAATAAAACAAGAATATAATTGCCATCGAAGAAGCGCAGGTTTTGAGTAATTTCAAGCCCGCAGTTTTTCCAGTTGCAGCAATGCGATCCGCTGTGCCTGATTCCATATAAGACCTGCAGGTCAAGTACATCTTATTAATGTTTGCAAAAACTGCGTTGGCATCCATGTCCAAACCCAAGAGCCTGTATATAGATCCTAGCAGAGTCAAGAATGCGGCTTGCCTGGCCCGGAATATGCTCAGGTTGGATAGGGCTTGTCGGGGGCTGGATAAGGTTTGTCTGGCGCAGGGTAGGGATTATCGGGTGCGGGTTAGGGCGCTGCGGGGGCATTTAGCTCTGGATTACGATCATGTTCCTGTTTCTGCTGGAGAAGGCGAAGTCAATGCAATAGCCAATGCTCCAAGAAACTCGTGACTCCGCCGACTACTGTAAAGGCTACTCAATATTATTGTTGCAAATAGAATTTCGTTCCTGATGGCTGGCGCAAGAAAACCCTTCCGTGTTCATCCTTTTCATATGCTCCTATGACAGGGTCATTTACTGAGCCTACAAGGTGGAAGAAAAGAATGTCGCCAGGCAAGCGATTCGTATGATAGATAAAAGAGCGATATTCTACTGGCTGCCAGTGCGCAAAAATCGGGCTGATTGGGTGATTTTCAATACGATCGATTCGGCGTACAATGTACTCATCAATTGTGAGAATTTTCCATTCGTGCAGTTGCTATATTTATTAAGCATTAGCTTCGTGTTAAGGTAAAGATGGAAAGGAAGCAAATGAGTACGTACGGGGCCGTGGGGAATTGGTCGCCGGGAAGGCAGTGACGTAAGAAAAAAGATGTCAGCGTCCGGGTACCACAATCTGTAATGACTTTATGGCTTCATTAGAGGTTTTGCTGTGATCTCAGTTTCAGATTGTTTGAACGCCGACCTTTTCAGCTTAAGTAGATCCTTAGTTGCATTGAGTTCAATGCAACTAAACAAAGGGTCCAAGCGAACCATCATTATCTGATCGAACTTACAACTGCCTATTGCAAAATTCTGTATACCACACATAGAAAGAATAGGCTCACGGTCAATATCGTTGTATTCAACCAAACGAATTGTTTTTCCATTGATTGTAGCCGTGTCCATATAGCAAGCTTCTTGCCTGGACCCCTTCAAGAAACAGCTTTCCTTCCCGGGAGGTATGTGCAATTCCTGCATGGAGTTGTCCGATTGGGAATTAGCTGAATCTACTTGAACAACCAGATAGCCGCCTTTATCGCTATAGAGTCTGGCAACGTTGGCAATTCTTATAACATTGTCGTCAGTCAGTTCTGCGCGAACCCAGGTGTGGCTTGGGATGGAAATTGATGAGGACGCGATATGCAGCTGCATTTCATGATCGCCTGAATAGAATGCTGCTTTACCCTGAAGAAGTCTAACCTCTTCGTTTGTTTCGCGTTTTTGAATCTTAGCGTCGGCGTTTGCGATCAGGATTGCGTTAGAAAGCTTGCTCAGACGAATGGGTTTGCAAGGTCCGCATCCAGTCAAAACATTTGCTGGTTTTGTAATAAGTAAATCCGGGGAGCAATCGTCTTCGGCTCGAGCTCGTGCTACAAGAGCAAGCGTGTTGAACAAAAGCGCAAGCGTGATTGCGCCAAGAATTCGCAGCCGTGTTGTGCCGAGAGAGTGGCTCAAATGCGTTCCTCTGAGGGATCGAGGGAGAGGCTATTCTCAGCTTACTCGATATGCTGGAATCTGTGAGTCCACCAGGTGGCGGATGTCGGTGGATCCCCGTTTGTAAGCGAGGTTGCGGTCCACCTGCTCTGGTTGATGAAGTCAAATTGCTGCAGCGGCAACGCTATCTTCTACTTTTGTTGGATTGATGCCATTGGCCGTCAGTTCGCGTAATTCCGATACCGGCTTATGAGCTACAAATGTAGTTACATGATCCCTGGCAAATATTGTGCCCTCATCATTGATGGAAATTGCCTCAGTATCAGATTCGTCTTTAAGTCCATCAATATCCTTCTGCACCAATTGGCGAAATTCTTTGTTATTGCTGTGTAATTGTTGGGCGTCCGATTTTAGCTCGTCCAGTGCGTAAATGTCTTTTGGGTTGTTATGTAAAAGGAAATCTACATTCGATTTTATGCTATCTGCCAGAACTTTATCGAGCGGCATTGGCTTTGCCCGCTCAACTGCAACATACCCAAACTTGCTTTTGATTTCAGCTTGATGTTTTCCGTCAGGCGAATCCAGCGATAAATCGAGCTTCCCTAAGTCTTGCACTTGATGCGACATCAGCGCCTTTTCAAGCGCAGGGACCAACAGTTGATCACGAAATTTATCTTGTCCCATCGCCTGTGCGCTTGAACTAAGCAGCTTTTCATCAAGCCTGATTGCTGCATCAAAGTATATTTCGTCTCCTGTTCCATCTTTAACAGGAACATTACAGTGTACATTTGCCCAGCCTGCGGAGTGCTGTGAATCAGTCTTAGGACTAAGCATGTCCTTTCTTGCATCGTCAAATAGTGCCTTTGCAAGCTGGTCAGCGCCAGCCTTTAGAGCACTGTCTTCTGGGCTCTCAGAGTCTTTTTTCGAAAACATTTTTCTTCATTGCTCCAAAGATTTTCAACAGCAGCGTACAGACGGTGCTATTAAATTCTCCGGTAACTCTCGTGTATCTTCTGTGAAGCCTTTGCATCCATGGGGGGAATCACCATGCTCGCATTCGTTATTGTTGCAATCACATTGAACAAACACAAACCTTTCCTGATTTATTCACAAACTGACATTCATACTTAGTGCTCAGGAGATATCCGAGAGTTAATAGATGTTCGACCGCTTAACGGAACTGCAGCAGTCATGAAAACACAAGCTACATTGCAGCAAAACAGATAATTCACTGCAGATGGTGGGATATATGGAATGGGATGATGGCTTTCTCAAGAGCAACAATAAGATTTCGCAGCTGAGTTGTAATCAGCTGCACAGCGAAGCTGTTGGAATTTTCACCGTAGATCCTGGTGTAACCGAAGTCCAATTGCAAAAAGCGAAGGCTATTTTCACGGCACTGCCTGCCAGCGTCCAGCATGCGCTGCTTGACGGCAGAGCTAACATGGAATTGAGTCCAGGGTGGACATATGGTCGTCCAGAAGGTGAGAACACTGGCTCTGCAGGACAAGTTTATACCGACAGTGGCATGATGGATCAGTCCCTGGTGCATGAATTATATGAGATGGCAGGACAAATTAGCCCGACTACTCTCAAAGGCACCTGGAATGACTCCGATGCTGTTGCCATTGCCGATGATGCCACCAGTAAGATACTGAAGGGAGAGAAAGCGAATCCAGGAGGGCTTGCCGACACAATTGCGGCGGCTCACCTGGCCAATGGCTTTGAAGACAAGAATCGCGTTCCAGGTGACGGTGACCTTATGAGTCACATATTTGTCGCAGACTTTTTTGCAAGCAATCCCGCACTTTATGGAGACAGTCGTGGCAATGACGTGCTCAAAATATCTGTGAATGATTCCCCAGAACTGGCAGATTACATTGCCAGAGCACAAGGTTTGCTCAGTGCAGCCGACCCTCGTTCTCCCTATTCACTATCGACGTTGTTGATCTCTGTCAATACATCAAATTTACGCAAGCTGATTGCCCACGATTCAGCGTCAATTGCCCAAAACGCTGTGCCGGAATCCCAAAGATGATTGGCTCGTACAGCAACACGGTAGCGGCCTGGTTTAAGGCTGCGCTTTTCAATTTCAATATAGTTGTTGCCGTGTAAAGCCGTTGATACAGGAATCAAGTCCTTGAGTAAATCCTTATAGGTTTCGGCTAAGACGCAAACAAGATAGCAATTGGCATTTTTGACTCTATTCCAATTTACTTTGGCGAAGCTCTCCGTATCTTTAATGACGATACCAGACACCGGTTCAATGTATTTAGGAGTAAACTCCAACTGCGTGCTAATTTTCTTGGCGCCGGCGGATTCAATATCGAATGTATAGGTGCCCTTTTTTAAGGCACCGTTGCAGGCACTCAAGCTTCTTTCTTCATCATTTTGTCCCCACATACCGTGGCTTTGGAAGTTTGAAAGAACCCGCAGCTCTGTATTTAAATCTGGCAGAGCGAAACCTTCCGGAGTACGCACGGTCACACGCTCTTTTCCGTTAAATGATTTAGATCCAATAAAAAATGCATATCCGTGCTTTACCGGCAATCCCAATGGACGAAAATCAAGCACATGAGTTTGGACCATCGGATAGAATGAACCTTCTTCTTGCTGCCTTTTAATAGGCTCGCTTGCATAAACGGCATTGATTTCTATTAGCGTGAGGATGCAAAGCCAATTCAAGTTTCTAAGCGCAAATATGGACATCAGGTCGTCACCAAAATTTTAAATAACGGTTGCAATTGCTCACTATGGACATCGTTTAAGAATATGGTAGCAACTGTAAACAACGCAGGAATGAGTTGTGAAGAATACGTGGAAGGATATCAAACCCATCAATTATTTCGAACTAGTCTGTGGAGATCAGAGATCAAGCCTTCCGAATCAAAACCAGATCGTGGGACAGTAACCATGCGTAGTACCACGAAGAACCAGGAAGGGAAAACGGTGATGGTTATGAACTCGAAATTGGTGGTCCCTAAACAGAACACAAAGCAATCAACTCACCAGTAATCGTAATTTGCCGTGAAGGCAGCTTGCGAGAAGGAGAAACAATGTCAGGTCAAGAGCCCATTTTGGTTACAGGCGCAGCCGGAACCATCGGGTCGGTAGGGCGCCCGAGTAGCCTACCCAATCGAAGCAAAGCCGTCAGAATCTAACCCGCCTTGCCATCAATTCCAGGGCTTGCTGCGGGCTAATTTCATCGTCACGTTCGTGAAACCATCCTTTAACCTTCTCATCGATCAGATTTTGCCGTTGGCTATTTAGCCAATTGCCATTCGGAGAGAACTTTTGCACATCGTCAATTTCTTGCTTAAATAGCGACTTGCCATTATCCGGCCAGCGATAAATTTCCTGAATGCCTCCGCGCGATTGCTGAAAATACCGATAGTTCGGATCCACTTCTAACTTTGAAGAGCGAGCAGCGGAGCTCAAATCAGTCCACATAGAATTGCGTGCCTTTGATTCTGGTGCAACAGCTATTTTTGCATAATCAAAATTACCCGCGTTCCATTGAGAGCTTCCTGCGCGCAGTTCGTTCAATTCCGCTGCGTCGCACTTGCCGATAGCGCGGCCGGCAAGACGAGTACCCAGAGCACCAAATGCAGCAATTGCTGCCACAGCGCCTGCGGTGTGCAGAACCCTGTCCCTCACCTGGTTGGGTTTGCTGAAATCAAATACTTCTTTCAAAGCTTCATTTAAATGTCCAGCTGAATTATCAGGTTGCGAAACAAGTTCAACATTTTGATTTAGCGACTTCAGTTCGTTCACGACGGTTCTCCTTCGTTAACTTCTGCCAGGCCATTTACCAGCCTGCCATTCTTGGAAAAAATTCATTGCTTCTTCTTCTGATATTTCATCTGCACTTTCCTGGAACCATCCCTTGACGGACGCATCCACAAGCTCATTCTTCATATTGGAGCGCCAGCTGCCATCTTTTAAAAGTAAATGTACGTCCTCCAAATCTTGTTGCATTATGCTCTTTCCGTTAGCGGGGCAACGATAAATCTCGCAATATTGCCCGGTGCCAGGGTCTCTTCCGAAATAGCGCCATGCTTCTTTGTTTTTTACCTGTTCGTTAGTCATTCAGCTCACCTATGCTTTGCGACGAAACCGTTTCACTTCTTGAATATTATTGGGCATTTCTATTTTCGACGAGTTGAGTTTCATCTGTTCCAGAATTGCTTCGCCGAAGCCCCTGGCGTTGCCACCCTGTTGCACTTGCCGTCCCATTTCCGCTAATTGTGGATAGTTGTCTTGCAGATACTTCGAATACTTATTAGCAACGGCTTCTGTTTCGGCAGTTGGTTTTAATGCGGTCTCACCTCCAGCATTTTTTGTAAACAGCTCTCGATAGACTTCGTAAAGCTTGTGATTTTGTACATCTTTGACATGAAAACTTTCAGGGGTATGAAACTGCAACTCGAATCTTTGCCCACCTTTCGAGAAAGTACAGTTTATTCCCATGTACACGCTATCGGGTTCAAATGTATTTTTCACCACTTCTTTTGTATAGCCCATCTTTTCCATCTCGGCGATCGTATGGGTTGCTCCGGCAGCGAGCTTGCCAGGTGGGAAGGACATCGTATAGCGCAGCGCATCATTAATATTGGATGGGTGCTCGCCATCCCTGAGTTTTCGTTGCAGTGAGTCCTGGCTTTTCAAACGATAGTTAAGCCCGATCATTTCACCACCCGATTTTTCAGCAAGCTGGCACAAGTCTTTTGTCGTATGCTCTTCTGCGGCTCTAGCCCCCGAGAGAATTCGTTCTGCAGCAACTTGCTCTCGTGGAACACCTTTTACCATTGCTGAGATAGCGTCCCATGCATCAGTAGGCATATTCTTTATTGTATTGATCAAATCTTTGGTTTCAATCTTTCCGACTGCTTTAGCAGCATCTTCACGAGCAGCAGCGTGCAGCGCCTTGCCTTCGGGGATGCCAGCACCAGCAGTGGCAATGGTAAATGCGCCATTGTAGACTTCGGGTCCAATCAACTTTCTGCTGCGATCTGCCATTTGCACAAGCTCGTCGTTGCTGGCGCGATCCACCTTGGAGGCGATATGTGATAGCTCTTCGTTCCGGGCTTTATGCTGCGGATTATTGACTTGATCATTTACGAACAAGGCTCCGCCGCCTACCATAGCGCCACCTGCAATCAGTGGATGGGCTCGTTCTAGTAGAGCACCAATAGCGGTGCCGCTAAGGAAGTTGTTGACGGCCTCGTGCGCCGTATTCCCCAAGTTCTCTTTGCTGAAATGTTTTTGTGCTTCGTCGTTCATGCCGAACATTGGCGCGACTCCGAAGACAATGACGCGTTTGCCGAATTTACTCGCCTCGTCCGGCCCCATTTGCCTGCAAACGTCAGGGCCAAGCAGAAGTGCTGATACAGCCGTGCTCATATCATCTTTGGCAATGTGCATAGCGTCTATTTTTTCTTTGCCAAAACGTTGTCGTGCTGATTCCAATATTGTTTGAGTGGCAGTTTCGTATTTAGCTTGCGCCTCGCTTTTCTGTCCTTCCTGATCTGTAGTTCTAGCAGCTTCAATGCCAGCCAGGTTTTTGTGGATGTCTTTACTTTGAACCATAGGAGCCTTGGCATGATCGCCCAAAAGATCCTTTGCTGAATTCAGCCCGAATGGATCGGTAGCTCCGCTCTTACCTGTTTCATGCTGCTTCTTCCGATGCTCCTTGATCTGTTGTCCAAGCTGTGAAAGTGATTTATCCGACTCGCCACGCGCCTTTTCCGTATGCGCTTCGCCGCTTTTCTCAAGGCGCTTTGCATCATCCTGGGCTCGGTCGTGGTCTGGTTTCTGTTCTGCCATTTTGGATAATCCGGATTGATTAGGTTTTAATTTAAAGCGTGTTTCTGAAATTTACCTGAAATGAGCTCTGATTTAGCCATTAGGAGCATCAATGTTTGAATTAAGGAAACGTACTGCAAATCAGTCTTGTAATTTTAGCGCCTCTTACTTCATTGTTAGAAATACGGGAGATAATCAAATTCCTTGGCAATTTTCTCTTCAGATTCAGATTTTGCAGTTTCACCTTTCTCTTCATAGACTTTGTGTCGTATCCAATAAGCCTCGGCAAGCCACTTGTTAATAGCAATAGCTTGAGACGAGTACTTCAGTGCCGATTCGTAATCCTTCCTTTTCAGTGCGACAAGTCCAGCGGCAGACAGGATCCAATCTCGATTCCGCCTTCCTCTTTTCAAAGCCCCGTCTACGTCAGCAGATGCCGAATTCAAATTGCCCATCATCAAAGAAATGCGCGCCCTAGACACCAGGGCCGCCGCATGAAGATCTCCCGTGATGATACCGCTAGCCAGAACAACTGCCTCATTCGAGTCTGACATTGCGCCGGGGAAGTCTTTGAGCCTTGCCAACGACTCAGCTCTAGCGCAAAGAATCACCGCTCTTTGCCATTTCTCATTAATTGCTCCCTTATTCAGCTCAAGGGCCTTTTCACAATTCGCCAACGCTTCTTCAGGTCTATTCAAACGAATAAGGGCGAATGCACGATTAGCGTATGCCAAAGCATTCGTCGAGGCTAATGTAAGCGCCTTATCCGAGCACTCAATTGATTTTTCCAACTGATTCATGTTGAAGTAGCAGTATGCCATTATTGAGTATGCTATTGCATCTTGCGGACGCTTACTTATGAGGCGTCCACATATTTGGAGCGACTTCTCGTATTGGCGAGCCAGGGCAGCGCGATTCGCCGCGAGTCGTTCGCGAAACACCGTGGACGCAACAGCGATTATAATTAATGGAATCCCGAACATTCTGATGAACCCGATTAATGGAGACGGTCCATAATGCGACTCAAGAAACTCCCCACCAATAACTGCTGCTATAGTGACAGCCAGGGCGAGCAAGAAGAATTTATTACGAAATAGGGCAAAGAGATTCATCACTTGCTCAACGAGGTTCGATACCATACTATGATTTTCCTTGCACGCCAGCAAGTCGGCAAGTCCCGAGTAAAGTTAAACTGTCATATCATAGTTGAGGAGAGCAAAACAATGGACTTCATATGGGGTATGTTCAATGCGTTCCTTCTGCCTATCATACTACTGGTACTTTTTTTCGTAATGCTTGTCGGGCGTCGACGAATTGCCCTAAATTGTCCAACGTGCGCAGAACGCATTGAGACTCGGAAAAGAGAAACCGAACTTGCTTGTAGCAAGTGTGGAACGCGCATTACTGCCGAGGGAAGAAACCTAGAGCAGAAATAATATCGACTCAGCCGCTTCACAAGCAAACACCGATCAACATATCGAGTTTTTTATCAACGGCTTGTTCATGCGTGCGACTTTTGCTCCAGTGCTGCATCATTTCCAATAGAGCGAATCGTAGAGGCCGTAGGGAATTTCGCCATTGAATTAATGACAAAAATAAATTGGTCAAAATTACAGAGTATTGAGATATATCCGTTCACTTCAGCTCGCCCTTCGCAAGATCAACAAATTTCATCAACTTATGACACGAGACCTTAAGCCGGCACCGCTATTAATTGTGATCAAAAATCCCAGAAGGCAGAGCCAAAAGGGAGACAAATTCAACAAAGTTCTCAGTGAATATACTAAAGTAAAAATTGACAATTTTGAGATCCAGAATGTTGACGATGCTACGAGGTACTTTAGCCTGGAACTAACTAGCGAAGGTGATTCAAACTTTGCAGAAGTCTGCTCTGTTGACGATATAGTAGACCTCTTTAACGAGCTTAGCGAATCAAAGCGCTTTTGCAGAATACTAAACAAAGACAGTCTGATGTCGTCGTTTTATCTTTTATCCGAGAAGACATTAGATTTTCTGGAAGAGAGTCGCACCCTTCCATTCGTTGACCTCCCTTTGTTCAACTGAACGCTCAATTCAATCCTGGTTAAATGGAAAAATTCCCGCTGCAACACCTGTGCAAGTGCCAGGATTTGAGGCAAGCACCAAATCCACATCCAGAAAAATTGCTTTAAAGCACCGATGAAAAAATACCTTCGAGTCTGAGTCATGTTCAAATCTGATAAACTGAGCACTGGTTGACCTGGCTATGGTCTGTGACTATCTTGCACCGCCATTTCAAATTTCCAAGCATGCTCATTTGTCTTTTCCTGGCAAGCACAGCCAATGCTGACGAGCTGGACAGAATACCCGAAATGATCATGTCCATGCCGAGCAGATCTACCAGCGGCTTGATTGAGCTGCGCTCTGATGCTGAAATGGATTTTGGCGCGACTGCACGACAAATAGAGCAAGCTTACGAATTCGATCGAAACCTACAGAATTGGGGCAGACTTACAGCACTTGATCGCAAAGTAATAGTGGGGCTCGCGACTGAAGATACAATAAGCAGTTTCATGCACAGCACCATGGGAGGAAGAGCCGTTGGTTCAGATATGTTTGCCTCCCACGCCAATCTGTACAACGAGCGTCCTGATCTAGCCTATTCAGTTACAGCCCACGAGTTGGAGCACATCCTTATGACCAGGCTGGGAGCCCGTGAACCAGCCATACCAGTTTATATATTTGAAGGGATAGCATGCTCGGTTGGTGCGCGCTATGCCGTTTCTGCTTTCGGCAAATCCAAAAACTTCGTCAACGAGCGAAATAAACTGGCGCAAATTTCAGCAGCCGACGCGAAAGAAGTTATTGAAAATTTTCGGCAACCAGGCGCAATAGCTCAGTTTAAGCAAACTGGGAAGCTCTGGATGGGAGAACACATCGGCGGACTTTTTATTGAATATCTGATTACAAATACCGGAAGTTCATCAGCAGATTTCTTCCGCAAATTCGGAGCACTTGTTCTTGAAGTATCCAACAAGAAATCTTTTGCCGATGCATTTGCAGGTCAATTTGGAATCAGCCTTGAGGAGGCAGAACGACAATTTATCGCGTTCATGGAAGCAAGTCAAAGGGACAGCGCAATGCGCTTCCGCGGCACGATTTACGAATGAGCACCTCGTGGTGCATGCCAAATGATTCTGTCGAATGATATTTACTTGTAATTGCTGCCGTAATTATACGAAGACAATTGAGTCAAGTCACGCAAAATTTACAGCTCAGTACGGAATTATTCAGATGCATTGTTTGAAGATGTAGTCACACCAAGCAACGAAACAACAGTGACAAGGAGTTTTCAAATGAATGAGATTGAACCGCAAAGTGCCGGTTATAAAATGGCAAAACAGATTGAAGAGACCCTGTGTTTGGATGATAAGTCTCCCAACGGATTTCATGCTGATGATATATTGAAAGATTGGCACAACGGCGAGGCTGTAAATAGAGGCATTATTTCAGCGGCAAACAAAACTTTTGAAGATGATAAAAGTGGCTTGCATTTGGAAATGTCGCCAATATTTGAAGGTACAGATTTACGGCTGAGCGGAAGAGATGGAAACCTAATTGACGAAAACAGATGGGGAGCCTTTCCCGAATACAATCTTAAAAAGACTGATCCGGTAGCGGACTCAGCCAAACAAACGGCAGATCAAATCGTCAAGTATTTTCAAGATCATGGAAATAGTTTCAATGGTTTCGGGCCGCAACTTCATCAACTCGATCTTGAGCTCACCAAGCATTATTCCAGGAAGACCGGCAACCTCGACATGAGCCTTGCGCAACTTGAGGCAAAGGATGTTTCAGACCTGCTAAAGCCCAACGGTATCAATTATCAGCTCATTGATAAAGGCAGAACAATGGGAAATGAATATTTCGCGGCTTCACTGAGTGATCCCAAAGGAATCATCTTGACGGACAATTGGGAAGCTCCGGCCAATTCGAGTATGTTCACCAAGCAAGCATCCTAGTCCTGTTTTAAAATAACCGTTTATAGAAATGTGAAAAATTTGGGACTACCAGTCGCGAAGTAAATTCTGGAGATCGCTATGGATATGATTCCACGCCATCTGGCAGGATTGGTCCAAGGAGAGGCTTCCGGTTTTTTTCTTGATCCGTTTGCCTGTTCGTTCGTAGGCATAAATGTCAAAATCTGTTGGACGGATCTGGTACTGGTAGACGATTTGTTCTCGCTGTGCAGTCATTGTCTGCAGGCTTACAAAAACGCGTCCGTCGTCGGTGTTGGAATCGATTTGGACGATTCTTGTTTTTGCATCGATCAGTTCAACCTTTGAGACCGCAGCCATAGTGCCGTTTGGCAACGGTGCATCGGCGAGCAGGAAGTTGCGCAGTTCCCAGAACATGAGTTCTTCTTGATGATCAGAGAATGGAATTGAGCCGAATTCGATAGCCTTAGATTGAGCTGCACTCAATTCGCGAAATTTGTTTATCTGGCTGTCATTGGGAAGTGCAAGTATGGTGCTTGCCTGAAGGTAGGCATAGTCGCTGCCTTTGTAAACGAGCACAGGAATGTTCTTGCGATTAAGGTAGAAGATAGCTGCGGCAACTGATTTGTCGGCGTAGAAATATTCCGCAATTGACTCCAGGGTGTCGCCTTTGTTGACGTAGTATTGGCGGCGGGTGCGGCTGTTTGTACGCAGTTTGTAGCGGCTTTGTGCCTCGTATTGCTTTGGCAGAGCTATTTCCGCTGTTTTCTTTTTGTCCTCAGCGATAGGGGAGATTTCGATGAAGGTGTTATCCAGATTCAGCGCTAGTTGATCCAGTTCATCCTTCTTCGGTGATTTGTCTTCGTCAAGATTCGGCTGGGGATTTTCTTGTGCAGGTATAAGTTTGTCTGCGCTGCTCGGCTTTTTCTTTTCTTGTTCGATTTGTTGGTTGTGCAGTGCAGGGTTTCTGATTTCTGTTTGTTTGTTGTCTATCTGCAGATTTCTGTTTATCGCTTCGAAGTAGCCGTGTTCTTTCAGTCTTGTAATCATCTGCTGAGGAAAGCGGGAGATATACAGGGACTTGTCCCAGTGTGTGCTTGTTTGTTGCTGATGGTCAAAGGAGCTGTCGGGCTTTTGTCCGATGAGGTTGCGTCTGGTGCCGATTTGCGGGTCGGTGTGGATGGTCCTATCAGCGGGCTCTTGGTTGGGGCGTCCGATGAGGGGGCTTGTTTTGTCGGAATCAGCTCGGTTCTTCGATATATTCGTTGTCGGGTTGATGTGTTTTTCAGTTGAGAGCGGGTTAGTTTTGTCGGTAGGGATGATGGTGGTGGCTGGCTTTGCGACAAGGGGTGTGGTCTTGTCTGCGGCGGGTTTGTCTGTTGGTCTTATTTTGCCAGCATCCGAAATTTTGTCCGCAATTTTTGTGTCCTTCGTTTCATCGCCGCGCAGAGAAGGCGTGACTCTATTGTCTGTGTTTTTCTCCGGAAGATGGGGCTTGTTTCCTGTAGATTGATTGCCAATTTCGCGGGGTGCTCTTTTGCTTTGATCTGAATCAATTTGGTTCTTTTCGCTGGTGCTTGGCTTTGCGGGCTTGGTGATATCTGCAATGCCCGCCAGGGCAATCCATATATATTTTCCGCCGGCAGCGGAACCGACAATATTGTTCTTTACGTTTTCTGCAATCGTGGCAAGTGCGCTTACAAAGCCCTTCATGGTGTCATTTGGAGTAAGTGTATTTTTGATTGCAGAGGCAATGTCTGTTTTGCCGATGATTTCTTTTGTGCCTTGAGTTAGTTGAGCGGTAGTATCGAGAAACGTGCGGATTGATTTTGTGCCGCCGTCCTTGATCGCGTCCAGTCCTTTGACCAGATCTGTATTTGCGAGATTAGACTTGATGGTCTCGGTCAAGTTGTTTCCTGCACCAAGTATTTGCTTTGTACTCTGGATACCAGCTGCGACATTATCCGATATCGATTTGTTGATGCCGCCGGCAAAAGCGATCGCAGTCTGGGCTGCTTCTGGTGGTAAGCCTGCTTTGATTGCGTCGACGATTTTTCCCGTTGTGGTGCTTAGCTGTTTAACGCCTTCAGCAAATGTGTTTGAAACGGGGCGCGAGATCATGTCCTGTACGTCGGCTCTGGTCAGTGCTTTTTGTGATAATGAGCGTGAGTCATTTGGTGCCGGGTGATGCTCGGAGGTTTCGATTGCTCTGTTTGAGTTTGCGGGGCCAGAGTTGTCAACATTCTTAAATGAAGCTTGGGTTTGGCTTTTTTGCTGCGTCAGGTCCTTCGTCTGGATAGTGAATTCGTGCTGCGAATTGACGGCGTCAGGCTTTGTGCTAAGTTGGGAGTCTGATGCGTTTTTGTTTTGTGAAAGTGTTTTTGCAGATTCAGTGAACTCGACGCTTCCTCGTGCAAGGACTGCTGGAGCTGTGTTTGCCGATTTGAAAGCAGAATCATAATTTTGATTCTTTGATGCATCTGATTGTGAAGTTTGTTTTGCAAGGGTGTCTTGTTGTGGCACAAGGACACCGGGTGTATCGGCAGTTGTTTCTTTCTTGCGGGGTTGTTCTATTTGCACAGGAACGCGATTGTCGTTAAACCAGTGTTCGCCGACTTTAGGCTCGGCTTTGATTGGTTCCTGTCCTCGTATGAGTTCTCCCTTCGAGTTGCGTGCATACATCACGCTGGGGTCGTCTTTGGATGGGACATAGTAAGCTGTTTTGCCGTCGATTTTGGCTTCGTAGCCGCGCATCTCTGGGTTGGCTGGTAGCTGTCGCTCGGTAGCTTGAATTTGTTTGCCGTCAGCTGTATTTAGAGATATGGGTTTTGGTGTCGCCTTTGTGGCTTCGTTCTGAAGGAATGATTGATACTGGGGAGTGGTTGCCGGGGATTTGGACGCATCTGCAGGCGATATTTTTGGCGTTTGGTCTTTACCTTCGGTAGGAGATGCATTCGTGTCTTGCGTTTTTAGAGGTATTGGAGGCTGGATGTCCTCATGGAATTTTTTTGTTGCGTCTGTCGGAATGCTAGTCTCGCCAGAGGCAGGAATAACTTTGTCCGAAACTCCTGGATGCGGCTGAGCGTTTGGAGTTTTAATCTTTTGTTCTCCGATGCCATGCTCTACCATATTAATCTCCGGCTTGCAGTCCTGATAATGTGTGCAGTTTCTCAAAATCAGCTTTCAGATCAGCTTCAAACTCCTGTGCATCAGGGCAGCCTTTAGCGCTTTGGAGCCATTTTCTTGCGTCGTCATATTTTTTTTGAGCCATTTTTATTTCAGCCAAATTAAGCATTGAGCAGGCAGATTTGTTAATTGAAAGCGCCTTTATTGACACTTTTTCAGCCTCGTCGTATCGCTGCAATTTAACATACGAGTCTGCCATATTGTCATAAGCATCCGAGAATCTTGGATTAAGCTCAATCGCCTTTTTATAAAACACTATAGATTCTGCAAAGTCCTTTTTTGACTTCTTTACGCATTTCGCATAGTCATAATAGAACCAAGCATCATAGGGATAGATGGAAATTGCTTTTTTGAACCATGTCTGAGCTTGGTCAAAATTTCCATGGTGGAAGCAATCCACACCTTTATGAGCAATCTTCCAAGCGCTTTCCCAGTCAGATTGGTTTCCCCGCCCCGGGAATTCGATTTCTGGCTCAGACGCTTGTATGCTTGTGCAAAGGAAAAGCCATGACAAAGCAATTAACGTTATCGAGCGGCTTAGTCTAAGGTACAGGCTCATATTTTTCTCCTCGAGAGCATTGTTCCCCAAGAGCCTAACACTCGGACTGTACTTCGAAAACCCATTTGAACATTATTTTGAGCCATTATTTAGTCTCTAGTCTTCAGCCGGACCGAACGTTATTCCATCGCTATCAAACGTCGCGTGTGTGATTCCAAGGCATCTAGCGGCTATTTTATCAGCCATTTCGCTGGGACAGGTCTCATCGAAATCGCCATATTTCTCGTCTAGAGGCGCGCTTAGTGAGCGGGGGGTGTCCCGGGTAATTGGCGGATTATTTAGTAAAGGCTGCTCCACAGGTACATACCTCCTTTGTGCTCAATCATTTTGGCATCTTATAGGTCATTTCTGAAATTTTCCTGAGAGTCGAGCCTAGCCCCGCGGAGCAGCTGCTTGAAAGTGAGGCTGGAAAATGCAGAAATGATACTGGTTGACCTGGCTACCTACAATTTGTGACTATCTTGCGCCGCAATTTCAAACTTCCAAGCATACTCATTTGCCTTTTCCTGGCAAGCACAGCCAATGCTGACGAGCTGGACAGAATACCCGAGATGATCATGTCCATGCCGAGCAGATCCACCAGCGGCTTGATTGAGCTGCGCTCTGATGCTGAAATGGATTTTGGCGCGACCGCACGACAAATAGAGCAAGCTTACGAATTCGATCGAAACCTGCAGAATTGGGGCAGACTTACAGCACTTGATCGCAAAGTAATAGTAGGGTTGGCGACTGAAGATACGATAAGCCGTTTCATGCACAGCAACATGGGAGGAAGAGCCGTTGGTTCAGATATGTTTGCCTCCCACGCCAATCTGTACAACGAGCGTGCTGATCTAGCCTATTCAGTAACAGCCCACGAGTTGGAGCACATCCTTATGACCAGGCTGGGAGCCCGGGAACCAGCCATACCAGTTTATATTTTTGAAGGAATAGCCTGCTCGGTTGGTGCGCGCTATGCCGTTTCTGCTTTCGGCAAATCCAGAGACCTCGTCAACGAGCGAAATAGGCTGGCGCAAATTTCGGCCGCCGACGCGAAAGAAGTTATTGAAAATTTTCGGCAACCAGGCGCAATAGCTCAGTTTAAGCAAACAGGGAAGCTCTGGATCGGAGAACACATCGGCGGGCTTTTTATCGAACATCTGCTTACAAACACCGGGAGTTCACCAGCCGATTTCTTCCGCAAATTCGGATTACTTGTTCTTGACGTATCCAACAAGAAATCTTTTGCCGATGCATTTGCCGGTCAATTTGGAATCAGCCTTGAGGAGGCAGAACGACAATTTATCTCGTTCATGGAAGCAAGCCAAAGGGACAGCTCAATGCGCTTCCGCGGCACAATTTATGAATGAGCAGCTCAGAATCTCTGCGTCTTTCATGGCTTTTTGAATTCAGTTCTAGCGATCATGTTTGAGGCTCGTTTGATCCATTCGACTTTATCCATGCGTCCGTTTTTGAAGCCGATTTCCTCGATGATTCTGTTTTTTGGGTCCGCGACAATGTAGAAGGCGGCGCCAAAATACTCGGGCTTTGTTTTTGTGTTGTATTTGACGTCGAGTCCCTGACGTCCGCCTAGTTCAAAGGCTCGGACGCGAGTTTCGTATTTGTTTGGGTCGAGTTTGTCTTTTAGTATTTCGTTTACTGATTTGAGTTCTTCCGTTGAATAGAACATTGAGCGTGCAGGGTTGAATGGTCGTTTTGTCAGAGCAACAAAGGAATTGAATGCAGCCTGCGAGCAGGGTTTGTGTTCTTGCACGTACATTTCCAGTTCCGCACCGTCTGCTTTGCAGAGTGAAAAGTATTGTCCTGGTTTGATTCCTTCTTTAGTCACCTTCCAGTAATCAAAAGAATCCGAATTAAAGTCAATATGGGACGGCATCACATCGATCTGTCCGACATTAGAAATCTTGCCTCTGTAGTCGTCTTCGTCATCTTCGGTTTCAGCGCGTCTGACTTGAGCGACTTTTACCGGTTCTTTGTAATCGAAGTCCATCTATTCAGAATCCTTCTCTTATCTTGACAAAATAGTTTTTCTTGGCTTCGGGAGATAACGATAAAACAAATTCAGCAATTTTGGTAGTGTGCTTGGCGCAGTCCTGCTTTTTGGGCTCATCGTTGTAGCATGTGGCAATTTTCTTCTGGTAGCTTATCGACATGGCTGCATCGGCGGTCAGTTGTCCCAGTTCAGGTTCAGTGCAGGCATTTGCTTTTTGGATTTGTTGGAGCGCGTCAATTCTGTCGCTGTTTGAGCCTTCGACAAGGTAGGTGCGTAAGGCGGAGAACCATTTTGTACGCTCTTCACCGGATAGGGCTCTTTCGCTTGCGGCGAGATCCACTACTTTCTTGATTGAGTCTTTGAAACCCAGCTTCCAGCCTTCTGCTCCGTCGTAGGAAAAACGGCTGGTTAGAGCAGCAGGCGGTACGGGTTTGTGCTTCGCTTCAGCATCCATTAGATCGAAGTTAGCATCAAATCTGGCGGCGTCTTTTCCGGCAATGCAGAGGTATGCGTCATGGAGATTGACTGACTTATCCAGGTGGTCTTCCTTAGATGACCATTCGTTGTCCATGGAAACATGTGCGCTTTTTGCGTCTTTGCCGTCCTGAAAGTCGGTGAAGTTGATGACGTGACCACCATTTTCATAGCCAACGATTGGTGCGGACATGTCTATGTTCAGGGGGTAGACGCCGACTTCGACGGCGCCGATGGCTGGCAATTGGTGTTTGTCTTTGAGGTCTTTTAGAATGTGTCTGAAGTTTTCTTCGTTGCCGATTTCGGCCGAGCGCACTTTGAGATCTTTTGCACCCGGGTGGCGATAATCGCCTTGTCCGAAGCTAAGTACTGCATATTTTTCGTGTTTACCTACGACCGCGTCGTTGATATACGCAATAGCGTTGGCAACCAAAGAGGGTCCATCTGCAGCTTGGCCATTCAGCACAACCTGTTTGCCGGTATTATCGAACAAGCCTTCGATTACCTGTTCTTTATGGGTGGCTGGATCTTTTTCGATTCTTTGTTTGTAGCGCCATTCTGGTTTGGCTGCTTGATAGTAAAGATTGACGGCAGTCACATTGAATAATTGTGTTGCGTAGTCTCTGAGTCCTTCATTTGGTTTACTCTTTCGGGCCTCTTTGTCGGGAATGAAGTCTTCCGCCTGAAGTTTTACTTTGGGTCCGAGTTCAGAGTGGAATTCGCCGGTGGTGGCAATGTCGGCGATGAGCTTTGATGCTTTTTCCGGGTGGAGGACGTATGCCCGATCTTGTACGGCTGTTACGTTGCAGGTCTTGTGTGAGCCCTGGCTGATGATTGTGGGTTCAGCGCAATGGTGCAGGCTTTCATAGGCTATCTGTTTGCGTTGCTCTTCTGTTAACGGTCCGGTTTTGCAGTTCAAAATTCTATCAATATTATTGAAGGTTTCGTTTATTTGTTTCTGCGAGAGTTGGTTTGCTTTGGCGTTTTGTTCGAACTGGTTCATCCACTCATTCAGGTGAGCGGCTTTGTTGGATTCGAAGGATGCGTCAATGCTGGTGCTGAGGCGGTCTTTGTCAGTCTGAGCTAGACCGGATATCCGGAGAGATGGAACTTCGACCGATTTGGATACGTGAGCATCCAGTGTTGTTGGAGCGTCAAACGTTTTGACGCTTTTGTGGAATTCTTCGGCAAGTTTCTGGCTTGCGCTAGGAGTGTCGGAGTGGTGGCTTTGTTCTGTGCGTTCGAGATCCATGATTGCTGCCCTTGTGTTGGCTTCATTGGGCTTCGAAGATACAGCGTGGATCTGAAAAATATTTGAGTGTGGCGTTTGAGGGAGCGTCAAAGGAGAGGCACTGTATTAAGTGCTGTGATAATCACGTTTCTCTTTTGGTTCGGCGCAAAACGATGACAGGTATCACGAAACTGCAAAATATCTGCACCCGATCACAATCTGATTACTTTTTGGTCACGATAATTTCATCTTAAATTTGCACCGCCCTTGGTGCAATGAAGTCCGAAGAATTTAATAAAAATCGGAGAAAGTCAGAGAGTTACTTTTTTGGCAAGCGAAATCGACAGTTAATGACAACCCGCCCTGTTATTTGACTAGAAGTGACGGGAAAGTCTTTATCAGGCGTTAGCTTTTCTATTACTAGGGGGTTCTCGCGCTGGTTTCGACCAGCGCTAATTTTGCTGCGCAGATGCTTGGGGGGTAAACATGAAAAACCTGTCTGGCCGTAAGAAAAATATGATGTTTCAAAAGAAACTGCATGTGCTTGTAGCCATGTCTTGCGCGCTATCTCAAGGAAGTGTTTTTCCCAGTGCGGCTTATGCACAGAGCGCCCCACACAACGCTCCAGCTCCTGCAAGCTCGAATAGCCCTGCATTAACTGTACCTGCTGCTCGACATGCCCAGGTGACATCTGCATCGAGCTTGCTCTCGTCATCAACGCAGTCCATTCTAGCGTCCACACTTACTCAGGGTCAGAAGATCGACATATCCACGATTCTCAATTCCACAATTTCTGTATCAGGTAATTTTGTAAACCATTCTGCATTGACTATTTTCAGTTCCAATCCGAACGTCCATTCGGCAACTATTTCAGCGGGCTCTATCTTCAACACAGTCGGGGCTTCTATCGTTACCCTTGGGGGATTGAATCTCTCTCTTGTCGCGCAGAACGGTATCTACAATGCCGGAAGCATCATTAGCTCCGGAACACTCTCAATGACCGCGCCGGTCGTCGCGAACGTCTTGCCTAGCACCATAAATTGCATAGGTGCCGCGCCTGTCATGCAAGGCAGCACAGTGAACATCAACGCCACGAATATCTTGAACCAGGGCAGCATACAAGCACAGCAAAACATCAATATTTCAGCGCTTGCTGGCGCCAACCTGGCCATTAATTCCCTTGGCGGAAATTTTCAAGCAAATACGATCAACATAACGAATCTCACAGGAACTATCGACATGCTCGGTGGCGATTGGCTAGGTGCGATAAATTTGACAGCACCAAGCACTGCTATCACCGCAGAACTTAGTTCTATTAGCGGGCAAGTCGATGTGACCGCTGCTGATGCTCAAATAGGTGTCAATTCCGGCACGCTCTACCTTCACAATCTCAATGTAAAAAGCGATCCATACATGTCTGATGCCAATGGCAATATCGTATTCAGTGGCATCACCGATGTTGACACCATCGTTGCTCAGACCAGCCAATCGATAATCAGTGACGGTACCGCCACCTCAATTATTGCCGAAAATGGCGGCATTATGCTGATTGCTGGACAGAACATAAATCTATCGGGAGTCGGTTTGATTGCAAAAAAATGGCTGCTTGTCTTGGCATAGTAACTGCCAGCCATGGTCCATTTTCTTTGAAATAAGGGATCAGAAGTGGAAATAACCGATAAATGTACATTCTGTGGATTGCCACCTAAAGCTGGGCAGATATTTTTTAAGGCACGAAATGCTGCCATATGCCAATCATGTGTTGAATACTGCAACAAGAGAATCGCTGGTCCTCCAATTGACTGGGTTCGTACCTGCAGTATCAATTTTGCTGAAAAACGAGAAAAAGTAACTGAGCAACCCAATAATCCAGCTGCCCACTTTGCGCTAGGCATGTCATTGTGGTTAAATTTTCCTGAACAAGCCATCGAGAGTTTTCTAAAGGTAATTGAGCTTGAACCTTCAGATTCTACATGGAAAGCTCAAGCCAAGAACGAGTTAGGAATATTTGAAGACGACGACACTGAAATTGCAACACATCTCCGCGGTGCAGCACATCAACAGATTGCTTTAATGCTCCGCAAGCTTTCAAATGATGATACTGACGATACTGAGAGCCTTCGAAAAAACATAGACACGATTGAATATCATTATCGCAAATCGGTCGAATTATACCCAATGCTCATAGGAAGCAGTTATGACCAATTAGCTTCGACCTTTGAAAAATTGGGAAGGCTTAAGGAAGCCATCGCCTTGCGTCAAAAGATCATTGAAACTGGTGCATCTAATTGGATTACCTTTGTTCGTCTGGCTAAAGATCACGCGCACTTTGGAGAGTTCGATATATCCATTGATTATGTAAAGCGCGCCATTAAGGCTGATCCGAGAAACGGCGAGTCGTGGAAATTGCTAATCGAATTACTTAGTCAAGCACAACGAACTGATGAGCTTTGCAAGATCGCTATGCTTGTGGAATCAGATAGTAGCTAGTTCATCCGGCAAAATGTGCTTTTAAGGCGCGAGCAACCATCAAAAAAGCGGCAAGGTGTATCTGTTTATTTTAACGCAGGCTCGCATTGAGAGAATGCAACTAAATTATGTGCCAAGAACATGAGAAATTCTATGTGGAAGTAAATCGCAGAAAGGCGAAAGTCGAAGAACTGCGCACAATGCTTAGCAGGGATCCAAATAGCCTTGCAATCCTAGGATCTCTTGGAGCTGCTTTGGAATGGTGTGGTAAGCCAGCAGAGGCTGCTGAAGTTTACAGAGAAATGTTGTCCTTGGACCCAGAGTCTGATGAAATAAAGCAATTTCTTGCAGGCGCACTATATAGCGGTGCGTCTCGAAGCGGAACGTTACGGCAGCAGCTACCAGAGATCACACACCTGTATGAAAGCATCCGGACGTATTCCGAGAATCATGCGGGCACAATTCAATTCGTAATTGGTAAGGCGTTCTTGGAAGCAGGCTTGCCATCCGAAGCAGAACCTTACTTGCGCCGTGCCTGCCAGGGTTCAACAGAAAATTCGGCCTTTGAACTAATCCATGCCTACGCTCTTATCGCTTGTGGTAAAGTCGATGAGGGGTTGAACAAACTCTATAAAAATACAGGCAAAAAAAATGCGGGAGTGCTAGAACTACGTGAGCTAGTAATTGCCTTGGAGAAGATCGGTAGGTTTGAGGAAGCCAAGCAATATCGCGACCGTCTTGGCGCACAGGTGCAAGAGGTCGAGGATCCATTTGAATTCTTACCACAGGAGGTAAAAGGAAGAACATACGATCTGATATTGGAAGAGTCAAAGGTAATCCAAAATTTATTTATAGAGAGAATATCAATTCAGGAAACCGCCGATAATATGGGCACAACTGAGGAATGCGTGAACCATCTTTTAGAAAATGCACTGAAAGTACTTCAGTTGACCGAAGAGGAGATGCTGGACTTAGTTCTGGCTCGTTAGTCGGATCGAAGCTGCTCGAGCGTTATCAGATCAATAGTGCGCTCGAAGATGGACCAAAATTAACAGTCTTCGATGCTTTTGATGAGCTGCACGCAACTTCCGTTTTGCTGATTATGATGCCCCAACGAGAGGCTATGCCGCCGCTCGATGCCTATTTAAAAAAACACAAGTTAATAGATGCAGGCGTAGTTAATGAACAAATTGTGTTCGTATTCGCTCGGTATCCAGACCAGAAACCAAAAACGAAACACTCTATCGTTGCTTCAGGATTGCTGCTTTCGCTGATTCTTGTGCTGTTGCTAGTTGCATTCCTGGTCCCGCCGGATGAGGTTTCTGGCATGAGCGCGCTGCGATTTATGCAAGCAAAATTACAGTGGAACACTAGCGACTACGGTGTTATGAGGGCCCAAGGAGAATTACTAAAACAGCTTCTTCAGACATGGGAGCCGACGCAAGGGCGTCGGTGCTGTGTCCAAGCAAGGGTCGTATATGACGGAGAGGGCAGGATAAAAAGATATTCGCTAATGGGAGCGGATTTGGTTCCTGATGATTCGGCTATTTCAGCGCTTCAAGCGATATCTCGGTCGAGCCTTGACTTACCGCAAAACAACAAGGAATTGAAGGAAGTTGAATTGATAATTCGTTTTGATTCTTTAGCAAAAAAGGAGAAATCAAAGCACGTATGTATTTGGCTTTCGCGCATAAACGATGCCGAATGGATTTCAGCGAAACTTCCATTTGTATATACCGACTGGCTGCTTCGACATGATGCAGACCACCTACTTCGGCATGGCCCTCGTTCTAACGACCTTGTTGATTATTCAAAATCTTTGACTGGCTGCATTTACCTAATTGGATATGGTCCTCCCATTTCCTTTTGCGGCCACTTCTTACCTGAGAAAGTAACCGTGTCCGACGGACAGTCTAGCAAGTCGATTTTCATTATCATGGAGGAAGATGATGATGTGCCCAAATAGACTGGGTTCTTGGAAACAGCAACTCGAAGGCACGATCGCAAACGGAATCTCTCAGGCAGAACTCGCTCGCAAATTGAAATAGGTAGTGTCAACATGGCTAATTCCGACCGTATTGCCAAATTTAAGAACGATGCATTAGCTAATCCTTCCGATTTCGAAAAGCAAAAGAATGCTGGCTACGCATTGCTGTTCAATGGAGGGGACACAGAACAAGCTATTCTGTTTTTAAAAAAGGCCGCCGCTTTGAATGAAGCAGAGCGACCTCTACTGTCTTTTCAAATTGCTTGTGCTATGTATGAAATTTCTCGGCTGAACAAAAATTTGCCCGCAGATCCTGTTGTGGTATATCAACAGGGTGCACATAAATTCAGAAGATTTCAAGAAATCGAAAAATACCTAAAGCAGGCCTTCAAGGGCGATGTTGAAACCAGAGATGCTGCCCACGAATTATTGGGACGGACATATCTCTTTGCCGCCATGCCAGATAAGGCGATAAAACATTTCTTGGCTATTCGGAGGTTTGAACATTCCCGTCACTTTTCTTGGGAATTGGCTAATGCATATTACTATAATGGGAGGCTAACCGAAGCAATTGAAGAGCTGAATATTTTGGACAAGCTAGGTGAATCCTTTACTGAAGCGAAATTGCTTCTCAAGAAAATCTATGAGGAATTGAACGATAAAGGAAATGAACAACAAGTACGCTACGAATTGGAGCAGGAAGCAATCCAAAACCAGAACCTCGTGGAAAGAGAGCAATTCTTACTGCGACTTGGCCATATTATCTCCGGCTTACCTTACGATGAATATAACGTGGCTCAACTTCTTTTTGGTCATGTTTTGATCGCTGTGCCCTCACATCAGCCAGCACAGACTTCTCCCTTTTATGAACCGGCAACAGATCGGTTCACCTTCAGCCCGAAGAAACGCACCATTGACGAAGTGGCCAAGGAACTTGGAAAAGACATAGATACCGTAAGGAGCATATGGAAACAAGTACTAACACGATTTGAATCTTTAGGTGTTGATGCAAATAAATTGCAACAATTTATCCAAGAATGAGGGCGAAAATAGAACCGTTATTGCATTTGGTGCATACGCGCATATGCAATTTGGCGATCCCAACTGGCCGAACAAAAGAAATCTTGCGCTGAACCTAATTTTTGAGGAGTTTTCCATGGCCGATTTTATCGCCGATAACAGAAATATGAAAGGCATTCGAATTCTCAATGGTAGATCCGAGAAGAAGCTGGAATCAAAAGTTGAGAAAACGGCGGCATGCATCAGCATTGTGAGAGCTTCACACGGACCATTTAAAGGAAACTGATCATCATGCGGCATGATCATATTTGGCATCCTAGAAGGAAACAATCCACTTTTTATACTGAGCGGAGTGTGAAGCACTATCTGGAGCTTCTGCCTACCGCTCCGGACGATATCGATCTTTTGCTTGGATTGGCCTCACATTACATTGACGATGGCCAGGAAACAGAGGCAGCTAAGATCTATACTCGAATAGTCGGCCTAGAGCCAAAGTGCCTTCGGGCTCTTCATGGCTTGGGAGAATGTCATTTAATTACGGCTTATGAGGAAGGAACTATAGCGCTAGAAGTAGATGAAATCGTCCGTAAATTGTCACGAGTAACAGAGCTGGGAGATTCAAGCACCCCTAGGTCTGCTTCTCACAACCTGGCAGGCGCCGCCTGGAAATTAATGGGGCATGCCTATTTCCTTAGCGCTCAATACAATGAGTCAGCCAACGTATTTTTAAAAATTCAGGAGCCCGATTTGTCGGATGTACCACTTGAGTTACCACTTTCACTCGCGAAAACTGGTCGTCACGAGCAAGCTGCAATTTATTTTGAAAAAACATGGCTTAACGATGTCAATTATCCTGGAATCGTCTTGGATAGAGATATAAGCAAAGACGATGTGCCGCACTTACTTCTTTATCTTTGCTCGTTGGAAAAATCTAAATTGTGGGAAAGAGCCCGACAGGTACGAGCTGCACTCAGGTTTTTAGATCCAACTCTAATTGTTGAACCTGCACTTCCTTTAAAATTTGTCCAAGGATGGAGTCGATTGAAATTAAAGGAAAAGATCTTCGCTCATGAAAGATACTCGTTCGATACTGGAAAGGTCTATTCTTACCAAGATATTGCGCCAGCAGTGCAAAAAATAATGGGAGTTACTGGGTGGTGGTGGGACGATCAGATGCTAAAAGAATATCAATCGATGGATGCGCGTGTTTTGGAAACTTTTGGGGTCGATAATGAGGAGATTCAAAAAATGCTTAGTGATTATCAAATTCAAATCGATGCATATTTTGAACAGAACAATTTGAATCTATAACTATCTGCGAAAGAAGTTCTCTGGGGAACAGCAGTTAGTTTGGTTAATGAAACTGAGGTGCCCCCAAAGTTAGGTCCAATTGAAAGTTGACAGCTGACAACCCGCAACTTAGACTTTTAGGTCTAGAAAGGCATGGTCAGCATGAGAAAGAGTCGTTTTAAAAAAGAACAGATCGTTGCGATTTTGAAGGAGTCGGAGGCCGGCGCAAGCAATGCCGACCGACATCTGCAGGAAGCATGGGATCTCAGATCAAACCTTCTACAAGTGGCGTGCCAAGTATGGTGGCATGCAAGTGAGCGACGTGAAGAAAATGAAAGCCCTAGAGGAAGAGAACGCTATGCTAAAGCGTATTCTTACAATCATTGACAAAAACAAAGAACCCTTTAGACGATAGAAATCATGCAAACATCAGAATACGAAAAATTTGCCAAAGAAACATTTTTCTATAGACTCAACGAGTATGTTGAGTCTATAAGTGATCGTTTTTATCGGCCTCGTGATATAAACCCATCTATGGTTGCAGACCCTTTCGAAGCCGCGATTCGTTTTGATTTTTGGATAAAAGCGTCCGGAGAGTTCGACAATTACCAAATTCAAACAAAATGCACCAACAATGAATACATCGACTATGCTAGAAAACAGTTTATCAAACTAGTTGAAGGAGGACTTCCCTCTTTACCTTCGGGAGCTCCCCCGAGGGTTCATTTCTATTGTATGTATACCATGGGGAGCGGTTTCAGTTTAGGCAGCAATTATTCCTTGCAAACCTCTGAAGCACTTAGAAATTATGCTAATACCTATGTATTGCCACGGATTAAATCGATTTGCAACGAGGAGCTTTCTGCCTATCTCCTACAAAACTATCTTGAACATGATCTTCAGCTCGGTATCGAGATCGCGGGAGGGGTATTTCAACGAGCGTATGTACTAAATCCTGAAAGTGTCGACTCCAGGGTTTCAATACATTTGCTAAACAAATTTGAAGTGAATTTTGAAATTACTTTCTTCTGCTTTGGCCCAGTTCCGCCCGAGCTACCAAATCCGCTGCACCTTATTTTTGTGATTACTAATACCGACTTGCGATTTCAAAATTTAGATTTTCATCCAGCCATGTTTCGGGCCGAAGAAGAATATGAAGAAGAGAATATTGAATAATTCCGGAAGGCAACGAAATTTATCCTGAAGATTTAGAATGTCACTGGCGATCTAAAAGCGCGCAAATATGGCGAGCATTAAGAGCTGCGCAATTCAATATATATGAAGCTCATCCGCTATTTATGCGATGTACCTAAAATTATTCTGGCAATCTGAATGAAGCAAAAAGAGAAAGAGGTTCAAGCTGGAACTTGAACCTCCAATTGCTTCGTAACTCTGAAAGCATTTTCAGTGTGACACAGATCAAGGCAATACGTCTAGCTCTTCCGCTGTAAACTCTGAACGACAGTTTTAGAATCTTCAATTGCATACGGTGCGCAGTGCAGGTAGTGTTGTGCCGGAACTGTGACCGCGGCAATATTTATTGTTCAGCTTCTTGCTCAACTGA
>JBIKOL010000147.1:0-22115 GCA_044358055.1 Obscuribacteraceae bacterium (SeqCode)
CGAATGGTAGTTCGGCTATAAACGAGCCGGATTTCTTTCGCGGACCACCATGGCGGTTGCATTTACAAGTGGTTCTCATAGAGGCTCCAAGGGAATCTCACAAAATTGTGGGTAGTCAAAAATGTCAAACTAGTTTTGTTTTGCAGGTCAAGCTTAGCTGTTGCTAGCGACACGCTGAACGTACTGGCGAGACTTTATTAGATTGAGTATCTGTTGAAATTGGCTTTGCGCCGTGATATCTCTTGTGTTTCTGATGGAATCGATGCAGATAGCTTTTGCAGAATTCAAGTCGCCTTTCGACAAAAGTGTCCTGGCCAATCCAATTCTGGCATCGGCACAGCTAGAATCGGTTCCCATGGCTTGTCTGTAAAGCTGCACTGCGTAATCAGTTTTTCCGAGCTTGTTGTACGCATCAGCCATGATGCAGAGGTCAACTGTTCTGCCCGGCTGAATTTGTTGAACCGCCATGATTTGCTGAATCGCTTCCCTTTCCCTATCGTCGTTGAGAAGTGCCGTGGCCAGCCCTCTTCGGGCGGCGACGTCGTAAGGGTCGTTCTTGACAGCAGCCGAAAAAATATTGACCGCAACTTTATAGTTGCCACGGTTCATTTGATCGCTGCCGGTGCTTAGTAATGATGATGGTAAAGCAAAGACCGGCTGAGCGAGCAGTGCAAAGACCGCGCAATATTGGCCGGCACAAAATAATCTCCACGTCTTAAACATGGACCTCTCCTCGTTAAATAGAGCGCCAACTCCGAATGGCTTTGTGACGTTATGAAGTAAGAAATCACTTAGCACATACTGCCATTTTCGTACACTGTTTCCAACATAACAATTGGAAAAGGTGTTAGACTCTTGTTCTGGCGCTGACGGAGCGCAGGATGAGATCATGCAGGCATTAGGCGAAGAACGGGGACGAACCCGTAATGACAGCAACCGCATTCCGTGGCTCAATTCTATGGCCATACTGGAGAAGCTTCCCGTCGCTCTAGTCTTCGGCGCTGTGCTTGGCTTGAACAGTCCTGGTTTTGATGTCTGGTGGCTAGGCTGGGTCGGCCTGGCACCATTGTTCATACTTATATTCGGATGCAACAGTGTCCTTGACGCAGTACTGGTGGGACTGTCGTTCGGCTTTTCTTATCATCTTGTTTGTCACAGGTGGATTCTTGATCTATATCCGCTAACCGTATTTCAAATACACGATGTGTTTGCAGTTTTGGCCGTGTGGCTGGTCTGGTTCGTGGAATCCGTTCACCAGGCAAGCCTATTCGGCTTTCTTGCTTTCATGGCATTTGCTCTTCCCTTGCGCTCTGGGCTCTTACCTCATTTCAAAAAGCCCTTCTTTCCATTTATTTTGTCAATACCGCTTGTATATATTTTCCTGCAATGGACAGTTGCCCCTTCAGAACCCTTCCTCGGCGTGCCAGTCAATCAGCTTGCCTATTCTCAAACTGCTGTATTACCTCTGATGCAGATGTGCAGTCTGGGTGGATGTCAGCTGCTCGAGTTTATAATGCTGAGCGTAAACTGTGCTTTGGCAGTCCTGGTGATGGAGCTGCTACCCCAATTTATCAAATTGATTCCCGGACGTGTAGACCGGCTATATCCGAAGACTGGTGCTGTTCTCGACTTATTTGTTATCGTCGCTATTGTTTTGGCAGTTTTTGTTTGGGGAGAATGGCGTCTTCGTAAACTTACAGAATTTCCGCCTTATCAGGTTGCACCAGATGCCAAAATTTTTGCTCCGCCTGTTCCGGTGGCAGTGCTTCAAGGGAACATCCCGGTTAGACCCGACGCGCTAGAGCAATTCAGCAAAAAGGAACGCCTAGATAAATATACCGAACTGTCACAAAATCTCGGGGTTGCAATGTTTATTGTCCCTGAGGCTGTTTTAAGGCTTCAAGAGCCTGAAGGCAAACTGTTGTTTTCGCGTTTGGCAGGCGTGTGTCATTTCCAGAGAAAAGAAGCTCTGGTAGGCTCTTTTGAGATGCTCAAAAACAGTCTTGTTGACGTAATTCGCTTAATTGATGCTACTGGCACTAGCAATAGTATTTATGTGAAAACGCGCTTGCTACCATTTGTGGAGTCAGTCCCATTTGCGGCTTTAACGAAGGTAGTTCCAGAAAATTTGTTAGGTCTTCTTCCTTCCTCCAAGAACAATTTCTTTTTTTCACCTACACCATTTTTGCTGAAGTCCGCCTGGGGAAATGTAGGAACGAGCGTTTCTTTTGAGCTGGTGTATCCGGAATTAATAGCTTCAGAAGTAAATAATGGAGCATCTCTTCTTGTAAACGTTTCTGATCTTTCCTGGTTTCACAATAATGTTCTTTCAAAACAGTTGTTGGCCGCAGCGGTTAGTCGAGCTGTTGAAAACGGTCGTTATCTCGTGCTTGCGTCGAATACCGGTATTTCTGCTGTTGTCAATCCTCTTGGTGTAGTCACCAGCAATTCGCTTATGGGGCAGAGCGGTAACCTGATCGACAGGGTACAATTTTTGAGTAATCGCACTCACTACAATCGAATGTGGTGGTTATGGCGTCCCAGCTACAGACTCTGGTGGCATTAATGAATAAAATTGCTCTTGTTTTGGCCACAGTGCTTTTGTGTTCCAACTCTGCACAGGCCAAAGTTCCAATTGCTGAAATCGGCAAGAATAAAATCAAGCTCGAAGTCGCGCAGACCAAAGAGCAAATCGAACGTGGATTGATGTTTCGGACTTCACTTCCTGAAGATCAGGGCATGATTTTCCTCTTCCGTCCGCCGCGCCCTGTCCGTTTCTGGATGTTCAATTGCAACATATCTCTGGATATGTGTTTTATTCGCGATGGAAAGATTGTCAAAATCTCTCATAATGTTCCGCCCTGTAAATCGAGAAATCCTCAAGACTGCCCTCTTTATCCTGTAGATGGCGAAATTGAGGCATCAGAGGTTCTTGAACTGAGTTCCGGATACTGCGAAAGGCACAGCGTAAAAGAAGGTGACAGCATCAAATTTGATTTGCCGGGTAAAGCTAGCAAATCTGAAAGCAATTCAGAAGCAGAGAAAACAGAGCTAAAGAAATAATCGATAAGTCTCAGGAGTCCCACCAGTGTCTTCAGCTAAGCCGCATATTCAATCTCGATTGAGCAATCAGATTGGTTATGTTTTGATCAATCGGCCCGAAAGTCACAATGCCATCAGCAGACAAATGTGGCTTGATATACCAACTCATATGCAGCAACTTATGAAAGAAGGGGCTCGAATTCTTGTGATTGAGGGTTGCGAGGGAGCTTTCGCAGCCGGAGCCGATGTTTATGAATTGCAGAGCATTAGCAGTCTTGAGGAAGCAAGGCTTGCCTGGGACGCAATAGAGCAGGCGCTAGACTTCGTGCATTCATTTCCGCTTCCAACAATCGCAGCTATTAATGGTGCCTGTCTTGGTGGAGGTTGCTTGCTTGCCTCATCTTGTGATCTGCGATACGCAAGCAAACGCTCGCGTTTCTCTGTGCCAATTGCGAAGCTGGGCATTGTGATTGATGACACTACGCTCGGGAGACTGGCTGCTCTAATTGGGGTTTCTCGCTGTAAAGAATTGATCTATCGCGCCGCTGTTATTGATGCTCAACGAGCATATGATTGGGGTTTGCTGAACGATGTGTTTGCTGACGAAGCCTTCGATGAAAGCATGCAGAATATTTATTCGCAAATACTGCAGAACTCGGACCTTTCCATAAAGGAGGCAAAAACGTCGTTTTCACGATTTACGGCGCTGGCAACATCCCATTCTGAAAACGAGCAGCTTGTGGTGGCAAGCTATATAGGTCCTGATTTCAGACAGCGTGTTGGATCTGCGTTTAGAAAAGCCTGAAGCTCGGCTTAGCAGGTGATTTCTCTGTTTCTTTTACTTCAAGCTCTTGAGCCAATGGGCAATTTCATGAGTATTGAAAATGTGGTTCGTTGTTCCATTATTGGACGATGAGTCGTCAATCACTTGAAAGCGACTCGTCAATTCCGGTGGTATTTTGTATTTTGTAATTGAGCCGGTTCTCCAGGCAGGAAAAAAGGGCGACTGCTCATGCTGCAGCATGAAAGCGGAGCCAAGCAAAAGTCTATCCTTTGGGGATGCCAACACTACGGTGTGTTCGGCATTTTTCAATATTGGAGTTATGTTTTCTTGAAATTCAAGTGCCGGTCCGTCAGCGCGAGAAAACGCCTGCGCAAAAAATGGCTTTGCTCCTCTGGTTTCTTTCTGTCTGGCAATAGCAGCTTGAATGGCCATTTTGCCACCCTGGCTGAAACCGATAAGAACCATGTTTTCTGCACCTATTCGGTTCGCAATATCATTGATGATCTTGTTGCCATGCAACGCTAAACTAAGTTCGTCTTTTTTTTCATCGCCTTTATAGGCAGAGATGAGAGGTTTGTCTTGTGAAGGCCAGGAGTACAGCACTACCGGTATTCCTGATTCGGCCTGCAAATTGGCAGCTGTGGCTATCCCTTGGTCGTGTGTCATAGGAAATCCTGGTATCATTACCGCCACTTTGTGGTCTGGGCTATCCTTCGAAGCCTGCTCAATTGACTTAAGAAATTCTTCTTCGTTCCCGTAAAGTTGAGTTAGATGTGCAGTTGTGTTCGAATTTCTATGTTCAGTTTCTTCTTGTGGGGATGCAAGTGCTGTTGGCAATACTCTTGCATCGGTGATAGACACTTGACCCATCTTGATGGAGTCTAATTGACCTGGATTTCTGCTTGCTGGCAGGAATTCAATATAGCCTTTCTCATTGGAAACCGGCCTATCGGTGAAAAACTTGATTTCTTGAGCACCAGCCATGGTGCCGGCAGCATTGCCGTCATGCATTATCGAATTGAAAAAATTGAGACCCGCAACTTTTGAATCAGCCTCCGCTAATAGTTTTCCCAATGGACTAGATGAATCGAGTTCTTTTTGATTATCATAGGTATGAGCTGTACTTAGGTTCATTTGCTTATTCTCCGTCCTGTACTAGTTTTGCTTTTCATTTAGCTCTTGGAAGGCTGCTTTTATACGAGAAGTTTCTTCTGCCCCCAGTCCAGCGCGACGGCCGTCGCAATCTATTCGGTAAAGATGAGAAGGATCTCTTCGGTAGTTATCTATTTCATACTCATTGATGAAAGCTTGTCTATTAACTCACCAAAATACGGAACTGTTGACTCTGGTCTATGTATCTCTGTTTTATCTGTCATAACTTGTTTTTTCTCGCCCTTTGTAATCGGAGTCTTTGCGTGCAAGACTAGGCTCGCTAGCTCACTTTATTTGCGAGTTAGTGAAAAGCGGGTTATCCATTAGCTGTGTATTTATGCAGTAAAAGTAGCGCTGCCTTGCATAATGGTTCAGGCGCAAATAATTTCAGACCAGTATTTGCAATGCAACTTTAGCGGCGTGCCTGGGGCATAACGAGATTTCCTCCAGGCACCAGCTCCAAATCAAGGGCTCTCTTCCGCCATTATTGATTTGATGCGTGCCTCTACCTCGTCGGCTTTATCACTGCGCTTTTGGCTGAAGTAGATGTCCTGCAAATTGCGCAACGTGACAAGAAGACGTCTGTCTTTGTCGCCGAATTTTTCCGCGATGCCCAGAGCTTTATTGTAAGTGGATTCTGCGGCGCTTATATTTCCTTTTTCATAGTACTTTTGTGCCTGAGAATCTAACTGTTGCCATTCACGCTCAGCAGCTGAGTCAGAGCCTTTTTGATTTTGCCAACCATTTAAACTGTATGCAACAGCAATAGAACCACCAATCAAAAGAAGACCAACAATAACAAATGCAGATAATTTGATCTTGGTGGAGCTGTCCATGCCTAAAAGATCCCCGAGATCTTCTAAAATGTCGGAAACTATCGTGCGCATGCGCGGTTCTGTTCTTCCCATTTCAGGAACCTTAGCCAGCTCCTGCTGGACATGCTGCAAATCTTCCAGCAACTCGGTAAAATTTTGCTGGCGCTGATTTGGATTTTTTCTCAAGGATTTTAAGACAAGCAGATCAAGCTCAAGCGGGAAATTCAAATCGTCTCTGCTCATACGAAGAGGTTTTGCCTCCTCTGCAATCTGCATTCGGCTTACTTCGTATGGACTCTTGCTGAGAAAAGGCGGTAGCCCGACCAGGCTTTCATACATGATGCAACCAAATGAATAGACATCACTTCTGTGGTCTCCTGTATGCCCAGAACATTGCTCCGGACTCAAATAAAGAATGCCTTCGGGAAAATAATTGAGCATGCTGTCTGGTTCAAGGCTAATTGAAGTAAGTATTGAAGCGAGTCCAGGATCAGTAATGCGAACACGATTTTCTAAATCAGAGATCAATATTTTTCGCGGAGAGAGTTGCAGACGGTCCAGGCCTGCGGCATGAAGGTGTTTGGTCACGTCGCATATCTGCAGAAAAATTTCTAGAGCGTCTTTTAGTTCAATTCTTCCCTGCCGGTTCAAAATACTGTAAAGTGTTTTGCCTGTGAAATAATCGCTGAGCATGAAAGCCCAGTCTCCTGATTCATCGCTGAATACTCCGTAGTCATGCAGACGTGCCAATCCAGGATGTTTGATTTGATTTTTTATCTTTTCTGCTGTTGCCAGAAAACGGTCAAGGGCTGCCGGCTGAAATCCTTGCATGAGTTTCAGTGCTTTGATTGATGAATCGCCGAGATCTTTGACTTTGTAAACTGGGTTGGCGATCGAATCAATACACTCAAGAATTTCAAAGCGATCGTTGATTGTTTTACCAATCAAGCCGCTGCTTTTTTCGTCTTCAGTAGTGGAGTCGCTTGTCGGCATCTAGTCTCAAGAAGAAAGCCTGAACTGAGTTCATTCTTCCCGATTTTGCCCTAAATTAGCTTATAGCGGCGACGCTTGTTAGCGAAACTTAGCGTTTCGTTTAATGGAAAAACTCCTGGTGCAGCTGGCGCACTGCCTGGTCTGCCTGTTCTGCCGAGACGACAAAGCTTAAATTAATGTCTGAAGCGCCCCCGGAAATCATTAGAACCGTAATTTCGCCCAAGGCCTTGAAGACCCGTCCGGCTATGCCGCTCTGTTCGCGAAACTGTCTGCCGACGACGCTTACTATGGCCACGTCTTGCAAAACCTGTACCTCGGCGTATTTAGCCAGATCTCTTTTCAGTTCGTCCAGTCGGTCTGTGCTATCAATTGTCAGCGCAATTGAAACTTCCGATGTAGTAATGAGGTCAACTGCGATGCCGTGTCTGTCGAAAATCTCAAACACTTTAGCCAGATAACCATGGCTCATAAGCATGCTTGGCGAGCTCAAATAAACCGCAGTGATGTTCTTTTTGGCAGCTACCGCTCTGATCAGGTCACCATCGCTGACTGTTGCTTTGATGAAGGTGCCGGGAAATGTCGGATTCATCGTGTTGAGAATGCGTACAGGAATGTTTTTTTCCACGGCCGGATGTATAGTCATCGGGTGCAAGACCTTGGCGCCAAAATAGGCAAGTTCTGATGCTTCGTGAAATGAAACTGCAGGCAGAACTTTTGCCTCTTTTACCACTCGAGGATCCGCGGACATCATTCCGTCAACGTCCGTCCAGATCTGAATTTCCTCTGAATCTATTGCAACACCTATTATCGATGCACTGTAATCGGAGCCACCTCTTCCCAGTGTTGTGTTGATACCATCTGCGGTGCTACCAATAAAGCCCTGGGTAATTACAACTTTGTTTTCTTCGAGCACAGCTGACACAGCTTTCTGGCAGAGCGGGGTCAATTTTTCCCAGAGCGGGCGCGCCCTGCCGAAGCCGTCATCGGTAATGACCATATGCCGTGCATCCAGCCACGTTGCTGGAACTCCCCGGGCATTTGAAAGTGCCGCCACTATTCTTGAAGAGAGTAACTCGCCAAAACCTGAGATGGCATCCAGAGATCTTTTCGAAAGTTCTCCCAGGTAAGAAACACCTTTGTACAGTATTACCAGCTCATCCAACTTCTCTTTGAGTTCAGCCAGAAGTCCTGATTTTTGAGCAGGGTCCTGGAAAAGAACGTTAATTGCCTCTTCGTGTTTTGCCTGGATTTTCGAAATTACATTCAAAGCCCCGTCAAGATCACGCTTTACGGCTTTTTCCGCAGCTTCAATCAAGAGATTGGTAATTCCAGACATTGCCGAAAGAACGACTACAGGCTTCTTGCCGTCTTTCTGTGCCCTTACTACCAGGTCGACTACTTGTTGCATCCTTTCAGCAGAGCCGACTGATGTACCGCCGAATTTCATCACAACTGAGGCTGTTGATTTGTCCATCTATTTCTTGCGACGCAAGGGTCGCTGTCTCCGTGTTTCTTCATAACAAAGGCAGTAGGTTTTTGAAAACTCCACTGCGCTTTGCTTGTTCTTGATTGTGCGAATCGGGCAGACAGTGCTGCCCGATGATGATCTTACAGCTTAGCGTCTGTAAATGTTTGCACCGAGAGCGCGGAGCTTTTCTTCAAGCTTTTCGTAGCCGCGATCGAGGTGATGAAGACCGCTCACTTCTGTAACGCCATGAGCTCCCAGTCCGGATATGATTAAGGCGGCTGATGCTCTGAGGTCTGGAGATTTGACTTCGGCTCCGGTAAGTTTGGGTACGCCTTTAATTACAGCTGAGTTGCCTTTGACTGTAATATCGGCTCCCATTCTGCGGAGCTCACCGACTTGCATGAAGCGGTTTTCGTATATCGTTTCAGTGATTATTGATGTGCCTTCTGCAAGCACCAGACCAGACATGATTAGCGATTGCATATCAGTCGGAAACGCTGGATAGGGCAAGGTTGTAATTTCAGTTGCCTTAGGTCTGCCCAACATTTTCACTTTGATTGTGTCTGGTGCATAGATTGAAATTTCTGCTCCCATTTCTTGCATCTTGCTGATGACTGAATAGATATGGTGCGGATTGACTTTCTCTATTGTGATTTCCCCACCCGTGCACAAGCATGCTGCCATGAATGTGCCAGCCTCGAGGCGGTCTGGAATGATATCAAATGTAGCACCATGCAAATCGTCAATGTTGACACCATCAATGGTGATTTGATAAGTGCCGGCTCCCTGGATTTTTCCACCAATTGCATTGATGAATTCCGCCAGGTTGACAATTTCAGGATCTTGCGCGGCGTTTTCAATTACAGTTTGTCCTTCAGCAAAAACTGCCGCCATCATGATGTTTTCGGTAGCGCCGTTGGATGGTCTGTCCAAATAAATACGGGCGCCTGTCAATTTCTCTGCCTGCGCATACACATAACCGTGCTCAATTTTCACATCGCAGCCGAGCAGCTTCAAACCGCGTTCGTGCAAATCTATGCGGCGCTCGCCGATTGCGCAACCGCCAGGAAGCGAGACCTTTGCTTGACGGAATCGCGCAACCAGAGGACCCAATACAACAAATGAAGCTCTCAGCTGGCTAACGAGCTCATAGGGTGCTTCAACATCGTTTATGTCACGACCGTTGATGATGACTTCGCCATTGGAAACTGTGACTTTGCCGCCTAGATGTGTGATGACAGCGGCCATCATTTCTACGTCTGTTAGATTCGGCACATTGCGCAAAACAACCGTCTCTTTTGTCAGTATGGCTGCTGCCATGATTTTCAAAACGGCATTTTTTGCACCGCCAACGTGCACTATGCCACTAAGTTCGCGTCCACCCTGGACAATTATTTTTTGTTCTGGCTCGCCATCACCCGGCCGTTTGGGAGGATCTAATCGAGTTACCTGAGTTGTCATGTTTGTCTCCAATAACGAAATAGTAATGGCGACCCGCTGCTTTGCTGAACGCGATAAGAACTGCTATAAGTTCTGTGTCTTTTGCAAATCTGTTGAGAATATTGAGAATCCTCAACCCATCACGAATTAGTTTACACTGGCAACGTAAACCCTGTGTTAAGCGGGAGCTAATTTATTCAACGCTTTCTAGCTACGCAAGCCAAAGAAGACTGATAATTTTTCCACAGATCATCCTGATCTAAACCTATTGGTGCAAAATCTTATATCTATCGGATTTGCGGTGTTACACTAAGAAATAAGCCGATTGTCAAGGCGTTTGTTTTGGTGAATTTTAGATAAATGAATTTGAGCTTTTCTATTCTGAGAAAACCGGCAACCTCATCAGTAATCTTGCTGCTCCCCTTTTTGCTGTCCTCCTGTTCGATGGGCGAGGAAATGCGACGCATAGAAGAATCAAAAGTTGCCAGCAAAATGCGAGAAGCGTCTCGCACTTCCAACCTTACTGGCGAACAGATCTTCGTCCGCAGTTGCAACACCTGCCACCCGGGCGGCGGTGAAGGCATGGGGCCGAGTTTGATCAATATGGAAAACGATTTTCCAAAGGATGAGGCGCTTAAGAACTTCATCAGGCACGGAAAAGGTATGATGCCTGCCCAGGCAGTCGATAGCATTAACGACGAAGAGATGAAAAACCTGATTGTTTATCTTCATTCAATCGTCAAAGATCTTCAAGAAGCAGAAAGAAAAAAATAGCTCAGTTGCCGATAAAAAAACGGCACCATATGTGGTGCTGGGCTCTGTCATACTTTCTCTGCTTGATGGCAGGTCTATCCCTTCAGTATATTTGCTATCCACAATACGATGATGGCGAAGATTATTATCTGCGCAAGTCTGGTGACAAAGCCGGGATTGGCGACAAAAGTTGGCTCAATTGGGCTGTACTTGCTGATGCTGTCCGCAACCTTGTCTTTATCCGCAAGATAAACTGAGTGAACCAGCAGAGGCCTTATGCTTTTGGGTTTGTTCGGCAGTCTATAGACAACCAGTATCAGTTCAGGACTGACATACATGTGTACCACCTGTGTCCAGTTCACTGTCTTTCGTTGAGGCCAATAAGGACCGCGATACTTAATTCCATGTTTGCTGATTTGCAGGTTTGAAGGGCTCAGGTAAGGACGTAAACCCAACAAGAGAGCAAGCAAAGCAATAGTGATAAAGAACCCTTCGATGTTGATGAAGATGTTCCACTGCCCTGATTGTTCAAGAGGCGTCCAGCAATACCTGGCAAGTCCGGCATAGCTTGCAGACAGAATTACGCAAAACATCAATTCTGCCGGCTCTTTGTTTTCGACGTAATTGTCCTGTAGATCTACGTCCTGAATTTCTTCGCGCGGGTCTTTGACGATGTCTGCGTAAGGATCGTCTTCGTCGGCAGCAGAAAGCGCCGGAGAATCGACTTTTTCAGGCGCCGGCTTCTTTTCTTCGCTATTTGTCGGCTCTTTGGCCATGGTAACCTGCCGGGCGTTCAGAACGCGTGCAGAACCCTACCACAATAGCCTATATGGATCGACTCCTGCAAGAGGAAACTTGGAGCGCCTGCTTTCAAGCGCCGAAAAGTTCCAGTCGGGCCTTTTCCGCTTTGCTGGATTTACTCTCTTCGGCTGATTCATCATTTGAATCCATAAGCTCTTTATAGAAAGATTGGTCGAAGGAACGCGTTCTGATAACCACAGGCATTGGTACCGAATAACCGAGCACGAGGGCTTGCTGTTTGGGATCCATCTGTGAAAGTACAGTGCGAAGCGCCTGGCTGCCTGATACACCTGTGAAAACTGCATCAATGTCCTTGTCGTCATTGAGCAGTGCCGTGACACGAGTGCCCAGCTGACTGAGTATTTCAGGGTCGATTCCGCTTGGACGCTGGTCTATTATCAGAAGAGTCACGAAATACTTGCGCATTTCTCGTGCGATTATTCCAAATATGGTTTGTTTGGCAAGCTGAGCTGAGAGGAACTTGTGCGCTTCTTCAATCACAATCATGAGCTTCCGTGGCGCCCTGACAGTTTCCGGATTCGCCAGATGTTTCTCTGAAAGCCGGACGTATTGCGCGTGCAGGCGGCGCGTAATGATGTTTGTTGCCAGCATGTATGAGAGCAGGTTGTTTTGCCGACCGAACTCAAGCACGATATGTTTTCCTGCTTGAATATGCTGCAATATCTCTTCGATATAATTTTGCTGTGCCTTTGTTTTCAAATAAGCTGTCTTTTGCACGACAGTGTTCAGGCGTCGTTGCAGCGTCTTTATCGCAGTTGGATGGCCTTTATGCGTTTCAGTGAACTCCTCTATTTCTTCCCCGCTCATTTCCAGAAGCAGGCTTATCCAGTTTGGCCCCAGTCGCTCCTTTACGATGTACGCGTTTTCTAAAGTGGCTTCGCTTAAGGCTAGTTCTGATTTGAGCAGTTCCAGATCTTCAATCTCGATTTGATCCAATCCGATATAAAGCTCTCTTGCGTCCGTTATGCCTCGTGCTCTGGAAGATTCGCTGTCCAGGCTGTAAACGATAAGCTCAGGGCCGAATAATTGCTTTAGGCCTTTGACTCGGGGTTGGCTTTTATTTTCCGACATCGCTTGCCAGCCATACTCATTATGCATATCGAAAACCAGCAATGATGCCAGGTCTTTCTTGATCGTTCCGCAAAGAAATATTCGCGTCAAGAAAGACTTGCCGGTTCCAGACTTCCCGAAAATTCCGTTTGATCTCTCAATAAAGCGGCTCAAATCCACACAAATTGGAATATCCATATTCAGCGGACGGCCGATGTTGAAGAAAGGATCCCGCTTGTTTTCGCGGTTCTCGCGCCCAAATACAAGGGAGAAATCATTTTCCGTAGCTTCAAAAACAGGAGAAAAATGGCTGGGAATTGTTTTTACCGGACGCAGTTCCTGGTTTTCTCCATTTCTTTCAAGCATAAGCATTGGTTGGAGTTTGACCGAACCAAACATCGACACACCGGAGAGCACATCAAGTAGAAATCGATCGTTATCGGGAGGATAGTTCAATATCTGCGGGTTGCTGGTTGCCAGACTCACGTCTGTCAGCATGCTGAAGAAGCGCGTATTTTTTCCTTCAACAACAACAAATCTTCCTACCCGCAAATCTTCCACTGACGTTTTGCGGTCGAGCCGCATTTCGAGCCCGGAAGAGAGCGAGCCCTGTGTAATTAATCCGAGAACCTGTTTTTGCTTGCTCATCTTGCGCTTCTTACCGCCTGAACTTGTTCGCGATGCGCTTAAAAATGCTTTGATTGGCTCATTCTTTGAAGCCGAGCAGGCTTGCGAATTCGTTTACGGCAGCGTCCTTTTCTGCTGCCGTGAAAGATAGCTCACGCAGAGGCTTGCTTTCGTCAGTACCTCTATATTCAACAAATTTATAAACAGTTGGCTCTTTGAAGCTGCGCTCGAGCACAAGTTTGTTTCCTGAATCTGCAATTGCGCCAACTATTCCCCAGACTCCATCAAGGGCTTTTATAATGTCATCGATTGTATGAGGCCATTGTGCCCGGATGACTGGCATTTTTCTTGCTCCGATACTCGTCACTAAATCCGGCACAGTTTCTAAGTTCGTTTGCTGTGCCGGAGCTATTAGTTTTTATGGCTCAGTTGCCATTTCGTAAAAGATATGTCCGGAGGGGGACTTGAACCCCCACGGTTACCCATACGCCCCTCAAACGTACGCGTCTACCAATTCCGCCATCCGGACAGATAGATCGCATCCCAGAACGGGAGGATCAGAATGATAGTTTATGCATGTCGCTACTCCTGCTGTCAATACTCGCTTAATAAGTAGAAATAGAACAAGAAATCTTGCAGCGACGGCTCAACGAGGAACCGCTGGGCTTTGTTCATCGTCGTTTTTGCAGGCGTGAAAGACTCAATAGGTTTGCATATAATTGAAATGGAGCTAGCCGTCTTGCCTGATGTAGAGCGCATTCCAGCAAAAAATTTAACTTGATGACAACTAAAAGGCTCGGATTTGGGCATAATTGCAGTAGTTGGAGGCACAAACAGCAAAGAATGATTGAGATGACCGTAGCCGGAATTGCGATGGATGCCAGAAATGGGCATCCCATCGTGGTTTTAAACGATCCGCTCAAGAGGCGCGCTTTGCCCATCTGGATAGGCATGTTCGAAGCAAACGCAATCACCAGAGCTTTAGACAACTACAAGCCGGAACGCCCCATGACACATGATTTGCTGCTGAGCACGATTGAGCAGATTGGATACAAAGTCAAGCACATTGAAATAAACGAACTCGCCTCGAGCACATATTTCGCCACCATAGTACTGCAAAACGGCAGCCCCGATGGACCAACAAAATCAATCGACGCGCGACCATCAGATGCAATAGCACTGGCTTTGAGAGCCAAAGCACCAATTTTTGTGGCGCCTCAGGTGGTGGCAGAAGGTACTATCCCGGCAGATAATGAAAAGGACGAAGAAGAAGCCGAAGAATTCAAGAAATTCATCGACAATCTAAAGGCCTCCGACTTCAGTTCTTTGAACTCGGAAGATAATCCTGAAGAAGAAGGCGATTGATTGCTCTTCAAGCGAATATTCATGGTCGAGGCGCAGGCTGCTCTTATTTTTTCAAAGCCGCTTTCAGCGCTGCTTCAAGCGTGGCGATTTTTGCTTCGAGTTGTTTCTCTTTGTCTGATTGAACTTCAATTGCCAGCTTTGCATCCTGATTTTGCCACTCTTTCAACTTAGCCACGTTCTCTTCTTGCTTGCTGCCGACAAAGGGAATCATTGAAATTCCCCCTATTACGACTCCGATTACGTAAGCTAAAAGCACAAGCAATCCAGGGCTTGCGCCGAATTCCATGTTTCCCACAGGAAAAACAACTACTTGCCTTGCATTGAAAAAAAACAGCAAAACGCAGGCAAGACCCAGCAGGTTGATTATTGTGAATTTTGTTTTGGCTGACATATTAGAGTTTGTCTATTAATTCTTGCAGATAGCCGGGGGCTGCTGCTTCAAATTCTAACAGCACACCGCTGTCAGGATGCCGGAACGATAAATAAGTTGCATGCAATGCATGTCCTTTAAGACCGAGTTTAGCCCTGGCTGCCTCTGTGCCTGTGCTCTTTCTGTTGTAAACGAGATCGCCTACAACAGGACAGTTCATGCTTGCCATATGTACGCGAATTTGATGAGTGCGGCCGGTTTTTAAGCTGGCTTTTATTAGACAAAATTTGGATGAGCGGCGCAAAACTTCGAAATGAGTTTGCGCGGGACGACCATTTTCAATAATTGCCATTCGCTTGCGATCTGTTTTATGACGGCCTATTGGTTTGTCTATATCGCCACTGTCGGCTGCTGGCTGTCCTTCCAGAACGGCTATGTAGACGCGCCTGGCTTCGCGCTTGCTGATCTGGGCAGAAAGGCTCTTCTGTGCTTTGTCTGTCTTGGCGACAACGAGCAATCCCGATGTGTCTTTGTCGAGGCGGTGTACAATTCCTGGTCGCATGGTTCCGGCAATTCCAGAGAGCTCTCCTTCGCAATGTTTGAGCAAGGCGTTAACCAGTGTTCCTTCATAAACGCCAGCTCCAGGATGAACCACCTGACCGGCAGCCTTATCTATTACGAGGAGTTCACTGTCCTCATACACGACTTTTATTGGAATGTCTTGTGGTATCAGTTCCAGTGGCTCAGGATCTGGAACTTCAATTTCTATAGTTTCGCCACCATAAAGTCGAACTGAGGCTTTGCCCAATTTGTGATTTACTTTTACCAGCCCGTTCTCGATAAGTTTCTGTATCCGAGAACGGCTCAAAGAGTGCTTATCTGAAAGTTTGCTGCTCAGATATTGATCGAGGCGTGGTTCACCTTCGAGTTCTTTTTCTACCTCAAGTTCAATAAGCTCAGGCATGGATATAGGCGCTTCCCGCTGGCTCAGACATTTTTCTCTACCGGCTTTTCGCCCGCATCTTCAGCAGCATCGTTTCTCTGGTTTAGCATCAGTGCTCCTATAATAACAAGAGCTGCTCCGATATCGATGAGTGCATCAGCTACATTGAAGACGGGAAAGTCAATGAATGAAAAATCGAGGAAATCTGTGACCTCGCCATGCATGAGCCGATCGATCAAATTACCGATGGCACCACCAATGATGATCGCCACACCTGATCTCTCCAGTCCGTTTAAGGGCGAATCAGAGCGCTCTCTTTTGACGGTCCAGGCAATGATGGTCAGAATAATCGCGGAAGCAAGAACCGCCATTAGCGTGCTATGACCTTTACCCAGTCCAAACGCGCTGCCTGAATTGCGCGTGAGAGTTAAATGCAATAAGCCAGGGAGAAACTGCTGTTGCTGCCCATATTGCAGATTTGTATTTGCCCATATTTTTGAGCAGAAGTCAGCCAGGAGAGCTGCAAGAGCCAGAGTGCCTGGGATGAACCATTTCTGCATTGTGGCTGTCCGTTATTTCTCAGCTGGCATTTTTTCTGGGCCGATTTCGTCTGCTTTCTTAGCTGAAGCCGTAGTGGCTTCTGCCTTTGGTTCTTCCTCCATAGGAGGAATTACGTTCAACCTGCGGGTGAGCATAACTACGCCCATGATTGAATTGCCCGATGCATTTGTCAGCACTATTGTGGACATTAAAAGCTCGTTTCGATTTTTTGAATTTGCCACCATAACTCGTTCCAGCAACGGACGCTCCGTTATGGCATCGCCGATTTGCTTGTATTTATCCGTGATTTTCGGCAGCGGATAGCTTACTGGAGACTGGCTTATGGAGCCAGTTGCTGCCAGACCGGTCGGCAGTTCAACTTCGAGTTTTGCGGTAAATTGTTTGCCGGCCTTAACTTGTTCTGGCGCGCCGAACACCGGTTCAAGCTGGCGTCCAAGACCGTAGCTTACTTTGATTTTTTCGTAGTCGATGCGATCGCCTGTAATTTTCCAGTGCGGGCCAACCTTCTTCAAATAAAGCTGTCCTTCGGAGTTGGAACGCAGTTCGCCTTTTGTGCCCAGCCCTGGTATTTCTGTAGTGGTCGAGCCGATTGCTTCGTCCTTGGATTCGACGGTTGCATATGGACCTTCAATGCGCACCTGTTTTACGACGGAGCTTGACTTGATATCGGGATATGTCTTCCACAACTCAGCCATGAGATTTTGCACTGTCTTCTTATCAAAACCATCGTTATTGACATAATCGTCGGCGTAGAAAGACATCACAGCATCAAGACTGTGTGCATTCCAGTCTCGCTCGAAGCTGCTCAGTAATTTGTCTATTTCAGCTCGATCACCACTTTCGGCGGAACTCACAGGACCGTCAGCAGCAGCGATCGCTGTTTGTGTCATAAATCCGGATTGCAATACGAGACAGGATAGGCTGATTAAAGCTGCGATGAACTCACGTTTTTGAGGCACAGTTGCTAGGCTCTCCTTTTGAGGCGTTGATAAACAATTATATCCCTAAGATGCTTTTGATTGATGTGTTTCTAGAAGCTGCATGCCAAGAGAAGAATGGCTGTCGCTTCTGGCATGTCTTGCAGGCCTGCTTCACAAATCGGATCGTATATCTTCTCCTCTCAATGAAGAGGGCGACGCCGTGCGCCGCCCTCCCAAGTTTTATTTACATTTGCAAGAAAGACAGTGCTTAGACTGCTACGAGCAACTGGTTCATCGCATCGATATTTTCACGGATGGAATCAGCTGACTTCTTGAGAGCCTGGGCTTCAGTCTGCTCCAGTTGGAGTTCGACGATGCGCTTGACGCCTTCGCGTCCAAGTACTGCCGGCAGTCCGACGTAAACATCCTTGAGACCATATTGTCCATTGGCATAGACTGCGCAAGGCAACAAGCGGTTTTGATCTTTCAAGATTGCTTCGACCATTTGCGCTGCTGAAGCTCCGGGAGCATAGAATGCGCTGCCTGACTTGAGCAGAGCTACGATTTCAGCGCCGCCATCGCGAGTACGCTGGCAAAGGGCTTCAACACGCTCTTTGCTCATGAGCTCAGTAATAGGCACTCCATTAACTGTGGAATACTTGGGCACAGGAACCATCAGGTCGCCGTGTCCACCGAGCACCATAGCGCGTACGTCTTGCACGGACATGTTCAGTTCCATGCCGATGAATGACTGGAAGCGAGCGCTGTCGAGAACTCCTGCCATACCGATTACTCTTTCGCTGGGAAGATTTGTTGTCTTCCATGTCAAATAGGTCATCACATCAAGCGGATTTGTAACAGTAATGAAGATGGCGTTAGGTGAGTTCTTCAATGCTTCCTTCGTGCAGCCTTGAACGATTTTTGCATTTGTTTTCAACAAATCATCACGAGACATGCCAGGCTTTCTGGCGATACCGGCTGTAATGACAACTATATCGGAGTCTTTGGTATCTTTGTAATCGTTTGTACCGAAAAGCTTGCGGTCATGTCCATGAACCGGAGCTGCTTCCATCAAATCGAGACTCTTGCCCTGGGGCATTCCCTCGATGATATCGATGAGGACCACATCAGCGACATCCTTTTCGGCAACATATTGAGCGACTGTTGCTCCGACATTGCCAGAACCAATCACAGTGACTTTGCTCACCTTTCTTACCTCCATTTCTGGCCGGTCCTGATGGCAAACGGCTCACTCATTCAGGCGGCCCGGATTGCACAGGTTAACACACGGAAATAACTCGGGTTTTTGGGCTAGAAAGGCGAAAATGCAAGCCTGCGGGAGCTTTCATCCTTGACACTGCCGCTTAAGGCTTAAGACAGAATTTTGATTGTTGCGTGTTTTCCCTCTGTTTCATCACATTAACAGTGGCATAATCAAAATAGGACACCGGGAACCCTAAAATCGACCTTGACGTCTGATCCGTAGTTCTCGCTCACCAAAATGATTGGATGCGGAAGGCTTCTATATGGAAAAGAGTATCTTTGGCAAAATCACGGGTGGCTTTTTGAGCTTGATGAGCATGGCGCTGCTATGCCTTTACATGTTCCCGCTGAGCGCAGCCTCCGGGCAAGGCACTTATCAAAGCGCAGAACCCAAGCTCGATACTTCCGCAACTGAATCGAAATCTGCCGAGAGCAAAGTAATTACTAAGAACGGCGCTCGCCTTCAGGGCGGCGTCATGAAAGTGGATAAAAAACAGCAGCAGAAGCAAGGCAGACTTATCTTCGGGGCCCGCAAAGGTCAATCAGACACTTTGAAAGCACGTGTGGATGATAATGGAAAAGCTCTGCAGGCTCAGGCCGAATCATCTATTGGAATTATCGGAGTTAAGTTCGTGGCAACTGCAGGCAAGCCACCTGTAATCAATGAAGTATTCCCGAACACTCCCGCCGATAAAGTCGGCTTGCGGGTCTATGACATGATTGTTGCCGTAGATGGCGTGCCGACCCAGGGACTTACCAAAGATGAGGTCTTTGATCTGATTGTTGGAACGCCTGGCACTTCGGTTAGTATTTCCATTTTGCGCAACGGCGATTATTCGTCTGTGAGCTGCATGCGCATGGACATCAATGAATTACTCGATCCGCGCATCAGGCGTGACTACATGATTCATATGTAGCTCGTTTTGGCGAAGCAGCGAGTGGACCGGTCCGGCCTGGCCGGCGGTTTTGGGCAGCCATTCTGGCGGATCTAGATTCACGAGAAGGGGGTCCCTCCCCAGCCATCGACCGAACCACCAGAGGTGGTGGCAATGACTGACTCCTCGCTCCAGATCCGCGTGTTAGCGCGTTCCAGATGGCCAGCAGTCGCGACACGCTGTCTGTGGGAGCTTATTAGCTTAAGCACCGAAGCGTTGTCTATGCCGACCATTGATCTAAGTGTGCCATACTTGTGTATGGGCGTCAATAATTTTGTTTCTGACAAAGCGTTGCTCAGAAAATTGGCTCAATAAGCTAAGTATGAACAGTCCCCTTGAGTAGAGCGCCGTTGTCATTGTGTTAAACTGGCGGCCATGCGTTTATGCTTTGATGCCACCAGATTTGGTTCCGGCTTGCAAGAGGCCGTTCAGTTTGCCGCTGAGCAGAATCTTTCTGCCTTCGATTTCTCGTTTGGCAAATTTGAAGTTAGCAAAAAAGCCGCACGCAAGCTGGATAAAACTGAGCTGGACTACTTAAAAGGTGTGCATGAACAATGCCAGAAGCAGGGAATTTCTATTTCATGTTTGCGGCTCAATGCGCTGCTGAAGATCTCTGAGAAAAAATCAGTCAGCGAATTCAGCAGCATGTGCGATAAGTTGGTCAAAGTATCAGCAGAGCTTGCATGCAAACAAATTCTCTTTTATATGGAAGCTGAGGCAGATCCCGATTGGTTGGAGCAAGCTGAAAAAATCCTGACAAATCTTGTCGGCGCGGCAAAGGAAAATAACGTTTCCCTGGTTTTGAGCTTATCGACTCCTGAAACTTTTCGCGGTCGTTCTCTAAAATTCTGGCGCCCACTTGAATTGGACGAGCTGCGCCACTTACTTGCTGGAGTTCCCGATTTGTCTCTGAGTTTTTCCGTGGCTGATTGCGCCTGGCAAGGAATTGATTATTTGAAAATTCTTCCTGGCTTGGTCCCTGCGATTGCTCATGTTGAAGCGCAAGACGTGCAAGTAAACAGACAAATAATTTCGGAAAATGGAATCTTTGGTCCACTCTGGTGGAGATATATGACAGTAGGAAAAGGACAGGTCGACTGGGGGCAGTTCGTGGAAGCTCTAAAGCTCTACGACTACCAGGGAGATCTGTCCATTTCTTTCAATGATGAGTTCGCCTCGGAAAACGAGCAAGGACTCTGGGAAGCCCTTGAGATGAGCAAGAAGCTCTTGTTGCCTCTTGTGAAATATTGATCTGAGGAACGACCATGAAAAAGCTATATGCGTATGTGCACACACACTGGGATCGCGAGTGGTATCATCCGTTTGAAACTTTCCGAACTCATCTTGTTTCAGTTCTGAAAAACATCGTTGATGATCTCGAAACTGGAAAGCTGAAGCGATTCTATCTTGATGGTCAGTCTGTAATCCTGGAAGATGCTCTAGCTTCTGCACCAGAACTTGCACCCAGAATTTCCAAACTGATGGAAGCGGGCGAGCTGGCTGCTGGCCCCTGGTATGTGCTTCCTGATGAGATGCTGGTTTGCGGTGAGAGCCTGATTCGCAATTTGAAATTCGGCATTGCCAGTATCAAAAATTTTGGTTCCGCAGAGCTTGTTGGCTATGCTCCTGATACTTTTGGACACAGTCAGGATTTGCCGAGAATACTGCGTGGCTTCTCCATCAATTCGGCATTCGTCTGGCGTGGTGTGCCGCGCCTTAGTTTCGGTCCATGCTTTTGGTGGCAGAGCCCTGATAACAGCAAGGTTCTAGCCTATCACCTCAGTCGTGGTTATTACCAGACTGCTGTGCTTGAAACAGCAGCTGACAGCAACGGGGCTTTTGATAAGCTTGCAAGCGAGCTAAGTGACTTTGCTGAAGATCGCAGCCAATGGGATAATTCCAGCCTTTATGATAAGACACCAGATGCGTTCCTTTACCCTATTGGTGCTGATCACACTGCGCCACCCAGAGACTTAGATCAAAGGCTTGAGCAGTTAAACCAGAGGCTGAACTTGAAGGGGTGGAACCTCACGCCAGTTCACCTGGGCGAATTTGCTGAGCTTTTACAGAATCAGGCCGACGCAGCGAATAAGCTTGTTGGAATGGTGGCACGCGAGCTGAGAGATAATGCTGCATCAAAACAACATGCAAATGCATTTTTGCTTCCTGGAGTTCTTTCCACCAGATTGTATCTGAAGCGAGAAAATCGAGAAGCCGAACGCCGTCTTTTTCGAGTCCTGGAGCCGCTTTTTAGCGTACTTTCTTTGAGGCGGCTTGCGGAGTATCCACACGGCGAGCTGCAGCGAGCATTGAAATTGTTGCTGCAAAACCATCCGCACGACAGCATATGTGGTTGCAGTGTAGATGCAGTTCATGATGAGATGCTGACGCGTTATGCGCGCATCAATCAGATTGTGGATGCCTTGCTTGATTATGCAAGACGAGAGCTTTCCGGAATTTCGCTCAACTCAGCAAAGTCATCAGAGGATCCAAACTCTGGTATGAATCGCCTGCGGATCATCAACAGTGCCGCCCGCCCGTTTACAGGAGTCGTTCCTTTTAAATGGTACTCAATTACAGGCAAGCTTGAGGAACATAGCAATGAGTTCGTTCAGACAGATAGCAGCGCGCCTGAGGAACATCTGTTTTCCGGCTGGGGGCTGGTTCCCTATTACGAAAATGTTGAAAGCAAACAGGGCTGGGTCTGGGTTGAAAACCTTCCCTCTTTCGGCGAACTAAACTATAACTGGCCTCTGAAAAGAGAAAGCACAAATAAGACTCCTCTAGTTAAGCTGCGGGGCAAATCAATTGA
>JBIKOL010000016.1:0-86273 GCA_044358055.1 Obscuribacteraceae bacterium (SeqCode)
TGGTTTAGTAATAACCGTCCAATATTAGCCCGGTCCGTTCCTTGAGTGGAATGACGGTCTCTGAATGCAACGTCACTGCCAGCCGGCTTCTACTCCGGCGAGATCGCTACTTGTGTGTTCTAAGCATTAGACTAAACACCAGTTAAATTCAGAAGCAGCTCAATCGTGCAAGAATTACAACGCCGTTCTTGTGTGAGGGTTCGTATGAAAGTCACGTCGTCGCTGCGCATGCTGCTGATCGCTCTCATTTGCAGCAACTCCTTTTGCCTGGCATCCGTATCTCCTCCACCTTTAGGCCAAGCATTAGAAGAAGCCAGAAATTCCGTTAAACAACTCAAAAATTGGATCTTCGAAGCTGACAAAGCAAACGAGGGCGTGAGCAAAGGCTGGGCATCCCCATCGTTTGACGATCGAAACTGGCAAAAGATGGAACCCTACAAATCCTGGCAAGATCAAGGACACAAAGATTTCCACGGCACAGGATGGTATCGCCAGCACGTTGACGTGCCTTTGTCCTGGAACGGCTCAAAAGTAATTTTCCATTCTGAAGGAATCAAAGAAGAATACGATTTGTATGTCAACGGCAAGTACGTTCGTCACTTCGGCAGCAAAATAATCCCTGTGGGAGATGTTCCCACTCAAGCAGAAATCGGTTCATTATTGCTCTACGGCAAAGAGAATGTCTTTGCCGTCCGCGCCACAGATCACGGCAAGGACGGCGGAGTATGGAGGCGCATTTTACTGCGGCGTGTTCCACCCATGAATGCATATAAACATCTCCTTCCTTCTCCAATCGCGGACTCACACAGCAAGCTTGTGGACCTCTATTGGAAGACATGGAATATGTCCTGGGAAAAAGTTTCATTCGGCAATGAAGATAATGGATTCGTAGCCGCATACATGGAAGAAGGATACAACGAACAGATCTTCCAGTGGGACAGCATCTTCATGAGCATGTATGGACGCTATGGTCGGCGCTTGTTTCCGGCCATGCAAACACTCGATAATTTCTATGTCAAACAAGAAGCAGATGGCTATATTCAACGCATCTATTCCAAAACAACAGGAAAGAAGCTTGTGGATTTAAACCCTGAATTAACCATGACCAATCCACCATTATTCGCCTGGTCCGAGTGGGATTATTACAAAATCACTGGAGACAGCAGCAGACTCACCAGAGTGTTTCCCATTTTGGAACGCTACTTTATCTGGATAAAGGATCATCAATCAAGCAAATTGGTGCCAGGAATGTACTGGCAAACAGACTGGGAAACTGGAATGGATAACATGCCGCGCCCAAATATGGAGCTTGCCGGTTGCATCGACATGACGCTTCAGCAGGCGCTTTCAGCGAAATATCTAAAGCTCATCGCCGGCAAGTTGGGCGATAAGACCAAAGAAGAATATTGGCACAAAGAATGGCAGACGCTCCGTGATACCGTAAATAGTACCGCCTGGAATGAAAAGGACGGCATCTACTACGACATCGATAAAGAAAAGCATCCCACCGGCGTACGACAAATCGGCGCAATGTGGGCTCTTATCTCTGACGTTGCAACAAAGGATGAAGCGAGTCGCCTTGTGTCACACTTAAAGGATCCCAAAGAGTTCTATCGCAAGCATTTATTTCCGGCGCTCGCCGCCTCAGATCCAAACTACACGAAGGAGGCAAGTTATTGGGCTGGTGGAGTCTGGGCTCCAACAGACTACATGACTATCAAGGGGCTTTCCGAATACGGATTCGATGAGTTCGCCCGTGAAGCGGCGCTGAATCATCTCAATAACATGAGGGAAGTATACGATTCCAAAATTGATAACACACACATTGATCCCAACGAAGCAGATGGCGACTATCACACCATCTGGGAGTGCTACAACCCCGACCGGACTTGCCCCTGCACTCGGGCGGACAAATATTACTTCGGGAGACAAGATTTCGCGGGATGGACAGGAATCGGTCCAATCTCATTGCTCATCGAGAACGTTATTGGATTGAACATTGTGGGAGCCGAAAACCGCGTCGAGTGGAATCTCAAGGACGCCGGTCGTGTCGGTCTTGAGAATTTCGAGCTAATCTCAGGCAATCAAGTGAGTCTTGTAGCAGAACGCGCAGAAGCTGGCAAAAGAAAAATAATGGCCAGTGCCGATAAACCGTTCGATCTGCTTGTCAAAACAAAAGGCAGAGAAACACGACTGAAGATCTCTGCAGGAAAATCAAATCACCTGGTGAATGATTGACGATAAGAAGCTATCAAAAAGTGAGATAGAATGGAGTTCGCTCGGTTTGTTTAGGATGGCGTTTTTCCGCCAAAAATCTCAAGGCATCAGCAGTCCAATGGTTTTGGTGTCCCGGTTGATCTTGAGGCCCTGCCTCAGCCAGGCATTTTTCGTAATACGTGGCCGCTTTCTCTGGACAGTTGTTCAATTCATACCAGCGGCCGATGCAGCGATAATTAAAGACTTCCCGCTGTTCTTCGGTAGGTTTGCGATTGCGAACGCGCTCGTCAATTTCCCTGGCAATTGCAGCAACCTGCTCCAACGCCTCTCCGCGCTTACCCATTTCCAAGCTCATCTCAGCAAGCATCAACGAATCAGGTATCCACATATTATGATGAAAAGAAATGCTCTTTCGAACGTAAAAACGCAAAGCGTTCCAATCATGCTGATTTAACGCAATCCGGTAAAGCACTCCATAAGCCATCCCTAGCGCATCGCCAGGTCCGTTTCCTGGAGTAAGATACAAACCTTCGGGTATGTGCAATTTAGGTAATGGGTGAATTTGGTCTCTTTCCAACAGTTCAACAGCTTTCTTGGCTGACTTTTCAGCCTGCTGCTCATCAAATTCGACACTTATTCTTGCCATAGATGCATAAGAATATGCGGATTGCAACGTGTCCTGCCCCATTAATCGTGAATTCGCTAGTGCCTTTTCAAATGATTTATACGCTGCGTTTTTGTCCCTTGCGAAAAGACCAATCCCCTTGAGCTGATAAAGCGAATACAGAACGCCTGGCTGAAACTCGACGGAAGAATTCAAAATTTTGTCGATTTCTGCCAGGGTGTCATTATACATTTTTTCGCTTCCACCGCCACCATGTTCAATCATCGAACTTAAGGCTTTTAGCCGCTGTTTTATTACTCTACTTGCGGCTAGACCGCTAATTCGACTTTGATCTAGTTTGGCTTTATTCCACATCTGAAAATAAATAGTGGCTGATGAGAAAATCAACACTAAGATCGAAACGCCAATTATCAAAGAATACTGTTTTGAGATTTTTTTATTAGTGGTAGCGAACTTGAGATCGCTTGTTCTCCCATCTCGAATAAGCTGTAAGTCGAATTGCAGCTCTCTGGCCGACCTATACCTCTTGTTCGATTCTTTTGCCAGACACTTAAGAATAACCTGCTCAAGTGCTAAAGCTGACTTCGAAGAGGCGGCACTGGTCAATCTTGGCGGAGCTTCATTGCCGTGTTTGTAAAGTATGGCAACTGCATTTTCTGCCACGAAAGGTGGTTGACCTGAACAGCATTCGTACAGTATGCATCCCAGAGAGTAGATATCAGAACGCAGGTCTGTTTTTTGGCCGGCACACGCCTCGGGGCTCATGTACAACGGTGTGCCAAGAATAGAACCCGTGCTAGTCAGCTTCTCGCGAGATTTGCTAACGCCCTCAGAAAAGATCTTGGAGAGGCCAAAATCGAGTAGTTTGACCTGCTGCAAACCAGAGCGGTCCCTGGCTAGCATTATGTTCTGAGGCTTCAAATCGCGGTGAAGTATTCCAAAACTGTGCGCGTATGACAAAGCCTCACACACCTGTATTCCTATTTCCACAGTTTCATCGTGCTGGATCTGCTTTTGTTGTAAAAGACTACTCAAGTCCATGCCATCAACATATTCCATGACCATGTAGACAAGTTCATTGGGCGCTATGCCAATGTTGTAGATGCTCACTATGTTGGGCTGGTCTAACTTTGAGAGAATTCGTGCCTCTTGAAAAAAACGCTTACGGAATTCTTCAGGACAATCCTTCATCAGCTTAATAGCGACCAAACGATCAAAATCGATCTGCTTGGCTTTGTAAACGAGCCCATAGCCACCCTCACCGATTAGTGACAGAATCTCGTATTTGCCTTCCAGAATTGAACCAATCTTGAGCGAAATCATTGAATCATATCCAGAACCCTGAATTGCGGTATTTGCGCCAGCGACGTTTATGGCTTTTGATAAATCTGCCCTTCTTCCAGTTTGGATATCACACCTTTGTCCGTCTCGAAATTGGCTGGAATTGAATCCTTCCACGTGGCGGATTTTATGTCATACACTTCGAAATGCAAATGCGGACCAGACGTAAAACCTGTGTTTCCTGAGAGTCCGATTGCTTGTCCTTTGCTTACGGATTGCCCGATTTTAGCGATGCACCCTCCGCATTGAAGGTGCCAGTATTTACCGTATGAGCCGTCTGGATGGCGGATGATGATAAAATTTCCAGCGTCAATATACCTATCTTTGTCAGCCCCGCCTTCGCTTGAATCACATTTCGCGGCAACGACAACTCCGTCTCTAGCAGCACATACAGTCGTTCCAATGGGCATTGAAAAATCAACAGCGTACTCATTTTGAGAACCATTGTAGTGGCTAATTTTGCCAAAGTGAGTTTGGGACACTCGGAAGGATTGTCCTGCTTCGAAAGGCAACGCGTACTTGTAATTTCTATCAATTATTGATTGGTATGGTTTACCAACCATCGAGTCGAAGGTGTACGAAAATTTATGAGGACCGTCAACCTTTGGGCGCAGCTTCAGCACTGGTATTGAACTCGGTCCATCAACAATAAAGTTATAAGGCAATGGTTTTGATGCTTCCATGTTTTGCAAATCAACTTTCAGCTGAACCATGGCTTCAATTGTCAAATTTGGCTTTACTACAATAAAGTATTCTTGCTTGCTTTTGTCATCATAGTCTTCGAATTCCAGCGTCTTGTCCTTACTTGCATTTTTTCCGCGCAAGGATACAGTTTTAGGCATCGCCTCAGGAACTATTAGAGATGGCTGTTTTAGAGCAGACGTAACAGGTCTAAACAGTGTGCTTGATTTTGATGGCTGTTTGTTAGTAGCCTTGTTTTGCGTTTTTGCTTCGTCACTCTGAGCTGTGGCTCGACCAAGTTTTCGAAGTATATCTTCGGCTTGCTGCATAATGCGCTTTGCTTCGTCTTTCTTTTCTTCCGCATCCAGAAGGATGCTGTAGTTAGTTAGTACAGAAGCACGCAATTCGTCAGGTCCCCCGTTTTTCTCATCAAGCGATTTAAGGGCGTTACGGTAATGTTGCTCGGCTTGTTCATACTGCTTATTTCGAAAGGCATTGATTCCAGCTCGATTACTTTCTGCGGCGGAGTCGTTCTCAGCATTCGCAGAGATTGTAAAAATGCAGAAGCAAGAGAAACAAAGGAAACAAATCTGCTTGAATGGCACTCCAATAGATGACGAACCCTTTTGAATCGTCTGTATGTTTCGTAGCATTAGCGAGACTCTCCGGTGTTCACCCTACACTCATTCCGTCATGCCAGTATTGGTGGTCGGGTAGCTATATGCCCCAGTAACAGTGGTTCTAGACATTGCCATTATCTTTTTTAGCCCGGACGATCAATCTTAACACTAGATGAATCTGCCAGAACTGCAAATTTACCAGCTCAATTCGAACAGGTCATTGTCCGAAAGCAAATATTCGGGCACGTCTTCTTTGACAACAAAATTTTTCCCGTCAGTTATACCTTTATAGATTGTATCCATGGATAAACTCAATTCACCCGGTAATGATTTGAAGATTACGGTATCGGCTGCCTGGAAAACATACTCGTCCCAATCACCATCCGCATTTTTTCGAAAAAGTTCCACCTTTCTCCGCTGCTGATGGACAAGCGCATACTCTTGCAGAGAGCCTAGCTTCGTATAATTGCTAAATTTTTCCCTGCGATCTATGGAAGAGGTGGACCGGGACAGAACCTCTAAGATAAGGGCTGGGGAATCCTCATGTTTTTGATCGAGATCGTCCAACCCCTGGCAAACGACCATTATGTCGGGGTAGTAATAACAATTGGCAGCCTTTATTTTGACCTTCATATTTTCCATATAAGGACAGCACGGTCCATCTGAAAGAAGGTTGTGCAGAGCAGCAAAAATATTTCCTTGAATAATTGAATGTCGCCGCGATGCGCCCGTCATAACATAGATGCGCCCATCTACATACTCATGCTTTATCGCTGAGCTTTCTTCGAATTTCAAATATTCCTCTTCAGTGAGGTATTGACGCTTGTTTGTGCGCATGAGCAGCTCCAACCTTTGACAGTTCGATTATAGCCCTGCTCTTGTTCCTGAGCAATAAAATGATTTCTGACATTCCGGGATTACGGTAAAGCAACTCATTCAATCCCGGTATGCGTTTGGTACCGCTTGCTCAGATTCCGGTAAAGGGTGAATATCCTCAGCGTCAGCTTGAGGAGCGACTGCCGAGTTCTTCCTGAACAACCCGCGAATCGAACAAAAGACCAGGTACAAAACCGGTACGACATACAAGCTCAAGAAGGTGGAAACAACCATGCCGCCGAGCACCGTGGTGCCAAGCGAGTGGCGGCTGTTCGCGCCGGCGCCTTCGGCAAAGGCAAGCGGAAGGATACCGAAAATAAATGCCAGCGAGGTCATCAAGATTGGGCGGAAACGTGTTTTTGCGGCTTCCATGATTGCAGCTTGTGGAGTAAGTCCTCGTTCCTGAAGTTGATTGGCAAACTCAACAATCAAAATCGAATTCTTGCTTGCAAGCCCAATCAACATGACGAGCCCGATCTGGCAGAAGACATCGTTCTCGTATCCTCGCAGCATCTGTGCACTCAATGCGCCTAAAACCGCGAGAGGGACTGCAAACAAAATGACTAGTGGATCGATTAAGCTCTCGTATTGGGCAGCAAGTACAAGAAAAACGAATAGAACTCCCAGACCGAAGATAAGCAACGCCTGGCTGCCGGATTGAATTTCTTCAAGCGAAATACCGGTCCAATCAAAATTCATATCCGCAGGCAAAGTCTTATGCGCGATGCGTTCCATCTCAGTAATTGCTTGACCGGAACTAACCCCGGGAACCGGTGCGCCATTTACTTCAATACATTTGAATAAATTGTAGTGAGAAATAATCGGTGCAGCTGTCGCATTTCTCGTCCTGATCAAATTGGCCAAAGGCACCATCGCGCCAGTTCGAGAACGCACATACAACTGGCTTATATCTTTAGGATTCGCGCGGAACTGCGCGTCAGCCTGCAAATAAGTTCGGTAACTGCGCTCCAAAAAATCGAAATCATTTACATACATCGAGCCCATAAACACCTGAAGTGTATTGAACACATCATTCACATTTACATTCATAGACTCAGCTTTATCGCGATCGATCTCGATAATCAACTGCGGCGAGTTTATTTTGAACTGCGTCTGAATTCCAGTTAGAAGCGGACTGCGGCGAGCCTCTGCCAGAAATACATCCGCCGCCTTAGAAAACTCCTCCAGCGGAGCAAGCTGGGTATCCTCCAGTTCAAATGCAAAGCCACCGTAACTACCTAACCCTTGAATCGGTGGTGGATTGACTGGAATACAAAACGCATCATCGATTCCGAACAATGGTCCGCGCAATTTGGTAATAATCGCATCCGCCGACTGGTCGGGGCGCGGGCGTTCGCTCCACGGTTTCAGCGTGCAGAACACAATTGCGTTCGAGGAATTATTACCTGCAAAACTAAAACCACCGACTGCAAAAATACCGTTTATATCCGGAATAGTGCTTACAGTCTTCTCGATTTTGGAAACCACATGGCTCGTGTAGTCCAGAGACACACCTTCCGGTGCCTGAACGATGATCATGAAATAGCCAACGTCCTCGGTGGGAAGAAAGGCTGTCGGCAGCTTGGTATACATATATCCTGTCAGAGCAAGCGACGCCATAAACACGACGACAATCAGAGCCTTGACTTTCAATATTCCGCCAAGTGTGCTGGTAAAAGTTCTACGAATGAAATCAAGGAAATTATTGATGCCAGTGAAAAACCAGTTGGTCTGCCCTTCGTGGCGCAGCAAGAGCGCAGACAACGCAGGCGTCAATGTCAAAGCATTGAAAGCCGATATACCAACTGAAATTGCCAGCGTAAGTGCGAACTGCCGATACAACTGGCCGGTTGTGCCAGGGAAAAATGCTACTGGAATAAACACGGCAGCAAGCACAAGTGCTGTCGCAATTACAGCTCCTGTTACTTCCTTCATGCCTTCGCGCGCGGCATCGAATGCGGACAAACCGCGTTGCTCCATCAAACGCGAGATGTTTTCGATGACAACAATTGCATCGTCAACTACAAGTCCAGTTGCCAGTGTGATACCAAACAATGTCAAAGTGTTGATCGAAAAGCCGAGCACTTTCATTGCAGCAAATGTGCCAACCAGTGAAACAGGGATCGTAATCGCCGGAATCACCGTTGTCCTCCAGCTTTGCAGAAAGAGGAAGATGACAGTGATAACCAAGAGAATCGCTTCAATAAGAGTCTTAACGAGCTCATTAATCGATTCCTCGACAGCCCGGGTAGGTTCAAATGCGATTTCACATTTCAAACCGGGCGGGAGGTGCGCGGTGAGGCGAGCGAGCTCAATCTTGCAAGCCCGAGCAACATCGAGCGCGTTGGCACCAGGCGATTGGAATATCGCAATACCGACGGCGTTCGACCCTCTATACCGAAGAAATTGCCCGTAGTTTTCAGCACCGAGTTCAACCCTGGCAACGTCTTTTACTTTGATCAAAGAACCGTTGGGTCCACGTTTTACAACAATGTTGCCGAATTCCTCAGGCGAGCGTAAGCGCCCAACAACGCGAGTGTTGATCTCAAACGCCTGCCCCGCTGGATAAGGAGCTTTGCCGATTGCACCGCTTGCAACCTGCACATTCTGATTAGCCACAGCCTGCACAACGTCAGAACTTGTAATACCACTATTGCTCAACTTCGACGGGTTCAACCAGATTCTCATCGAATACTTGCGTTCACCAAATATGATGACGTCGCCCACACCTTTGACCCGCTTCAGCGCATCTTTGAAGTACAAATCGGCATAGTTGCTGAGGTAAAGCGGGTCATGTTTGTCTGAAGAAAGCGCCGAGGCAAAAACAATTGTAGTTGAGACCTTATCGACGGTAACACCGGTTTTCTTAACCTCATCCGGCAGTCGCCCCTGCACCGCACCAACGCGATTTTGCACATCAACAGCCGCTGCATCAATATCGCGTTCAAGATCAAATGTAATATTGATTGTGGATGTTCCATCATTTCCACTTGTGGAAGTGATGTACTTCATCCCTTTCACACCGTTTATTTGCTGTTCCAAAATATTGGTAACACTCGCTTCAACCGCAGTTGAATTCGCCCCGGTATAAATGGAAGTGACTTTTACCTGCGGCGGAACAATCGCCGGATATTGCGCAATAGGCAAAGTCGGGATGGAAACCAGCCCAGCAATCACGATAATAAGCGAACAGACTGAGGCAAATATTGGTCTGCTGATGAAGAAATTGACGAACATATAGTGCCTTGCTTCTGTAATTTCCGGTTCTGTAATTGCCTTGCTTTTGATTTGCCTTGCTTATGATTCGCGGGGCTTCTTTAAATGCCTGGCTCAAGCTGCCGCTTTCTAATGGATACCCTGCTTGGATTGCGCAGTGCTTTCGCTACTATTCACAAAATTGTATTCCTTCGCCACAATCGGAGCACCATCAGCTAGGCGTTGTATTCCGCTAGTGACGATACGATCAGTCGGTTTCAAGCCGGATTTCACCTCATAAGTTGCACCTTCGATGCCAGCAACTTCAATTTCAACTTGCTTTGCCACAAGTTTGTTTCCTTGCGAATCATCTGCAACGAATACGAAAAACTTACCCGCCGATTGAGTAACGGCTTTAGTCGGAATTGTAATGCCGGGCTTTTGCTCCCAAACTATTTCAGCCCGCACAGTCTGCTCTGCGCGCAGCTGACTTTTTGAATTAGGATAAAGCGCTTTCAGAAGTACTGTCTGACTGCCGGGATCAACAGTCGGAGCGATGAAGGACACATTGCTGTCACCATATACTTTTCCATCGGCCGATTTTAGTGTCACGTGCGAACCCATTGAAAGCATCGACGCTTTCTCTGCGGGGATCGAGAGATAAAGCTCTAACGGATGATTCTCCGTAAGCGTGGTAAGCGCAGTCGAAGTCGTCACATGATCGCCAACTTTTGCAGGTACATCGCCAATCATTCCGCTGAAAGGTGCGTGTATTTCGTAATACCGCAGCTGTTCTTTCTGAGCTTGCGTACTTGCAAGAGCCTGCTCGTGGCTGCGCTCGTGTTTATGGATAATCATTTTTTGCGCTTCTACCTGCTGCAAAATCGAGTCACGCTCAGCCTGGGCGACGGAGGAATTATTAGTCCACGAGTCGAGATCTGCCTTAGAAACAGCACCATCTTTCTGCAGAGAAACATAGCGCTGGTGCTGAGCCCTGGTGTAATCCATCGTCGCCGTTTTACTCTTGAGCTGACTTTCAAGCGAAGCCAGAGTAGCCCTGGCAGTTGCGATATCAGCCTCTACAGATTCAGCTCCGGCAGCCACAGCATTGACCTGCGCTGATTGCATGCGCGAATCAATCTTCATCAACAATTGACCAGCCTGAACCATCTGTCCGGACTGAACCAATATAGCCACTATATGTCCATCGACGTGAGGAGATATTGTCACGGACTTCCTCGATTTCAACGTGCCGAGGAAGTCTGATTTATCGCTGTAGGTCGTAATCTGAACCGGACTCACTTCCACAACCGCAGGCGGAAAGCTCATCGCTTTAGGCTGCTCCTTGCAGGCAGCCAGCACTCCCAGCGCAAGAACAAGCATAAGCAAATGTGTCATAGCAAGTCGCATGCGCATGGAAGTTCCAAAAGAAGCAATGTCTACCAAGTGTGACAACTGCTGCGGGAGTCATCGGGAGTCATATAGATGATTATGGAAGAGTAGAAGCATTCAGGTCAACCCTGAAAGTCTTTTGCGGTGGATAAGGTTACAAGCCAATTCGCACATTCAAGAAAGGGACCTAATAAAATCGAAGGCGCTTCCTACCAGGTTCTTGTTCGAATTTCGAAACTGCGTGCCACTGGCGTGGCAATGAACTCCATTGCGTGTCGGTCCATCGCGTGAATAATGGATTCAAGCCGGGACTAATCGAAACTCAGCGGGCTGGTAAGGACAAATTTCGCAAACAAATTTTTCATGAGGAACTCGCACATGCGAATATGCCCTGCGCAATTGAAGTGCGTGCTGAAGTGATAAGGGCTCTCATCGAGCGGGCCTCGCGCCGGATACGATTGCCAGGCATCGAGATATGTAAATCCGGTCTGACTTGCGAGCTGTCTTATTTCGTTCAACTCACGGTAATACATCATAGTGTTGTCGTAGGCAGGAAGTCCGACAACGACGAGCTTGCAATTACGATTTCTACAGTCCTGGTTGAGGTGTTTGAGAATCTCGAGCGTGACTGCCATTCTGTTTAGATGAACGTATAGTGAGCCACGATAAAGCTCGATGTTTTGCTGTCCGTGCTCAAGCTGCTGATTTGCCGGCGCCGGAAGCGGCTGCAAAGCCACAGGAACAGGAGCGGGCATAGGCGTTGCCGGCAACGCATTCTTGACACCGGGGAGAAGATCTGCGGCAACGTCTCTTGATTGAGCCAGATGCCAATCACCAGCAGGCAGCGTCCTCAAGAATGTGTTCCACAGCAGAGCCCCAGGCTTTGACCATAGATTGGAAAGCATCTGGTACGTTTTATCCTGGTGCAAATCAAGGTCCATTTTGCTCAAGACCGCAAGAATGCGGCTGTTTCTGCGAAACCAATCAAAGGAAGAATAAAATCGTGATTGCTCTCCAGCTAACCAGGTATCGATGTCTTTGAATTCAACACTTAAATTCCTATCCGGATCAATCTTGAATGTTGGCCGCGGGGGGTTGGTGCCACCACCAACATTATCGTCGTTGTCTCCAAGGTGATAACCGACAATCAGCATGTCAGGCTGGAGAGGAGCGATATTTTTCCTGAAGCCAAGCAATTGCTGTCCGGTTCCAGTTCCGGACATACCGCAATTGATCACCTCGGCATTTTTGCCCTGGGCGCGCAATTGTTTTTCCAATAATTTTGGATAAGTACTTTCGAGCGGTACTTCGAGACCCATGGTCATTGAATCGCCAACCACGCAGACACGGTAGGTCCCTGCCGGCTTGGGCACTGCATACATCCCATCGCGAAAGCCGCGTGCGTTTATGGTGGAACGAGAATAACCTTCTGATCTAAAAGTGATGGTCTGCTTGCGCAGATGCGAATAACCGAGAAGTGGATCCGGCTTTGCAACAGTGTCTTCACCTACATGGCAGAGTGCGAAAACGAACTCCGTTGCGGCCAGCACGATAAACAGGCAGACCGCAGAGCCAATGATCGCAACAAGTACACTGCCGAGCGTGGTGGGCTTGCTTGCGCCACTGCCACGCAGAATTTGGCCTGATTTTGTTTTATCCTTGAGTTCAATCACGGGGTTAGAATTGGAAATAAATGAAGGGGATAGAACGTTGTGGCGCCAGACCGACCACCATGAGCGCGAAGCCTGCCAGCGAGATCACCTGAACGTATACTGGCAAACGCAAGCTTCGAACTGTTTCAGGCAAGTGGAATTTCCATGAAGGGAATCTTGTTATGAGCTGGTATGCCACCGCATACAGTGACAAAGCCACAGGCAAGCTTGACTGCAAGAACATTTCAAATATTGTTGCCTCAGTCGTAGTGGATGGACGCCATGAGAAAAGCGCTTGATACACGCCCATGGCCTCGCCCATGTTATTTGCGCGGAATACCACCCAACCCATGCTCACAACAAAGAATACAAACAGCTGCGCCATCACATTCCACCACCAGGTGTTAGATGCCTTCTGCAACCAGGCGTTCTTCTCAATAGCATTGTCGATGATGCGATTAACGGCAAGGCCGCTTCCGTGCAAGCCGCCCCAAACGACAAAGTGCCAGGAGGCGCCGTGCCATAAGCCACCAAGCAGCATCGTAGTCAGCAAGTTTGCAGCTGCTCTGGATGCGCCTCGGCGTGAACCACCCAGCGGAATATACAAATAATCGCGCAGCCATGTGGAGAGACTGATGTGCCAGCGATGCCAGAACTCCTTCAAGCTTGTAGAAATGTATGGCATGTTGAAATTCTCGGGAAGAGTAAACCCGAGCACCATTGCGGAGCCTCTACCGATGTCGGTGTAACCGGAGAAGTCATAGTAAATCTGCAAGGAAAATGCCACAACACAAACCCAGGCATCGAAGGTCCCCATGCTTGCCGGGTTTGCAAAACCCACCTGTGCAAGAGGCGCGAGGTTATCACCGAGCACGACTTTCTTGAACATGCCCTGCGCTATTAAGAAAATTCCAGATTGAAATAGTTCTTTCTGAAAATGCGCTGCCTTCAAGAGCTGCTGTTCAAAATCCTGAAATCGCTTGATTGGGCCTGCAATTTGCGACGGGAAAAACGCCGCGAACAAGCCGAATTTGATCGGATTTCTCATCGGCTCTGCGCCTTTCATCACGTCCACTAAATAATGGATGAATTCAAAAACGAAGAAAGAAATTCCCAGCGGAAGAATAATCGGTAAGTCTTGCAAACTGCCTGCAGGCAGTGCGGCAGTGTGGAACACTTGTGTGCAGAAGCTGGCGCCCTGGCGCAGACAATCGATAAAGAAGTTCGTGTATTTGAATAAACCAAGGCAGAATAAATTCAGGGTCAAACCGGCGATGAACACAAGCCGTTTAGAAGAATGATTCTTCGCTTTAGCAAGCGCAATACCAACGATGAAATTCACCGCCGTTAGCCCGAAAAGCAGGAAACCATAAATCTTCATCCAACTCATATAGAAGGCATAGCTAGCTATGAGTAAGACAGTTTGCTTGGCTCGCTGCGGAGCAAACCAATAAATCAATGCCACAAGCGGCAGAAACACAATGTAGGTGAAGCTATTAAAAAGCACCGGATATCACTCTTTTTGACGCCTCCAATCATCCATTAGATGCGCCCATCAAGCATTGAAACCAGTTCATCTTGAATACTGCCGGTCAAGTGGCTGAGCCCCGCTTGCCGCCATGGTTCAGCAAATGCAGAATGGTCTCTTAGCACACCGTCCTTTGATTAGAATCTATATAAATTCTGCAATAGACACCCGTTTTCAAGAGGCGCAAGTCTAATTTATGCAAGAATGTGATTAAGCACTTCGGGTTTCGACGACATGAGATTACGGACTGAACTTTTGACACTAAATTTAATGCCGTATCTGGTCCTGGCACTACTGGCGGTGCAGACATTTCAGCTTGCGGTGTATGCGGCACCTGCTGCAAAGGCGCATGCAGCCGGCGCCGAAGGGCATGCGACCAATGCCAATGGGCATACAACCGGTGCCAATGGGCATGCAGCCAGCGCCAATGGGCATGCAACCAGTGCCAATGAGCATGCAACCAGTGCCAATGGGCATGCAGCCAGTGCTAAACCGCTTAGAGAGCCCGCCGCAGGCTCCGCAACAGATTCAGCCAATAAAGTCGAAATCGATTCCGCGAACGATGCTGACACTGTCAAATCATGGACTTCTGAAAATCCGCCCACAGAACAGGACCGAAATTTCCTCAAATCTTTGAACTGGAAGGATCATAAAGCTGGCTCATACGTCATCAAAACTGGGATCATTTTCGATAAATGGATAGCAGCGATGCAATTCACAGTTAACGGAAAAGCAGTGCTCACGGAGTATACGCCCCCTTCTGAATATCTGATTTTTGTGGATCCTAAAACAGGCACAAAATCGAGCAAGCTGCTGGCTGCAGATGTAAATGAAGACGGCGCCCTGGAAGTGGCATTCTTGCACGAAAAATTGAACGATCCGAACTACCACATGTACAGCGTTTATTCGCTAAATGAGTCAGCTCCCAAACTGGTCTGGAAATCCGGCGGAAAATTCGGCGACTGGCTCACTCAAGCACACCGCCATGGTGGCACATTATGGAAGGGCGGCGCAAGCCCGGAGTAAGGTCAAACAGGTCAAACAGCAGGGTGCGGAGCAAGCCCGGAATAAGGTCAAACAGCAGCGTGCGGGACGAGCTTTATAGCGCAAACGCTATACTACAGGTCTACGTATAGCGTCTGCGCTATACAATTTTGAAAAACCTATAGCGCCAACGCTATACGAGCGGCAGTAGTATAGCTTCCGCGCTATAAAACATTTAGAAGCCAGTTTGTTTAGTTGATTAGGATCACACCAAGCCCGTGTTTTGCGAGCCCATAAGCCGAAAAGGACGAACAAAATTACGTAAATGCTGGAACAGGCTTCATTAAAGCAGCCAACTCTTCGACTAAAGCAGCCAACTCTTCGATTTAAGCAGCCAATTCTTCGGTTAAAGCAGCCAACTCTTCGGTTAATTCGCCAACTTGCCTACAAAAGATGGTGGCATTGCTAGCCGGACGCGCTATTCATGAATGGGACAGAAATCTGCGTTTTAAGAATTCCGAACAGTCTTATAAAATCAGCATTTGCGCGGTTTGAAAAGGCTGCGGACAATCGAGGAAACCCCAAAGAAGTCAAGCGAAACATTTTAACTACTCACCGTATATAGATTGACATAACAACGTAGTATAATTTACCTATAATTTTTGAAGCACCGTATTTGATACCACATCATGAATACGGTTGCAAAAGACGCTCCTTCCCATGTTTTTGTTTGTTCTTGCCCTCTGTCACCACAGAAGGCGGTGTTTGCTTGCCTCCAACTCGCGCAAGAGAGGTGTCCGGAAATGAATCGATTCGAATCACGTGTGGTAGTCAGCGGCTTTATTCACACCAAGTCCGGAGCACGACTTCAACATCATTGCGAAGGGCGCCGCAAATCACCTGACCTCTACGTCCTGAAAGATCTTTCTGGAATGCCCTATATCTCGGGATCAAATTTCAAGAATTTCTTGCGCCGCCAAATCGAATCACTATTGTTCGAAACTCTTGGCCCAGGCTATTGCTGCGATTCGTTCAATCGGGACAAAGCCTGCATCAGACTGGGTGATCCCAAACAAGATGGTGGAATTTACCTGCAAGATCTCATCGCCCAATGTGGTGACAACGACGAAGAATTATTCCAGTTGGTCGAAAAACACACTTGCGTATGTTGCCGGCTCTTCGGCTCGCAACTCGTCGAATCGCAGGTTACTTGCGAAGACCTCAAGCCATCTGCGTGGATTAGCCAGTTCAAAACACGCAAGAAACGCGAGCTTAGTGAAGATACAGAAGAAAAAGAAGAGCAAAACATCCCCGACAAATTCATGATTCGCGTCGCGCTGAACAACTGCGAGCCCTGGAAACGAGGATTATTCATCATGGGGCTCAGCCGTGCACAAAACAAACTAGTCACGCTATCCACGGGGCACACATCAGAACAGCTGATTTCCACAATAGATGGGCTGAGCATTCGCTCGCTCGAATCAGCCCGGACGCTTTACGAGCGGCTCTCGAAGCTGGAAGCGACAGACGGTAATGATGTCGCCAGAGAACAGATGCAGCAGTGGATTGCCTCGCTTCGCGACTACCTCAAGCTGCTGGCTAAATTCGCTAAAGCCTCTTGATTAACGCGTTCTCATAGGGTTCTTACGAAACAAGTTTCCACGAAACTTTCACAAGCGACTGTTAATGTCCGGTTGGGTTAAAAATAGATTGGGGTGGTGTGTACCAAAACCATGGAGGTTTGTACATGGCCACTGATAAAGTTGCGCAAAGCAGCGACCAGCAAGAAGAAAGCTGGATAGCCCAAATCTGGAAACGCATCGCCGCGGACGAAGCGTTACACGGGGGCAGAAGCACCTCAAAATTTCCTGAAGGTGCCAGGGAAGCAGCTCCGCAGATGCTGGCAATGGAGAGTAGAGGCGATTTGCCCACCTTCCGCACCAGCTGTTGAGGGTGAGCATTAATCGTGATGGAGTCACGATCAAGGCTTGAAAAAATGGGGCAGCCACAGGCTGTCCCATTTTTTTTAATATCTAAGATGGCGGACGCCGGATTACAGAATGCCGTCGCTCCGCGGGATATTCTAAATGCGAATTTCTTGAATAATGCCGTCTTTGACGAGGATTTCGCCGCCTTCAAGGCGCTGGAAGATGTTTTCACCGATTCGAACTTCAACCTGGTTCTCTACAGTGAACTGCGTAACCACACTGCCAATCGGCAGCTCGTTCAGCGCATTGCTCTGCGCCGTCATCTCTTCCTTTAATTGCATCAAACGCAATTTCTCGGCCTCGACCTGCTGACGAATCGTTTCGACCTGGGCACGGACTTCGGGCGGCATCGGCTGAGGGCTTCGCTTTTCTATATCAGCGATAGCGCGTTTTCCCTTGAATTCCAGCTGCTGCAATTCCGCATCTATTTGTTGCAAATTACGATTGATCTCGGCGGCGACTTGTCCCTTGAAATTCTCGGTCACTATTGCCTTGACTTGAATCTGGCGCACCAGTTGAATGGTCTCAACCATCTAGAACCTCCCGATCTATCGACTCTGCAGAAATTGCAAGCGGTAAGTGTAGCAGATGGTAGTTGCTGACATCATTCCAGGGAAGAGCTACGAGTCATTTTGCAAAATGCTGCGGAAAAATAATGTCACTTTTGCCTTAACAGTCCGGCTTCAAAAGCTCAAGACACCGCAACCAAGCTATATCAAGAGACTTATTAACAGAGTCTATCAATCGCCAGCAAAGCGCTAACTCCAGTGGATAATTCAATATATACTTATCGACTCCAATCAGGTGTTCTGCGATGACTGCAGGCGGCTCGATGGCTGGAACTGAATTTTCGCAATTCAAAACAACAGCTCAAGAGCAAACCAGCTTGGCATCGGCAGGAAATACAGCGTTCACAAGAGGATAATCAGATGGCCAACGCAGCAGACAGTGGAACCATTCAAATTGGTGCCCTCACTTATGCGCTCGGATCTTACGATGCTGCCGTCAAGACAGAGCTGAACAATTTGACAAGCAAAGACGTGTCTAAGCGCCTTTGGTCCAAAGATGCGAGTCTGTGGACAAATAAAGATGAAAGCGAATGGCTTGGCTGGCTCGATATTGTCAAAGAACAACTCGCAAATACTGCGCAGTTCGACCAGCTCAGCAAGAGCATAAAAGAAAAAGGCTATCAGCATGCCGTTCTGCTGGGAATGGGCGGAAGCAGCCTTTGCGTCGAAGTAATGCGCCACACATTCGGCTCAGCTGCCGGTCATCCTCAGATGATTGTGCTTGATTCAGTTGTTCCGGCACAAGTGAAGGCTGTTCGTACGCAGATTGACCCGGCGAAGACAGTGTTCATCGTGGCCAGCAAATCAGGAAGTACCACAGAGCCTAACGTGCTTTGCCAGTACTTCTATGAAGAAACAAAGAAAGCCGTCGGCGATAAGGTTGGCGATCATTTTATTGCCATTACCGACCCTGGATCTTCCATGGAGAAACGCGCCAGAGAATTGAAGTTCGCACATGTTTTTTACGGTGTGCCAAGCATTGGCGGCAGATTCTCCGCACTTTCAAATTTCGGCATGATACCAGCAGCGGTGATGGGTTTGAACACCACAAAACTGCTGGAACATGCACAAGCTATGGTTAATGCCTGCTCGGAAAGTAATCCGCCGGCCGAGAACCCCGGCATTTTGCTTGGAGCCATTCTTGGTACTTTGACAAAACTGGGACGCGACAAAATCACAATCGTGACATCACCAGCGGTGCACAGCCTGGGCACATGGCTCGAGCAGTTGATCGCAGAGAGCACAGGCAAAGAAGGGAAGGGACTCATCCCGATTGCCGCTGAGCCGCTCGAACTTCCTGCATTCTATGGCTCTGATCGCGTTTTCGTTTACATTCGACTGAGCACCAGCCCAAGCAATGAGCACGATTCCAAAATTGAAGTTCTGGAAAAGGCAGGTCAGCCTGTTATTCGCATCACCATGAGCGACAAGATGCACCTTGGCTCTGAATTTTTCCGCTGGGAAGTAGCCACTGCAATCGCAGGTTCCGTCCTCGGAATCAATGCATTCAATCAACCGAACGTTCAAGAAAGCAAAGATTTCACCAAACAATATCTTGCTGAGTATGCTGAAGAAGGCGTTCTACCGGAAAACAGATTGCTCTATTCGTCGGGCGGTTTTGAACTCTTCGGTGATGACGACAACATCAAGCAGTTGAAAGATAAGTCAGGCAACAAGGATGATTTGAAAGAACTCCTGCTTGCACATCTTTCACGCATCAAATCAGGCGATTACTTCGCCATCAATGCCTACATCGAATGCTGCCCACGCCTTGAAGCGAAACTGCAAAAGATTCGCGAATATGTGATGAAGAAAAACAAGGTCGCCAGCACAGTCGGCTTTGGTCCTCGCTTCTTGCATTCTACAGGTCAATTGCATAAGGGCGGACCGAACAGCGGCGTGTTCTTGCAAATTACATGCGATGACAAAGAAGATGTGGAAATTCCGGGAGAGCCGTTCACTTTCTCTATTCTGAAAGAAGCTCAAGCGCTCGGCGACTTCCAGGCATTGAGTTCGCGCAAACGCAGATTGCTTCGCTTGCACTTGCCGGCGGATGTAGATTCTGCTCTCGATAAAGTCTACCAGTTGATATCTGGTAAATAATCGATTCGAACTTATTCAGTAGGGGCACGCCTTGCGTGCCCTTTTCTTTTTGCGAGTCAGTCAAATTTTCCCGGATGAACTGATTTAGTTTCACTCTCGTCTTATCGAAACATCTACCGTTGAAATCTGAAGCTACGCGATGAGAGAATCGAATGGCAGGGTATACGACACCGTATGTGTAAGCTAGCTTGAATCTGGGAATGATTGCAGGGGGACTGTGGGGGAGGCGGACCATTAAATCATGCGCCCGGTCGCATTATCGAGTGACCGAATAAAATTTCCATTGCCAGAAACTTGCAGGCAGGAAAAGGCGCAAGAGCCCAAAGGCGGAAGCATTCAGCGATAGATCGGAGCAAATTTATTTAGCAATGGGCAGAAAAATCCTACTGCTGGAAACAGACGAACAACTCAGAGCCTTAATTGTGCCGCTGCTCGAGGCCCGCGACTTTGTCGTGGAGCAAGAGACCTCCGGCCACAAAGCAATGGAACTGATTCCCGAGCTGAAGCCCGACCTTGTGATGGTGGGCGAAGAACTGACAGATATAGACGGCGTGGGCTTCATCATCAAGCTGCGCATGAAAGAGAAAGAGATGAAGGTGGTATTCATCTCTCAAACCTGGCGTGACGCTGAGTTCTTCCAGAAAATTATGAAAGAGCTGAAGGTCGCGCATATCTTCCACAGACCGATCAAGTCCAGTGTCTTCGGGGTGCAGGTAGACGCGCTCTGGCACGACCAGCGTCGTGGATTGCCTCATGTTTCGGGATCTCATCACCAGGCGATACCGACGCCCATGGGGACGGTTCCAACCCCTATGGGGACGGTTCCTACACCGATGGGCACGGTTCCGACACCGATGGGAGCGGTGCCCGCACCGATGGGCACGGTTCCGACACCTGGCAGCGACCCGCACACCCTGGGTACGGTTCCCGTCCCGGTTGCTGCGAGCGGCAGGCCAGATCCAATGTCGTGGCCAGGTCCCGCGGTTCCGGGCTCAGGCAACACCCCCTGGCCGAGTCCAAATGCACCAGCTAATTATCAGTTTCCCGGACTGGAGAATGTAAATACAGCAGCACCTCCCCTGCCTGTGCAATCAGTTTCACTGCCACTTCCTGGAGCAAGCTCTGGACAGCAAACGCTTCCGGTTCCAGTACCAGGTGCATCTGCATCGGCTTCGGCAATAACCGCCTTTGCTGATGCAACTCTCCTTAATTTCCGCCAGAAATTTTCCAAGTCATTACCGTCGCGTTTAAAGCAAATCGAACAAATCATTGAGCAAGTAGATCGCAGTAAACCAGACCCAAACTTGCTTATCGAAGGAAGGCGCCTTTCGCACAATTTGAAAGGAACCTCACGCTCATGCGGATTCGATAACCTCGGAAATCTCGCGGAGAGAATGGAATGCTCCTTGCGCGATATGCTCGAGGTCGCTAACGTCAACCACGCAGCTGAATGGGAGAATGTAGACGTCTCTCTTGTTGCTGCAAAGAAAGAAGTTGAATTGGTGCGTGCTCAATTTTCTGATTATGTTCCTACCGCAGAAGAACTTGCTAATCTCAATCCGGATGCGGCGAAAGCCAAAGTCCTTGTAGTCAGCACCGACTTTCCCGATCTAAAAAATACCAATGGACAGGGAAGCGAAGAGCCGCATCATCATTCACAGGGGATTCCTTTTGAAGTCATCAAAGCCGAGAACAGTGCAGAGGCACTGGAACGCGCCCTGCGCACTCAACTTGATGCAGCGTTGATCGAAATCACACCTGAGAATAGAGATAATGCATTTCAACTTGCTCGCGAATTACGCAGCATGGTCGGCTACGAGACTTTGCCCTTAGGTTTCATTTCACCAAATGACGAAGGCGATCGCGCGGAAGCAACACACGCTGGTGCGTCATTATTTTTGGAAAAACCATTTCACCCAGAACACTTCAAGCGAGCTATGCAGCACCTGATCACCATTCGCGAAGGAGGCCGCTCGCGTGTTCTTATCGTAGACGATGATCCTGACTTCACTGAATTGATCACAAGCACACTCGGTAATGAAGGCATGCTCGTGAAAGCATTGAATGATCCGACAACAGTGCTGGAAGTGCTCGAAGAATTCACGCCCGATCTTATGCTCTTGGACGTGATGATGCCAGGGATTCTCGGATTTGACGTTTGCAGAAAAGTAAGAGGAACTGGTCGCTGGCAAGATCTGCCCATTATTTTCTTGACTGCGCAAACAGACCTTGCATCAAGACTGAGCGCTTTTGACTCTGGCGGTGACGATTACCTTCCGAAGCCAGTAATCAACGTTGAATTATTGAAGCGCGTCAAAGTCAGACTGGATCGCGCACGCATGCAGAGAGAGAGACAAGATCGCGATTTGCTAACGGGATTGCTCTTGCGCCGAGCATTCGTAGACCACATCAGTGCACTGCTTTCAGAGTCCGAACGACACAAATTCTGCTTTAGTCTGTGTTTGATGGACGTAGATCACTTCAAGAAAGTGAACGACCACTACGGACACATGGCTGGAGACCGCGTGCTGGCATATTTCGGAAAACTGCTTCGCAAGCGCTTCCGCGTTGAAGACCTTAGAGGACGCTGGGGCGGCGAAGAATTTATCCTTGCCTTTAAGCATGAGAGCAAGGAAACGATGCAAAAGGCCCTTAACCGGGTATTGGAAGAACTAAAGAAGGTCGAATTCAAGGGCGACGAAGGAGAATCTTTCTACACATCGTTTAGCGCAGGGATGGTTGATTTCCCGACTGATGGCACGAACATTCATGATCTAATTTTGCAGGCGGACAAGCGGCTTTATATTGCCAAGGCAAACGGCAGAAGCCAAATTGTGATAAATGGGTAGAGGCTGACGTTGTATATAAGGAATAGATCCCATGGCTAACATATTGCTGGTTGAAGATGACACAGACCTGTCGGAAACGCTGCAGGACTGGCTTATGTTTCAACAACACAGCGTCGAAGCCGTATACACCGGCACCGAAGCGCTAGAACAGATGCGCTTTGCCCAGTTCGACATCGTTGTACTCGACTGGCAATTGCCTGGAATGAACGGCATTGATGTCCTGCGGACCTATCGCTCCGAAGGCGGCAAAATGCCAGTACTGATGCTTACCGGACGAACAGAAGCAAAAGAAATCAAAGCACTGATGGACGCCGGCGCAACAGACTACATGGCAAAGCCATTCAATTTGAAAGATCTCTCTGCGCGCGTGGACCAAATCATCCAGAAAAGCACCGCTTCGGCTTAAATAACAGCGGACCCCCTCGAATAACAGCCGAACCCCTCGAATAACAGCCGAACCCCTCGAATAGCAGCCGAACCCCTCGAATAACAGCCGAGCAGCCGGGAGCGCCGGCTGCTAGCCGGCTTCTACTCCGGCAAGAGCGATCCCATTTTTTAGAAGCCGCAATATCACAGAATCTACTCCGCCCCATGTTCGCTCTCTTCTTAAAATAGCGGAAGCCCTGGGAGCGCGGGCGTCCCGCCCGTTTCTAATCAATCGCCACTGATTCTAAAATAAGGACCCCTTCTCAGCGGCTCTTGCGCGAAGAATGGGTAATCCACGTAGCCTCTAAACAGAACCTGCACAATTTATTCCGGAGCCATACATACTCGGAGCGTTTAAATACAAGGAATACACCGAGCGCAAGGAAATGGCGATGAACGAGCTGGAAAGCAATGCAAAACAAATTGTAGATGCAGGAAGAGAGGGCGATGGCTTTAAGTTGAACGATCTGTTCAACAGTGTCGCCATCAAAGATTGGCCGCAACTGGCGAATATGGCACGAGAGGAAAATGCCAGAACCATGCTTGAGGGTCTGCCTAAATTAAAGATAGATGCATACCCGGAAACCGTAACCACAACCATACTTAACGTCGACTATTCCGACAAAAACCACGAAGAACAAGTTATTCTCGATCGCTACGTCGACACAAACACGGGCGAGGATTTAGAGACACCAGTGATCACAAAAACGAAGTAGAACGGCTCGAGTTAAACTCGCGCTCATTGCAGTCCTGGTAGATACAAGGGGCGCCTCACGGGCGCCCTTTCTGCATTCCGGAACGCAGGCTCCGCTCGTGCCACTTGACGACATTCCTTCTATAGCATATTCTATTAAAGGAATCCCCAATTTCTGTTTCCATGATCGAAACAAGGGCACTTGCACTACCTGAAATTCGAAAAGATCGGCAATTTGCACAAAAAGCAGTTGCCGAAAAGCTTGGCGTCAATCAGGCCGAGGTCTCAAAACTCGAACGCCGTCCAGATATGTATGTCAGCACCTTGAAGAACTATCTTGAGGCGTTAGGTGGACAACTGGAGATTTATGCGCGATTTCCTGATTCAGAGCCGATCAAAATTACTCAATTTGAGACGGAGCGAAATGAAGCCACCACATCTGGTGCTGCCAGCAGTTCTGCAAATAGCGCAGAGAGAATTGCAGCAGCTTCGCCAGACAAGCCAAGAATCCTCGCCACCTTTCGAACAAGCACTGAATCTGAATCTGCGAATGTTCAACACAGCGCTAAATCAAAGGACAAGTATTGGATCTGGACCGTCTGCGGAAGCAGTCCTGAGAGCATGAAACAAACCACCAAGCCCGTTTCCAAGAAAATTCTCCAATGAAAAAGACAGTTAACATATACGGCGATAATTGCTGCCCAAACTGCGGTGAGAAGCTTCAACCAGGCGCAATAATGTGCCGATTCTGCCAGACAGGAATCTCGCCGGAACACTTCCACGCATGTCCATTTTGCGCCGAGATGATTCGAAAAAACGCATCGTTCTGCCGCTACTGCAAGGCAAACGTCAGCCAGCGTCGCAGCGCTCCTGAGGTGAAACAGCAAGCTCAAGATAAACAGGAACAGCCACCCGAGGTAAAGCAAGAAGAGCAATTCGAGCCTTTTCAATTAGCGATTGCAGAAACTGACGACAACACTCCGGCTTCGTTTAAGGCCAACACGAAATTGATCAGACAGCGAGAGAAAATCATCATCGCCGAGCTCTCCAAAGAATTCAAATCGGGAGTAGTTGACGACGAGACTCAAGAGCAAATAAGAGCTCTTATCAGAAAAAAGGTAACTGAAGATATCGCACCTCTGACCATGATGGAAAAAGGCATTCTGCTGCAAAATGTTCTGGATGAGATATTCGGCTTCGGTCCACTTGGCCCACTATTGAGAGATCCTACAGTTAAGGACATCTACGTTAATGCTCATGACGAAATATTCGTCGTTAGGAAAGATGAGCTCATGAAGACAACAGTCGAGTTTGAAAATACAGCTCACCTCAAGCAAACTATCGACAAAATAGTTGTTCCACTAGGATATCAATTTGATGAGTCCCATCCGATTGTTGATCTGCGTTTACCCAATCTTGCACGAGTCAACATAACAATGAGCACAAAAGGCCCGACTCTCAGCATTCGTTTTTATGGCATCCCGAGAATCTACTTTCCAGAACTCGTAAGCCGCGGAACCTTGAGCCAAGCCATGTCTGAGTTCCTCGAAGCCTGCGTTAAAGCTCGCGTCAACATCCTTATAGGCGGTCCAAACCAGAGCGGGAAATCAAGTTTGCTCGGAGCCCTACTCAACAGCACCGACAAAGACGAACGTATAATCACAATCGAAAACGAAGCAGAGCTGAATTTAAATCGCCAGGAAAATGTAATTCAATTGCTTTCGTCTCCTGGCAATGCCACAACGGGAAAGGGCGAAATAACACTAGCGAAGCTTGTGGGTTCAGCAAAACAAATGCTACCGGGGCGAGTCGCCATGGGAGAACTTACAGCAGACGGTACGGCAGAATTGCTCGACTTAATGCACACGGACATCGACGGGGTTATGACGACAGTCAAATCAAATTCAAGCACCCACAGCCTCGACCGATTAGAAATTTTCCTTCTTCAAGGCAAAAACAAATTGAGCTCAGAAGCAGCTAAACACTTGATTGCTTCTTCAGTTCAACTTGTCATCACATTAAAGCGCTACGAAGATGGCATCAGGCGAATCAGCGAAATAGCTGAACTAAAATCGCTGAAAGGAGAGCATTTCATATTGAACCCTTTATTTTCTTTCGAGCAAAAAATGCGTATCGGAGACGGTCCCATAAAGGGGAAATTCGTGCCTGGCGGAAAGCTGCCGGGGTTTCATCAAAAGTTCAGCGACATGAATGTTCATTTCAATCCAGAGTGGATGTTCTGATCAATTCAAATAAAAGACAATCAAATCAGTTGCTCTTCTTCATCTTCTCCAGAACTGGTTTAATTTCGTTGAACATGGGCGAGTAATCTCGCGGATGCAGTCCGTCTCCCCACCAGATCTTCGGAGACATGCTTCCGTCTTTCTCCAGCATCTTCGGACCGACATCAAAGTAGCTAACGTTGCTCCGCCCCGCCAGTTGTTTTTGCAGTTCATCATTTATGTTTTTTATCTCTTCCCTTCGTGGGTCGCCGGCGGTTTTTCCTTGCGGTAAGACCCCGAGCACCAGCAGCTTAGTATCGGGCATTTGCTTTTGCAACTCAGCAACGTTAGCAAGAATGCCTTTAACTATATCTTCCGAACTTGCTTTTCCCACATTATTAGCACCAATCAGCAGAACAGCCTCTTCAGGCTTTTGCTTGAAATTTGCTTCGCCATGCTGAAGCCTCCACAATAAATGCTGAGTGCTATCTCCAACAATGCCAAAGTTGTCGGCCTTGTCACCAAATGATTTCTTCAAAGCATTATCCGCGCTCATTCCTTCTGTAATCGAGTCACCATAAAATGCCAGTGATAGATTTTTGCTTTCAGCTTTCTTCACAAGTTCACTGTGCTTATCTTTCCAGCTTTGCGGAGTGCGCGGTACTGGTTCTGTTGGACTCAGCTCCTCCTCCTCGGGAGCTTCAGTGGAACTTGGATTAGTCCTATCAGTCAGGTCAATTTTGGGAAGTTGATAGGAAGGAGCCGATTCTTTTTCTCCTGTTGAATTCGAGCTCCTTTCTTTTGGGAGCGCGGTCTTCTCTTCCCTTGACGGTGCCGAGCTTTTGTCAGCCGGCGCAGTGCTGCTTCTCTCCGCGGATTTAGCCTGCTCCGAAGATGCAGGCGGCGCATAAATATTCAATTCCGGATGTCTCTCCAGGAACTGAGAGAATACAGCTCCTTGCGCAGGTTTTTCAGCCTGCTCGGGATTTCTCGAGCTAAGTTCGGCCATTGGCAGTTTTCCTCCCCATCTGATGCGATGCGAAAATGAATATAAACCTGCCAACTTTTTATGCCAGGACCAAGCATACTTCAAAGCCTGGAAGGAACAAGGCGAATCCTAGCGGTCAATATTGCTGATTTGCACAGCGCGCCGGAATGCAAGCAGCGCGCCGGAATGCAAGCAGCGCGCCGGAATGCAAGCAGCGCGCCGGAATGCAAGCAGCGCGCCGGAATGCGAGCAGCGCGCCGGAATGCAAGCAGCGCGCCGGAATGCGAGCAGCGCGCCGGAATGCAAGCAGCGCGCCGGAATGCAAGCAGCGCGCCGGAATGCAAGCAGCGCGCCGGAATGCGAGCAGCGCGCCGGAATGCAAGCAGCGCGCCGGAATGCGAGCAGCGCGCCGGAATGCAAGCAGCGCGCCGGAATGCAAGCAGCGCGCCGGAATGCAAGCAGCGCGCCGGAATGCAAGCAGCGCGCCGGAATGCGAGCAGCGCGCCGGAATGCAAGCAGCGCAGGGAGCTCCTGCGACCCACCTAGGTCTCCTGGGCCACATGCGATCACAATCAGTACGGAACCCAGGCATCCCAAAGTGTCCTTATAGCGCAAACGCTATACGAGCGCCGGTAGTATAGCGCGCACGCTATAGGTTTTTAAAATTCCTATAGCGCAGACGCTATACGAGCGCCGGTAGTATAGCGCACACGCTATAAATCATTCCACAGCCATTTTATTTTCTTGCTCAGGATCACCCCAACCCAACTTTTTCACGCTCCCAGACGAATAAAACGAATCCATCCTAAATCAGCGGAAAAAAGGATTACAGTTTGGGAGAGCGGCGATTGCCGCAAAAAAGCTTACAGTCTAGGAGAGCAGCGATTGCCGCAAGCAGACTTATCAGGTGCTCGGTTGCCTCGTCTTGACTCGAGCGAGCCACAGTTCTAGAACACGTTTTAGGAGCTCAATCGCAACAGGTTTAGCAAGGTAGTCATTCATTCCTGCGGCAATCGCTCTTTCACGATCTCCCTTCATCGCCCCCGCAGTCATTGCAATAATTGGTATGGCATCGCGTCCTGCGCTGTGTTCGAGGCTGCGTATGGTTGCCGTCGCTTCCAAACCGCTAATGTCCGGCAAATTTACATCCATCAAAACTATGTCAAAGCGACCCGACATGGCAAGCTCAATTGCATCACGCCCAAGCACGGTCGACTCAGCTTTTACACCCAGATTACTTAATTGTCGCAAAGCAAGTTGCTGCAGAATAGAATTGTCCTCCACAACAAGGACACGCCGCCCTGATGCAAGCGCAGAGGGTATAGGCTCTACCGACGGTCTGAACATCTTGTCCGTACCAAATTCTTCCGCTTCATGCATTCGTTTTCTATCGAAAGAAATTATTACGGTAAATAGCGAGCCTACATCTTTTTTGCTCTTTACTTGAATCTCTCCATGCATCATCTCAACAAATCGCTTGCTAATGCTGAGCCCGAGCCCGGTCCCTCCGAATCGTCTGGTACTTGTATTATTAGCCTGTGCGAATGGCATAAACAGAAAACGCTGCTCGTCAGGCTCCATACCTATGCCTGTATCAGCCACGCCAAACTCCAGCTCAGTAGCGTCCTCAGATATTTTCTTTACACGAGCTGAGACTTTAACGCTTCCTTTGTCCGTGAACTTTATGGCATTACCGATGATGTTCAGCAGTATTTGCCGCAGACGCGTAGCATCACCGTAAACCAGTTCGGGAATTCTCTGATCAATCAAGAGTTCGTAGTTGAGATTTTTCTGGTGAGCAGTAGGGCTCATCAGCCGGGTACAATCCTGCAACAAAAACACCGGATTGAATGGCTCGTACTCGAGAACGATCTTTCCTGCTTCAATCTTAGAAAGATCGAGAATATCATTTACCACGTTCAACAATGCTTCCGCGCTTTGCTGCACCATTTGTGCAAGCGTGGCATCTTCTTTGTTCAAGGATCCGTTTTGCAACAAGACTTCGTTTAACCCAAGAATGCCGGATAGCGGCGTTCTCAACTCGTGCGAGATATTCGCTACGAAAGCCGATTTTAAGCTGGAGGCTTCAAGAGCCTGATCTCGGGCTGTCTGTAGTGCAGCATTAGATTCCGCCAACTCATAAACACGGTTTTTCAACTGCTCATTCAATTTTTCAATTTCGTGTTGTTGTTTTTTCAAAACAGTAATGTCTCGGGCAATTACTGCGGCCCCCTTCACCGCTCCATCCACATCGGTAATCGGTGAAATGCTTTCCATTATGTCTTTGATATCGCCACGTTTGGTAATACGAACGGTTTTATAATCTGGAACAGGGACACCTCGTCTTATCTTGTCCAGAATTTCCGGTAGCTCGTTAATGTAATCAGGCGGAATCAACATCGAAAGATTTCTTCCTATCGCCTCGCTTGGAGAATATTCATAGAGCATTTCTGCGCCTTTATTCCAGCTCGTAATATTGCCGTCGAGATCTTTGCCAATAATTGCATCCTGTGAGGACTCGACAATCGTTGCCAATTTAGAGTTCAATTCACCCAATTTCATTTCACTCTTTATATTCATCGCCATCCCACCGATGACAGCTTTCTCCGGATTGGCCGGAATTGGAAAACGAACTACAAGCCAGGGCTCCGGCTCACCCCCTGGAGTACTTGGGAAATGGGAGACTCGTGTAATTGGCACACGCTGAGATAATACTTCTTGGAAATGCTCATTCACAACTTTAGCTTCTTCAGGTGACGACCAGAGCACATTTCGTTGCCCGACCAAATCCGCTTTCTTTACACCAAGTTGCTTTTCAAACGCGTCATTAACCAAAACAAAATGACCTTCCTCGTCCTCAAGAAAAGCAAGCGTAGGGCTATTATCCATAAACGTTTCAAATAACCTTTGCTGACTCTCGAGCAGTTTATAGGCTTCGGCCTTTTCAGCAAAGCTCAGGCTTATCTGCTCATATGTTGTAAGTCCTAGTGATTTTTTCAAAATGGGCCAGATAAGAATACCAACTGCAATCGCAAAGATACCGGTGACACCATCCAGGAGAGCTGCAAAATACCCATCTATGCCAAAAGCGCGAACAAGACGGCCGAGAGCTGCGAAAACAAACAAACCAATTAGCAAAAACGAAAGGGTCCGAAACATTTGAGCAGTCTTTCGGACTATTGCGACGCTCAAAGCCGCTGACGCTGAAATCATTCCAAGCGCAACGGCAATATTGCTGATCAGTCGATAAAATTCGTGTTGCAGTAGAAATGGCGGCATATGTTGGTCCTCTTGTGTAAAGACCCAGCACGGCATCAGCGGTTCCTAGCGTTGAGCCGTAAAACCGCAAATCTACAGATACTGACTGTGTAACCGTGACAATAGAGCAAGCAAGCGAGCGAGAAGATTGTCGCTATAACGCCTGGCTATTAGCTATAACGCCTCGCTATTAGTGATGAAGACGGCGTCGCTTTGCTCGATGCGTACTGCCACCAGCCTGCATAGCGGAAGCTTGAGCTGCCTTACTATTTTTCGATTTCGTCGTTGAACGGCTCTCTTGTTTTTTGGACTTAGTCGTTTTGTTGTTCTTACTTGTCTTGGCGTTTTCGGAATTCAACGCTTTGCCGTTCTTATTTTGCTTATTACCTTTATTGGCATCTTTGCTTTTGTTTGCATCTTTGCCTTCTTTCGCATTTCTCTCTGGTTTCTTTATCGTGTCTTGCGGCTTGAGCTCAGGCTTTGTCCGTACCGAATCTCCTGTTTTATCTCGCGAACTTGCGGAAACCTCTGGCTCTGGTTCGGGCAGACTGGGACGAAGCTGCGGTTCATCCGAAGAAGCAGATCTTGCATTTCCGACTGGCGCATCTACATTGCTCGGATTCATGTTGATCGATGCGAGCTCTGCGGCACTCATCGGTGGCAAAAGACGAATGGTCGGCTCGAGCATCCGCAAGGGACGCCCTTTCTTTAACTTTTGTCCGGCAGAGTCAGCACTGCTACTCGAAGCAGCTTCACTCAGAACTTGAATTCGCCCTGCTTGATCGAGCAGAGATAGGGCACCACCAGCGGCATCATCTAGAGCTTTTCGATATTCTTCTTCCGAATTTCCGAGAGCTTCAAAAACAGCCTTTCTGCTTGCAAGCATCCGGCTGATGCGTAAAAGCTTGTTTGACAGCACTCGACATTCTTCCTCGTTTCTATTATTGATTATTCGCGGATCAACACTTCCGACCGTTCGGTCTGAAGCAATAGCGGATGACATATTATTCGCTATTTCCGTAGGAGGGTTTACGGGAGATTGGGCAGGTGCTGACTTACGAAGTTCATCAAGCTTGGATTCAGCAGCGTTTTTCTTGCGAGCAAGCAATAAAATCTCGGCCCGCGACACAGCGCTCTGCAGTGGCAGAGCTTGCAATAGTTTCCCTTCTGATGAAATAGTATTCTCCAGGGAGAGCTCGACTTTCGGCTCGGAGGAACTTTGCATTCGGCGAACGCTTATGTTTATCAAATTCTGCTCTCCACCTGGAGTCAATACGATATTGTTTTTCCAGAGAGGTTCCTGTGTGGGCGACCATAAAGTTGCAGAATCAGGATCAAGATTTTTTACTCTTATAAGGCAGGGAAAAGTGCTGCTTTTTACCCCGACCCTGGCGTTTTCGACCAGCGCAACATCTTCATCTGCTTTCGTGCTTGATTTGTCATAAGTGAAAAATGGTGTCGATAAATCGAGCTCGCAGATATTGGAGTTTTGTCCACAGCTGCTCACAAATAATTCGCGGGAAGAACCAGCAGAAAGATTATCAGGAACGGCCGCCAGCAATGCTTCTGCACTGCTGGCAAGTACAGGAATATCGGAGCCATCAATGTTTACGATATCTTCCTGGAGCTTAGCTGAAAAATTCTTTCCGAGCAAAACAAACTTAGATCCAGGGGCTAAAACAGCTGGTGACCAGATTAGCTGCGGGGCACCATATTTAGTGTCAGCAGACTTCAACAAAGCAGAAATGAAATCGGCAGTTTCTGCATTTTCAGCATATACATTGCCGCGTCGAATGAATCTGCATTTGATCAGTTTGCGCTTGCCTTCGGTATACAGACAAATTTCAAATGAATCTGCGTGCGGCACTTTGAACGACACTACACCGTTTGCAGCAGAGTTGAATAGTTCTTGATCAACGCTGACGGTCGCACCTTCAATTGGCTTCCCCTGTGAATCTAGAACCGAAAGGCAACTAGGCTCGGCATCAATGAAGTAAGGCAAAACGATTAATTGGGCGCTTTCAGGAACTGTTTTGGGTTCGCTTGAAAATGTAGGTGTCGAAACTGGTTCCGGCGCGGTAACGGATCCCGGCGCCGGCGCGCTTGCGGATCCCGAAGCCGGTGCAGATGCAGGCGTCAAAACCGCATCGGCCGGAAGTCCCGGCAGTGGAGCGGAATCAGCCCATGAAATTTGAGGCAGTACAAGAAGGGGCAGCAACACTGCCAGCAATAATCTCGGTGATCGGTCTTGTCTTCTCATGCTTGTCTTAAAGAATATTCGTTCAAGGCGCCCTGCGAAACGAAAGCACGGTTACAATGACTATTCCACGTTTGGTGTGGAAGGATCTTCTTTAGAACGCGTGTGTCCAACAGGAATTTTGCTATGACTGAGCAGCTGAAAACAAGCAATATAGCTATTTGCGAAGAGGAAATAAGCATTTCCCGCCCAAGCGGCACACTGCCAGTTTTCTGCGCTTATCCTGATGACAAGCAGTCTCACCCAGCCGTCATTTTAATACATGAAATTTTTGGCGTGAATGAACACATTAAAGATCTTGCCAGGAGATTCGCAAGACAATCTTACGCGGTGTATGCACCCGATCTCTTTGCATACGCTCCAGGTCTTCCGGAAAATCGCAATGACATTGCTGCCATGAGATCTGTCTGGGCCGGAATTGCTGACGACCAGTTAATTTCAGATTTGCAGGCCGTGTTCAGTGAAGTACGCAGTTCCACTCGCGTGCAGGGAAAACCTATTGGCGCAATCGGCTACTGCATGGGCGGGGCAATAGCGTTCATGTTCGCCTGCAGATCCCCCATGCTCGCCTGGGTCGCTGACTACTATGGAAGAATTTACTATCAAGATTTAACAGATAAAAAACCGAGGCACCCCATTTCATACACAGGCGGACTAAACTGTCCTCTTCTTGGATTGTTTGCAGGCGTAGATGATCTGATCACTGAAGAACATGTCCAACATTTCGAAAAGAAGCTGCAAGAACTGGGCAAAACTTACCAAATGAAGGTGTATCCAGGTGCCAAGCATGCCTTCTTCAATGACACCCGCGAGTTTTACCATTATGATGCAGCTAACGATGCATGGCAGCTTACCCTTTCATTTATTGCTTCGCACAGTGTTTTAAAATAAGTGAGTATGCAGAGCAGCGATTCGAAGCAAAAACTCTCCTTACTGCGCAAGACCTATCTGGCTTTGCATAAAACTATTTCTCAATCACCGATCTTTGAAGACAAAACAACTAACTTCAAGCCGGAAATTCTCTGGACGCTTGTCTTTCTGGAGGCAGCCAGAAGACTGCGAAACTTGAAGATAGATGCAAGCGGCTTGTTTTCACTGACGCAAAAATTCCTCTTAAACTGCAGCTATTTGAGTCCACTCTCTTTGAACACAGAACAAATGAATCGTTTTTTTCAGGGTGGAGAATGCAAAAAGTTGGAGCAAACCCTGGCGTCCGAGGCTACAGTTCTAGACAAATTTGATGAACGCTATGTTGGATATTTTTACCAACTAAGCCAGGAAGCAGCAAGATACCTTGCACTTTCGCGAATCCAGTCTTCTGACAAGAAATCTACAAAGCAAGACATCATTCACTTTACTCAGTTGTACACCCCGGACTGGGTAGCAGATTTCTTATTGCAGGAAACATTATTAGCACAATGGAGCGGGTTCAGCACCGCCCTTGCTATACCACTTTTTCATCATGACCACTCAGCGAGCGACAAGCAGGTATCAGCCTCGCAACTAAGAATGCTTGACCCTGCCTGCGGGGCTGGACACATTCTTTTGAGAGCATTTGATTTGCTTATGCAAATGCACCTTTCAGAAGGTCATAGTGGCCCTGAAGCTTGCAAAATTATCTTGAGCGAAAATATCAGTGGATGCGATCTCGATGAAACTGCCTTGCAGCTGTCCGCGTTTGCCCTCCTGCTAAAAGCTCTTCCCTTCGGACTGGATTTCGATGGGCTTAAGCTGAAACTGTTCAATGTCAGCCTGGAATTGGATGAATCTAAACCTGATTCAAAAGTCGATAGCTTTGAACGAGGCAGCCTGGAAAGACAGTGGGCACCATCGCATTGCTTATCGCTGCAATATCATGCTGTAGTCACTAACCCTCCGTACATTGGTCGCCGTTTGCTGGATCGAAGAATGAAAGAGTTTTTGAGATCGAACTATGCCAATGCTTATCATGATCTCAGTGCAGCCTTCCTTGTGCGAGCCCTGGAATTAACAAAGAGCTCCGGTCGGGTTGGCTTCATAACTCAATCTTCCTTACTTTACCTGCCGAGTTATGAGAGCTTGCGAAAGCAGTTTATAGACGAAGATGCAGTTGCCACAGTCGTAGAGCTCGGCACAAGAGTATTCCCACTTTCGTCTGGCGAAAAAATAAATAGCATGCTGATTGTGCTTCGGAAGAAGCCGGAAGAAGAACTAGATCATAATATCAAACACTCTGGTGCAGGCGAGCGAGCAGATGATCATGGCTCAACTAAGTCCAGGTTCCTCGACTTAAGCACTGACGAAGACAAATTAAAAGCACTATTGAATACAAAGTATGTCCTGCGCAATTGCAAGGATTTCCTGCAAAACCGTTCTTATGCATTCCACTATAAATATCCCGATTTCTTCTCCAGAATTATCGACCACAAGAGTAAATTAGCTGACAAAGCCGAAATTAAGCAAGGTCTTGCAACCAGCGATAACGCTCGATTCGTGCGCTTCTTCTGGGATGTAGAAGAAGATGAGATTGGCAGGCGATGGCACCCCTATGTAAAAGGCGCCGGCGCTCAACGCTGGTTTGCGCCTTGCCACACCGTACTCGACTGGGGACAGGACGGTGCGAAAATTAAAGAAGCCGTACAGATAAACTATCCCTATCTCAACGGCCGAATTGCCTGGGTCGTAAAAAACGAATCTTACTATTTTCGAAGAGGACTTACATTCTCATTTGTGTCCACCGGCAATTTTGCCGTGCGAAGAATGGAGGCTGGTTGCATATTTGATGTAGGCGGGTCGGCGTTGTTTTGCGAGCCGCAGAATGAGAATTACTTGCTTGCTTATTTGAACTCTTCATTTGCATCCCTTTGTGCTGACGTATTGAACCCGACTTTGAATTTTCAGGTTGGTGACATAAAAGAGATTCCTTTTCCAGAATTAGATGCACGATTAATTGAAGAGCTTGCAGCTCTGGCATCGCAGGCTTATGAGCTGAAGAAAGAGATGTACAGATTTGACGATAGCGCTCCTGGATTCTTGGCTCCTTCTTTTATCGAAGACTTGCTTAGCGACAGAAAAGGCTTCGATGATCTTTTCGAAAACATTGATCAGGAACACAAACGAACTCAGGCAAAGCTTGAAACAACAGAGCGAACTATAGATGAACTGATTTTGCATGCGATCAAAGAAAAATATTCTCTATCCGGCGAGGAACAGTATGCATTTTCAGCATTAGTTGACGAGCATGCAGCGTCCAGAGTAGCAGCGGTGCAGCCTATCCAAAGCAGGCAGGACTTTGCACAATTTCTCATACGAACAGTTTTGGATAAAGCCATGGGAGACTCGGCAATTCTGACAACAGATCAGACCGAGCCAGTAAAACACCTCTTCCATGGGAAACTGAAAATATCCCTTGAAGAGGCGCTTCAATTGCCTTTAAGTGACTACCTGCTCAGGCGCTTCAACAGCTGCCAGGACAAAATATTTTTCCGCAGCCCAAAAATTGTATCGGCATATGATGCAAGCAAGGGAAAACTCATCTTTCTCTCTAATAGAGGGCTGAGACTTCTTGAAAAAGCCAATACTGTTCCTCCCCGGAATTCCACGCCGGACAACACGGCCCCCGAAATTCTTGCTAGCATTTCTAATAGCTTGAAAGGAACTCCAGATTGGACAGGCAAAGACTTGTGTCGCCTGGTTCAAGAAAAGTTCTTAAGGGTGCCGGCTTTGAAGTTCGAGGAAATCTAATTGCGATACTTGCATCACACTGTCAAACTTGCATTCATAGGACTTGCGGCATTTATCGGTTTTGCTGCAGCGCTTGCATCCAATAGCTCAGACGTAGATGCGATGATGGAGCAGGCTCTTAGTGAAAAAAACGAAGGAAATTTCACTGATGCCGAATCGCACATCAAGCAAGCCCTGTTAATGTCAGTGCAAAGTTCTGGGGCGATGTCTTCCATCACGGGAAAAGTTTCTCGGCAACTGGCCGAATTTTACGTGAACAGAGCTCGCTACTCGGAGGCCGAACGATACTACCAGAGAGCACTGGTTATTGCTGCAGGTTATAACGGCGCAACGTCCGATTCGCAGGGAGAATTTTTGAATACGCGCCATTTCATTGCCGGAGCTCTGCAAAATCCAGGCTCACTGCCAGGCAGCATTGACATTGCAAACACACTAAGCGGGCTTGCTAGCGTTTACATGCGACAAGATAGGTATGCCGATGCAGAAAGAATGCTCAGCCGGGTTGTGGAGATTTACAAAAGCCCTGGCGGCAGCCCACTCAATTACGTGCAAAATCATTCCGACCTTCTTGCAATGAATATGCGCAGCCTCGCGCAGGTCTTGTACAAGGAAGGAAAAGTGAACGAAGCGGAAGACACTTTCAAGAACTACGTCGAGGGCGTGCGCAAAGATAAGGGTCCTTCTCCGCAATTGGCGGAGGCGCTAACACATCTTTCTGCTTTTTACCGAAGCCAAAATAGAAGCAGTGAAGCAGATTCCGCCGAAACTGAAGCTAAAGACCTGCAAAGCCACTACGGAACTCGCTAATTAATTCAGACGTCAGCTGTAGAGTTTTTGTCATCGACAATGCGATATCCAAGCCCACGTTTAGTCCGAATTATCGGGTTTTCCTCGCTGTCCCCTATTTTGCGCCGCAGGGTTTTTACGTGGGTGCGCACAGTCTCCAGTGATGCGGAGGCCTCAGATTTCCAGAGGCGATCCAGAATTGCTTCGACACTAAAACTTTGGTTAGGATGTCTCATCAGCAGTTCGAGCAGTCCAAATTCCTTGGCGGTCAACTCAATTGACTGCCCGCTTCTGCTTACCTGCCGCATCCCTGTGTCCAGGACAATATCGCGCACGACGAGATTTTTACCGGCAATGACACTGGGGCGTCGTAATAGCGCTCGAATCCGGGCTGACAGCTCCACCGGAATGAAAGGCTTGACCAGGTAATCATCTGCACCTGTATCCAGCGCACTGACCTTATCTTGCGCCTCACTCTTTGCTGTCAGCATCAGGATAGGCACTTTGCCTCCTGACTCACGATAGGCTTTGCAAACGTCCAGACCTGTCAAATCGGGCAACATCCAGTCAAGAATCACCAGGTCATAGTCATGAACCTTGAGATTAAACAAAGCATCCTTACCCGAATCGACACGTTCAACGAGGTGATGTTCTCGCTCGAGCTGCAGAGAGAGCAGCTTGCCTATCGTTTTGTCGTCCTCGACTAGAAGGATTTTTGCCATAGGTCTCAATTATAGATCTTAGTTGACAGCTTAGTCCGTAATATACCCCATCTATTCGACCTGCTGATAATTCATGGATATTTGGCTTAAGCCTCAGGGAATCTTTGCTCGCCCCCTCCCTCTTGACAAGCGGGAAGGAATCGCAGTACTAAACAATAAGCAGCAAGTTAATATTTCAACTCCAGCTGGGCATATTTCTGAAGTGGTAGAGCAGTATGTTTCAGGATTATCCGACACGCAGCATTTACCGGACACCGGGGATTAGCCCAGCAAAAATGCAAGAGCCAGATTCATGGTTGAGTGAAGCAAACGAAGCCGAGCAGATAACGCTGCGGTTGGCCGAATCTGTCGCCCAGGAGAATGTCCTTGTATTAAGATACGGCAATCAGCTTCTTGACGAGCTGGATGGCTTGTGTGCGGCAAGAAAGAGCTTTGACCTTGTCATCATAGATAGTACCAGCGCCGGATTTTTGTTCCCTACAGAAGAAATGGTAGCGGCGGCAAACATTGCCAAAGATCTTCTGGAGGTGCAAGGTGCACTCGTTTTCGTGAAGCGTGACAAGGCTATTGCATTCGTCAAAGAGTCGCCCGTAGGCTATCTTTCTTTCCATATCTTCGATTCCTTTTCACAGGTTTACGATTATTCAACAACTATTGCAAAATGCATCCAGCAAGCAATGGGTAACAGCATCGAAATCAAGCCGGAACGCGCAGATTTGTCCGAGCAAATTTTGTTGACTGCTATTCCTGTACTCACAACTTTCGGTATCAAACTCAAAGCCAGTGTTGAAGGCAGCTTGCGCAGAAACCTCGTTCTTACAGCGATAGACAATTACACGCCGCTGAATTCAATTGCACAGCGCTTGAATCAGCAGATGATTTTCGATGTGCTTCTGGATGAAATAAAGCAATTGGAAAAATCTGGTGCGATATATCCCATTTTTCCAAAAATACCATTTCTAGTGCAGCAATTCCGCAGTGGCAAGCAATTCAAACTGAAAGACTATTTGCTTGAATCTAAAATGATTTCGCGCGAACAACTTGACGATGTGCTTTATGCAATTCAAAATACGAAAGGCGCGCAAAGGCTCTCTCTTGGGGCGATGTGCGTGGTTAAGGGATTTCTTAGCGCGCGCCAGCTGGAGATAGCACTGCAAGATCAATCATTCTTTGGGCAGGTGCGCGAAAGCGAGAAAACGAAAGTTCGCATGGAAACAGACGCGGAAGCGCACATGCAATCTCTTATCGGAAATTTGCGTTCAACGGAACCTGCGGGCGTTCTGCAAAATCTGGCCAGCAACAGAGCAAACGGTGTGGTCGTTGTAGAGTATAAAGATATGACCTTCAAGGCTGCATTCGAAACGGGAAAACTCACTTTTGCCAGACAGGGAAGATTGAAAGGGAATGCAGCCGTAACAGAATTCGTATCGGTTTGGAAAGATGGCGTTTTCGTCTTCATGGAGCGCTCCGCGCCAGCAGATCTTTCCAGCGAGGATTGCCAGGTCACAAGACCAATCGATAAGTTACTGCTTGATTCGGCACTTGCCTCTGACAACATTGAGGCATTGTGGAGTAAATTGCCGCACGGTCCGCGCACTGTAATTGAAAAATTGCCTGATCAAAACGCTATTCTTTCGCAAGAACAAATACTCGATCCTGTCGAGCAATTTGAACTGAACCAGGCCGAAATAGAACAAATGCGTTTTGCATGGAATGCAGCAGATGGATTGGCCACAATTCAGGACATTATCAAATCATGCGATCTGACAACAGTGCAAATAGCGATGGCGGTCACTCGCTTATTGCATTATGCTCTGCTAAGAGTCCAATCTGCTGATATTCAGCAACCTCTGCACAATTTCCGCAAAATCATCTCACTCGTGTCTGAAAAAATTGGTATAGATCGCTCTGAAGCGTTATTGAGAATTTCCATGCGAGAGGGACTGGGTTACTCTGCAGTCGCTCGAGTGTTTTTGCTTGGCGCAGGCAACGAAGTGGGTGCAGATTTGTCTGCCGCGAAAGCTGCCGGGCTCCCGCTGTCTCGTGTAGTCAAAGCCCTGGAAGACTGGCAGGTTAAATATATAGAACACGTCAGTCAGGAGCTCGACAAGAATGTTCTACGCGATTTGGTTTTGAAAGTTTATAACCCCAAGTGAAGAACTGGCAGGCACGCAGCAGTGGAACTAAAGCGCACGCCTGTTGAAATGTCCTGAAAAGGGGTCCGCAAAATCCCCTGGCATAACGATGCGATGCGGCATCCATCGCGTTTATAATATGCATGTGAAAACAGGAGGCATCCGGATGTTGAGAGCAAAGGCAAGACTGCTTTTTGCATTTACTTTTTGTTTGGCATCATTGCACAACAATGTGCTGGCAAGCGAAACGCTAACGGACAAAGGCACAGTCTTAATCAGCGAACTAAACGAGACTGCAAAGACCGCAGCGTCATCAAGTGCACAAACACCGACCGAGGCGACTGCAACAAGCTCGCGTCCTGGGGCTAGCACGCAAGGAGCTGCTTCAATCCCTGCAGCGCACATTAAACTTGCGGTTGCGCAAAATCCTAACGCGCCTCTGGATGTTCTGAGAGCGCTTGCCAAAGACGAGTCTGCACTGGTGCGCATCGCGGTCCTTGGCAACCCGAATTGCCCTGCAGAATTACAAATGGAACTCTCATCGGATGCAGATCAAAGAGTGAAAGAGGCCGTGATTCGCTCTCCCAGATTTCCAGATAAGGCTGTTCTTGAGAAGCTATCCAGCGGACAGCAACCTGCCACTTATGAACTGATCGCTTCGCACGCAAAAACACCAGATGAAATATTGCGCAAGCTTTTGATGAACCCTGTGCACACGGAATACCTCCTGCTTGCCATCGCACGCAATTCCAATACTCCGCTGGATGCTCAGCAACGCTTGTTGAAAACCGGTGATCGTATGGTGCGTACATTCATGGCAAGACAGCCGAAGGCATCACCGACTATTCTGATGGGTCTTGCTGAAGATGGTGATCTTGGCGTTAAGGCATACACCGCATCTAATACCAATACTCCCTCTCAGTCGCTGATAAATTTGAGCGCCGACAGCAACGCAGTTGTGCGCCAGGCAATTGCAGCGAATCCTGCAGCACCGGCAGAAGCGCTCAACAAGCTGCTCAAAGACGAGAATAGCGAAGTGAGAATGGATCTTGCGGCAAATCCTAAGGCAGAAGCAGCTATGCTCAGCACATTAGCGCATGACAAAGCAGGAGCAGTTCGCGAAGCTGTTGCGAGAAACAAGCAGACACCACAGACGGTGCTTGCACAGCTAAGCAAAGACGCGGACCCACTAGCGAGAACTGCTGTTGCACTTAATCCAAATACAGGCAAAGCAATTCTGCAAGATCTTGCAAAAGATAAGGTCATCGCTGTCTTGCAGGCATTGGCCGCAAGACCTGATCTGCCTGCCGAGGAGCAACTGAAATTAGCATCCTCTGAGTCGACAATAGTGCGTCGTATTGTGGCAAGCAATCCGCAGATCTCAAACGATGCAGCGGGAGTTCTAGCAAATGATGTTTCATCATACGTCAGGGCCGAACTGGCACGAAATCCACATACTCCAGCCATCGTATTAAACACGCTGGCTAACGACCAGGAAGAGAAGGTGCGGCAAGATCTGGCAAGCAATCCTGCAATTTCGAAAAATATCTTTGAGCTTCTTTCAAACAACCCCTCAGACAGCGTCTGTTTCTCGCTGGCGCAAAATCCATCCACACCAGCAAACATTCTTACCATAGTCTCTAACAATAGAGATGGAGTTTTGCGCCACAACCTGCTGAATCGAGCTGACCTGCCTCTGGAGGCACTGAAAATAATTGCGTCAAACTGTGGTGATTCATTAAAATTGCTCATCGCATCTCACCATAATTGTTCGCCAGAACTTTTGACACAATTCGCATCAGACAACGATGCGGATGTTCGGGCGGAAGCAGCGGACAAAGCCGCTTTGCCGAGCGATATTTTCTTGAAGATGCAAAATGATAACAGCTTCGAAGTGCGGGCAGCTGTTGCAAGAAGCAAGCGTCTGGACGCAGCGGCTCTGGCAAAACTTTCAGTGGACAAAGAAAGCTGGGTGCGTAAATCTGTTGCAGAGAACAGCAATTGCCCACCGGAGGCCTTTGCAATTCTTGTAAAAGACAAAAATCCAATCGTTAGAAGAGCGGCTGCCACAAATCCAAAAGCACCACAGGACGTTCTGACTCAGCTCAGCAAAGACGATGAGATCTGGATTGCAGTACCACATCTGCGAATTTAAGTTTTGGCAACCAGGCGGGATTGTACTCAGGATTCCGCTGCAATGACAGGAGCGAATATGAAAGAGGTAGTAATCGTAGACGCCATCAGAACACCAATTGGGCGTTATGGAGGAGCACTCAAAGATGTGCGTCCCGATGACCTTGCAGCGCACGTTATCGCTGAGCTTGTTAAGCGAAATGAGTTCGACCGCAATGAAATTGAAGATGTGATTTTAGGTTGCGCAAATCAATCCGGCGAAGACAATCGCAATGTCGCGCGCATGTCATTACTTCTGGCTGGGCTGCCGGAAACTGTCAGCGGTGTAACTGTTAATCGTCTCTGTGCATCAAGCATGGAAGCCGTCGCACAAGCAGCGCGGGCCATAAAAATTGGAGCCGGCGAAGTTTATATAGCCGGTGGTGTCGAGTCCATGAGCAGGGCACCTTTTGTGATGGCAAAGCCTGAAGCGGCATTCCCGCGTGGTGATTTAAAAATGTTTGACACCACACTCGGCTGGCGTTTTACAAATCCCAAACTCGCAGCAATGCATCACCCGTACAGCATGGGCGAAACAGCAGAAAACGTAGCGGATAAATACAAAATCACACGCGAGCGCCAGGACGAGTTTGCCCTTTCCAGCCAGCAGAAATACGGGAAGGCGCACGCCGCCAATGTGTTCAAAGAGGAAATCGTCAGTGTTTCCATTCCACAGAAGAAAGGCGATCCAAAAATCGTCGACGCCGACGAACACCCAAGACCGGAAACCACGCTGGCGGATCTTCAAAAATTGAAACCAGCATTTCGCGATGGCGGAACTGTGACTGCGGGCAACGCCAGTGGTATCAATGACGGTGCTTGTGCAGTCTTGCTGATGTCTGAAGGCAGAGCACAACATTACGGACTCAAACCCATTGCTCGCTTTGTATCCGCGGCGTCTGCAGGAGTGGATCCGGCATGCATGGGAATCGGTCCCGTTCCGGCGACCAAAAAAGTTCTCCAGAGAGCCGGACTGAGCGTTGATGAGATTGGCGTTTTTGAGCTGAACGAAGCGTTCGCCGCGCAGGTCCTAGCCTCCACCGATCAACTCGGAATAGACCTGGCGAAAGTAAACGTCAATGGCGGAGCAATTGCACTCGGGCACCCGCTGGGAATGAGCGGAGCCCGTATCATCACAACACTTGCTCGTGAAATGCAGCGCAAGAACATTCGTTATGGTCTTGCCACCATGTGCATCGGCGTTGGGCAGGGCATGGCAACTATTCTCGAGCTGATTTAAGAGATACCTTGACAGGCCGGCAGTATTCTTTTATATAGATACGCATACTCCTAGGCTTCAATCATGTTAATGTATTCATGGAACCCGTTCGTTCCACAGAGTTGAGCGTGGAAACATTGGCAAGCCGGACATGAGCGCAGATGTCATCAGCTTTTCATTTTGCCAGGTCTCAGACCTGAATCTTGATTCGAGTGCCGCACTTGAACTTCATCTCAGCCCGGCCCAACGAAAGAAACGCAGCGAAGAGGCACTTGACGCACTAGCTCGCGCGATAAAACTAGCCAGCAGCAATTCTGTAGATGCAGTGCTTGTGCCAGGCAACCTATTCGAGTCTGAGCATATAACAACATACACGCTCAAACGCGTGCAGAAAATATTTGCGCTGCTCGGTGATATTCCTGTCTTTATAGCACCAGGAGCAAATGATCCGCATTTCAAGGACAGTCCATATGATAAACCAGCTCTGTTAGCACACGGGCTGGAGCCATGGTCGGATAATGTATTCATTTTCGGCTGCGATAAGATGCAGAGCTTCAATTTGCATGGTAAAGGCTCTGTACGCATCAACGGCATAGGCATCTCCCGTGAAGGCAGGAAAAATACACCAGCGGTTCCAGCATTGGACTCCCAGGGCAAAGTGGCCATAGACATTTTGCTGCTACCTCTCGGCAGCAATCAAAGCGAGAGCTCGACAGTTGAGACTATCGTCCAAGATGCACTTGCCGGCAAAGGTTATTCGTATACCGCATTATCCGGGCTGAAAAACAAAAACACGTTCAAATCAGGCAACGAAATTTACGCTGCCGCAGCCGGTGGATTCATCGGACAAACTGAAAATGACAATGGACCGCGATATGCAATTTTCGGTAATTTAGACCGCCGTCTTTCCGGCGAACTAGAAACATCGCTGCAAACAAAAGAGTTCGACCTGCGCAGAATTCATTGCGTGAGAGTAGACTTAACCCCATCCAATTGCGGGAATGCAAAAGACATCGTTGCGCGCGCCTTATCAAAGAGTACAGCACGGGCGGAAGACGATATTGTAATTTTGCATTTAAATGGTTTTTACGCAGCGGGAAGCGAGTTCAATTACGGCAGAGAAGAATTGAACGAGCGCTATTTTCATTTGCGTGTTTACGACAATACTCGCCCCGATTATTTGGATACGCTCTCGGACAGAAATCTAATCGAAAGCAAGTTTTCATCAATTATCGCAGAGATGAAAAACAAAATTGTTGAGGCAGGCACCTCCGACTCCAGGGAGCGACTTGCAGATCTTGACGATGCGTTGTATTACGGATTAGAAGCAATACGAGAAGGCAAGGTGACTATCCGCAATGCAGATTGAGAAAGCAGAATATTTGCACAATCAAACAAATTTGCGCCGCAGCTTCGAGTTCAAGCGCGATAAGCTCAACTTGCTTGCACTTGACGAAGATGATGCAAAGACACATCTATTTGAGTCAATCTGTGAGGTAATCTGGGGGCACGAGAAAGAGGCCTCTAACGGGACGAATGGGAACGGACGATTGAAAGAAGGTTGCCTTGTCTTCCAGGTTGACGGCAAGACCCTCGAGCTTTCTCGTGATTTTGCTTCGAACAATCTTCAAATGAAGAGCTCAAGTGGAAAGAGTCCAAAAGATCCCGCAGATCTGTTTTCTGGAATTACAAAAGAAATTTTCAGCAGCCTGTTTCTTGTCGCGCAAGATGAGAATCGTTCTGTAAGCCTTGCTGAACACGATACCAGGCTGAATCTGCTCGGTCAATTCGCCTCGCTGTCTGAGGACAGCAGCGACATTGACAAAGCAGTGAAACTAATTGAAGAGAAAATCGAGAGATATCCCTTCCGAGAAAAGAACTACAAAATTGATGATTTGATCAACGGTCTAAACCGTGGCAAATTGATTTTGCAAGAGCGTTTAACGCAGCTCGAAAAGGAACGACAAGATACAGCAGCAAAAATAGACGAACTAAAAACTGCTCAAGATGAGCTGGCAAGCATTCAGCGCAGACAGAAGCGAGAAGAGTATTTCCAGCTCTGCCTGGAAACCGCAGAGCTGGATGCCCGCATTATGAAGGTGCAACAACGGCTTCTTTACGAAGCAGAGTTGAAGCGTGATTTGCAAAGCCTGGGAGATCTTGCCAGTTTTCCGATTTCGGCTGTGCGCAAAGCACAAGAACTATTCACGATGAGACAGGCTCGCATTAGCGATATGGAGCGATTGCAAGAAGAAATCAATGCAGGCGAGCGCGAGAGTGAACTACTGCACGAAACTCTTTCGAAGGAATCCGAAGGGCTTGATGAATTCTCAATAGAAGACGCGCAGCAAATTTACGGATTAGCCGGCAATCTCGCACTTGCGCTTGAAGAACTTGAGGAGATGCAAACAAACAGAACGCAAGAAATGCGCAGGCTAAAAGATAATGGCGTTGATTTCGACAGCATATCGTTGGTGCGAAAATCTATGTTGCTGCTTGCTCCGGCAGATCTGGAAGAATGCAGTCAGTTATCTAATGAATTTAAATGGTACAAAGACAGACTCGCAAATCTTATGCACATTCATGAGAGCACTGGGAACAAGCTTGAGATTGTAAAAAAAGAGATTTCGAATCTCAATTTGCAATCTAAAAAGATGCGCAACGTTTCCACTGGAATTTGTATTTTATCTGCAGTCATTACTGCTGCTGTTTTCATCATTCCGCAATTGAATTCACTTGAAGCGCTGGCAACAATATTCCTCACAAGCTTCGTGCTTTCCCTTATAGCAGTAATACTCTTGACTCCACTGCTTACTAATATGCGAAAAGAACTTGAAAGCAAGCTCGGCGAAATTCAAGCAGAGCAAGAAAAGAATGAGAGCTCTGAGTCCGAAATGAATGCCTCATTGACAAAAATTCAGACAAGGGCCGATGAACTTTCTCAAAAATACAAGTTCAGCACTACTACTGACTTGTTCAAGAAAATTCAGCAATACAGCACGGTTTCAGCCCGCTTGAAGAATCTCGACGTGCTCGATCAAATGATTATCAACCGCGAAACACAAGTAAACAATTTGAATAAAGAGGCCATGTCTTATTTCGAGCGCGCGAATCAGACTGTGCTAAAGATGACACCTCTTGCGTTGAGAAATCTCGCTTCCGAAATTCTCAGACATAAAGAGAATTTGCGTGAAGTTGAAAGAAGCACTGTTGTGATCAACCACAGAATTTCAGAGAAGCGTTTTCTGGAAGGAGAAATTGTCGATCTCGATTCAGTCTTACGCGACTTCTTTCATCGTGCAAAAATAATGAACCCCGAATCAATCGATGAAGCATACGCAGAGTTTGAGCAGAAAGCACAAGATTACAAGAAATGGGAATCTCTCACACAAGAACTTAAACGCATTGAGACTGATGTTACCTCCGATATTCTTGAGCATGATCTTGCCACGGTTCTGAATAAGCTCCAGCATAAGCGCACAGATGCCTGGACACAAATGCAGGATCTAATTTCACTTTATCCAGATATTCTTGCCGAAACACTTGAAGATTCAGAAATCGGCAGACTCGGCCAGGGCGAAGAAATGAGCATCGAAGAGGGTTTGATTGAAAAGCAAGCAAAAGTAGAAGCCTTGCGCTCTGCGATTCGCACAGCGGCTCGCAATTTTGACGAGTTCTATCCAAAAACTCAGCATGAACTTGAAGTTCTCGAAAGAGACTTGCTGGCTCTTAAGAAAAACAAAAATGCGTTAAATCTGGCAAGAGAAGCTCTGGCCAGAGTGGCACAAGAAAGCAAGACCTCCTGGTCGCATGAACTTGCGGAAATAGCAGCAGAAGTCCTTGATGATTCCAGGCTCGAATTGCGAAAAATAGACTGGAACGAAAATATGGAAATGACGCTCACTTTGCACAATCAGGATCAAGCCATTCACGAAAGTGAACTTTGCAAAATAGCATCAAAAGGCTTGCTGAAACAACTGAGCTGGGTAATCAGAATGATTCTTTGTCGCTACATTGCAAGAAGACTTCCTTTGCCAATAGTCTTAGATGAACCCTTCTGTGATTTAGATGACAAACGATATGCAGCATGCATGGAGCTTCTAGTAAACAAAGTTCTCCCTTACTGCCAGGTCATAATTCTCACGTGCCAGCCAGTAAGACACGAATGGTTCTATCAAAAACTCGGCGAGGCGTCTCGCGAAAAAGTACGCCTCGTGCGCGCAGGGATGAACTAAGATCAACCGGCATCTAATACTTTCGGACGAGCCGCCAAAACTTTCCGAATGGTATAGTTAAAATGTGATTTTCAGGAACACCACCATGCATCGCAATCTAAGCATTGTTGCCTTTCTGTCCGTGCTAATTGGACTGCTCATCTTGCCTGCAATAGGAAAAAAAATTGAGAACAAGGCTGATGGTGCAAAGGTATTCGCCGAATACTGCACTAAATGTCACACAGGCGGCGGGAATGTGCTCAACGAAAGCAAGCCGGTGGCAGAGTCGAAACAGCTCTCCACTCTGGCTGTTTTCAAATCGTACTTAAGCTCACCGCCAGGCCACATGCCTTATTATCAAAATATTGTGGAAAATAAAAAGACTCTCGATGCGCTTTATAAATACTGCAAACAGCTAAAAAAGAAACCCTCGAATCAAGCATAACTCAAAAATTCAATCAGTCTAGGTGGCACATGCTTTAGGACGATGCTGCTTCCCAGATCTAGGGATATCCTAGAAGTATGGGGAACTTAATTGAACAGAGTTTTTGAGCTTTTGGAAAGGCTAAGTCCAGAAGCAAGGGGGATTTATGTATAGAATTTCAGAGCAATTAGCCTGCCATGACCGAAAAGTTTATCTTAAAGCGCATAGCGACGACTATCCATTTCCATTAAACGGAACGGATTGGGCTAGAGAGATACGCGAACACCAGTTTTGGGCAAATCACCCTTCTGAAAGATGCGCGGGACCAGACAACTTTCTCAGCAGGCTCCACGGCCGCAAAAGTTTGTTAAATAGACAACGCGCGGTTCTTTACCGGGCCATGAGTCACTGGTTCCTGCAAGATCTGGATCAAGCGTTCTGGATGAGCGAGCAAATTTCCGCAGGAGAACTGGCTCGCTTACAACTGAAAGCTTCAAAAAGCGAATCTGTGGTTTCCTCGCTGCTAGATATTGAGAAATCCTGGATAAAGAAAAAACTGTATGCCGATGGTTCTCGCTTACCTAAAGTTCTGCCGGCAGCTTTAGCTGCTCTACCTAAAGAAACGAGAGTCGCCGATGAGCCAGATGCTTCTGGCATTGCCGTGAATGAAAATGAAACGTATGCGACTTTTATGCTTGAGGGGGCTAATGAAGCCATCTGCCAAATACCGGTAGCATTGGACTGGGAAATATAAGCAGGGGGCAATGCTATGTACATCAAAAGGCTAGTTGCAAAATTGCTGAGAGAATGTAGAGTTCCTCTGCATTCATTTGCAAAGAACCTCAACGATGATACAAGAGCCAGAGATCATACAAATGGGCAAGCTGTAGCAGAAATAGTAGTAGTTCTCTGGGTATTTCTGATTTTGATAGTTTTGCCCTTTATCGATCTGGTCACATTTTCCCTGCGCTACAATTTCCTGCTCATGGCCTCACGAGATGCAGCCTTCGCTGCCTCGCGTGCGCGCACTTTTCAAAGCAATGTTTCTTCAAGCCAGCTGTCGGCGGTAAATGCAGCAAGCGCTGCTGCTCAGGGCACAGCAGCGGCTTTTAACAAAGTGAGCATAAATTCGGTGAACACTTACATTGTGATCACTCGCTTAAGCGATGGCTACCAGACGCGGCAGAACACGAAATTGACCAACCCGGCGGATACATCAAATTATGCTTACCAGATAGAAACAGTTCTAAATGGCAGTACAAATCCGATAATCACCATGCCTCAAGGCTACCCTGCAGCAATTCCTGGATTGACAGCACCCATTAATGTAAGCATTGCGTCCCGAAGCTTTGCCGAAAACCCGCAGGGTTTGAATCAATGAGGAGGCATATATGAAAACCTCAGAACAAAAATTTCCTTGCAAGCTCCGTCGGACTTTTGTGTTAAAGAGCAAGAGCGGCCAAATGATAACAGTATTCGGCTTGCTGGTCGCCATATTGATTTTGCTGTCTCTAGGATTGTTCAATTTTGAAATATCCAGAGTCGAGTCAGCAAGAAATCAACTAAGGTCGGCAACTGAAGCGGCAGCTCTGGCAGGAGCGGCTTCACTGGCAGGCAGTGATCTGACCGACACCACAAGCGCGCAACAACATGCAATCAATACCGCAGTGCAGATGTTCAAACAAAATAGCGTATCAGGAATTTCGTTGAATTCCGCATCTGTAGGAACACAAAACCAGTTACCTGCAGTCGACGGTTCATTGCTCTATTTTGAGTTCCTTGATCCGAATAACAACAATCAGGTTGTTGCGCTGGGTGACAGCAGGGGAAAGGTGATGCGGCTAACGAGTTCGTTTGGCCTTCGCCCAGCCTTTGCCTCGTTCTTGAATCTGCCGGCCGTTACACTGCAGGCAACGGCCCTGGGGGGCGTGCCCGATTTGGATGTGGTCGTATGTTTTGATGTCTCAGGCAGTATTGACGATCAAACACAGGTTACTTTTGTGAAACGTCAGTGGCAAACCAATAAGACAATCTACACCACATGTAATACCAGCGGCGGTTCTCCTGCCGGTGCTATAGCCCGTGGCACCATCTTCAACATTCTGGGGCCACCTGCCACAGGAACTAGAGTAAACGGCGTCTATCCTGAGAATCTTGGTCTGGCGGACAATGGAGTTCAATACCCTCTTACATTCAGCCCTGGTTTACGCGGAAACTCAGAGAAAGGGAGCCCACCAGGCAACTGCCCACCAGGAAATGCAGCACTGGGAAATGCACAAACATTCACCGATATGGTTGTAAACATTGATGGCAAAACGGTATTTGCTGGATTAACCACGCCTGACGGCTATGCCTTTCCCGACATTGCAACACTTGTTGAGGCATCCAGAGGAAACCTCGATGACCAGATATCTTACGCAAATAGTAAGGCATCAACTGGTGTACCTTCGAATATTCTTCCTCGAGCGGGCTATCAAGCGAAATACTTTTCAATGGCCATGCAAAACCTGCATCCCATCTATGATGCGCAAGGCGCAGCAGCGACCTTCTTCACCATACTCAATAACGACACCGATGCACACTTTGGTTTAATTAGCTTCCAGGATGCTGGAGGCACCAGTGCAAATGGAACATACACAGATTATAAAATCGACGGAAGTTTCAACGCCGGCACCTTGCAGGTTCCATATCCGAATATCGCTTTGAGTTCTGCCACAAGCGCAACAAATTACACAAGCATCCAGGCGGCAATTCCAACACTGGTTGCCACAAACTCAACCAATATCGGTGATGCGGTTTCTAAAGCTGTAACGCAACTTCAAACGCGATCTCGCCCCGGTTCCAAGAAAGCAATAGTGCTATTCACAGACGGGCAACCAACTGCCGGCAATCCATTGGATCCCGACCCATGGACCAATGCCAGAAAAGCGGCAGTTCTTGCCAGAAATGCCGGCATTCCAATTTACACTATAGGGCTGGCTCAAACAGCTGCAATCATTCCTGGAGAAACAGCAATTCTCAATGACACAAACTCCAATCCAAACACCGGAGGCATGGCGGCAATAGCCGGCAATGGCGGCCATTTCTATCTGGTCACTGATGCCAGTCAGCTCCGTTACACATTCGAACATGTGGCGAGATGTCTTGTTCAACTCGTGCGGTGATGAATATGAAAAGCAGAGTTAAAAGTTTGAGAAATAAAAGAGCCGGAGCCATCTTGGAACTTGGACTCATCGCCTCATTGCTGGTTGTTATCACTTTGTTTTGCACTGATGTTGTGGTCCTAATGCTGGGCTCAGGAGTAAACGAACGAGCCTGTCGAGACGCAGCCAGAATGGCAGCAGAAGGAACAACGTACAACCAGGCACTGGTCTTAGCGCAGGTGGCAACCAAAGCTTATCAGGGCGACGGATATTTCGTCACGACACCAGTCGTAGACGTCGCGAGCTTCGTATACAACGACTATTCAGGCAGCCCGCCAGCAGATACCAGCCCTTACGTTAGGGTGAGCACAAGCTGCCAAATTAGACTTCCAGCACCAATATTTCTTTATGGATTGAACTTTAACCCACCAAATATGCGATTTACAAAAACCTACACGTTCCCCATAGTGACCACTGCGATGCCTATCATTCCACAAGGACCTTGATAATAAGAAGGAGAAATAGACGAGGAGAATGAGACCATAATCGATAAAAGACACTATCACGGTTCTTGCTCAGCAAATATTGGAACCTCAAGACATTTGTTGAGTCGCCGTATTAAACACTAATGCTCAGATCTACAACCGTGGAGTGTATTTTATGCTAGACGCAAAACTAAGCGCGTTCGCTCAGATGTTCTTTGAAGAGCTCAAAAAAGAGATTTTTGTGATAAGTGAGCAGATGAACCTGCTAAATGACGGCAACATGCAAGACGGATTTTGCACCAGGTCTATAGAAGACGGCTGGCTGAGTTATAAGGGCTTTTCCTGCGGCTTCGCCCTTCATTTGCAACCGACCTATATCTGCATGACTTTTGGGCCGGACTCGCCCTTTGTTGGTTATACAATCAGACTCTCTCCCTTGCTAAAAGGACAGCAAATCATCTGGATGGATGATAACGGACGTATGCGTTTCAGCTCAGCTCAAGAGATGGCACGTTTTGCCATGGAGGCACTGGCAGCCAAAGTCCACGATTACTTGCCTGAGCTGCAAAATCTACAAGTATATGATGAAGCCGCCCATCCAAACTTTTAGCTAAACATCAGTCCAGATGCCGAAGAGAATTTTTCATCGCAAGTGCATAATTCTTGTAGCAAAGAAATTCAAAAAACATGCGTGAGCATGCACAAGACAAGCGCACGGCGATGAAATATCAAACAATTAGCCAGTTCATTGAACAGCTTCACAGCAGTCCGGAAGGATTGAGCAATTGTGAGGCAGAACGCCGTTTGCGTGAATTCGGTCCAAATATACTTCATGAAGAGAAGCGCAAACCTCAGATTGTCCGGTTTCTTGCTGGATTCACGCATTTTTTCGCGATAATCTTGTGGTTTGGAGCAGCAATCGCATTTTTTGCCGAGTTCAAGGATCCCGGCGGAGGAATGGGCTTGCTCGGCGTTGCCATTGTCGGAGTTATTGTAGTTAATGCGATTTTTTCATTCTGGCAGGAACACAAAGCCGAACAAGCCATCGAAGAACTCAAGAAATTAATTCCGCATACAGTCAAAGTAGTCCGCGATGGCACAATTTGTCAGCTGGCAAGCGCTGGTCTTGTACCAGGAGATCTTGTCCTTCTTGAAGAAGGCGACGACGTTCCGGCTGATTGCAGGCTTATTGAGGCGTTCGGGTTAAGAGCCGACTATGCATCTCTCACAGGCGAATCAGTGCCAGTGTCACGCACCGCTGGAACAGCTGCTGGAGAAGCTCCGATGCACGACAAAAATTTATTGCTGGCGGGAACCTCCATCTTTTCAGGACAGGGCAAAGCAATAGTCTATGCAACTGGCATGAATACGGAGTTCGGCAAAATTGCACACCTTACTCAATCAGCGAAGCGTTCCCTTTCACCCTTACAGCTGGAAATAATTCGTCTAAGCAGAGTCATTGCAGCAATCGCCATCTCCGTCGGACTCATATTTTTCCTGGTCGGAAAGGCAATGGGCATATCGTTCTGGGCGAACACCATATTTGCTCTTGGTATTATTGTTGCCCTCGTGCCGGAAGGACTACTTCCCGAAGTGACTCTTGCGCTCGCGACCTGCTCACAAAGAATGGCAAAGCGAAAGGCAATAGTACGACATCTGCCTTCTGTGGAAACACTAGGCTGCGCGACTGTAATTTGCACCGACAAAACGGGAACACTTACAGAAAATAAGATGTGGGTCAGTGAACTTTTCTTTTGCGATCGCACATTACGGTCTGATTCCATTACCGATGCCCCAGCATACCTGCAAAAGCCCCTTGGCGAGCTATCTGCCGCAATCTACCATTGCGAAAACGTGAAAGAATCCGTTAAGGATGGCAAACGAGTTTTACTTGGTGATCCTATGGAGAATGCATTGCTGGAATTTGCGCGCGCATGCTTCAGGGCATATCCACATCTGTCCAGCGGAGTAGAAGATTACAGGCAAAGACTGGCGGAAATTCCCTTTGACACTGAAAGAAAACGGCTCAGCGTCATCCACAAAGATGAACTGAGTGGGCATGAGATCTTGTTTTGCAAAGGCGCTCTCGAGTTGCTTTTACCTCTTTGCTGCCAAATTAGAGAGGATGCAGCAGAAACTAATCTTGACGACAAACGCAGAGGCAAGATTCTGCAAGTACAAGAGGATATGGCCGGCAGAGGGCTCCGCGTAATCGCAGTTTGCAAACGTCTTTTGCCGAATTCTTACAGCATAGAAAGCGCAGAGACTGAATTGACGTTCCTGGGTCTTGTTGGGCTTCAGGATCCGCCACGCAAAGAAGTGCCTGAAGCAATCAGAAAGTGCAAGAATGCTGGAATCAGAGTAATTATGATCACTGGAGATCATCCAAATACGGCAATGGCAATTGCTAAACAAATTGACCTGGTGGATTCCATTCCTACGCAAATAATCACAGGAACTGAATTACGCAAAATCTCAGATACACAGTTGCAAATAATACTTGGACGGAGACAGGTAATTTTCGCTCGAACTGATGCAGATCAAAAAATGCGCATTGTGCAAACGCTGAAACGAAGCGGTCACATCGTAGCGGTCACTGGCGACGGTGTCAATGATGCACCGGCACTCAAAGCAGCAGACATTGGCATAGCCATGGGAATGAGCGGAACTGATGTTGCCAGAGAGGCTGCAGTAATGATTCTTGCTGATGACAATTTCTCTAGCATTGTAAGTGCAATTGAAGAAGGGCGAGCGGTTTTTGCAAACATACGCAAATTCTTGACCTATGTTCTGGCGTCTAACATTGCAGAGCTGGTTCCCTGTCTCGCATTCGTACTTTTCAAAATTCCACTCCCTCTAACTGTCATGCAAATTTTAAGTATAGATCTGGGCACTGATCTTCTGCCGGCGCTGGCACTTGGCGCAGAAACACCGGACCCTGCGATCATGACGATTGCACCAAGATCCACTCGTAAAGGTCTATTTGACCTGAGACTTCTTGCACGAGCATATTTATATCTCGGAATGATGATTGCAACGGGATCGATGTTTGCTTATCTCGCCGTCTTGCAAACATGTGGCTGGCACCCTGGACAAAACCTGGCGCAGGATAGCCAAACATACAGGCTGGCAACAACTGCATGCCTGATGGGCATTATGTGCATGCAAATAATCAATTCATCAAATTGCCGAAGTGATACAAAGTCCATTTTCAAGCTCGGTGTTTTTAGCAATAAGCTTCTAAATATTGGCGTTCTAACCGAGCTAATTTTGATGCTTCTAATCACTTATTCAGAACCAGGCAACGCCATCTTTCACACAGCAGCACTGCCTGGATGGTACTGGCTTTTCATGCTTCCATTTATGCTTGGGATGCTTCTGATTGAAGAGCTACGAAAACTGATTTCAAATGCTTTTACTTTTGCCGGGTTCAAGACCAGGATACGCCCAGAAAACCTGGTTCCCGAAGATGAGCATGCTTTGACTCGCTGAGCAAAAACTGTAGTCACTCTAACTACTTTAGGATGTTGCTCATCAGAATGATGAACGATATGTTAAGAGTGTAGGAATTCGAACAAACCAGTCAATGCGGCTTTTGTGCAGTGAAACAGAAGCTAAGGTGAATCATGTCTAGAATTTTAGTAAAGAGAACAAGCGGCAAACAAGTTAGAAGAGGAGACAAGTCGCGGCTCGCGCATGGACAGGCCGTAGCCGAAATGGGGATTGTCCTCTGGGTTCTACTTTTTCTAATAGCACTACCATTCATGGATCTTATAAGTTTCTCTCTGCGCTACAACTTTTTACTAATGGCTTCAAGAGACGCTGCCTTTGCCGCATCTCGCTCCAGAACTTTTCAAACCGATGTATCTTCAACGCAGCTGTCTGCAATAAACGCCGCCAGCTCTGCAGCTCAGAATACATCGTCATCGTTCAACAGCGTGCAAATAAATTCAGTAAGAACTTACATCGTCGTCACACGCTTGAGTGATGGTTTACAAACCAGGCAGAATAGCAAATTAGCCAATCCGGCAGACACCTCTAACTACGTTTACCAGATCGAAACAGTTTTAAATGGCAATGCAAATCCACTTTTCACAATGCCCCAGGGTTATTTCGTATCAATTCCCGGCTTGACCGCCCCTATTAATGTAAGTATCGCATCAAGGAGTTTCGTCGAGAATCCACAAGGTCTGAATCAATGAGGAGTGAAGTACATGAAGACCTCATCAAATGCCATAAGCATTTCAAGGAAACACGGTTCTCGTTTTCTTGTAAAAAGCAGGCGAGGTCAAATGATCACCGTATTCGGCTTGGTGGTAGCGGTGCTAATACTGCTTTCGCTGGGCTTGTTCAATTTCGAAATATCCAGAGTCGAGTCAGCCAGAAATCAATTAAGATCGGCGACGGAAGCCGCAGCTCTTGCTGGGGCAGCAGCATTGGCTGGTAGTGATGTGACAGACACGACAAGTGCTCAGCAGCATGCGATAAATACCGCACTGCAAATGTTCCGAAAAAATAGTGTCATAGGCATTTCGCTAACCGGAGCGGCATTTGGAGCTCAAAACCAATTACCGCTTGTTGATGGCTCTCTGCTCTATTTCGAATTTTTGGATCCAAACAACAATGACAAACCGGTGCCTCTGGGCGACGCAAGAGGAAAGGTGCTTCGCTTAACGGGCTCATTCGGACTTCGCCCGGCATTCGCCTCGTTCTTGAACTTGCCTGCAGTTACATTACAGGCCACCGCATTAGGAGGCGTTCCAGCGCTGGATGTTGTCGTTTGTTTTGACGTTTCAGGAAGTATTGATGACCAGACGCCGGTTACTTTTATAAAACGCCAGTGGCAAAACACCAAAACAATATACACCACATGCAATACCAGTGGTGGCTCCCCTGCAGGAGCTCTGGCCAGGGGCACAATCTTTAACATCCTGGGCCCACCGCCTACAGGAACGAGAGTAAACGGTGTCTATCCCGAAAACCTCGGACTTGCGGACAGCGGTGTTCAATATCCACTAAGTTTCAACCCGGCTCTGCGAGGTAGCTCAGATACAGGTACTCCGCCAGGCAATTTTCCCCCAGCCAATGCTGCGACAGGAAACGCTCAAACATTTACAGATATGGTTGTGAACATAGATGGCAAGACGGTCTTTGCAGGACTCACTACAATTGATGGATATTCATTTCCCGACATTGCGACACTTGTTGAAGCCTCAAGAGGCAATCTAGACGATCAGATTAGCTTTGTAAAAAGCAAGGCCTCTACCGGAGTCCCTTCAAATATTCTTCCGCGTGCAGGATATCAAGCCAAGTATTTGGCCATGGTCATGCAAAACTTGCACCCGATTTATGATGCCCAAACTGCTGCGAGTACATTTTTTACAATATTGAATAATGATACTGACGCACACTTTGGTTTCATAAGCTTTCAAGACTCTGCTGGCAGTACCACAAATGGAACATATACAGACGACAAGATTGATGGAAGTTTTAATGGTGGCAGCTTGCAGGTACCCTTTCCTAATATCGCATTGAATGCAGGGCAAAGCGCGACGAATTTTACAAGTATTCAATCGACTATCCCAACTCTGGTTGCCACCAATTCAACCAACATAGGTGATGCGGTTTCTAAAGCGGTAACGCAGTTGCAGAAGCAATCACGTACAGGTTCGAGAAAAGCCATCATTTTATTCACCGACGGACAACCAACCAGCGGAGACCCTCTTGATCCAGATCCCTGGACGAATGCGCGAAAAGCTGCGGTTATGGCAAAAAATGCAGGGATTCCAATTTACACAATTGGTCTTGCTCAAAATCCAGCTATCATTCCTGGGGAAACGGCAATTCTCAACGATACTAATTCAAATCCTAATACTGGTGGCATGGCCGCTATAGCAGGAAACGGAGGTCATTTTTTCCTGGTGACTGACGCAAGCGAACTCCGACATACCTTCGAACATGTTGCAAGATGTCTGGTCCAACTCGTAAGGTGAAAGTTATGAAATACAGAACCAAACAGTTGAGAAACACAAGAGGCGCGGCCATACTCGAACTTGGTTTCATTGCCACCTTGACAGTGCTCATCACACTTTTCTGTGTCGATGTCCTGGTGCTTTTGATCGGCTCAGGCTCAAATGAACGAGCCTGCCGAGACGCGGCAAGAATGGCTGCGGAAGCAACAAACTATAACAACGCCTTAAATCTGGCACAGCTAGCAAGCAAAGCATATCAGGGAGACGGATACTTCGTTACTACACCGGTGGTTGATAAAACGAGCTTTCAGTACAACGATTATGGAGGCAGTCCGCCCTCTGATACGAGCCCCTACGTTAGTGTGAGCACGAGCTGTCAAATTAGACTTCCGGCACCAATATTTTTGTATGGGCTAAATTTCAACAGGTCTAACATGACATTCACAAAGACCTATACATTTCCTATAGTAACAACCGCAATGCCCATAATCCCGCAAGGACCATAATGCAAGACAGCGAAACCCGGGAGCAAAACCCGGGAGCGCCAGCGGCTCGCCGGCTTCTAGAATTAGCGCCAGACGTCCGGATCATCTCTAATCAGGAAGGTGACGAAGGTGAAAACAACGGACAGGATGCCGCCAAAAATAAAAATTAAAGCAGGCAGCCATAAGCTTAATGGATCTGAAGAAGCTCCTGAGCTTTGCATCAAAAAGGCGCCGGAAATTATCAGCAAACAACCCATCACTGCCATCATGATGTAAACGGCCTCTTTCATGTGGCTTATGCTTATATTCACGGCTTTGCCTCCATGCTCAATTTACTGTAAGTTATCACTTGTCTGCAAACACGGCTTCAACCGAAAGAAGGATCGCTAATTGGAGCAAAGAAAAAGGATTGCGCTAATCAGCATCGGCAGCGTGCTCAGGGGCGACGATGGAATCGCTCAGGCAGTTTGCGCTGAATTACCCGACAGCATTCTTGCGGATACAATGCATTACGATCTCGAATTGAAGACGCAGTTAATCGGTGACTGTTTGCTCGGCGCCGAAGCAGCTTTGATTGTCGATGCAACAAAAAACGGCAGCGCTGCTGGAACAAGCACGATTCTGAACCTCAGTCCAGTTTTAAACAAGGCTCAGCAGCTATTACTTAGAAGCTGCCACTCGCTGTCATTTCTAGATGAACTGAGAATACTTGAAAGGCAGGGGCAAGTGATGCCGGCTAAGCTGGTCTTTTTCGGCATCGAGGTGCTTGATACCGGATGGAAAGAGGGCTTGAGCCCCGACCTGCAAGAAAAGCTGCCTGAGCTCAGGGAAAAGCTGATAGCAGTGCTTAAACGGCTCCAAAGCGGTGCTGATCAAGAAAATAACTCGCCAGTAAGTATGAGTCCCTCTAGTCCCTTGGACTGATGAAACTTAGACTGCTCTGGAGTCTAATGGTGTGTATGGAAAGAACCTACACCTTAGAAAAATCTGCATTTCCCGAATTCTTTGAGAGCTTAAAAGAATTCGGCAATGTATTCGCGCCTGTTCGGGTATCGGATCAATCTTTTGCCTTTCGCAAAGTCGAGAGAGTAAATGAAATTGCCTTTGATGCTCTGCGCACAATATTGCCCCCGAAAAAGTTCTTCTATCCTCAAGAAGAAGTGCTTATGAAATGGAATGAAGGTGAATTCAAAGAGCACCATGATGAGCCAGGCTTCCAGGTCATCTTCGGCGTGCACCCATGCGACCTGGCGGGACTTGGAGTTCTCGACACGATTTATTCGGAAGACCCAGCAGACTCACATTACGTACAACGCAGAAAGAAGAGCCTAATTGTGGGGCTATCTTGCATGCCAGATAAGCACTGCTTTTGCAAGTCGATGGGAACGGAATGCCCCTCTGCCGGCTATGATCTCTTCCTTACTGACATTGGCGATTCGTACTTCATAGAAACGCGGACAGCCGCGGGGCGAGAGGCAATATTGTCAGTGCTGCACAAATTGGAACACTGCAAAGACAAAGCAGCGCTCTTGAAATGTCGCGCAGCCGACACAGTGGAACGTCAGGCTTACAAAGAGTTCTGGAGTAAACGCGATGAAGCGTTTACTAACGGATTCGCGCCGGATAATCTCCAATCCGTCATGGAAATGGAATGGGATAATCCTGTATGGAAAGAACTGGGCGAGCGCTGCCTGAGCTGCGGGAACTGCACACCTGTTTGTCCAACCTGTTATTGCTTCGACCTATTAGATATTGCCAGTTTGAACGGAAAAGAGGGCGAGCGCCGCAGACAATGGGACAGCTGCCAGTTCGTTGGGTTCGCGCAGGTAGCAGGCGATTTCAACTTTCGCCCGACTCCGGTCGATCGTTTGAAGTTCTGGTATCGACATAAGTTGCACGGCTTTGATGATCCGTATGGGTTCAGAACTTGTGTAGGCTGCGGCAGATGCACAGTATCCTGTCCGGCAGGAATTGATGATCTCGTCCAGGTGGTCAAAGTTCTGCAAGGCAAAAAACCGGGATACGTTTCAATTTCCGCGCTGGGAGAATGCAGCTCCCCCGGGCTCTCGGCAGAATCTGAGATCGTTAATCCCGAGTGCGGCGCCCCCGGGATCGCGGGCGTCCCGCCCGCATCTTCAAAAGCCGCTAAAGAGGAGGATCCAAAATGAGCACAAAATGCACACCGTTCCTCCCTACAAAAGCCATAATCAGATCCATAATTCCAATGGCCCAGGACAACACTCTCTTCGAGTTCCGCGAACCTAGCGGCAAATTCAGCAGCTGCAAACCGGGCCAATTTATGGAACTCTGGGTGCCCGGTGTCGGAGAATGCCCAATATCGGTTTGCTCTGGAAAAGTTGATGGAGGACTTCAATTAACTGTGCGCCGTGCCGGCCGTGTCACCAACGCCCTGTTTCAAATGAGTGAAGGAGACTGGGTCGGTCTTAGGGGACCATACGGAAACGGATTTCCGGTCGATGAATATAAAGGAAAAGATCTCTGCATGGTGGCTGGTGGCCTCGGCGTCGCACCAATGAGATCGCTCTGGCAGTATGTGCTCGATCATCGGGAAGACTACGGAAAACTGATCCTCATTTATGGAATGCGACACTCTGTAGATTTATTGTTCCGTGCCGAGTTCAAAATGCTATTGCGCCGGCATGATATGGAAGTGTTTATTGCCGCAGAAGAATTGCCGGGACCAGAACTGCCACCAATGTCGGTGCAACTGGGAAGAGTTACCGACATGCTGCGGCTTGCACAGCTCACACCTGATTATCAGGTTGCAATTTGCGGTCCCCCTGTAATGTACAAATATGTCGTTCAAGAATTGCGAGAAAAGAACGTACCGGACTGCAATATCTGGATGTCACTTGAGCGGCACATGAAATGCGGCGTTGGCAAATGTGGACATTGCTTCATCGGTGGTAAATTTTGCTGCAAGGAAGGACCAGTTTTCAATTTGACGGAACTGCAATTCACCCGCGAAGTCATCGAAATACCAACTATTGAATGTATCAAAACACCATGCACAGGTGAGGAGACGCCATGCGTCGCCCGCCAAAAGGAGGCAAACTAAAATGTCTCCCTCCAACACACAAACAATGCCCACGATTGCAGTAGAAAGCCTCACCGGATGCGCAGGCGAACTGCTGATCATTCTGGAGAACCTGGAAAAGCTCCTTCCCTTCGTGCGCCTGATGAGCTTCCCCTTTGCCCAGAGCAAAAACGAAATTCGACCCGTAGACATAACCTTCGTGGAAGGAACCGTAAGCCAACCACACGATCTCGAAAAGCTCAAAAGAATTCGAGCAAATTCCCGATGGCTCGTCGCGGTTGGAACCTGCGCAATCTGGGGCTGCGTACAAAAAGGTGCCTGCCCCAATTGCAATCCTGCCGAACTACTCAGCCAAGTATATGGAAGCGACTCCAAAATCGAAACGCTGCCGGCTGAGCCGCTTGAAACCTATGTTCACGTTGATGTAAAAATTCCGGGCTGCCCGATTAACGCAACTCAGTTCCTCAGCGCCACGGCTTGCTTACTGCAAGACCATCTCCCGTACATCATCCACAAACCAGTCTGCCTGGAATGCAAGCTTAGAGAAAACGCCTGCGTTCTAATAGAACAAAACCTGCCCTGTCTGGGCCCCGTAACATCAGCTGGATGTGGAGCACTCTGCCCCAGCGTTGGTGCTGCCTGCTACGGCTGTTGGGGTCCATGTCAGGAGCCGAACATGTCCGCGATGGCGATTATTCTCGCTGAAAAAGGATATGATCTGAACGAAGTAATGAGCCGATTGCAAACATTCGGGGCGCCAGCAAAAATGTTCACGCGGGCGGGAGTCGAGGTCAAGAAATGAGCGATTTAAAAAGTAAAATTATCCAGATTCCTGAAATTTGCAGGGTCGAGGGACACTCTGCTGTCCAAGTGGATATCAAAGACAACAAGGTTGTAAGCGTCAAACTGGATGTGTTCGAAGGCACCAGATTTTTTGAGCGAATCGTGCTGGGGCATAAGTACGACGAGATGCCACACATATGCTCACGAGTATGTGCAATTTGCTCGACCGGGCACGTGCTCTCTGCTATTCGGGCAATTGAATCGATAATTGATTTCAAGCCGTCAGAAACAGAGTCGCTCTTTCGAGAGTTGATGCATCTGGGCATGGTGATTGAATCTCATGCAACACATATCTGCGCGCTGGCGCTGCCGGACTTTTTGAACACACCAGATTTGCATGACTTTGCCACCAATCACCAGGAAGAGTTTGCTATATGGACAAAGTTGCGCAATCTTGGTTCAGCTATTCAAACAACTGTTGGCGGAAGACCATTCCACCCGGTAAATCTTCATGTTGGAGGCCTTTCCCAATATCCGGGCAAGGCGGATCTTCAGGCGCTGCTAGAAAAATTGGAACAAAATAAAGAGCTTGCAGTTCACCTCTGCAATGTCTTGCTTGATTTGAAGCCGCCTGTTGATCGCACAGCGGCGCCGACATTTCTTGCCTTGATTCCTGATAATGAGGCTTATGGTTATTTTGGAACTGTTGTAAAAAGCAGCGATGGTTGGGAAAAGCCAGTAACTGAATACAAGAATTATTTGAATGAGAAAGTAGTGTCATACAGCCATGCGAAGCGCTCGCTTGTTGACGGAAAACCAATCATGGTTGGCTCACTGGCTCGATTGCATTTTTTCGCAAACAAATTGAGCAGTTCGGCAAAATCAATTTACTCGAGAAGCCCGCTTGCGGCAGGCAATAACAACACAATTCTGAATAATCTGGCGCAGGGCATTGAACTTGTGGAAGCGATTGATCGATGCATGGTGATAATTGGCAAGTTGACAGCGATGGAGCCTTCTGTGATGAAGACACACGAGAAACCTGCAATAAGTGCGGGAAAAGGTGTCGGTGCCGTTGAGTGCCCGCGCGGAACGCTATATCACTGCTATGAAATCGATGCGGAGGGCAAAGTAACGGGAGCAGATATGATTACGCCGTCAGCTCAAAATACTGCACGGATCGAACAGGACATCAGTACCGTTGTGGAAGATCATCTGGAGCGAAAAAGTGAGTTAATGCAGAGTCATCTGGAGACACTGGTAAGGGCTTATGATCCCTGCAATACATGTGCGACTCACATGGTGCAGGTTCGTTATCTTGAATAAGCAAGATAATTCAAATGAAGAATCAAAACCCTGAACCAAATAAAGAAGAAGAAGAAGAAGAAGAAGAATCATGAATGTAATGTTGAAAAACACCTGGCAAGAAGAGTACAAGCGAAAGCTAACAACGGCAGAAGATGCTTTGAAATCCATTAAGTCAGGAGATTCAGTTTATATCCAGTCGAACGCAGCCGCTCCGCAGCGGCTCATTGAGGCGCTGCTTGCTCGAGCACCAAAGCTGGAAGAAGTGCAAATAATTCATCTTCTCACGCTGGGTCATGCCGAATATGCAAGACCTGAATATGCCGGTTCGTTTAAAGTGAAAGCGCTCTTCATCGGAGCTAACGTTCGAGATGCGGTGAATGAAGGTAGAGCGGAATACATTCCAATCTTCCTGGGCGAAGTTCCATTCTTGCTGGAATCAGGAGAGTTACCGGTTGATGTTTGCTTAATCCAGGTTTCTCCGCCTGACGCACATGGTTATTGCAGCTATGGCGTATCCGTCGATTGCACCATCGCTGCACGCAAGAAAGCAAAAGTAGTAATTGCAGAAGTGAACAAACAAATGCCGAGAACTCATGGTCGTTCGTTTGTGCACGTAAGCCGGCTAGACCACATTGTTGAATCCGATTGTCCTTTGCCTGAACTCCTGGTTGACGAGCCAACAAGAGTAGAGCAAGACCTTGGCCGCTTCGTTGCCGAATTAGTTGAAGACGAAGCAACGATTCAACTTGGAATTGGAGCAATTCCAAATGCAGTTCTAAGATCTCTCGAGGGAAAGAAGCGCCTTGGAGTGCACAGTGAAATGGTGTCAGACGGAATTGTCGATCTGATCGAAGATGGCGTGATCACAAACGAGTGCAAAACGATCCTCCCGGGTAAATCCGCCGTAAGCTTTTTGATCGGCTCTAAGCGCCTCTACAACTTCGTTGATAACAATCCTTCTATAGAACTGCAGACCAGCGATTTTATAAACGATCCCTACATCATTTCTCGCAACCACAAAATGACAGCCATCAACTCCGCGTTGCAGGTCGATGTTACCGGACAGGTTGCGGCAGATTCAATCGGAGCATATCTGTACAGCGGATTCGGTGGTCAGCTAGACTTCATCCGCGGAGCAGCACGGTCGCGTAACGGCAAGGCCATTATCGCCTTACCGTCAACAGCAAAGGAAGGGACTGTCTCTCGCATAACCGCATGCCTTCCTAAAGGAGCTGGGGTTGTCACCACCAGGGGTGATGTTCACTATGTTGTCACAGAATATGGAATAGCTCAGTTGTTTGGCCGCACTTTGCGAGAACGTGTAAATGCGCTTATAAGCATCGCGCATCCAAAATTCCGCGAAGAACTAGAGCGTGAAGCCCATAATTTCCCATGGCTATAAGAGCAGCATCCTTTGACACTGCAAGAAACAAAAAATGTAAAGCATAGCCTTTAGATTTTGCGCCTATTTCTTCAATGTGGTCCCTGTTCTGTGAAGAGCCTATGTGTAGGGGCTACGCCATGCGTCGCCCGCTCGTGTCAAACATGATGCCTGTATCCCAGCAGGCAAAAGCTTTTCACGAAATTGCCCGATAACACCATGCGTATGATTCCCATTTCAAATTTTCAATTGCACGGAAAATTCACATCTCCTTCCGGATGCGTACACGAGTGAACTGCAAAATTAAACCAAGAATCCTCAATGAAGAAAAAACAGAAGGTACGAAATAATGAGCATAGAATTCAATGAAGCCGTGCAGGCAAAAGCAGTGGAGAAAAACGATTCCCAGATGAATTTACTAAATCTGGGCGCCGGTCCAGTTAAGGACACCTGCTCGCTTGATACAAAAACAAAAGAGCTTGCCAGTTTTGGCCCATACACTACTAAACATATAGATATTGAACAATACTGCCCAGGTGCTGCTCACCCTTCCGACATTAACAAATTCAGGACTATGGATGCCAGTTCAGGAGAACAAGTAAAGCTGACAGATTTGTTCAAGAAAGAAGATATATACAATGCTCTGATGCAAAACGATTCCCTGCAAAAAGCACTGTCAAAAGAAAATGAACAGCCGAAAAATTTCGACGAGCTTGAGAAGCTGCTTAGCAAGCCAAACACTCCTGGACTCCTTCTTGATGCAAAGTCTCTTCAATTTCCTGAAATTCCCCAGATGAAGGGTTATCTTGATGAGAAAGCACTGTCGAACTTTGCTTTAGACAGTGTAACGGCAGATCACTTTGGTGACGCAGCAGTAGATGTAAAATTGCTGCTGGACTATGAAGGAGAAGCTGCACGCAACTCATTGCCCACAATCGATATCTGGTTGCCGATCAATGAAGACAAACTCTTGAGAAAAGAAATCATGGATGCGGCGATGCAAAAAGATGGCGGCTTCCTGATGAAAGATTCACAGTACTTAGGCTCCTCGAATTCAAGTCACAAAGAAATTCCAAACCCCTTCCAATTCGAGAAATAATCACCGCACGCATTCATTTGATTTAGACCGACCTTGTATCAATTGGTTCGAGAGAGGAGCGTTGTTCTAGCGCTCCTCTCTCGTTTTGTATTTTCGATCACCCTAATGCGTAGCTAGCGCAACTAGCCAATTAATCTTTGCGAAGCCGCTTCACAATTGGCTTTCAAGCGAAACAGAAAACATAAAAAGTTCTGTCAAGGGCTGAACTTTTTTCCTGCTCGTTTCGTTTATAGATCAGATAGTTTTGCGGAGGAGCAAATTATGCTTCAGAAAAATACTGCGCGTAAAATCAGGCAATTCATTTTTTCCCTTCCAGAAGGAGAGCTTTTCACAACACGTCACCTGATGCATTTAGGATCGCGCGATCTATTAGATCAAAACCTCAACAGGCTAGTTCAACTCGGCGCTATTGTGCGCATAAGCAGAGGCGTATTTATGCGCGACACGGAAGATCGCAGGCGCCCTTCTGTTACTGCTGTTGCTTATGCAAAAGCGGAAGCATTCTCGAAGGACATTATGGAGGTACCGGCAGGCTATCCACTTGCACCGCAAGGTGACAACGTGAAAGTATTTTTGTGCGCCAACGGCTCAGGTTCATTTCAATACGGCGAGACCACGGTTATTTTCAAACGCATATCAGCGCGCAAATTTTACGACTTAAAAGATGCAGAGTTGCACAAAAGATACCCTACCGTGTTTGATTGCTCTCCCGAGCGACACAGCAGAATAGATAAAGAAAATCGGCACACTCAAGAAAATGAGGCCGACGATGCAGCTGACGAAGACGAGCCTTCGTATTTAAGTGCCACAGTCGAATATGAATTCGTTGTGTCAGAAGATTTTTTGTGTGCTAACAATTACTGAGCGCGAGCACCCAGAGCGCGTGGCAACACAATGCGAACAATCGAGTTGTCTGCCTGCTGGCTGACGTACAGATTGCCATCCTTATCGAGCGTCAAATAGTACGGCTGCTTGAATCCGGATGCGATTACAGATGAGATGCCTGCCGGGCTGACTCTAACAACGGTGCCGCTATTGTAGTTGGCGACGTACAAATTGTTCGAATCATCAACTACCAGACCGATCGGTCCGCGCAGGTTGACGCCAGTGCAAAATGTATTTCGAGTGCCGTCAGGTCCAATGCGATCGATGCTATTGGTCATGTAATTCGCTACATACAAGCTGCCGTTGCGGTCAAATGCCAGACCGGATGGTGCTGAGAAGCCGGTTGCAATAATGCGCAGGGTGGAATTAGCGAGAACTGGTACCGGTCCTGTGGAGGCCGGCGGCGGAGCGCTAGCTTGAGGCGGAATATATGCAGTGGCGGGCAAGCTGCTTGCAGCTGGCTGCTGCGGAACTTGTTGTACGACTTGCGCTTGAGCTACAGGCTGTTGAACCGGGGCTTGTTGGACAGCCATGGGATCAGAACCTTGAGGAAGCTGCCCATACGCTGGTGTAGTGCCGGCAGTTCCGACCGATGAGTCTGCCGTGGCGTAGCCAGGATCTCTCAATGGCGCAGCTTGCTGCACCTGCTGAACTGGTTGCTGATAAGTCGGCTGTGCTGGGACTCCGGAGCCTGGATCAAGGGCCGTCGTTTGAGCAGGCATACTGTTGAGCTGCGCCAGGCGCTTTTGCGCGTCGGCAAAGTGCACATTGTTCGGAGCAATTGCAGATAAGTGCTGGCGAGCTTCCGCCCCGCGACCAGCATCGGCGAGAATGACCCCGAGCTGATAATGCGCATCAGGATCGATTGGTTTGATCCGAAGCACTTCCTCAAAACGGGGAATCGCTTCCTTATATCTCTTTTGCATCTGATAAAGCACGCCCAGATTGTATTGGGCGTCCGCCAGATTTGGATCTATATCGCAGGCGCGCTTGAAAAAGATGATCGCCGACTCGGGGCTGCCCTGCTTGTGAGCGGTAAGACCCAGGTTATATAAGCTGACCGCACGCGGATTTGGTGTGTACGATCCTCCGGCAGTGGTGGCTCCGCTCTGGGGAGGATAAGAGCCTCCCGCCTGCGCAAGCGCAATCTGCGGAAGCAGCAAGCATGCGGATAAAGTGACTCCGGCAACTATATACGAACGATATGGAATTGTGCGCAAGCCTTTCATATTACGGCTCCATGAGCGTGACCACGGGCAACAGAGATAAAAGGATACCCTGAACTAAGGCTGAAGACCTGAACTTCAAGCAATTTGTTTCTTTAATTGTGCGAGTAAAAGGCTCCGCCAGAGGAATTCGGGGTTGGCAAGAAGACCGTTTCTATTGTATATATAAAGATTAGTCTTTACCAATCTGCGGGAAGCCAGGTTTAATGCGAACACTCGGACACATAATTACCTCGGCCGGGGTTGGTCTTTTTACTTATCATCGTTATAAATCAGCGGGAGCAGGCATCGCCAGCTTTCTTGCCGGCTGGCTAATCGATCTTGATCACATTCTCGATTATGTCAAAGCGCACGGATGGAAACCAAACTGGCATCGAATCAACGAAGCAAAGCACGAACATTACAGCGGCAAACTTTATCTGCTGCTTCATTCTTATGAACTGCTTGCGCTCTTCTTCATTTTGTTCAAGGGTCCTAAGAAACGCGCCTATCGGATGGGGATCACTTTGTCGGTACTCACGCATTTGCTTCTCGACCAAAAATGTAATCCAAGGCGCAAACCTCTCACTTATTTTCTCGCACATCGAATGTACAAAAAATTCAACGCACGCGACATTCTTCATCCGCACTAAATGCTTAGAATCGTCCCCGGGAGCGCCCGCGTCGCCTCTCCAACCCGCACTCGCTGCGCTCGCACGGGTCCCCATTACGAGGCTAGCTGCGGCTCGCCAGCTTCGTTTGCATCTAATGCCGAGCAGGTTCATCCGGCATCGCAAGCCCGACGATCGCGAGAATATTCAACAAAACTCCAATAACAATCGCCACCCAATTAATAGCGGAGAATTTCGAGTTAATCGGCGTTGGACTGTTTGCGTTCATCGAATTGATGTAATTCTGCGCAGGCAACAATGCAAACGGTGTCAAAAATGATATTGCAGCCAGCAATCCAGGCAGGCGCCCGCTTGCCAACAAGACAAAATAAGCAAGCCCCAATATTGGTTGAACTTTTCCGCTAATTCCCATTTGCTCACCGGCTTTGTTTATTTCCAGCACCAGAGAATAGAATGTGAAACCGCGAAAAATCGCGCGACCAAGTGGAAGCACTCGCCTGTTTGAGTGTTCTTGTACATAAGTCCAATTCTTGTAGAACCAGAATATTTCGTAGAAGCCCAGCGTCGCGATAGACATCACAACTAGCTTCAACGGACTAACATAAAAGAATATTGACTGCTCCTTGCGATTAATGCTTTTCTCGAGAACATTTTTTGGACGCGGATCATTTTGAAACAGATCTAAACCACATCCCTGGCAGCTGCGAGCGTAATCAACAAGATGCTGCTTGCACTCCGGGCAAAAATACAACTCCGGTGCTGCCTTGGTCGCAGTGTTTGGCATTATTTTCCTCCAGAGGAAAGTGCAGTGGTATTGCTTGATTTGCAGTGATCATCAATCCACTTGCATAGCACGGTGATAGCATCTTCGGTGAATTGACCTTCCTCAAAAATCAAATGCTCGCCACCTTTAACGAACACCAGCGATTTGTCGGGAGCAGGGATGCGCTCCCAGATTGCCTGGTTGTCGTCCTGACGCACCAGCCTGTCGTCAGCTCCCTGAACGATAAGAACCGGTTTGTCTTTGATTTTGTCCGCGTTTTTCTCGTTGGCATTCATAAAATTTTGAAACTGGATCAATTCCATTGGAGAGAGGCTCAATCGTGCGGAATCGTCATGTGACCATCTTTCTTTAAGTTCTTCATTCGTTGTTGAATCTTCAACTACTCCTTTGCCGACATTTACTTCCTTGCCACCAGTAATAAGTTTGAGCCCCACTTGCATTGCTGATTTTGTCTTATGCCAACGCTTAGCACCAGGCACGGATGAAATCAGACCATCCATGAGTTCTGGATGTTCTTCGGTAACACGCATCGCAATGGCACCACCCATTGATTCGCCAAGCACGAATACAGGCACACCCGGATGCATCGACCTGGCGACTTTCAAGGCTTCGCAAACATCATCCAGACATTTTTGGAAATTGCACTTGCGATCACCGACTCCTTCGAGAGTCTGAAACTCACCGAAGCCACGCACATCCATTGCGTAAATACCATATCCATCTTTAGCAATGCGAGCGGCAAGCTCCATATAATTCTCTTTGTGCAAACCCAAACCATGCACACAAACGAGAACGGCTTTCAGCTTTGCCTTTTCATCAATCAGCGGCAAAATCGGCACAGGGTCGATGCTCGCAGCCTTTTTTGGTTCACTAACATCAATTTTGAAGACTTCAGGGCGCTCCATTTGCATAACCTGACAAATCCTTAGTGGCGCTTCGTCTTGAGACATAGCAGGAGCCGCCGCGATCAGGCATGACGCCGCCAAAAGAAAGATAAGCCGGGAAATGAAGGTGTTCATAGCACTATTATAGACTCCCATGTCCGGGAGCGCTGCCCCTGTGCCGGACAATCAGAACAACTGAGCTTTAAGAAAAATTAGCCGAGAAGCCTTAGAAGATATATAATTGCGGCACTCGAAAGCGGGGAAGCCATGGCTACAGCTACAGATCCACTTGAAACAGCTAAAGAGAATTTCGCTCAGGGCAAGCACCAGGAATGCTTGCGCATGCTGACTTTTGCCTTTAACGACACCCCTGACAACAGAGACTGTTATCAGATGGCAGCCCTTTGCTTGCGCCAGATGAACGCGGAAAAAGAAGCGAAGCTTTTCGAAGATGCCCTGTCCTCGTTCGAAAATTACAAATCGTTTTTCGATCTGGGTTTTCACTTTGTAGATGTAGGGCATGATCGCATGGCTATTCCCATGCTTCAACGCGCGTTCAAACTTTCTCCTGGAAATGGTGGGGTTGGCTTGGAACTTGCGATTGCACTGTGCTCACGCTTTCGTCCGCAAGAAGCGCGCGAAGTCTTGCTGCAATGCGATCTCGCTGCGAATTTCTGGATCGGCTATCAATTTTACTGGTCGTCTCTATTGTGCGGTTTAACAGACGGAGTTGAGCAGTTCATCAAAGAATCACGAAGACTTTTTCTTTCACAAGCAGCTACTCACGAAATCAAAGGCGCACTTTATGCGCTCGACAAACTCGATGAATTCAGACTTCGTCTTACACTGCTGGAGAACCCACAGCCGACAATAATGCACTGGCATTTTATTCAATATGGTGCGGCGATACTCGATTATTTTGATGATCGCGAAGGACAGCAAGGCATGCAAGTCGCTGGTGGCCGCTGGGTTTATGTCGGCATCAGCTACAAACAATTGAGCGTAACGCTGAATAAATTGAAACGATATTTGCAGGCAATTGGACGCGAGCCAAAACTTATTTTGAGTATGGCAGATCGAGATTCGACAATTATTGCGCATGGTGCAGCTAAAATTTTCGGATTGCCGATGACTGAAATACCAGATCCATCTGCGATAGGATGGGAAGAGTCACTCATCATCGCAGCTCAAAATCACAGCTATGAAGGCGCGAACATCGAGCGAATTCTCAAAGGACAAACTGTATTTTCATTCAATCTCGATTGGTTGAATAAGGGTCCATGCACACCTGATGTAGCCGGCATCATGTCTCAATATTGCACCTGGCCGTGGTCCAAAGATCGTTTAATTGTCGATCCCGAAACGAAAGAACGCAAAGAAGCAGAGGACGACAACAGATCCCCAGAAGAAATTGCAGAAGAATTCGGTCAGGAACTCGAAGAACTCGAACCGGAATTTGAACAGGCTCTCGAATTTTATAAACAGAACATGCTTTATCTTAAAGGCGGCAGGCTGGGTGGAAGCAAGCGCTGGAGATTCATCACAGACAGCCCTGTTCCCGGCAGCTATTTTTGCTAACGAAGCCAGCGAGCCGCAGCTAGTCTCGTAATGGGGACCCGTGCGAGCGCAGCGAGTGCGGGTTGGAGAGGCGACGCGAGCGCTCCCGGTATCCTGCATTCGATTGGATCAAGTAGCCGCACGATTAGACAGATCCTTAATACAGAAAGCCGGGAGCGCCGGCGGCTCGCCGGCTTCTAAATCTATAAGCACCGTATCTAATACCACACAAAACTATAGAGCCAATACAAGTTGTAATACTGCCGGCGGCCTCGAATACAAGATTTGTCGATTGTAGACAAGCGTAGTAGAATGGCAAGGTAGACCCGGCGGAACGAAGTTGTCAAACGAAGACAAAACTAGAATATCCGGAGCAAACCGAGATGAGGACGAGAAACCCCTGCTCTCGCTGGTTTCCGACCCGCTCATCGGCACAACTTTTGCAGACAAATACGAGGTCATGTCGCTCCTAGGCGAAGGCGGCATGAGCAAGGTCTACAAAGCGCGCCATAAATTCATGAAGCGAATAGTAGCGTTGAAGATCCTTCATGAGGAAGTTACAAGAGACCCAACGGCACGGGCACGCTTTCAACAAGAAGCAGAAGCCGCAAGTTTACTAAATCACCAGAACGTTGTTACTGTTTTCGACTTTGGATTCACACCAAATGGTCAAGCATTCTTCGTTATGGACTGCCTTGAAGGACAAAGCCTGGCAGAGATACTCGAAGCACAAGGAAGCATCCCTGTCGGAGAAGCGCTGGATATTTTTGCACAGGGTTGTGACGGCTTAGATCACGCGCACCGCAAGGGTATCATTCATAGAGACATCAAACCATCAAATCTAGTGATCATCAAACAAGAAGATGGCTCCAATCTTGTAAAACTTGTAGATTTTGGAATTGCAAAACTGCTGGCTCCGCCTGACGGAGAACGAGAAAGACAGCGGCTTACACTTGCTGGCGAGGTTTTTGGCACACCCGCATACATGAGTCCTGAGCAGTGCAGCGGCGGTACGCTCGATGCACGTTCTGACATTTATTCATTCGGTTGCTTGATGTACGAAGCATTATCTGGTGAACCGCCACTACTAGGCGAAACGCTCATCGCGACAATCACCAAACATATTTCAGAGAAACCTCGCACGCTTGGAGAAGCGGTTGCACATGCAAGCATTCCATCGCATATTGATGCAGTGATCTTGAAATGTCTTGAGAAAAAACCAGAAGACAGGTATGCATCTGCAAGTGAATTGAAGCAAGCTTTATTTGATGCAGCATATGCGTCAGGAATCAAGGGATTGCGCGTCGGAGCCGTCGCCGAGCCAAAATCAGCATTTACTGTAGCTGTAAATCCTGCACAAAAGGTTTCACTGGCAGAGAAAAAAGTCACGCAAAAATGGCGCGTCAAGCTGATTATTTCACTATCAGTTCTTGTGGGAGTCCTCGGAACAGTAGTAGTTTGGCTCTTCTTCTTTCCAGGGCCAGAAGGTGATTCCGGCCCAGTATTTGACAAAATACTGTGGCAATTCAAACAGGCGAAAGCAGATGAATTAATGAATGAAAAGCGATATTCCGAAGCTATTGAATTGATGAAGCAAGCTGCAAATATTTCAGCAAAATTCGGCGACGATCATAAGAGACTGGAAAACACACTCAATAAACTCGGCCAGGCATATGGCCAGGCAAATATGTTTGTCGAGCAAGAAGCTGTAAACAAAAGAATTGCTCTGATTGCTGATGAGCATGTGAATAAAGAAGCAGATACTCTGATTCAGATGTTGAAGGAATGGGAGAGTCCCGCGGCAAGTACTGCACTTAGAGAGCAGCGCGCATTGCAGGCGGCAGCTTTTGCGGACCGCATCGCAGTCTGCGCCGATAAGCAGGGCTTTCGTTCGAAGAAAAAGCAAGAAGAGTTACTGAAAAAGGCGATTAGCGTATTTGATGCAATGGAGCTCCAGGACTGGAAATCACGCGTTCGTTTTCGTACCCGCCTGGGAGAATGCTACAGGCAACAACAACGATTTGATGAGGAGAACAATATCCTGCTTGAGGCGCGAAAGCTTTGCCCTGAAAATCCAAGCTCCGAAGAAGGATGGAAAGTAAAAATTCAAAATGAATTGTTGTACGGGCAATACTTGAGAAATCTCTGCATTACAACTGCCGACCTGGACAAAGCGAGAACACTACTTGAAGGCGCGCTGAAAGACGCACGAGAACATTTGAAGCATGACAACGACACACTCAGGAATGCTTTGAATAGCGTGGCAATTGTTGAAGAGCTTTACCGCACGAAAGAACATAACGCGATGGCAGCGCGATATAAAGACGAAGCGAAGAGCCTCGATAATTAGCTTATCCCCTCGTTCAATTTGAATGGTAGAGGGGCGCCTCATGGGCGCCCAGAAAAGACCGGATTGAACGATCTTCAACGGGCGCCCGTGAGGACCCCCTACCAATTTTTTTTTACAGCATTGAGCCAAGAAAAAAAAACGGGCGATGTTTTTCAACACCGCCCGTTCCATAATTCTCTGCCGATTGAATTAAGGAGTTGTGAAACTGCCTTCTCCAATTGGCGGATAGATTTCTTCTTCGTGCTCTTCTTCCTCAGGCAATGAAGAATGACCTGGGAAGCCGGTTCCGGCTGGAATCAAACGACCGATGATGACGTTTTCTTTCAGACCACGCAACCAGTCTTTCTTGCCTTCTACCGCAGCTTCGGTAAGGATACGTGTTGTTTCCTGGAACGATGCCGCTGAGATAAAGGACTCGGTGTTCAAGCTGGCTTTTGTGATACCAAGCAAGACATCATCGCACTTGGCCGGGCGTGTGCCCAGGTTGTTTGCCTTGTCGTTTTCCTTGTCGGCGTAATAGCGTTCAAGCAATTCACCTGGCAAGAGAATCGTATCGCCCGGCTCGTCGACACGCACTTTTCTGGTCATCTGACGAACAATAACCTCGATGTGTTTATCGGCGATTTCTACACCCTGCGAACGGTATACGGACTGCACTTCGTCCACAAGATATTTCTGCACAGCTTCGATGCCCATCAAGCGCACGATATCATGCGGGTTGGGCGGTCCATCTGTGAGGGCTTTCCCTTTGTGAATGTCTTCACCATCTTCAACGATGATGTTGAGCCCAGCAGGAATCATGATTTCCTCTTCCAGATGGTCGCTGTACACGATGTACAAGCGAGTGGCATCATCTTCAGTCACCAGCTTGGCGCGACCAGCGCGTTCCGCAAGCACGGCATTTTCTTTTGGTTTACGAGCTTCAAGCAACTCTTCAACCCTCGGAAGACCCTGAACGATGTCTCCAGTCTTTTGACGTTCGTAGATGAGTGTGGCAAGCAAGTCGCCCCGCTGTACCAGCGCACCGTCTTCGCACTGAAGTTGTGTGTTTGCCGCAATCAAGTAAGGTCTGCCACGACGAATCGTCACTTCAGTACCTTCAATTTTTTGCACCTGGCCGGAGTAGGTGCCCTCGGTCGATTTAGACAAGAGGTCTCCGGTGCGCACCAGATCCTTTTCCTTGACGCTGACGGCGCCTTTTACTTTCTGCACGAACTGTTGTTCTTCAGTTACGAGCAGCAAGCGGCGTTCGTCTGTCTTGGACAGCTGCACGCGTGCTGAACTCTTCGTGAGCACCTGTGTCGTTGCGACAGGATGACCAGCCGGAATAATTTCACCGGGCGTCACCGAAAGCAGTGTCACGTTGAGATCGCTGTCGCGGCGAAGCAGAATGTTTTCCTGAACAACGATTGTGAGATCTTCATCGTTAATTTCAACAGTTCCCTTCAACTGCGCCAGATTGCCCATCAGCTGCAGAACAAGGCTTGTTCTGGTGAGTTGAGCGCCCTGCAGGTGACGAACTTTTTCGCGATCGCGGAAGAGCAATTGAGTAACCGGTCGCAATCCGATTTTCTCATCGGAGCTTCTGGCTTTGAATTTCACTTCGCGTGGCTCGATGAAGTATTCCTGAACCGGACGAATGAGCACGAGCGTCGTGCCATCTTCTTTCTCCATGAGTGATACCACTCGGCGATCTTCATATTTGATGCCCGGGAGAATTTCGGTTCCTGGCTCAATCAGCTCGGCTTCGCGAACTTTGAGATCTTCAATGTTCTCGAGCACATGCACATCGGCTGGTCTGACGATGACTTCGTGCACGATATCATTATCGGCAACGATTTCAACAACACCATCCATGTGCGCGTGCACATCTTTAACGACTTCCTGTCCAACAGTCACCTTGTCTCCGGTTTCTGCCATCTTCAAGCTGGCATCTTTGGAGATGAAGTGTGTTTCTTCCGGAATGAAGAGAACCTTACCGGGCTTGGTGACTACACGACGATCGTCTGTTTCAACGCCATCATATATGATTTCACCGCCGCTGCTGACACTGTTGATGCCATCATCAACGAGTTCTGCGACGATCTTGCCGTTTTCGACTTGCTCATCGTTAACAACTTTGATGGTGTACGTTTCTTTGTTCTTCGCAACTTTCCAGGATGAACCCTGCTTGCTGGCTTCAAGTTTGGCATTGTTTGCACCGACAGATGCGATAACAACGTTGATTTCCTTACCTTTGACCAGGCGGGTTTGCGAATGCTTGCCGCGTTTCACAACTTCGGTTTCAAGATCTGGACCGAAGCGCACTTCACCACCATGTTCGGTAGTGATAGTGATTTCAGCAAGAACATCGTTGACGTTCACTTCTTGATCGTCTTTCACAACGACATGAGCGCCGGACGGCAGGTTGTACACATCACCTTCCAGAACCCAGATGATACCGGCACGGTTGGCTGTACGTGAGATGTTGCCCTGACGATCGCGCTTTTCGTCAGCCTGGAAGCCGGCGAATTGGATACGTCCGGAAATATTTGCCGTGATATCTTTTGTTGCTCTTTCGGTAAGAGCTTTCTTGGCGCCCGGCGGATCGTACTCAGCAAGAACCTGTCCTTGAGTTACTTCGGTGCCGCTCTTCACATACAACAATGTACCAGTTGGAACACTGAAGTTAGCTTCTTTCTTGCCTTCGAACTTGATAGAGCCATCACGTGTGGTTTGATCCACAACGTCACCGTAACTGGTGCGGAACTGACGAGATTGGATCTTGAATGAAACAGTGCCGGCTCCAGGTGCTTTCACCTGGGTTCTTCCTGCACCGCCTGCAACCGCGCCGCCGGTGTGGAACGTTCTCATGGTGAGCTGCGTTCCCGGTTCACCGATTGACTGCGCTGCGATAATTCCGATGGCTTCGCCCGTGTCGACAACGCGGTTGGTTGTGAGCGAGAATCCGTAGCATCTCTGGCAAACGCCGTACTGGCTTTCGCACTGCAGTGGCGAACGGACCTTCACTACTTGAATGCCTGTATCAGCGATTTTCTTCGCGGCCGGACGGTCGATAACTTTTGAAGTCGGGTGAACGACTTCGCCTGTTCCTTCATCGATTAGCTCTTCAGAGAGATAACGGCCTCTGAGACGATCTTCGAGTTTGACGATTACCTTTTCGCCTTCTTTGATCGGCGCCATCAAGATACCGCGCTTGGTGCCGCAATTATGATCGCGGACAATTACGTCTTGAGCAACGTCTACCAGACGACGAGTGAGGTATCCGGAGTCAGCGGTCTTAAGTGCTGTGTCTACCAGACCTTTTCTTGCGCCGTAGGAGGAGATGATGTATTCCGTAACGCTGAGACCTTCGCGGAAGTTCGCCTTAATTGGAAGGTCGATGATCTGACCTTGAGAATCAGCCATCAAGCCCCGCATACCGACAAGCTGACGGACCTGAGAGATATTACCTCTGGCGCCCGAGAACGCCATCATGTATACAGGATTCAGTCTGTCGAAATTGTCGACCACTTCTTTGGTCAAACGGTCTGTAGTTGCAGACCAGGTATCGATAACTTTGTTATAGCGTTCTACTTCTGTGATGTCTCCGCGCTCATAACGGCGCATAGCTTCTTCGATTTCTTTTTCTGCGCTTGAAATCAATTCACGTTTTGTTTCTGGAACGTCGAGGTCATCAATAGAGATGGTTACACCAGCTCTGGTGGCATACTTGAATCCAAGGTCTTTCAAGTTGTTAGCCAGATCTGAGCTGATGGAAGTGCCGTACTTCTCGTAAATAGTCGAGAGTAGGCTTCCCAACCGTTTCTTGTCGACGGTTTCATTGATGAATTCGAATGGTACTTTTTTGTCAGAGCTTGCCATAGCTTCCTCAGTTAATTGTTTTACTCATCCATTGATCTTTTGGTGCCGCGGGAGACGCATGGCGTCTCCCCTACAGGCTGCTTTGCTGTGGGCGATGCCATGCGTCGCCCACAGGTTCTCAGACAACTCCGGCTGTGGTTATTGCAGTACGCACCACTTCGTTGAAAATAATTCGACCAGGGGTGGTCTCAACCATCGTTCCGTCCACATCACGCACTTTGATTTTGGCGTGAAGGTCAACAACACCAGCCTCAAATGCGGCTCGCGCATCATTCATGCTGACGAAGCGCATTCCGGCACCACGGCAAACTTTCGGATCGTCACTGCCGGCTTTGTCGATGGTGAGGTAATAAATACCGAGCACCATGTCTTGAGTCGGAGTGATAACCGGCTTACCGGTAGCAGGAAGAAGAATGTTGTTTGAGGCAAGCATCAACATGCGTGCTTCAGCTTGTGCTTCAACTGAAAGTGGAACGTGCACAGCCATCTGGTCACCGTCGAAGTCAGCATTGAATGCTGTACAAACGAGCGGGTGCAGCTGGATGGCTCGACCTTCGACAAGCACTGGTTCAAAGGCTTGAATCCCCAGTCTGTGAAGTGTAGGAGCTCGGTTGAGCAGAACCGGGTGTCCTTGAATCACTTCCTCAAGTATTTCCCAAACAATCGCCGAGCCGCGTTCAATTTGCTTCTTGGCTGATTTGATGTTCTGGACAATTTGTCTTTCGATGAGCTTGTTGATTACAAATGGCTTGAAGAGTTCAAGTGCCATTTCACGTGGCAATCCGCATTGATGCAATTTCAAGGTCGGACCAACGACGATAACAGAACGACCCGAGTAGTCAACCCGTTTACCGAGCAGGTTCTGACGGAATCGTCCTTGCTTACCTTCGATAATGTTTGAAAGAGACTTGAGCGGTCTGTTGTTTGGTCCAACAACTGTTCTGCCGCGGCGGCCGTTGTCGATAAGAGCGTCAACAGCTTCCTGCAACATACGCTTTTCGTTGCGGACGATAATTTCCGGAGCACCCATGTCGAGCAATCTTGCCAGACGGTTGTTACGGTTGATTACCCTTCTATATAGATCGTTCAAATCCGATGTTGCGAAGCGTCCACCATCCAACTGCACCATTGGGCGCAAGTCAGGCGGTGTAACCGGCAATACTTCAAGCACGACCCAGGTTGGATCTGTATTTGAATTGATCAGTGCTTCAACGAGTCTCAATCTCTTGATGAGCTTGGCGCGCTTTTGCTGCGAACCAGGGTTTTCCACGTGCTCTTTTCTCAGTTTCTGAGAAAGCTCTTTCAATCCAGGAAGATCTTTCAATTTGCTGCGATCTTCAAATTTCATATCTTCTGGCTTGCCGTCACCGCCCAGGCCGTAATCAGGCTTGGCGAGTTCGTGAAGCAATTGCTTGATTGCTTCAGCACCGATACCAACGTCAAATTGCAGGTTCGGATCTTCCAGCAATTTCTCGTAGTCTTCTTCGGAGAGCAATTGATATTTTGAAAGATCGGGGCAGTTGCCGGCGTCTATTACAATGTAAGCGTTGAAATAAACAACTTGCTCGAGATCGCGCAGAGGCAAATCGAGCAGCAAGCCGATATAACTGGGTATCCCTTTCAAGAACCAGATATGCGTAACTGGTGTCGCCAGTCTGATGTGTCCCATTCTGTGGCGGCGAACCTTACTGTCGGTGACTTCAACACCGCAGCGTTCGCAGGTGATACCACGGTGGCGCACGCGTTTGTACTTACCGCAATAGCACTCCCAATCTTTAGATGGTCCAAAGATGCGCTCGCAGAACAAACCGTCTTTTTCCGGCTTCAGCGTACGGTAATTGATAGTTTCTGGCTTCGTTACTTCTCCGTGCGACCAGCTGAGGATACGCTCTGGAGATGCGATTCCTATTTTGATGTAGTCGAAACGGTCGATGCTGGTTGACATAATCCCGAAAAAACCTCCAATTGGTTTTCATTTGTACGGCGAAATAAAATCGCCTTGGGGTGAACTTTACGTTCACCCCTGGGTCAAATTTTTATTGATTAGATGTCCATTGATGGCTCATCATCCATAGCTTCAGAATCATCCATGAAGACTTCCTCTTCAGCTTCAGGTTCATCTGCTGTTTCGGTTGTGCTCGCGGTGCTTGTTTCTGTTTCCGTTTCGCCATCGCTGTCTGAATCCAGCTCTTCCTCGTGCATATCGTCGCGCTCGCTGAGTGCGACGGCAGCACCTACGCCACCACCGCCGGTGAGTTCACCGATTGCAGTTTCGAGTCCGATGTCGAATCCGGCCACACGCCTGTTACCGCGTTGTTTCGGTTCTTCCACTTCGGCCATGAGGTCGACTTCAACCTCACCTTCCTTGGTGCGTTTGGCGACGGATACATCGAGTCCGATGGATTGCAGTTCGCGAACGAGCACCTTGAAGGACTCAGGGATACCTGGTCTCTTGAGGTTCTCGCCTTTAACGATTGCTTCGTAGGCTTTGGAGCGACCGTTGACGTCGTCAGACTTGATTGTGAGCATTTCTTGCAATGAATATGCGGCACCGAATGCTTCAAGTGCCCAGCATTCCATTTCTCCAAGTCTCTGTCCGCCGAACTGTGCTTTACCGCCCAGAGGCTGTTGTGTAACCAGTGAGTACGGTCCTGTGGAACGTGCGTGGATTTTGTCGTCAACCAGGTGGACCAGCTTCATCATATAGATTTTGCCGACCGTGACTGGATTGTCGAAGTTGTCTCCAGAACGTCCATCGGAAAGAATGACTTTCCCGTCATTGCCTACCCATTCCCAACCGGTGCTCTTCTTGCCTGTGACAATTTCGCGGTGAACGCTGGTTGAAGATGCTTCTGGTTCGAACATTTCATCGAACGGTGGCACTTCGTAGCGCTGTCCGGTGAGATAAGCAGCCAAGCCCAACAAGGTTTCGTAGGTTTGTCCTACGTTCATACGGCTTGGCACACCGAGCGGGTTGAGCACGATGTCGACTGGCGTTCCATCCGGGCAGAATGGCATATCTTCGATTGGAAGAATCTTGGCGACGATACCTTTGTTGCCGTGACGTCCTGCGACTTTATCTCCGACGGAAATTTTGCGCTTCTGTGCGATGTACACACGGACGACTTTGTTTGCAACTGGAGGAAGCTCATCACCTTTTTCGCGATCGAAGACTTTGACATCGACGACACGACCGCCTTCACCGTGCGGGACGCGCAGTGAGTTGTCGCGAACGTCGCGTGCCTTTTCACCGAATATGGCGCGCAACAATTTTTCTTCCGGTGGGTGTTCGGATTCACCTTTTGGTGTGATCTTACCGACCAGAATGTCATCTGGATAAACACGTGAGCCCACACGCACGATGCCGCTTTCGTCGAGGTGACGCAGCGATTCTTCAGATACGTTCGGAACTTCGCGAGTGATTTCTTCAGGTCCCAACTTAGTGGAACGCGCATCGATTTCCAATTTTTCAATGTGGATTGATGTCATCACATCGTCATACACAAGACGTCGGCTGATCAGGATAGCGTCTTCAAAGTTGTATCCTTCCCACGGCATGAACGCGACCAGCAAGTTGCGGCCTACGGCCAGCTCACCAGTATTGGTGGCAGCACCGTCAGCGATGATCTGTCCTGGTACAACGTTATCGCCAGGTTTGACAATCGGACGCTGGTTCAAGCAGGTGTCCTGGTTAGAACGCTGGAACTTCGCCAGTTTGTATTTGACGAGACGATCTTTTGTACGGATGCGAACTTCAGTTGCGCTGATGTACTCAACTTTACCTTCGACATCGGAGAGAACAACCATACCCGAGTCACGGGCGGCATGCTTTTCAATGCCTGTGGTGACCAGTGCGCGCTCAGTCTGTACCAGAGGTACAGCCTGACGTTGCATGTTTGATCCCATAAGTGCACGGTTGGCATCGTCATGCTCTATAAAAGGAATGAGTGCGGTTCCGACACTGATAATCTGAATCGGGCTTACGCCGACGTAGTCCACTTGCTCAGGAGCAGTGGCCATAAAGTCTGCTTTATAACGGACCGGGATGAGTTCTGTGAGGAAGTTACCCTTCTCATCAACAGGCACATCGCCAGGAGCAACACGATAGCGATCTTCCTCATCAGCTGTGAGGTAGACAACTTGCTCGCTCAACTTGCCGTTGACTACTTTGCGGTACGGAGTTTCGATGAATCCATACTCATTAACGCGAGCGTGTGTTGCAAGCGATCCGATAAGACCTGCGTTCGGACCTTCAGGAGTTTCTACCGGGCAAATTCTTCCGTAGTGTGACGGGTGAATATCGCGAACCGCGAATCCGGCGCGCTCTCTGGACAAACCGCCAGGACCCAGGGCTGAGATTCTGCGCTTGTGCGTCAGTTCTGCAAGTGGATTTGTTTGATCCATAAATTGCGACAACTGAGATGAACCGAAGAATTCTCTGATTGCAGCAACCAGTGGTTTGGTGTTGAGCAAGTTCGCTGGGGTCAGAGTGTCTGCATCTTGCAGAGTCATTCTTTCTTTGACGATACGCTCGAGACGTGACAAACCAATGCGGAATTGATTTTGCAACAACTCACCGACTGAACGGATGCGGCGGTTGCCGAGGTGGTCGATGTCATCGACCTGACCTTCGTCGTAATGCAATGCGATCAGATAATCAACTGCTGCAACTATATCTTCGCGACCGAGGGTGCGCTGACCTTCAGGAACGGAGAGTGCGAGCTTCTTGTTGAGTTTGTAGCGACCAACTTTACCGAGGTCGTATCTCTTGTCGTCAAAGAATCTGCTTTCCAGGATGCTCTGACCACCAGCCACTGACGGCGGGTCGCCTGGACGCAGTTTTCTGTAGACTTCAATGAGAGCTTCTTCACGAGTCTTCGTGGTGTCTTTATCAAGAGTCTTCTTCAGGAAATCTCTATGACGGAACAGCGTTTCCATTTCGAGGTCGCTGTAGCCAAGAGCGCGGATGAGTGTTGAAGCAAGAAGCTTTCTGTTTTTGTCAATCTTGACGTAGATAACGTCATTGACATCTGTTTCGAACTTCAGCCACGCGCCGCGGTTAGGGATAAGGGTTGCGCTGAACGTACGTTTACCATTGGTATCGACTTCACGCTTGTAATAGATCCCCGGGCTACGGACGATCTGAGAGACGATAACGCGCTCTGCTCCGTTGATGATGAAGGTGCCCCGATCTGTCATGATCGGGATATCACCTACATATATTTCTTGTTCTTTGATTTCACCAATTTCGCGGTTGACAAGACGCATTTGAATACGCAGCTTCTTCGTGAAGCTGGCGTCCATGGAGCGAGCCTCTTCCGGTGTCTTCGGCTTGTTGGGCTCGGTATGATCCTCAAATGTGTAACTCGGCAAAAAGTGCAGCTCGAGCCTTCCGGTATAGTCCTTGATTGGACTGAATGCACGGAGTTCTTCTCCGAGACCTTCGCTTCGGAACCAAGCGAAAGATGCCTTCTGAATCTCGGCGAGATCCGGAAGGTTTGCGAAACGTGAACCACCAACGCCGAAAGTACTGACGCGGTCAGGAACTTGTAGAGCCATTGACTACCTCGAAAATATTGCTTCTGGCCAGCAAAATGCGCATTCTATATTTAAAGAATGAGGGACTATCGTATCACTTCATGTTATTGTCAATAATCAAATCTTCAAATATTCGCGGCGTTTATGCCGCTATTGAGCATGAAAAATTAATAATCGTTACGCAAAGCGCATCAATAGACGCTTTACGCAGCATTAAATTCAGCTCAAACCGCTTTATCATCTTAACGTATTGACTTAGATATTCGCAAAGCGTTCGAAATTTGCTCTCCTCAATTACGACAAATTTTCCCGCCCTCATATGCGTAGGGGCGACGCCATGCGCCGCCCAGCAAGCGATCCGGGATTTTGAATTTGAAACTCATCCTTCCTCCTCCCGGCAGCACATCGTGTCGCCCCGACTAAACAATTTCTTCAAGTAATTGCACAACAATTTAGCTGAATAAGTACACAATTCAGCTCATCAAGAGCAAGCCAATCAAACAGCTCAAGTGTTATTCCTTCTATAATAAACAGCGTGGGGATGGAGCACCGCTGGTGTGGTGCACGGTCTTCAAAACCGCTGTGGGGCAGGTAAAAGCTGTCCTGGGTAGGTTCGATTCCTACGCGTCCCCGCCACTTTTACTAAAAATCGCGTGCTTAGTGCGGCACTCAAAAATGGTAGGGGCGCCTCACGGGCGCCCTTTGAAAGCGAATCCTAACGGGCGCCCAACCAGCTTAAAACAATGGTAGAGGGCGATGCCGTGCACCGCCCTCTACTCGATCCGGGTTGTAAACCAAATCATCTCTTCCGACATTAGATCTTCAAGAAGCTGAGCAATGCGGCGAGCACCTGAGGAGCAAGCATCGCAGCAGTTCCAGCAAGAAATGCACAAGTGAGCGTATTAGCCCGAGACAAACGAACAGGCGCTTGCAAACCTTTATTCAGGATCGCCTCAACAATAAGGAAAGTGGCTGCAGCAAAACCACAGGCTTGCATAACACAAGCGAGTAGCTTAAACAGATTTCCGTTCGTTGAATTATTGATGCCAGAGATACTTGCTTGAGATCTAGTTGCCTGAGCGCTCGGCATGGGGCGGGCAATCGGCAATGCACTGGGTGTCGGAGATGGCATTGGCACCGCCATGGGCGCGGCCTGTGCGATACTCATTTTTTCACTCGCCATGGGGGCCATTGGCGCGCTGGGTGGAACAGGCCTGGCAACTCGTCTATCCGCGATGGAAAATGCATCCCCAGCGGCTGCCCGGCCTCCCCCAAATCCGCCCTGGGCTTCAACATCTTCATTTATTTCGTTAGTCGCCGACTCATGATACGGAACAAAGCCCTGAACTGTAGTGAAGTCTGAACCGGTTGAAGATTTCTTATTGATGACCCGGTACAGATCACGGTTCAAACCGTTATTTGAATAGTCAAAATCTTGTTCGAGGACAGTCGCTCCAGACACACTGCTGACAATGCGATAAACATTGGCGAGATCGCAAGCATCATTCAATCTACCAAGAGAAGCCAACCGTTCGATTTCCTGATGAGCCCAGAGGTTCGACAAACGGAATGCAGTGTCCTCATCTGTGATAAAGCGGCAATCCGGCTTCTTGCTGACACGCTCGAAGTTCAACTCACCATCGACATTAGTCACTTTGACGTACTCAAGCGGATTAGTATGAGTCAATCTGCTTGCAAAAGTGTTTTCCGCAGCAGCAGCAAATTTTATTTGAGCTTGCTTCATCTCATTGGACGGAATATTTGCCCGTAATGTATAGATGCCGGCATGTTCGGTTTCTCCGATGCCGGACAAACGAGTATCGGAAGTAAAATGTATGTCTTGCTTTGAATCGAACTTTAAATTTGATTCGCTAATATTCGGCAGTCGAACGAAGGTCGCGCCATTTGCACCATGTTCAGCCTGAGCAGTAATACCAAGCCTGAATTTCATTTCGCCACCATTGGCAGTGACTGGCGCTGCAAGAACCTTTATTTTGTTGGGCGCGATTTGCGTCACCAGGAGCGGGTCGCGGTGACGAACAACGATGGAATCATAGGCATTTTGCACTTGAGCATTCGAAGAAAACGAAGCTTCCTGTGCGTGCCCATTTATCCAGAGCGTAGCGCGTGACAGTGCAGAATTTTTAGGCAGCTCGATTATGACAGAGGCCTCTTTATCAGTGTTATTGTGGTTTTTCAGAACGAATGTCCAATACAGAGACGCAGTCATCGACTTTTGATCGACGATTCCTGTAATTGTCGATTTAGATACATTTACCGTTCCTGACTGCATTTCTTTGTGAATTGCTGCAGTGCCCTCAATTGTGTGTGGATCATGATAAGTTGGAACAAATGGATTAGGAATTGCAGGTACAGCAGTTAATGGCATCGGGATATTTGTCGAAGCGACATTTGCCTGCAAGTTTGCGTTCGAAAGGCCAACACCCAACATTACAGTTCCAGACAGCACGCAAGCAAGAACGCTTACGCCCTTGGCTTTTCTGCGTCTAGCAGATTTTTCCGCCCCTTGCTTTGATTCAGAATTTTCAGCTTCCGAAAAATCGTCACCCTGAAATGCACGCTCCAGCTGTGCAATCTGCGCTTCATCCTTTCTCTTACGTGTGTTCATTTTCAAACTCCCAAAGATAATGCAAAGCAACCGCAGCAAGCACCGCAGTCCGTTCGTTCAAACAAGAACTCATTCCCCAGATACGACCATAATATCGAGCCTTAGAGGCAAGGCACATGGTCTTTCCCCTAGTAAGCACCCATCCTATTGGACTGACTACACTTTCCACCGTTTTCAGGCTCTCGAACAGCGCAGCCCCCTGGATCGCGGGCGTCCCGCCCGCTTCTAACGGAACGGATTGGTATTGCCGGAGCTGGAGCCGGCTGGCAGTGACGTTGCATTCAGAGACCGTCATTCCACTCAAGGAACGGACCGGGCTAATATTGGACGGTTATTACTAAACCAATAACCGTCCTTGTAGTTTTAGAGGC
>JBIKOL010000216.1:0-11737 GCA_044358055.1 Obscuribacteraceae bacterium (SeqCode)
GCTTTATGCTGAAGGAAAGAGGCATGATGTTAGCGGCTCTGGCTACGCACCCGAAGGTACGATTTCCGGAATCGGTCCAGGGGCGACGCTTTCTGCCGCCCAGCTCAGTAAAAGCCTTTTAGAGCTATTGCGCGCTTCGGCTTTATGCAACGACGCGCGACTGGAACATAATGATGAAGAAGGCTGGCATGTGCACGGTGATCCAACCGAGGGTGCTCTGCTTGCACTGGCTGCTAAAGCAGGCCTGGATGCCAGAGAACTGAATCAAACCCTGCCCAGAATTGCGGAATTTCCTTTTGATTTATCACGCAAGCGAATGAGTACGATTCATGAAAATGATAATTCAGAGCTTATTGCATATACGAAGGGTTCTCCCGGTGCCTTAATAAAGGAATGCAGCAAAGTTCTTTCAGTGAGCGGCGAGCTGTTGCTGGATGATGAGCTTCGTAAGCGCTACACACTCGAGAATGAGCTGCTTGCTCAAGAAGGATTGAGAGTGCTGGCAGTGGCAAGAAAACGTCTCGGCAAAAAGCCCTTCTGCATGGATTTGCAAGAAATCGAATCCGAAATGACGCTAATTGGTTTGATTGGCATAAAAGATCCTGTCCGCGAAGGTGTTAAGGACGCGATTGCCGCCTGCAAGAAAGCCGGAATTAGAGTAATCATGCTTACAGGAGATCAAGCTCTTACAGCAAGATCTATTGCAGAAGAACTTGGAATTATTGAGGAAAATACTGGCTCCACTGCTGAAGTAGTTACTGGAATGCAGCTGGCCAGCTTAAACGAAGAGGAAGCGAAGAAGGCAATGAAAAATGCGTCTGTGCTTGCTCGCGTGACTCCCGAATTAAAGCTCGACATTGTGAGAAATCTGCAAGAGGCACACGGCGTTGTGTCTATGACAGGTGATGGCGTGAACGACGCCCCCGCGCTCAAGCAAGCAAATATCGGTGTTGCGATGGGGCGCAAAGGAACAGATCTCGCCAGATCTGTTTCGCAGATGGTAATAACCGATGACAATTTTGCCACTATCGTCAAAGCAATTGAACAGGGACGCATTACTTATGTGAACATCCAGCGTGCTGTCTGTTATTTGCTCACAGCCAGTGTTTCTTCCGTTATTACCGTCGCACTCGGAATTATGTTTGATCTTGGCTTGCCCTTAAGCCCACTGCAACTTCTGTGGTTAAACTTGATAATGCATATTTTTCCAGGACTCGGCATCGTTTTGCAAAAGGGCGACAAGTCCGTGATGGAACTTAAGCCGCGAGACCCTAAACAAAAGCTCGTGTCAACGCCACAGCAAATTCAGATTTTGCTGCGAAGCGTAGTGGTTTCAATTGCAGTTCTTTACGCCGTCCACCATGCTGCGTCGATAAGCAAAGCCGAAAGCTACGTCACGACATTTGGCTTGACCACTCTATCGCTGTGTTTGCTATTCCAGGCATGGTCATGGTTGAACGTGTGGACCGGCGGAAGCAAGAAACACAAACGGGAGAAAATAGGTTTTGCCATGGTGGCAAATATGATAGCGGCTTATGCACTTCTGTTTGCGGCTATCTACGTAAAGATCATTCGTGAAATACTGTCCACTGTTTCACTATCAGTCGGCGATTTGTCTTACTGCGCAATCATCGCGTTGTTATCATGGCTGCTCTGTGTGATTGTTTTGAAATTTTCTGATACTCGATTCAGTTGTTCCAGGTGAAACCTGGCTACGGCGGGCTAGCCGGCCGATTAACCCTTTGACAATCAGTGATCATTCTTTGGGATGATTTCTGATTGGTTAGTATCGAAAGTTTCGCTGTGCAGAGCATCGCAAAATGAGTCTTCTGATTCAAATTATCGGCATTTAGGTCGAAGTAGTAAGGAACGGCTTTGTGTCAACATATATCAGTAGGAAAATAAGGTACTGCATTATGAAAGTTTTGATAGCTGTTGATGAAGCAGGCACCGCCAGTGAACTCACTAGCTATGTTTGTTCACAGAGCTGGAAACCCGGCACTGAGTTCACGATACTACATGTGGTGCAAGAAGTATTGATTGGGACCTATGTTTCGGTACTGCCATCAAGCCTTATTGCGGAGATGAGCAAAGAAGCATTTATCGTAGGCCAAGAGATGGTGCGCGATGCAGCCTTACGCCTTAGAGATAAATTCCACAGTCCCAAGATAAAAGAAGTTGTTCTAGCTGGTATTCCTGGTCCACTGATTGCTGATTACGCCAGAGAAAATCAGTCAGAGCTGATCATTATGAGTTCGAAAAGGAGAGGTCTTGAGCGGATGCTGCTCGGCAGCGTCTCAGGATATGTTGTAGCGCACTCGCCCTGCAATGTGTTTGTTTACTGCCCGCCAAAAGCCGTTCCAAATAAAGAAGCGCGAGTTGCCGCCTCTGCAGGAGTTTAGGAGAAAGAAAATGAAAGTTGTTATTGCATTAGATGACTCGCCTTATTCTGCTCACGTGCTTGATGTGGTTTGCAGAAGGCATTGGCCCGAAGATGTGGAGTTCAAAATCCTGCATGTGCTGGCGCCTATTGATCTCGGCAGCTGGGCCGATGAAGAAATGCCGCAGATACAAAGCGAGATCAAACAACGGCGTATGAAACATGCCGAAAAGTTTTGTGCAGATGCACGACATAAAATGGAAAAACGAATACCTGATGCCAGAGTGCATTTTGAAATTCGTCAGGGCAGTCCCAAGAGCGAAATACTCAAGGCTGCAACCGACTGGGAATCAAGCCGCATCTTGATTGGTGCGCATGGGCACAATGTATGCCCTCATAACCTGATGGGCAGTGTGTCTCGTGCTGTTGCAGAACAAGCACCCTGCTCAGTTGAAATTGTGAAAGTCAAATCATGCACTAGCACTCGCCATGAAGGCGAAACAAAAAAGGAAACAACGGTATCACACAGGTAAAAAATCATGGGATCAACTATTCCAACTACAAAATGTCCAATAGATATAACAGTTCAGATGTTGGCGAATAAATGGACCATTGCCATTCTTCGTGAATTGCTGCAAGGTCCGAAACGCCCGTCAGATCTCGAAAGAAATCTGCGAGGCATCAGCGCGAAAACCTTATCGGAACGATTGCACGATCTGCAAGCATGGGGTCTTGTAACCAGGCAATCGCATCCAGAGGTACCTCCAAGAGTTGAATATTCCTTGACTGAAATGGGTCAAGAATTGAGAACCCCAATGAAGTCCCTGAAAGAGTTCGGAAAAAACTGGTTGCGCGCAAGAGATGAATCACACTACGGTGTGGCATGCGAATTATGCACTGAAGCGACGGCGGAAGTTCAACCGATATGTCCTTCTACAGATGACCTGCGTGCAAAGAAAGACAAAAAGGATCCGCAACCGGTATAAACGGTCTAGCAAGCAAGTAGTTTCTTACGCCTTATTTGAGGATGCCTGCTTCGGCGTCTTCGTATCAGACTTATCTTTTCCTGAAGGACGAATCACCACAACAGAGCAAGGTGCATGACTTACAACCGCATTCGAAACGCTTCCCAGAAGGAAAAGACTCATGCCTTTTCTGCCGTGCGAACCGACAATTATCAAATCTGCCGGCCAGGATTCTGCCGTTTCCAAAATAATTTCGGCCGCATTCCCCTGCAAAATTTCGTGATCGACTCTTGCCTCTGGATAAGCACTGGCAAGTCTTTGACCAAACTCGTCAAGCAGAGCTTTTCTATTGGTTTTTGTTTGTTCGACGAGTTTTTGCATATCAGGCGATACGCGCGTCTCTTTTTCGGATGGAAGCCAGGGAAGGACAGTCAGAAGCCGAAACGTGGTATCAGCCTGCCATTGATGTTTGCAAACAAAATCGCCGATCAAGGCGGCGAAATGATCGTCGTCAATAGCAATCAAGACATTGCTCATAATTTCCTCTTCTATCCCCTTATGGCGCTTCAAGTGCCTGTTTGTTGTGCTGTTGATGCAAGCGCACCCATATTTGTTGCCAATTCTATTGTATTCCAGCCGACAAGTCATAGCCCTTCGTTGAATCTTATGAACAAAAGGAAGGTAAATTATGCCATTTAAGAAGGTTCTCATTGCTCTTGATGGCTCTAAATATAGCCAGGTAGCTTCCGCTTACGGTTTCTGGCTTTCAAGCTGTCTGGATGCCAAGCTGAGCATGCAGCACATTGTAGATCCGCGAGTAGCCGACATGCTGATCGCTCCAGAGTTTGCAGAAGAACTGGGTCTGGCTGCTGCCAATGAAATTTCCGACAAAGTTTTTGCAGCCTTACGGAAGATCGGCAGGTTGATACTCAATGTTGTAAGCAACGAGGCTCAGGGGCGCAATATAACTGTGCACACTCACCTTGATGAAGGTCATGTAGTCGAAGAAATTTTGAAGAGAGCCGCTGAACATGATCTCGTCATCATGGGACACAAGGGCATGGGTAAGCAGCCAGTAATTGCTGAACTCGCCATTGGCACTGTGGCTGAACGAGTAGCGGTAGGATCTAAGAAACCCGTATTGATCGCTGTCTCAGCCATCGAATCGATGAACGAGATTCTCGTTGCATTTGATGGCAGCGAACCCGCGCGGGGTGCACTGCTTATGGCCGAGCAATTAGCCAAACAGGGTCGTGCCCGTTTGAAAGCATGCATCGTCATACCTGATGAATCACACAGAGCCGAAGCTGAACTCACGGTGGAACAGGGGCGGAAATTGCTGCGCGAATTCTGGCCGGAAGAAGTTTTCAGCATAATCACTGGAGTTGCTGCAGACGAGCTGCCGGCACTGGCTCAGAAGAATCAGTCCTTACTCGTAATTGGCGCGTATGGTTTCAGGAATCCCGAGCTTAATGTTATGGGACGCACAGTCACATCAATTGTGCGCCGCTCTGCATGCTCCCTCTTGATATACCGCTAATTAGAGTTCTCCGCCAAAAGAATGATGGGATAGCGGTTGCCGCTAAAAACAGATAGTCACTGCGAACGATGCACACTTACCTTTTCGTTGGGACAATATATTTGTCCAACAATAAATCTCCGTTGGATCCATCAGAACAAAATCGGGCAATAAGTCTGCATTTAGCATTAGCCCACACGTACGGAGAACGGATCTTATGAAAATTATTGTAGCTGTTGAAGACAAGCTCTTCGGTGAGGCGATTGCTGATTTCGTCGCAAATCATGAATGGCCCGAAGGCAGCGAAATTTCAGTGCTGCACGTGCTCGAACCAATCTTCGTTAAGCCACTGGCCGGCTATCCGACCGAATTGATAAAAAGTTTGAATGAAGAACGTTCACGTGCAGCCAAAAGCCTGGTGCTCAGCGTTGGTACCGCCATCAGTACCAAATACCCGCACGTGACTGTGCGTGAAGAAATTCTCGAGGGTCATGCCAAAGACATTATCGTGAATCGCGCAAAAGATTGGCCGGCCGACCTTATCGTCGTTGGTTCGCATGGACGATCCGGCATTGGACAATTCTTCCTGGGCAGCGTTTCAATGTCGGTGCTATCAGCTGCGCCCTGCTCAGTAATGGTAGTTAAACTCAACAAAAAACAGGAAGAAACAGCTGAAGAGTCCGCGCAGAAAGAAATGGCGGCGAGCCACTAGTACATTGGACAAATACCTGCGAAGATAAATATGACGATTGTGAGGAGAACGCTTATGAAAGGAAAATCGATATTGCTGGCGCTGAGCGGCTCGCAACAATCCCGTTACGCAACTGAAGTGTGTTGGAATATGGCGCGTCGACTCGGTGCTACAATCACCGCCCATCACGTTGTGGATTCACATAGTGCATGGGAATTCGTTGGTCACGAGAGCCCCGGATTCCTGCAACCTGCAGTTTACCTGGAAGCATATCAGCAGCTTGTAAGCTCTCTGTTTTGCCTTGGAGAAGACCTTGCTGATGCATATGCTGAAGAGGCGAAAGAAGCAGGCATCGATGATGTTTGCATAGTTGATGAAGGCAACCCGATTACTGAAATTTGCCGGCGCGCAGCCAGTCACAAATTAGTTGTAATTGGACACAAAGCCACGAAAGAACGGCAACAGCCACGCAGCCAATTCATGCGATTATCAATCGCCGAATCGCTTGCGCATGACTGCCCTCGCCCGCTTCTTGTTGTTCAGGACGAATGCAAGGAGTGGACATCGCTTTCAATCATGATTTCGCTTGATCATATCAACGAAGTTTTCATCAATTCTTGCCTCGACATGGCTGATGCGTTGCAATTGCCTGCAACGTTATTGTGCCTCACGGGTGGTGCTCATGAAGAACGCCCGGCGCAATTTGTTCGAGATATTCGCCAATCAAACCCACGGCTAGCTAACATTCCTATTGCGCTTACGCCGGCGAAGCAGGATATTGCCGTGAAGGTCGAAGAGTGGTATGCACCTGAAGGTATACCGTTCGAGCGAGACCTGTGGGATAACACGCTTATCGTTATTCCAACAAGAATGGCAGGAGGCGAAAGACTGACTGTGGTTGATAGTTCACCATCGTTATTCATCAGATACCTGACCTTGCCCAGCATTTTGCTCTGGCCTGAAGAGTACGCTTTCTTTGCATCTGAAAAACGGGCAGAAGAGAAGAGTGCGGTAGGCTCGGCTGTTTGAGCAATTGAACTCGCTACAGCAGAGCAGGTGAATGACTTGCAAAATTCTGTACTTGCACATCTATATATAAGCAGCGGGGCGGTCGCTTAAGTACCGCCCCGACTTATTTTGTGGATCGTCCTCAGAACAAAAAAAAGATAGTGGTTTGCGATAGAAAATTTGCTCAAAACCCCTGTTGGCAAGCCTGAGCCGAATCATGTCAAGACTGGAAAAGCTCATCTGTTGCCTGTTTTAAGCTGAGATTGGCATACGATATTTCTTGTCTATTTCACCTGTTCTTCATGATCCCTTAACAAATTTTTGGGAACCTGACCCCAGCAGCAGCGTCAAACTCTATGTGACGAGTGGCGACTGAAATTTAAATACAAGCTCCCGCCAGGCAGTGGTCTGGTTTGGGCGCAAGCTTCGGCACGCTGCTTCAGCGAGCAACGAGCTCAAAGTCACAGACAGGCAGGTAGGATTCAACAATGGCCGGCAAAAACACAGCAAGAGCGGTAAAACCCAAAGGCTTTGCAAAAAAGCTTGCAAATTCTGAACAGAATTTTGAGCAGCCACTGGACGACGATTACATAGCCGAATTAGTCCCAGATGAAGCGCGCGATGAAGATGACAGCGCAGATTCTGAGCAGCAGGAAAGCAGACGTCCCGGCGATGAAGACTCGGTCAAGGCCTTTCTTCGCGAAATTAATCGCCACAAGCTGCTGAAAGGGCATGAAGAAATCGAGCTGGCCCGACTTGCTCGTGCAGGCGATCAGCGAGCCAAAGATAAGCTGGTTCAAAGCAACCTGCGTCTGGTTGTTAGCATCGCTCGCCGGTATATGAATCGCGGCTTGCCTTTGCTTGATTTGATTCAAGAAGGAAGCCTCGGTTTGATGCGAGCAGTTGAGAAGTTCGATCCTGAAAAGGGATATAAATTCTCAACCTATGCAACCTGGTGGGTAAGGCAGGGCATTACTCGTGCGCTTACCGACAAATCGCGCGTCATCAGAATACCTGTGCACATGCACGAGCAGATGAGCAAATTGCGAAAACTTATTCGCGATATGCGAGACAAGCTTGGCAGACAGCCAACAATTGATGAAATTGCGAGCGCCAGCAAGTGGAACAAGAAAAAACTTCTGCTTACACTTGAAGCAGCCAGCGATCTAATTTCGCTTGACTCCGCAGTGAGAGATGAATACGACACTCCACTGGGTGACATTATCGAAGACGAAAGTTCAAGACAGCCAGATCTCGAGACGGCTTCACACATGATGAGTGAAGACATCAACGAGCTTCTAAGCTGCCTTGCAGAAAGAGAACGTGCAGTAATCAAATTGCGTTTCGGTCTGGAAACAGGTGAGCCTCTCTCACTTGAACAATCCGGCAAAATTCTCGGATTCTCCAGAGAACGCATCAGACAGGTTGAGCAACGCGCAATGTACAAACTGCGCAAGCACAGCCGCATGCGCAATCTTGATGCATACCTGAGCTAATTCGGCAGTAAAAGAATTCACAGTCGCCACTATCGGGAAGCCGAGCCTTCATTGGTTCGGTTTCTCTTTTTCGATAAACCTTCTCGTGCCAGGAGCGAGCGGGACGCTCGCGATCCCGGGGCTTCGCTGTTTCAGTTTTTTGCTTTCTTTTATTGATCGTTCTTGTTAATGGAAAGCTAGACGAACATGTCGCCCATTACGCGCGCAATTTGTCCCAGATAGCCGAAAGTAGCACGGCAAAGATCTGCATCCAGATCTCGAAATGAGACGCCCTGGCTGAAGTAGATACCGGCGCCTGTTTTGATGATCATTTCTTTGAGCTTGCAGTCTGATTCTAGCGTGAGCAAGATGTCCGGAATGCCTGGATATTTGATAAGCCGCAGCGCTTCATCGCGGTATTCGTAACTAAATATCAGCTTCTTTTCCAGATCACGATCGTTGACATACATTCCTTTTGATTCAAACAAAAACACATGCGCGAAGAAGGACATGAAGCCGCGGCCGATGCGCGGCAATATCGTTATCTTCGATCCACCAGAATTTTGATTGTGCGGATCTTCCATGACTTTGGTTTGAATTACATAGGTAACGCCAAAGGGCCAGCCGGGCATGAATGCTTCTAGCTGCGCCGGAAAACCCTCAACCGTGCCTTTGATGCAAACAGCAACACGATCGCTGTCGTCGACGGCTTCTCCATCTATTAAACCGGCGATGTCTCTTTGCTTGCCTTCTAATTCCATTTACTGCTTGCTTTCTTCGGATGCTTCTTTAGATGGTGGAGCGACGATGCTCATTTTCACTTCGCCATCATTGTCTTCCTTGCCCATCGAAGATTCAAGCCCACTCAGCTGTTTTTTTGCATCGGCGGCGAATTCGCCATCTGGCGATAGTTGCAGCGCTTTTGCCAGCATCATTTGAGCTTGCGCTGAGTGCCTTTGTTTTGCAAAAATACTGCCAATTTCGTAATAAGCATCAGCCATCTGCGGATTTGTTTTGATGGTCATAACGTAATTCTCAATTGCCTTGTCGAGTTCTTTCTCGTTTTTCCAGGCATTAGCCATATTGAAGTAAGCAGAGAAGAAATTACTGTCTACTTCTGCTGCTTTCTGCCATCTTTCCATGGCATCTTGCAATTTGCCTTTCGAGTAAAACACACTGCCCATACCGTTCAAGGAATATGGATTATTTGGCTTTAGAGCCAGAGCTTTCTTGAACGCATCGTTGGCTTTGGAGAAATTGCGCTGGGCGATGTAAATCAGACCTAGATTGCAATATGCACGCTCGATACGATCATCTGCATCGAGTGCGCTTTTGTACTTTTGAATTGCTTGATTGAGGAAGCCCTGCTGCTGCAGTTCGACACCCTGGTTGTAGGCTTTGATTGCTTCAGGGTTGAACGGGCGATTTGGATCTAGACCGGCTTTTGCTTCTTCTTTTTTCTCGGCTGCTTCTTCAGATTTTGCTTCTTTATTTGTTAGCTTGCCTTCTTCGCCGTTTTCTTTGTTGACTTCTTTGGCGTCTGCTTTGGATTTGTCGTCATCGCCCTTTTTCGGCCATTGACCGTTCCAGCCTTTGCCCTTTTTGTCTTTCTTATTGCTCTTCTCTGAGCTGTCAGTAGACTTCTTCTCTTTACTCTCGCTGCTTTCTGCCTGTGCCGGCGCGGCTGATTCCTCTGCACTGGCAGACGGAATGACTGCGGCTGGCAACAAAATTGACGCCAAAATGATGCTAGTTGAGGCTATCCTGCTAAGTATCTCAGACATCACCAACGGACCTCTCGCATATATCGGGGCAGCGAAGGCATTCTTCGCCGGAACTGATTATATCTCATCTCTAAGTTCCGCTTCTTATGCGGTTCTTAGGTACTTATTGCTAATTATTTTGAAGAACTCAACAGGCGAAAGTGTCCGACTGTGCTGTATTTGCACTGTGACGCCGCCCGCGGGTCTGCTTCTTGAAAGCTTAAATCTGAAGCACGAAACAAATTTAGCTACGTGCTTCTACTATGAATTAATTTTGATTTTTCTCCCCTTCTGATATAAGAAGAACAGTTGGATTTGGCCGGGTCGTGTGGAGCACGACGCATGGCTGAAAAAAATGATATATCGCGAGTTGAGACACATTCGCCTCTGGATGACTCTGGCAGGTCATTTTTCGAAAGCAGCGCTCGCAATTTGTGGAACGCCATTGGTGATTTGGCGCATTCCGCGGCTTCGAACACCGCAAATTGGCATTTGCCTAATTTGAGTTTTAACTTTGATCAGCTTTTGCCTGGCGATAAGCTGCAGCCAGCGGCTCCTGCAAGCGTGAAGGACTCAGTCATTGACCCGATTGAACTTGAGCTTGCCGGTGATGCGGGCTCGTACAAAGCGTTGCAAGATGTTTGTCTTGCTCTCGATAATGCACAGCAATTGAAAAGCAGAAGCAGTGTCGAGCGAGGCATGTTCGATCAGCAGCCTGCCTTGACAGTGAAGCAGGATGGCAGCATCGAGAGGAACAGCCAGACTCCTGCGGGATCACAGGTATTAATTGAGTTCGAGACAGGCGCAGATGGAATCCTATCACTTGAGCAAAAAGCCGCTGCGCGCGATCTGCTTTCTTACATGAGAATGCACAATCCGGGCGCTGATCTTCCGGCGATTTGGAGCTCATACCTTGATGATACATTGCCACCGCCAGTGATGCTTGATCCGCCTTCCGGCATTCAATCTCAATATCCTGGTAGTGGCGCCTCACGGGCGCCCGGGACTGACTCTGTGTCATCCGAGCAAACCGGTTATCGCCGTTTTCCGGGATTACGCAGCCACGATGGGGGAGGATTCTCTGGATCTGGCGGAAAAGCCCATTCTATAATACCTGAAGGTATCGCTCACTCCGGTAAGACAATGGACATCCACACAGATAAAACAGGTAAGCTAGTCGACAGTCTCGAACTTCACAAGTTTGTTGATAAAGTCGTTCATGCGGTCAGCGGCAATGAAGGGCAATTCACATCGATCAATCCTAATGATGCTGGTTATGGAATCTCGGTCGGCATCAGGCAATGGAATCAAAAGGTCGGAGAACTTCCGCATTTGCTCAAAGCAATGCATCAGCATAATCCAGAAAAGTTCGAGCATATTTTTGGATCATATTCGCAAAAAATGCTTGATGAATCATGGGTACGAAACTACCACATGGCTGGCGACAAGAATTTGATGAACCGCATGGATACTGCGCTGCATCAGAAGGATTTCCAACATGTGCAAGTAAATCTAGCGCGCGAATTCGTGAAAAGTTCAATTAAGCTTGCATATCAATATGGCTTGAAGTCGGAACTTGGACTTGCGCTTGTTTGCGATATGGTAAATCAGACAGGTCGTGGTGGCACGGAGGCTGCGCTAAAACGATCCGGCTTGCACAAGGGTGCCGATATTGGCAACGAGCACCACGCCGTGCACACACTTGCTCACTCGACTGATCGTGCGGGCGGCCATCATCGCTTCATTGCACTGGCGAAAAACTTTAGCGCGGAGAAGCATGCTGTTGTTTGACTGATTCAATGGTCAAAAAGAAGCCGGCGAGCCGCCGGCGCTCTTACTATGGTCTTGACAGTCGTGATGGACGCATCAAGATACTGTTGGGAAAAGGTGCAGGGAGGAGGAAAACCGTGACGGCGCTAACCGATCGATTCCGAAT
>JBIKOL010000239.1:0-8628 GCA_044358055.1 Obscuribacteraceae bacterium (SeqCode)
TGCTATCAGAACCCTCGCGCTCATTGTTTGTGCCTCTGGGAATGACAGTTTGTATGTCAATGATGGCATCATATGGACTTTCTCGAACAATAGTTCCGCTAATGTCCAAAGCACTTTTTGGCGCAGAGGAACATCACGGGGACTCTGAAGAAGAAGGCGGCAAAAAGCCCGGCTTTTTTAGAAGCATTCACCTGTTCATTGACAAAAACTTCAACAACGCTCGCGATGCTTATCACGGTACTCTGGAATGGGCTCTGGCGCACCGTCCTTTCGTAGCTACGCTTTTCGTGGGCTTCTATGCCGCGTCTATCTTGCTGGTACCGATGGTTGGCGGTGATTTCTTTCCTCCACTAGATGCGGGTCAAATTCGCCTTCACCTTAATGTTCCTGCGGGGACCCGGGTTGAGCATACCGCACAAATTTTTGCCGCGGTAGAAAAGGAAATCCAGGATATTATTCCAAAGGAAGAAATTAAGATCATTACAGACAATATTGGCTTGCCCGTCAATGGCGTTAACTACGCGTTCTCGGATAGCCAGACCATTAGCGAAGCCGATGGCGAAATACTTGTTTCTCTGGAAGAACATCATTCCAAGCCAACTGATTTTTACCAAAAGCAAATTCGAGAAATGCTCAACAAGAAGTTTCCCCAATGTGTGCATTACTATCAGCCTGCAGATATAGTCACACAAATATTGAATGCTGGTTTGCCCGCACCAATTGATGTGAAGATTATCGGTTTGAATAAAGACGAAAATTTCAAAATTGCTCTTGAGCTAAAGCGGCAATTGAAAAAAATTCGCGGTGCTGCCGATATTTGTGTGCACCAGGTCGTGAATGCGCCGGAGTATTTCTTCCAGGTTGATCGAACAATGGCCAACCAGATAGGCTTGTCTCAGAGGGATGTCTCAAATGCGCTTTTGGTTAGCCTCAGTTCAAGCTTTCAGGTAATGCCCAATTTCTGGACGAACCCTCAAAATGGCGTGCAATATTACCTCGCTGCCCAGGCTCCACAACGCGATATCCGTTCAATAAATGATGTGAATTCAATTTCTATCGGTTCGGCTGTGACTAAAGAAAATAAGAATCAGCCAACTCAACTGCTCTCGAATTTGGCCCAGCCGGTTCGTCGCTATACACCATATGTGGTCAACCATGTCAATGTTCAACCGTGTTTCGATGTCTATGTGGATTGCGAGCACCGCGACCTTGCAGGTGTTTCGCAGGATGTGCAAAAGGTCGTTGATGAAGTAAAAAAGACGGCTCCGCGTGGGACCAAAATCTTCGTTGCAGGACAGGTGCTCTCAATGAAGACTGCATTTATGGGTCTCATTCTCGGTCTTGCTGGAGCGATTGTTCTAGTTTATTTGCTGCTTGTGGTCAATTACCAGTCGTGGGTGGACCCACTTATAATATTGATGGCAGTTCCAGGAGCATTGACTGGAATTGTATGGAGTCTGTTTGTCACCCAAACAACATTTAGCGTTCCCGCCTTGATGGGTGCAATCATGACCATCGGTGTAGCTTCTGCTAACAGCATTCTTATGATCACTTTCTGCAACGAGCAATTGCGAGAAGGATTAAGCTCACTGCAGGCCGCTTCTCAAGCTGGGTTCCAACGTTTCCGGCCGGTTTGCATGACTGCCTCGGCGATGATCATCGGTATGATTCCAATGTCTTTGGGTACCGGTCAAAATGCTTCAATCGGAAGAGCTGTAATTGGTGGCTTGTCCGTGGCAACGTTTTCTACATTGTTTTTCGTGCCATTGATGTATAGCTGGTTGGCCGCAAAACGAAAGTATGTCGAACAGGAAGCACTACCGGAGCACTCTGATTAGGAAATAGAAGTATGCCGTCAGCAAACAAATTCAGAACGAAGTCTTGCTCGCGTAAATCGCGTGGAAACGTAGTGGTATTTCTGCTCGTTATCGCAGGCATCTTGGGTGTTTTATTTGTTCTCGGGCTCTTGCCTAAGTTGCAGGAGAACAAGGTTTTAGCCGCCAAAGAGGAAGCGGTCGCTTCAGCAATTCCTGTGGTTAACGTTGTTAAGGTAGCCGCTGCACCAGCGGAGGAATCAGCAACAATTCCCGGAAATATTGGTGCTATGCAATACACCACCATCTATGCACGTGTTGACGGTTATTTGAAAAATCGTGTGGTTGACATTGGCGACTCTGTTAAGACCGGTCAACTGCTTGCTGAGATTGATACGCCAACGATTGATGAGGAAACAGCTCAGTCACTTGCCGATCTATCTCAGTCGAAGGCTGAACTTGTAAGCGCAGAAGCAAAGCTAAAGGAAGCAAAATCACAGGCGCAGACAGCGGCGGCCGAGGTGAAAAAGGAAGAAGCCATTGAAAATTTTGCGGCGATAACGGCAGACCGCTGGAACCACATGGCTGACAAAGGAGCCGTGAGCCTGCAAAGCAGAGACGAAAAGAACCGCTCGCTTGCCGCACAGACTGCCGCACTTGAAGCTGCACGCTCGCAAAAGGTTGCCGCGGACCAGGCTGTCGAATCAGCCGCTGCACAGGTAAAAGTTGCCCAGGCCGGAGTGGTGGCGCGCAAAGCTGCTTTAGATAAATACAAAGCACAGCAAGATTTTAAATACATAAAAGCCCCTTTTGATGGCGTGATTACCGTCAGGAAAGTTGACCCTGGTGCTCTGATAACGGCCGGGAGCCAGAGCGCTAATATGGAATTGTTTCAGCTTGCCAAGCTTGACGTGCTTCGCACATACATTGATGCACCTCAATCGCTGGCACGATACTTGCAGCCTGGACAGAAAGCCGTTATCAATGTGCCCAGCTTTCCTGAACGAAGCTTCGAAGGCGAAGTAACCAATGTGTCTGGTGCGCTTGATCCTCAAACTCGCACAAGGCAGACTGAGATAAAGATCAACAATTTTGATCACGCTCTGTTGCCAGGCATGTATGCGGACGTGAAACTGACAGCACTGCGTCCGGAACAATGGGTGAAAGTGCCAAGTGGCGCCGTAATTCCAAGAAATGGTGATCTCAACGTATATCTTGTGAAAGATGGTAAAGCTACTCTGCGTAAAATCGTGCTCGGTCGAGACTTCGGTGATGAAATTGAAATCAAGGCCGGATTAAAAGCAGGAGACGATGTGATAGTCAGCCCTCCTGATGATCTTAAAGAAGGTGACTCTGTTCAATCGGCGAGCATAGCAGCAAAGTAAATGCAAGTTTTTACGAGAACTATTTATACTAGAAACAGTGCTGCCATTTTATGCACCGTGGTTTCGTTTGCCTTAAACTCGACCCTTAGTTTTGCTGCGAGCCCTCAAGACGTTAGTGCGAACGCCCGGCAGCGTTCGACAAATATTGCTCCTCGTATGCTTGCAGATCGTTCCGCTCGTATAGCTCAAAACCAGCCCGAGTTACGTCCCGCTATTGTACCTGGCGGCGCCGAGAAGCCACGCAACAAAATGGAAGCAATCGCTGAACGAGCGATAGAAACTGAAGGTGCTATTTTTCTCGATCAAAATCAAGTCGCGGTTAAGGCCCCTCTATTGACGGCTTTGATTCAACTGCACGAAGAGCAATCTCCCTATAGTCTTGATGCCACCGGCGAGAAAACACTGTCTTTAAGAGATGTGCTTGTTTACGAACTTGCGAACAACCTTACAATCAAGATTGCCGACGCGAAAATGCGCGAGCAATTATGGACCCTCCGCAGTACTTTTGGTAATTTCCTTCCTGCGCTTGCGAATATGTATAACTACCAGACAATTTCTGGACAATATGCCAGCCCATTTGGACTGATGTCTTATGTGCGCACGCCTTACATGACGGTGCCAACTGGCTTGAACTGGACGTTCTATAACGGCGGTGCAAACATCTATACTGCTGTTCAAGCAAAGCATACTTATAAAGCAAGCGCGCAAGATTTGAAGCGCGATATCAATGACTTGCTGATGGAAGGCGCAATGCTTTACTACCAGCTTGTATTGCAAGATGTTTTACTGCAAATTCGCATCAAGGCGCTTGAAACATCGCAAGCTCTTGTTGAGAAGAATTCGGTGCAGTATCAATACGGTGCCAACACGCAGCTTGATCTTTATCAGGCCGAAACGCAAGAAGCGCGTGACAAACAAGCTTTGATTTCGCAGCAGATAGCCAGACGGAAAGCAGCCGTCGCGCTTTCCACTAACTTGAATATGAATTCTGCTGATGATTTGCTGGTTACAGATCGCGTGATTGCGCCCATGCGTCTGGTGGATGACAAATCCAAAGTTGCGGATCTTGTTCAAATTGCAATTGATAATCGACCTGAATTGAAGAAGTGGGAAGAACAAAGATTAGCAGCGAAAGCGGCCGTCAAAGTGGCCTTCGCCCCTCTCATGCCGCAGGTTATAGGTTCCGCCGGGATGGCAGCAACTGGAGCCAAGGTAGCGCTTAATTCGCCGTCGTCTGGAGCGAGTTCTGCATCATCTGCCGGTACTGGTTCATTCGGAGCCGGAGGGTTCTCGACATCCACCGTTGCTTCAACAGGTGGGCTTTCGTCGAGCGCACGCAAGTTCAACATGGGTGAAATATTCTTGCTCGGTCTGGCCATCAACTGGAACATTGGTGGAATGGGACTTACGGATACCGCCAATGTACAGGCAGCTAAATGGAAAGTCCGCCAAGCTCAACTCGAATTTTCGCGGGAGTTGACCTGGGTCTGCAAGTCCGTGCGAGATGCTTATCTTGACTCGCTTGATGCCGAGAATTTGATCAACGCCACAAGTGCCGAAGTGAAATCATCACGGCAACAATTGCGTGTTGCAATTGTTAGACTCGATGAAGGTGTCGGCACTGATCTTGACGTGGTGAACGCACAAAGAGATTACACGAATGCCTTGATTGCGAAAGCTAATGCAATTGTGCAGTTCAACATTGCGCAGGTGAAACTGCTTCGCGCTGTAGGGTTGATCTCAGTCGAGAACATTCTTACCAGCAAGCCTATATTCAAAGTCCGCTGAGCGGATGAATCCTAGATCTTTACGTTGTCCGGGATGAGATCCTGCAATCCTTGTTTTTTCAGATAGTAATAAAACGACGGACGGAGGTCTTCTTTTCCATCAAAATTCTGCGGCTTGAACGGCGCAGTTCTTCGGTAAATAATTCCTCCATCAGTTTGTCCGAGATTATTACCTTTGGCATCAAATGCCTTCATTGAGCCGATCAATTCAATTTTGTCTTTTCCAATGGCAGTGATGCTGCTGATTTGTTCTAGCTGATTGACTGCCACTATTTTGTTCGTTTTCTTCTCCACTCTGCGTCTGGTGAAAACGTCTTTGCTTATTAGTTGTTGTTCGCTGTGACTGAGGATTGTTTGTTCTGTAGTGACGTCTTTATTTACAAAGCCTTCGCTTTCATTCTGGACTTTGATTGGAACCTGCACAAAATCCCAGATTCCACCTTTCTTGTCGCGCTGCTTACCGTAACTTGCAACGCCGTGATTCTCTACGGTTGTTACAGGGCTTCGATGACCGTCTTTGTCAACGCTGAAATTCTTTTGTGTGGAACTTTCCCATGTTCCAGCCAGGAATGGTGGCAATTTATACCAGCGACGGGATTTCGCGGGCAGTTCTAATTTTGTTTCGTCATAGACAACGCCTACTTTGAGATCTGTTTTTATCGGGGGAAGTGTTTCAGAGTGTTTGACTGCGCCGATTAATTTGCGGAAGAGTGTTTTGTCTTCGATTGGTTCTAATGGGATGAGATAGGTTTTCTTCTTCGCTGTTGGGTTTCTTGCTTGAACTTCCGGCGCAAACGTGGAGCTTGATAATAAAAGAAGTAGCGAGATCAGTAGTTTTATGAGCGGGCGGGACGCCCTCGCTCCCAGCGGTGGACGGTCACGTGTTGTGATATCCCTGGTAGCGCCGCCATCCTGGCGGCTCCTGTACAATCGGATCGGGCTGACCGGAGTCGGAGCCGGCAGGCTGCAGCTAGCCTCGTAATGGGGACCTGTGCGAGCGCAGCGAGTGCGGGTTGGAGAGGCGACGCGGGCGCTCCCGGAGAGCCTTCTAGCAATTCCGGAACTTAAGATAGGGGCGACGCTAAGCATCGCCCCTAACAATGATTCACGTGCTATTTTTTTCTCGATCACACCGGTGCAATTGTGTGGGCGAAGACTGCTTCCGCCATGAGCTGGCGGCGTTTCTCGATATAGTCGAGCACACACATTACCAGAGTTGCGTGGCTCCAGGTTAACGGCGACACTGATAATGGTTCGTTGTTGTACGGATGAACTTGCTCGGCGAGTACTCCTGAAGGCAACGCGTGATCTGCTACCCACTCCAGAATATTTACGGCGTCGCGCAGTGTGTCCGGGTTGTATGTTGCAGCAATGTCATATTGCGCAAGCCACATCGAGCAGATGAACCAGGGATTGCCGGGTACGTTTTCGATGTCTTGAGAAATCTGGTGATAGTAGTCGTTCTCGTAGCGAGCAACTCCACCAACATCAGTTTTGACCCAAAGACGACTGCGTATTGCTTCCATTGTCGATTTTACTTTTGGATCAGATGCAGGCAATGCATTGAATACAAACAATGCATACATCGCAGCATCGATTGTCATGTCGAGCTTATAACCATCTTCTGTTCGTGTTGCCATGCGGCAGAAGCGTTGATGCTCTTCGCTCCACATGTGCTTCAACATCGCTTCTTTGATTTCTTTTGCTGCAGCCAAATAACGATCGTGATGTTCGATTTCGCCGAATGCCTGAGCGAAGTTTGCTGCTGCGGTCAAGCCACCAATTACACTGGCCACAGTGAACAGGTGAACGCCGTAGCGTTCTTCCCAGAGATCATGCGAGGGGTGCGGCAGTTTTGTTAGTTCGTCGCGGAAATTCACCATGAATTCTGCTGCGCGAGTGATCAATGGTTCGTATAGTCTGCGCACGAATTCAACATCACGGTGCCTGCGGAAATGTTGCCAGAGGCTCCAGATAACAAGCGCTGTTTCGTCTTCTTGAATCGGCAAGTCGGCTTTCCCGTCGCGGAACCATGGGTGCCAGCTGGATGCAAGCGTTTTGTCCGGATTGTATTTGTGCATCAAATAGCCTTCCGGTTTGATTACTTCCGCACAGAAAGTGTAGAAGCGTTGTGCTATTTCTGTGTATCCGGCGCGTGAGAGTGCTGCTGCAACCAGTGCACCGTCACGAGGCCACATGTACGAATAAGTATCGCGAGCAAACTGCGCAATGTCGTGATCGTTTGCAGCAATAATTGCGCCGCCTGAATCAACCTGCGAGCGAATTACAAGCAGACTACGTTTGAAAAGATCAACTACTTTTGGCGGCAGATTTTGAAAATCGATGTGCTCGGGATTAACCCAGAGCCGCCAGTAATTTTGATTGCGGGGCACAAAATAATGCGGCGTATGTTCGCGCACTGTTTCGTTCAACTTTGCGACATCTTCATAACACTGACCAAATGCAATCCAGTAAAAGGCTTTTGCTTCACCGCGTGCTGGTACTTCAACTGATGCGCGAATTGTCGAATCAACCGAACCTTGTGCGATTGCATTGCAGCCGAGTTCGCCGTCTTCCGCATCGCGCCAGGTCCCTTCCTGACCGCCGACAGCTTTCTTTCCTGTTGCCCATTGTTCAATGCCGGTCTTCTGTCCTGAAGCACCGCAAAGGAACCAGCGATTCTTTTTATAGTGGATTACTGATTCTGTACGCGGATCGTAATAAGCGGTATCACCAACCTCGTTCTCGTTAATATAAAAATCCTGGTGGAAGAACAAACGCACCTGGCGATTTTGTCCTTTGAGATCCCTGACACTAATCTCTTTCACAAACAGATCATGTATATAGTCAACGCAATCATGGCAGCGAAGTTCCAGGCCGAGCTTATCGTGCTTGAGAATTACGTCGGTAACCATTGTTTCTTTCAGGTATCTGCGTTCGATTGACCAGCCGTTGCCGACCCATGCAAATTCGCCATCCACCCAGACGCCGAAGCGCGAGTGTTTACCTATAGTCTGGTTCTCCTGACCCACATGCGGATAATAGATGTCTCGCATGCAGTAGTCCTTGTCGAAATTGACCAGAACTTTTCCGTTGCCAACAGGAATGTCGCGCGGCATAATGATTCCCCCTGGATCCCAATATAAAGTGTAATTTTCATATGCCGCGGTTAAGGACATCCTAAGCGCCAAATTAATTCGCTTGTCAACGGTATTTAGACTTCCTTGAATTTAGGGCGCCAGGCAAAAGTTCAACTACATAAACATGCTTTTGAGAAGGCGGCGATAGGCAGGAAGTTTGCGCACTCCCTTAGCCCTTTTCTCCCTAAATTCTCCCTATTTCAAAATAGCATCTCAGCATCGAGTGAGATGAGGTTCGGCTGGGCGCAAATCGCTATGATAGGACAGGATAATGCCAGACGAAATGATGAGAATTTGAAACAAGCAGCGGCTGATGAAAAGTCTGATGATTCAAACAAATTTTTGAACGAACTGATAAACGACCGGATGCAAAGTTTTCCTTCACCGGATAAATGGGCTTCCTATGAGTGACAAATTACGGTCAAATTCTCCCGAGGTAAATCTAACTGCCAGCTCGATGAATTCGACCCCCACCCCCCCCCCGGGCGGGCGGGTGTTGGGG
>JBIKOL010000240.1:0-8617 GCA_044358055.1 Obscuribacteraceae bacterium (SeqCode)
GCTTCTACCAAAAATTCTCACAACCACTCGCCTGTTTAATCGTAGCTCTTGCAGGCGCACCACTCGGTCTGCTCGCCCGCCGTTCACGCAGCAACCTCGGTCTTGTTTATTCAGCCGTAGTCGTATTCCTGTACTACGTCTTACAATCAAGCTCGGGCGCACTGGGTGATTCCGGCAGATTGGATCCACTCGTCGCCGCCTGGTTACCGAACATAGTAATAGGCTCGCTCGGTATGATCATCCTCTACTTCAAAGCGAAGTAATTCAACAGTCAGACTCGCAATGGTTCACATGGACCGGTTGCGATCGAGCCACGGGACCCCCGGGAGCGCCGGCGGCTCGCCGGCTTCAAATGCCGGCACGAAATCAAATCGTAGGGGCGCCTCACGGGCGCCCTTACAGTAGGAAGGAAACAAACTCATGAGCCTAATCGTAATCAGCTCCAGCCTCAACCCAAACAGCAAAAGCGCCATCCTCGCCCGCGAAACCTACCGCTTGCTGCAAGAACGCAAGCTAGAAGTCGACTGGCTCGACCTCCGCGAAGTCGAGCTGCCCCACTGCGATGGCGACAAAGCATACGCCAATCCAAACGTAATTGAAGTAACAAAGAAAATCCAAAAAGCATCCGCAATCATCCTCGCTGTTGCAATATACAATTTCGACTGCGGCAGTTCCGCCAAGAACTTGCTTGAACTCACCGGCCGCGCCGGCTGGGAGAACAAAACCGTCGCCTTCCTCTGCGCTGCTGGCGGACGTTCCAGCTACATGTCCATCATGTCTTTTGCAAATTCCTTGATGCTCGATTTCCGCAGCGTCATCGTTCCACGATTCGTCTACGCCGAAGGTTCCGCCTTCGAAAACAACGCAATCATCGACGAGAAAATCAAAGAACGGGTCATTCAGATGATCGACGCCACCATCAAACTGGATCACGTGCTCAGCTCCTAGCTGCGTATGCCTCCCACACCAAAAGAGACTTGACTTGCGAATCTTCGCATAACTATACTGCGAATCCTCACCTTCAGCATTTCACCAAACACTTCTATGATGCGACGTTTGTCCGTACAATAGGAGTTCTCAAGTCCAATGTTGAGCGCCGTCGTATTGCCTCTAGTCTTCTCATTCCACACTGCCAACCCAAGCATAATGGAATACAAACCAGTTCCCCAGGCACCAGTCTACATCGCCCGCAAAGGTGGCGGCGGTAACACCGATCACGGTGACGATCCACATAATGAAGAACACGATGGTGGACTTCCCGCCAACCAGCACAAGAACGATCACAAGCCACCTTCAGACCCCTACGCTGGCACCGTCCCCAACGACCAGAACCCCTACTAAAAGTGCAAAGCTCCTGCACGAATTCTACAAGCAGGGATAGACCTTCTATGCATCAGATATATGTATAGCTATCGTTCGGATATCAGAGCTACCATCCATTCTTCCCCTGCTCCACTGATCTGCGATAATTCAAACCGCGCACAGCTATTTGAAGCCGCGGAGGACCAGACCTTGTTCAAAAAGATCGCAATCTTAATTGGAGGTTTTATCACACTCTCAGTCCTCCTTGTACTCGGCCTGGCCTTCACCAAATCCGATACCATGAAGGTCGAACGCAGCATAACAATAAATCAACCCCCAGAAAAAATAGTTCCCCTTGTCGACAACTTCCACAACTGGCTCAAATGGTCGCCCTGGGAAGCCATCGATCCCAAAATGAAACGAACCTTCAGCGGTCCCGAAAGCGGAAAAGGCGCCGTCTACAATTGGGAAGGCAACGATGATGCTGGCGCTGGGCGCATGGAGGTCCTTGACTCATCACCATCCGCGGTGCCAATCAAACTCGACTTCAGCAAGCCATTTGAAGGTCACTACGAAACCAAGTTCACCCTTGAGCCGAGCGGTACAGCGACTAAAGTAAGCTGGACCATGACCGGACCGAACACATTCCTATCCAAAGTAATCCAGGTTCTCCTGGACATGGACAAAATGATCGGCGGCGAATACGAGAAAGGTCTGGCTAAACTCAAGCAAGTAGCTGAAGATAGCAGCCAACACTAGCTTTGAAGGCATTCTTTTGCCAGGTGCGGAATGTATTTTACTATCATGCGCCGAATGTCACCCAGAAGCGCCGGCTTCTGAAGATGGTCATCCATGCCGGCAAGAATGCATGCGTCTTTATCCACATGACCGGTCAGGGCAATAATTGGAACTCTTTTTTTTCTTTCTCTGAGTTCCGTCTCTCGTATGAGTGAGGCGACGCGAATTCCATCAAGGCCAGGGAGTCCTATATCCATAAATATCAGTGCGATTTCATCATCTTGTTTAGCGAGAGCTTCTTCTCCACTTGCAACGCATTGGGTTGAGCAGTGGCATATCAACGCTAGTTGCTTTTGTGTGAGTATGCGCAATGCGGGATCGTCTTCAACAATTAAAATGAATGGGTTCATGCGCAATCCCCTTCATTAAAACTTATCTCCACAAAAAACCGAGAACCCTCTTGCTCCTTACTTTCCACCCAGATGCTTCCATGCATCAGTTCAACCAATTCTTTAGCAATGCTGAGCCCAAGCCCGGTGCCACCATGCACACGTGCAGTAGATGAAACAGCTTGCTCAAACGGCTTGAATAGCCTTTCTTGCTGTTCGCTGCTCATACCTATCCCTGTGTCATCAACTTCAAAACGAATGGTAATGGCTCCATCCTTTCGTGCCACCACTCGAGCATTCATAGAGACCTTACCGCGTTCGGTGAACTTCACAGCGTTGAAAAGCAAGTTGGACAAAATCTGGCGAACCCGCAGCTCGTCGCCACAAACAAGTTCGGGCACGTCACTGCTAATAATCGAATCTAAAGAAATACCTTTTTTCCTTGCCTCGAGTGCGGAAATTTGAATGAGATCCCCAATCGCGGCCTTGATTGCAAAACGTCGCTTCTCCAGATTGATTTTCCCTGCATTCAACTTAGAAGCATCAAGAAGATCGTTGAGTATCCTCAACAGGCGAGCAGAAGAATCGAACGCAATGCTTGCACTCGATCGAATTTCCTCATCTTTCGAGGTATCGCGAATTATTTCCATGAAACCGATTACACTTGCCATGGGAGTTCGAACCTCATGGCTTACAGTGGCTAAAAAACGGCTTTTAGCTGCCAGTGAATCCTCTGCTATCTTTCTGGCCAAGACAAGATCAGCCGTTCGCTCCTGAACAAGTTTTTCCAGCAAGGCAGATTGTTCTTTCTTGTCATTAATGTCAGTGCAAACACACACTGCTTTAATCAGCTCGCCATTGTTACTGCGCACTTTCGTTCCGCGAGTGAGAAACCAACGGTACGCATCAGGCCTACCCATTCGAAATTCCTCAGTAAACGGATGATCATCATCAATAAACCGTTTCCATGTATCAAGAACAATCCCTCTATCATCCGGATGCACGTATTCAAGCCAGCCCAGACCAAGGGCTTGTTCTATACTTGCTCCATTAACGTCAAGCCAAATTTGATTTACATAATCGCAGTTTCCCTGTGCGTCAGTAGACCATATAGCTAGTGGCATGGCTTCAGCAATCATCTTTAAGTGCTCTGCCTCACGTATTGCTGCTTCCTGTTTATGTTGAGCCAGGATAAGTCTGGTGTTTCGAGCATCCGAGATTCCCGACCATATCAGAAATGCCAAACCCACCAGGGAGAGAATAGCAATAGAAGCAGTCGTACTCTTGTCTGATTGCGCAAATTCGTTCTGGCGTTGATTGAGCAAATGGAGTTCAGCATCGTTTATAGAATCAGACTGGAGCCTGATACTGTCCATTACGGATTTTAAAATCGTGAGATCGGATTGGCTGTGAGACCTTAGCAAAGGTTGCAACATATCGCGCAGACGGTCCACAGTCTGCTGCAGCTTTTGTACTCGACTTACCTGAACAGGATTGTCTTGAACCAGATTTTTGAGTCTCTGCAGATTAAGCTCAACCGTTTTATTTCCACGCTGATAAGGTTCTAGAAAGACCTGGTTCTGTGTTAGAGCGTAGCCCCGGAATCCTGTTTCTATATCGACGCATTCAAGCATTACTGTTTGGGAAGCTCGCAAGACCTCGTATGTGTGCGTTACCAGGTCAGCAGCGCGCTCACGCCTGGAGGCAAAATTAGCTATCGAAAGCAGTGTGAGCAAATAAGTCGCCGCTGCCAAAGCGAGTGTAAACTTGAGTCTTCTCATAGACCGTTATAGCAGTGATGTGCACTCTTAAAGTATATCGGCTTTTATACAGCGACTGAGTATAGAGCCTTTGCTTGGGGAGTAGTTTATTACCTGCTGGAAAGCATGAGTTTGTCATTCAATCTACTTAATTCAAAATTGAATAGCATAGTCCGAAAACCAGCCAAGAAATACACTTAAATAGCGTCCCTCGTCTGCTCTTCAAAACCAGCTTTAGTTATTCTTGCCTAATTAATGATCACATGCCCTGGTAACCGAGCACAACCATCAAACACGGGCCACCATAGATAACGTTCAATCCAGCTGCTTCGGCTTTTTCCACTGCGCTCATGCTTTCTGCACCCGGTTGCATCCAGATATTGCTGACACCATTGGCGATGGCATCGTCCACGATCTTCTCGGTTACTCTTGGTGGCGTAATTATTGAAATCGATTCAACTTTTTCTGGTAGCGATGCGAGATTTTTGTAGACATCGTTCCCTTCAATTTTTTCGCAAATAGGATTCACCGGATAAGCTTTGCGTCCGTGCTGAAGATAGGATTTGTAGCAGCGATAACCGTATTTCATCTTGTTGTCGCTAGCACCAACCACCGCATAAGCTGGTGCACTCAAGAATTTTTCGATTTTTTCGTCAGTATTCACGGTTCTTTCCTTTGTCTCAATGCTCTCTTAGAAGGATAACGCATACTCGCATTCCCTTGTTTTAGCACGAGCGGCATCTTAGAGCGCGCACGAGCAACGAAATGTGGATACGTTGGAGGTCAGCGGCACATGGTCAAGGAGGACCCGTCAGTGAGTCCAAGCGGGCCAACGAATCTGATCCCGCTCGTAAGGCTTCGCCTCTAGCCCCATCAATATCACAATAAAAGTCGTCAATTTTGCTCTCCCAGCCAACGAATTTTGCTTAGATCTTACTAATCTATCCGCAGCCTGAAAGCCCCACCAGGACTGCATAAACCCACACAGGGTGATTACGTATTGACTGGCGATATGTCTCGATTTAATCTTTCGTATATATATGGATTGACGTTTTTTGGCGCTGCTCGGATTTCATGACAAACTCTACTGCAAACCTAATGCGCCATCGGCGTATTAATCCGGTAAGACTCTGGATATTTTTGGCATTTGTAATCGTTCTTGCCACCATACCGTTGTCACTTCTGGGCAACTTTAGCGGCATAAACATCAGCATGCCCGAATTCTTCAAAGCGGCAGAACCAAAGAAAGCAGCTGCAACGCAGTCAGCTGCCGCAGTACCAGCGACGAATCGAGTGCAGGCAGCAGGCTCAGACTCAGCAGCAGCCTACGTCCAGGCACTCGACAAAGCGGCTCAAAAAATCTCCGCCGAGATCAACAAATCACCTTCAGATCCTGCTCTACAAAACCGACTTGGCTTGATCTACCTCACCCTAGGCGACTCAAAATCAGCAGAACAGTGCTTCAGCAACGCGGTCAGCCTCAGCCGTAGCAAAATATCAGGCTACGCTTCTGATGTCGAAAGGCTGAAGAGATCAGGCAAAATGAAGGATGCTTCCTCCACAGTGATCGACGCCTCCAAAGCATCAGTTGAACTTTCGGCTGCACATTCGAATCTTGCACGAATTTACGATCAACGTGGCGACCGTGCAGCGGTAATGGCTGAGCTTGATCAAATCAACAAAGACGGATTGCTCTTCAGCGGTTTCGCCGCAGCAGACGGCAAGCTGAAATCCAAAGACGAGATTATGAGCACGCAAGACGCACAGGAACTTGCTCAAGCGGAAGCTTTCTTCAAAGCAAATCAAATTGCACCAGCACTAGCGGCATACAAGAAGCTGATCGTAAGCAATCCCAAGATGCCATTCTTGTACGACCGCATCGGCTTGCTCTCAGTAATGTCCGGCAATGTGCACGCAGCCGTATCATCCTGGGAAAAAGCCGCGGAGTTGAACCCCAGTTCCGCAGCCATTCGCAGCAATCTTGGTCTTGCATATCATCAGCTTGGAATGAACGAAGAATCGGAGCAAGCCTTCAGAAGCGCTCTAAAGCTTGACCCGAAGATGGAAGAAGCCGCGCTCAATCTTTCTGAAATGCTCACTGCAAGGGGTAGAGTTCCGGACGCAATCAATTTGCTCAAAGAAAGCAACAAACATTGCCCGCACAGCGCACGCGTCGCCAATAATCTCGGCAGTCTTTATTTGATGACGGGAAAATTCGATGATGCTGCAGCAGCGTTCCATCAAGCTACACGCAACGATCCATCCATGGCGTCTGCCCACTACGGCATGGGAGTTGCGTTGATGAAGAAGCATCAATACACCGGCGCCGTAATCGAACTGCGCCTGGCATTGCTTGCTAATCCAAAACTGGTCGATGCACAGAATAAGATTGCTGAATGCCAAAAACTTTCAGGCAATCGTAATTAGAATTTTCAGTGCGACAATAATAGCCGAGCTAGTATTCTATTTGCGCTAGCCCGGAGTCTCTATGTCTACCCCAGCTGCAATAGCATTAATCGGTCCCTCAGGAAGCGGTAAATCGAATATCGGCAAGATTATTGCCGAGAAACTCAAGTGGCAATTTATAGATTCAGATCGCGAAATTGAAGAAGCCTGTGGAAAAACAATCGCCCAGATTTTCCGCGACTCAGGCGAAGCTGAATTTCGCAATCAGGAATCATCATTCATAGAAAAGCTGCAAGCCCAAAATGCAAAAGATTTTGTCCTCTCAACGGGCGGAGGCATGCCGATATTTGCTGACAACTTTAGCCGCCTGCAATCCATGGCTGTTCTTGTCTACCTCAGCGCTCCGCTTGAAGTTCTCGTAACAAGGATAAAATTCGGCGAAGAGCGCCCGCTGCTTGGCTCTGGGGGCTCCGCCCCGACTGAGGAGGCGGCACGTGCCGAAGCAAAATTGCGCCTGGAAAAACTAATTGCCGAAAGAGAAAGCATTTACAACCGTGCACGTTATAGAATTGACACGTCACAGGCCGATGCAGAGCAACTGGCCGATGACATCATAAGGTTGGTCGGCGTTAGTTAGCCCGATCCTGAGGGTAAGGATCATTCATGGGCTTGGCACGGAGGAGTGAAGCTTGACAGTCACCCAGGAAGAATTGATGTTTTTGCAGTCACAGCTGGAAGGCTTGGAATCCATATTCCTCGAGCTCATCCCTTTCGGAGTCGAACTGAAAAGGCAACACGTGCAAGATTACTATGAGAAGCGCTTCGACCAGGCAACGCGACCTACTGCCAACGTTGCTGAGAACGAATTGAAGCGCCAGTTCAATACCAAAGCGAACAATGTGCGTAACCTGGTTGACGCCGCGGAATCACTCGGTGATGCGGGAAACAAGCTGAACCTTATCCGCGCGGCAGCCACGCTGCCCGATGAAAGAACCAAACCGCTGAAAGGCAACATGGGCGCGGTTTGCCAGAAATTGTTATACGAGAATTCGCTTGATCAGCAGACGCTGGCTCAGGCAATGGCGAGCGGTGAGATGGCGGCTGTTGAAGCCCGCGTCTTGCTGGGCTCTTTGATGTTTTTGATCGTTGATCAGCTTGATTGCAATGGTCAGCAAGTCGGTGTGCAGGAGTTGCTGGGCAAAATTATTCAATTTGTCGCTCAGCGCGGCATCCTCGCCCGGAATGATCCATTCCTGATCGAGGCACAATGCGCACTCGAAGCAATGGCAGACGACTAATACACGTTAAGCATTAAGCCGTGAGTAAAAATTATCGGATCAAAGTCATAAACGGGCCGAACCTGAACATGCTCGGTACCCGCGAGAAAGATGTTTATGGCGGAATCACACTGTCTGATATATGCAAAGTGCTTTCGGTCCTAGGCGAAGAGCTCGGTGCACAGCTTTCGTTCTACCAATCCAACGTGGAGGGCGAGCTAGTTAATGCCATTCAGGAAGCCAAAACCGAAGAAATTGACGGGATTGTAATCAACCCCGGGGCCTACACGCATACTTCTGTGGCGATCAGAGATGCACTACTGGCGGTGCAGATTCCTTTTGTGGAAATTCACATCTCGAATGTTTATGCGCGCGAATCATTTCGGCATTCGAGCTATCTTTCCGACGTCGCATCTGGTGTGGTGATCGGATTTGGTCCCGCCGGCTATGAACTTGCACTTTCTGGACTGATCAAGAAGCTACGGTCTAAATAATTGCGCTTAGAAGCAGCCTGGAAGGCTGCGATCCACGGCATCCGCTATTTAACGAATCGCAGTTAAAGCCGGCGAGCCGCCGGCGCTCCCGGGGATGAGATCCATTGCTTACACAACACCGGTCCGCCGTGATTTAAAAGCGGCTGCGCCGGGAGATTCCCTGATATTTGTCAAGCCAGATCGAAGTATTTGGGATCTTTAGGGAATTGGCTCACACGAGCTAATTCGCCCAATGCTTAAGCTGCAGCCGC
>JBIKOL010000116.1:0-28327 GCA_044358055.1 Obscuribacteraceae bacterium (SeqCode)
CGAGCGAAGAAGCACCCGCTGAAGAAAAATCAGAGGAAGCACCAGCAGCTGAGGCGAGCGAAGAAGCTCCCGCGGAAGAGAAGTCAGAGGAAGCACCAGCAGCCGAGGCGAGCGAAGAAGCACCCGCTGAAGAAAAATCAGAGGAAGCACCAGCAGCTGAGGCGAGCGAAGAAGCTCCCGCGGAAGAGAAGTCAGAGGAAGCACCAGCAGCCGAGGCAAGCGAATCGCAGGCTGCCGAGGAAGAAAAGAAAGTGGAGGAAACCATTGCCGAAATGGTTGCTGATGCAACCGAATCGAGTGAATCGGAAACTAAATCGGATACAGAAGCTGCGTAAAGAGTCGGGCACGCATGGCGTGCCCTGCCGACTGGACCGGGAGGGGCGGTGCATTGCACCGCTCACTCTGTTCAGCAGCTGCGAAAAGTCGAAAAGTGAATTTCTGTTCATGGCTTCGATGAGCTTAGTCTTTGAATTGCTATGCGGGAGTTGAGTTCTCTCTCTCGTGCTTGAAACCATTCAGGAGCAGATAACCGCAGCCGACCGCAGTTTTGTATAAGCTTTTGTGCTTCATCGAACTCGTTCGATGCAAAAATTACGTCATTCATCGTTTTGAAAGTTCTAAATGCCGCCGGCTGTTGGCTGGCTGCCTCAGCTAGTGAAATTATTTTTCCCAGAAAAGCCTTATAGAGTTCGGCTTGCTTATGTGTTTGTGCAACTTTCAGTAAAAGTATTGCGGAATCACTGGTTGGCACCTCGTTGTCGAGAAGGATCTCGTCATTGGGAATTCGGATTAGCTCGCCAACGTAGGTGCGAGCTTTAGATAAATTGTTTTGCTCAATCATTTCACTTGCCGCATTCGTATAAACCCGGAACCGCAGGTTTGCACCAGTGTAGTATTTCTTGTCGAGTTCAATTGATTCTTCCAGGTCCTTGCTTTCTAAGGATTCATCCCCAATTGATTTTGCAAGAACAAATTGCTGCTGCAACAACTCGACCATACTGCAGGCAGAATTCGGCAAGTGTTGCCGGACCAATTGCAGCTGCTCGTTCAAATAATTTAGGGCATCTTTGTTTCGCTTCAAGCGTTTCAGACATTCGACTTTGAGCATAAAAACTTGTACGTGAGTGTGATTTTTAGTTTGAACGTATTCAATGTCTTGGCTATTCTTGCTCTCTTTATTTATTAACTCAAGCGCCTGCCCGTATTCACCTGCATCAAATAGCTCCTGTGCACTTTGAATGAGTGCAATATCAAATACACTAGGGTTACTTTCTTTTGCAACACTCATCGCTGTTTTAAAACAGCGAACTGCCTCTTCTGGCTTGCCAAGCCGTTTGTATGAGAATCCAATCGCGAGAATTGTGCCACCGAAGTATTCACCGTCCTTCTCGGGCTGCAGAAGGCAATCCTTCTCAGCTTTCGAAAGAAGTTGCAAGCAAAGCTTTTGATTGCCTTTGTCCGGGTCAGAAAGGTACTGTGCCAGATCTGCCGAATGTTTCATTATTTCCGGAGAGTTGATGCCGCCGTATTCTGAAAGGATTTTTTCTGTCTGTGCCAGGTTCGCCAGTATTCCACTGGAGTTCTGCGGATACCTCATCACATACCCAATATCTCTGCGAAGCAAGATTTCGCAAATGCTTTTGCTTGCGGGAGTCTTTGATTCGTTAATAAGGACACCAGCAAGTTCAAGTGAAACCGAACCCAGGCCACTTGGCGAATTGTCAACACATTGAATGAGACTCTTACGTTCTAATTTACTGAAATTGAGCGGTCCAGTCTTACATTGAAGCAAAATCGAAGAGGCCGAGTCCAACTGCAGCCATAATGGAGTTGAAGCTCTTAGATTTTTGCTCACTCGAATCTCATCAATCGTTCTAAGCAAGCACAACTTCGCAAAAAAGCTTGCTGCCTGTTTATCATTTTGCGAAAACCTTTCACTTGCAGTAGCCAGCAGAAATTTGGAATATGCTGGCTCTGGATTCGATTTTTCCAGCGCTGACCAGATGGAAGCGGCTTGTGCAGACTTTCCTTGAGCCTCGAGCTTGTACGCCATATTGGCCCACTTACTCATGAGCTTCTTGCTGTGATTGAAATGCAAAGAAATCTGTGCAAGTAGAATTTGACCCGCATCAGTTGTGCAGTAGAGACTGGCGAATACTGCCCCAATTAGAGCAGCCGGCACTAACCATTTTATGTATTTCTTCAGCTGAAGTATTTTGCCCTGAGGCTCCGCTGTGCTGATATGCTTTTCTGTCTCAGAGTTCTGTTGGGATAAACTCGTGGCAAACTCTTCCATCGACTGAAATCGGCTTTCTGGATTCTTAGCCAGTGCTTTCAAAATAACTTGATCAATCCGGCTTGAAAATTTCTTGTCTGCACGAACGCTCGGTGGAATAGCTTGTTCGTTTGCGTGTTTGTAGATAAGTCCAACGGGACTTTCTGCTTCAAAAGGTGGTGCGCCACATAAGATCTCGTAGCAAATACAACCCAGCGCATAAATATCTGAGCGCCGATCTGCTTTGTGTCCCGTGCACTGTTCTGGGCTCAAATAATGAACTGAGCCAATCAATGCTCCTGTTTGCGTGAGCTTCTGTCCCGAATTATGTGTTACTTGTATTTTTGCCAGGCCGAAATCAATAATTTTGACGAAGTCCTTTTCGGGGGAATCTAATAGGATGATGTTTTCCGGCTTCAGGTCTCGATGGATTATCCCCTTAGCATGAGCGTGCGCCATCGCCTCCGAAATCTGAATAGCAATATGCTTCATCCGTTCTTCATCCAGTCGCCCTTCAGCAAGCAATACTGATCTCAAAGATTTGCCTTCCAAATACTCCATTACGATATAAGGCAACTCATCGGCACCAATCTCATAAGCAAAAAATGTGGCAATGTGCTCGTTGCTTAATTGATTTATTGATTGCGCTTCGCGGATGAATCGTTGCTGACTTTCACTGTCGGCGACTAAGCCCGGATCCAGCAACTTGAGCGCGACAATTCTTTCAAGATCAATTTGTTTTGCTTTATAAACAGTTCCCATGCCGCCACTGCCGGCAAGGGACAATATTTCATATTTGTTTGCGAATATTGTACCTGCCGGTAAACTGCCGTCCATTTCTGCCGCCCCCAATTACTAAAAAGATCTACCCTTCAGGCATTCCTTTCCGTCGGTGCCTGCCAAAAAGGCGGGGTTGCGTGCTAGGATCTGTCACTCTAGCAACTCTCCTTCGAGAGTCACATCATTTGAGAGGAAATCATGACTACGGCTCAGATTAAGCAAACACCTCTTGCTCAGGCTCACAAAGACCTCGGCGCGAAAATGGTTGATTTCGCCGGCTGGTACATGCCTGTTCAATACAAGTCGATCGTATCTGAACACATGGCAGTGCGCACGAATTGCGGTTTGTTTGATGTTTCACACATGGGTGAGTTTCTCGTAACCGGCGCCAAAGCTCGTGATTTCGTACAGTTCATGATTGCCAATGATGTTGATAAGTTAAACAAGCCCAATATGGCTCTCTATACGCAGATGTGTACTGATGAGGGCGGCACTGTCGATGATCTCATTGTTTACAGACTTGATGGCGGATACCTTCTTGTTGTGAACGCTTCCAATATTGAAAAAGACTGGGCCTGGCTGCAGGAAAATGTCGCTGATTACAAAGGCGTCGTGATGAAGGACATTTCTGAAGACACAAGCCTGCTCGCTCTTCAGGGACCCAAAGCGGTGGATCTCCTTGCTGCTATGGCTGGAGACTGGGTTAAGGACATCAAGTCCTTTCACTATGCAACGGGCAAGATGGATGGAATTGATGCAGCCTGGGGACGTACAGGTTATACAGGCGAAGACGGCTTTGAAATTTTTGTTGCCGCTAACAAAGCCGAAAAGCTCTGGAAGAAGATTCTCGAACGCGGTCAAGAGTTCGGCATTGAACCTTGCGGGCTGGGCGCACGCGATACTTTGCGATTGGAAGCCGGCCTTCCACTTTATGGACATGAGCTTGATGAAAACACAAGTCCGCTCGAAGCCGGTCTTGGCTGGAGCGTCAAGCTTGAGAAGGGCGAGTTTATGGGCTCTTCAACATTGAATGCTCAGCAGAAGATGGGATTGTCCAAGCAGTTGGTCGGCTTGAGAACAGAAGGCAAAGCTCTTCCGCGTCAGGGTTATCCGGTGTTCGATGGTGAGCGCCAGGTTGGCCAGGTCACAAGCGGTTCTCAAGGAATTTTTGTTGGGCACCCAATTGCCTTTGCTTTTGTGCCGCGCGGCTACTCCGAACTAGGCAAGAAGTTGCATGTGCAAATAAGAGATGCCAAGGTCGCTGCAGAGGTCATTAAGCGTCCTTTTTATAAGCGCAAGTAACGCAATTGATTTCCATGAAGATCAAATGACTGATGCAACGTGTAACATACTGATGCTTCGAACTTTATCGTGAGGTTTATATGGGCGATACCGGCAGTAAGACACTTCTTTATCCAGCGGATTTGAAATACGTCAAAACGCATGAATACATTCGAGTAAATGGCAATGAGGCCATTATCGGTGTGACTTCATTTGCCGCAGATCAGTTGGGAGATGTGACTTACGTTGAGCTTCCGAAAAAAGGGTCAAAATACAAGCTTGAAGATAAGTTTGGTGTTATTGAATCAGTGAAGTCAGTTTCAGATCTTTACATGCCGGTTGCTGGCGAAGTTCTCGAAGTAAACGATCGCTTGTCATCGGAGCCGGAGCTCGTAAACCTCGACTGCTACAACGAAGGCTGGATGATGAAGATCAAGTTGGACAATCCTTCTGATCTGGACAAAGCCATGAGTGCAGAAGATTATAAGAAGTTCGTGGTTGAGTAGAACACATTAAAGTTAGCTGCGAAATTTAGAAACTGGCCTTAAAATGGCTCTGGTTCGAATTTGCTGTCCTGTTACCAGAAAGGTTTCTATGACTTTTGAGAACAGATCGCTTCTGTTAGTGAAAATCAGTTTCCTGGCAGTGCTTACTACGCTCATTGTGCTTGCGGGTAATTTCAGTTCGCATTCGCAGCTCGAAACTGCTGTCCAGACAACAACAAGCGCTCACTAGCGTTGATTCAAAAATTGGAAATTGTCGTGGACTCGGGAGCGCCCGCTTCGCCTCTCCAACCCGCACTCGCTGCGCTCGCACGGGTCCCCGTTACGAGGCTAGCTGCGGCTCGCCGGCTTCTAAATGCCGTGATCAAATAGCTGTGGTATCAAATACGGGGCTATTGCTTTCCTGATTCTTTCTCTTGCTCTTGCTTGAGTGTTTGTTCCAAGAGTGTCTGCTCTCGCTCTGGCGCTGGAGCTTCCGTTGTTTCCGCTCCGCCTTGTAGCAACACTTCTGCAGGTTCCGTATTCTCGTTGATTGCTTCCTGTGCCAGCGCAAAGTACTTGGAACCAGGGTGAATCTCTGCAAGTTCTTTCAAGGCAAAGTCTACATTGTTGTTGGATTCGATTTTGTCCATAGCATCAAGATAACGAGCTTTGCTTAAAAGCTCTTCGGTGTCAGTTCCTGTGCGTGAGAATACCTGCGGCAGTGGTGCGCCTCTTAAAAGCTTGATTGCTTTTTCGTAGCGCTGCTCACTGATAAATTGTGATGCCGAGTGCACAATGTAGAGGTGCAAGAGTCCTACAGTGAATCCTCCAACTGCTACCAGCAATCCTGCTCCGAGCAAGAGGTCGAAGATCATTGGGAATCGAAAACCTTTGGCTACAGGCGCTTCCTCGACGCCTTCGTCCTTTAGAACATCTGATAAAAGATGTGAAACATGGTGCTGCGTTAGAGTGAGGGAAGGGTCCTTCTTATCAGCAGCTTTATCTTCTACGCCATCGCTGCTGGTGGCAGCCACATTCTCTGCAGACTTGCTTTCTGAATTCGCTAAGCTTGATTCAGTACCAGACTCTTCTTTCTGCTCGGAAGCGCCTTCTGAACTCTTGCTCGCATCCTGCTCTGCTTCAGCAGTTTGCTCTGAACTTTTGCTTGCATCCGGCTCAGCTTCAGGAGTCTGCTCTGAACTTGACTCAGTGGAATTATCAGAAACTGATTTTGTTTTTTCAGATGTCGATTCGCCGTTATCAGACTGCTTTTCTCCAGTTGCTGATTCGGCTTCTGTTTTATCTGTCGTTTTTTCTTCTGATTCGGCGCCTGTACCACTCATTGCGAGTCCCTCAGAGTAAGCTGGCTCCTCTAGTTCTGCCCGGAATACTTACTAACTTATCATGGCTTGGCGCATTTTAGTGGCACCCGCGAGGGGCGGAAGCTGCGTATGCCTTGTGGGACGGTCATTTAGGGACTTTGCCTTATTCTCTGCAAGACCCGATTTATACGTTCTTTCTTGCTGGAATCAACTTCTTTAGCCAGGCTGCTTTCCAGAACTTGTTTTACCTGTTCTCGGCAGCCGGCTGCCGCCATGCCGACTATGAGTTCTGAGGCGCGGCGCTGAGTAGAGGCTTCTCTGGCTTGCAACAATTTCAGAAGCTCAGGTATCAATTCGACGAATTTGTGCTGAGCAACACCTTGAGCAGCAGTGAGTTGAACAGCAGTAGATGGGTCATTCAGCCGCTCTCTAAGCAGCTCTTGCAGATTACCTGCGAATTTGTCACGCAGTGATTCCGTTAATAATATTGTTTGCAGCGATTCTAATGCTTGCTCGCGTTTGTCAGGAGCATAATCGTTGACAGCTTTCTGCAAGAGATCGAGAGACGACTCGTGAGGCAGTGCTCCCAGTGCTTTCAGGGCTCGCCAGTAAATGTCGGTTGCGGCTTTGTCCGTTTCGACTACTGGATGTGCGCTGAATGGAAGTGATGTTCTTGAATCAAGATTCACCGAGTCCTTTATCATAGCTGTTAGCGGCGTTGCTGCCTCCAGTACTCCCAGGGCGGCAAGGCTTTCCATCAATTCCGGAAGTGCGGGGAAATCGCTCTTGATTAATGGTATTAAATGCGGTGATAATTCGTTCAGTTTGAACTGCGCCGTAAGCGAGAGCGCATGTCTGAGCTGTCCAGCTTCTGCAGATGTTTTGCATTTTGCCTGTGTGACTGTGAGCTTAACTGCTTCGTAATGCTCTGGTTTGGATAAATCTCGGATTTGATTGCCGGAGTTTGTATTCTTACTTTCTTGATCGCTTCGTCGATTGATACTGATGGCGGCTCGGAGCCTGCGCGGTGTGGGGCTTTCCTGTGCCAATTTGTCAACGCGTGTGGCTATCGCGTCTAGTTGCTCTACGAGGCGATGCTCTGCGTGGAATGGTCCTTCAATTGCTTTCTGAAGTGCCATAGAAAGTTCAGCAAAACCCTCATGCACCTCGGCATCCGTAAATTCTGAAAGCTCCTGCAAATTCACATATCTGCGTGCAATCGTCACCGCCATATAATCGTCAAGCTCGCTTCCGCTCAACATTGCACTCATCAGATCTCTGGCAACAGATGCGGGATTCCAATGTGCAAGCGAGCCGACAGCGTCGACGCAGAACCAGGGTTCTTCGTTATGTATGTGCGGAAGAAGAGCCTGGCGAGCTTGTTCTGTGCCTAATTTGCTGAGAGAATATGCCACATGGCAGAAAGCTGCTTTGTGTCCATTGCTGCACTCGTCGAGAATTTTGGATAGTCGAGGCACGGATTCTTTGGCATCGAGAAAAGCCAGCATTTTGGCGGCGTTAGCGCGGACCTGCCAGTTGCTGTGGCTTAATGGAGTGGTGTCGCCTGTGGTATCGTCTGGAGGACGTAGTGCCAGCAAGCAATGTACGGCTGCCTCTCTGTTTATTTCGGCAATTTCGGCGAACACTTTCTCGAGGCGCGTTTCCCACCATAATGGTGGAAGCTTCAAAGCAATTGCCAGCTCATGCGCGCTGCGGTCATTGACCGCTTGCACAATATCGTTTCGTACGTCTCTGAATTCTCGCTGATTCTCCGGATTAGAGCCAACCAGTCCGTTGTAGAGCAGGAAATGCTCGAGTACGTAGTCGTCAATCTGTACTTCGGGTTTTTCACTCAGGCTCGAGGCCAGTCGTCTTACCTTGCCGGCAAGAGCTGCAAATACACGTCTCATATTCATTTTCAAATTCTTACCACTAAGCCATGATCTTAACCGATTCAGCATGGGAGCTGACTTTTTGTTTTCAGATATTGACAGCGTCTTACAATTTTTTCAGGACTGCAAGCTGATCTGTCCGGCTTCTCATCTATCGTTCAACAAATAACAAGACTGTAAAAGATGCGGCTGCGCCGCAGTCCAAGGTGATAAGATCAGCCGCGGATAAGGTCCGGGAGATTGAATTGTGAACACGCACTTAAGCTCAGAACAGGCTTCAATTAAAGAGAAATATCATGCGTTCGCCCGAGAGCACGTCGCTCCGCAGGTCAGAGGGCTGGAGTCGCATTCTGTCTGCTTGAAAGAGTTCATTCAACAATTGGCTCAGAATGGCTATCTCGGCATATCGGCGCCCAAAGAATACGGCGGGCAAGGACAGCCGTTTTTGTTCAGTGCGCTATTTGCGGAAGCTGTCGGCACGCAAGAACCTGGTCTTGGATTGACGCTTGCTAATCATTATGCCTTTATTGAAGTGCTCAAAAAGTATGGCACTGACACGCAGAAATCGCGCTATTTGCCTTTGCTTTCACGCGGCGAAGCCCTCGGCACAGTAGCCTTCTCCGAAGAGCAAGCCGGTACCGACTACACTGCCGTGGGCAGCGTACTGAGCAAAGAGGGCGATGGTTTTGCTTTTAACGGCAAAAAGGCCTGGGTAGTCAACGGTCAGCTCGCCGGTCTGGCTCTTGTTCTTTGCAAAAATGTGGAAGGCGAATCTGATTCGCTGGCAGTTTGCGTTATTGATTGCACTGACAACGAAAAAGAGTGTGGACCTAATATTGGACGTATGGGCTTGAAGTCCGCATATGTGAATCATGTGGAATTCAAGAATCGTAAATTGAGCAGTGATGCGCGTCTGAGCGGAGCCAATGCTGAGAAGATCGCTGCTTACGCATTGGATGTCGCCAAGGTGATACTGGCAGCCTCGGCTGTTGGACTGACATTCGCCGCTCTCGAGCGGGCGCTTGAGCATGCACGCAACCGCGAGCAGTTTGGCACAAAAATCTCCCAGTTCCAGGGAATTCAATGGAAACTCGCCGACATGGGAACCGAGGCCGAAGGCGCGAGAATGCAGTTATATCGTGCCGCCTGGAGTCTGGACAGCGAGCCGGAAAAGCTCAGCACTTATGCACCTATGTGTAAATGGTATGCGGCAAAAGTCGCCAGGCAGCACAGCGGAGAAGCATTGCAGGTGATGGGCGCCAGCGGCTTGCTCGAAGATGAACCGCTTGAGAAGTTCTATCGCGATGCCAAGGCAATGGAAATTTGTCTTGGAACGTCTGAAGCTCAAAAGGTTCAGCTGGTTGAGGCTTTGAAAATCTGATCGCGCGGGAATATGGGCCGGCGAGCTGCCGGCGCTCCCGGAAGCGGCAGCCTGTACGATATTTGTCGGGCAACGTCGCACCTAGCTTGTGCCAGTAAGATATGATAAAAACCATAATCACATCGACGCGGGCAATTGTCTGCGAGTGAGGTTGATCCTGATGGCTTGTTCTCGATTTTCAAAATCTTGTCTCATTGTTTTGGGTGCTGCTTTATTCATGGCGAACCCGGCTGCGTTTTCTGCAGATCAATACTTTGATGCCGGGTTGAAGTCATTTCAGGCAAAGAAGTACAAAGAAGCAACTAGCTACTTTGAGCAATCGATAAAGAATCAGCCATGGGAAAGCAATACATTCTATTACTGTGCGCTGGCTTATCACTACGCCGGCGACTTCAAGAAAGCCGCCGAGAAATATGGTGATTGCGTGGAACGCTTTCCTGGCACGCAGGCCAGCACTTCGGCGCTTGCAGCATTGAAGGTGATTGATCCTCAATATTTGACGCGAAAAGCTGCAGCTGTCGCGGCGGCAACTGCAGCAGCAAAGAATGCTGGAGCTGGCGGAAGCACCTCGCCCTCTGCTGCTGCGGAGGATAAAGGCACTGTCGAAGGCGACCAGTCTCGCGTTAATTTCCGCATGGTTGGCAGCGACAAGGTAGTCAATGTTCGCATCAACGGCAGAAATACGCCGGTCATTTTTGATCCGAATTCAGAGAATACTAGTTTTAGCCGAAGTCAATTGAGTTCACTTGCCATAAATCCTGATAAGAGTTCAACGAAAATGAAATGCGAGATTGCGCTTGGCACAGTCACTCGCAAGAATTTCCCTATAACAGTTGATGACAGTGGACAGCCTGCAAAAATTGGCAATAGTTTTCTCGATGCATTTAACATTACCGTGAATGATTCCGGTAAATTCATTGATCTGAAACGCAAGTCTGCCACCGGTGGCGGTGCGGCAGGTGCTATTGCATTTAGCAAAGAAGGCAAATTGCTTTTGATCAATGGAGAATTAAACGGGCGTCAGGTGCGAATGATTTTTGATCCTGATGGTGAAGGGCTTTCCATGACAGCTGCCCAGGCCAAGGCCGCAGGGCTGAAGGCTGATGAGGCTGATGCCGTGCACCAGAGTCCTGGTGAAGGACCGCAACGAGGTGATCCTAACTGGGTGCCACCAGAAGATCGCGCAACTGGTCCTAAAGTAATGAGCGCCCGCATGAAGCTTGGTCCTGTCGAGCGTCCAAATACCAATCTACAGATTATCGAAACGGGCGGAGCCGCATATCCAAAAATTGGCGCTGACTTCATTTCGGGTAACGGCTATAAGTACGACATCGATTACAAATCGAACAAGATTATGCTCACACGGAAGTAATTGTAGTGCCCAGTCTTTCCGCGGTAATCATCGCGCAGGATGAAGAGAGAACCATCGCCAGGGTTCTCTCTGCGGTGAAAGATCTGGTTTCGGAAATTGTGCTGGTTGATTCTGGCTCGAGCGATCGGACGAAAGAAATTGCTGGTGATTTTGGAGCTCGAGTAATTCATCAAGATTGGCTCGGCTATGCAGCGCAGAAGAATTTCGCGCTTGAGCAGGCTTGCGGCGACTGGGTTCTTAGCCTGGATGCCGATGAGATAGTCACGCCTGAACTCGCGGCTGAGATAAGCACATTGTTCTCTTCAGCTGAGTACGAGAATTGGGACGGACTTAAAATCGCCCGTTTGATGTTTGTTGGTGAGCAGGCAATCGCTCATGGTGGATTCTATCCGGACGCTCAACTTCGCCTCTTTCGGCGTGGAATGGGCCGCTTTAACGATCGTCTCGTTCACGAATCGGTGAGCTTGCAGGGCCGAGTGAGGCAGATGAAAAATCATATGCTCCACCTTTCCTATCGTGATGTCGAGCACTTCAAGACCGCTCATGAAAAATATGCTCGATTGGCCGCGCAGGAGTCGCTGCGCTCCGGGTTCAGGCCCGCGAAAGCTTCTTTGCTAAATCTCTGCCTGCACCCTGTTTGGACCTTCTTTTATCGCTTTGTCTGGCGCATGGGATTTCTTGACGGACAGCTCGGCCTGGAGATGAATCTGGCTTATAGCGATTATGTGCGCAAGAAAATTCTCTATTTGCGAGAATCAGTGACTTGCAAGAAAGAGAGTAAAAAAGATATTTGAGTCTTCTGCCATTCTTCCTCTTGTAGTTGATCTAGAGAGCAACAAAATGAGTTTTTCGCGCATCAGTTAAATGTGCTTTGGCGCTGCCATTACCTGATCCATATGCAGAAACTGCTACTATTGATGACTTTCGCCGGATTGCTGCTCTTTGGCATTGCCGCCGTGGCTTGTTATTTATTATGGCAAGCCGAAATATCGCAGAGCTGGGAGAAACACACCGTAGTAGTCTTATACCGCAGCAGCAACCTTCTCTCGTCAATTCAGGATGTAAGCCTTTTTAGTCGTGGTTATGCACTTTCTGGAGATCCTCAATTCAAAGGCAGATTTGCGCATGCAATTGAGGATTCGTCCCGAAATTACGCAGAGCTTTTACATCTGGTGGCTGACAATCCTCGTCAAATAGCTAATTTGAAGGAACTCAACGCTCATTTTATAAGCCTGTGCCAGGAAAGCAAGCGGCTGATGAGTGAGACTAGTGCTGCATCCGTACTCAGGCAGCGAGCTTATCTGGACAGGGTTCGTGCTGATGTGTCGCGGCTGGTTGCTGAAGAAAACCGATTGCTTAATCTAAGATCTGCGCGTTCAGCATTCTTCAACAAGTTGTGTTGGGTATTGCTGATTGTTCAATTACCTGCAGGAGTCGTAGTTGTTATTTCCGCGTACACGCAGCTGCAAAAGCAGCGATTCGAAAATAAAGCCGCTTTTGACGAGATGAAGAACGCCAAAGGATTTATCGATCTGGTATTGAATTCGGTATCTGATGCTATCGTAACCGTCGATAAGAAGGGACGTCTGACGTTTATGAATAATTCAGCGCATGAACTTTATTCAGATGCTAGAGTTCCCAAGACTGTTGGCGAGATTAGCAGTCTTCATCAATATCTTGGATCGGATGGACAAGCGTTGGCATCGGATGATTTGCCTATTGTAAGGGCCTTGAACGGGACAGAAGTCGTAGATTCGGAGCTGACAATCGTTTCCTCGACCAACGAAAAAAAATACATGAGTGCTTCTGCTAAGGCACTCACTGATGAGAAAGGACAGGTAAGCGGAGCGGTTATTGCTTTGCGTGATATCAGCGAAAGAAAAATCGCTGAGCTTCAGCTCCAGGCGACCAGGCGAGAATTGGAAAGGGCGGCGCGCGCCAAGGATGCGTTTCTGGCCAGCATGAGCCATGAGCTGCGTACGCCACTCAACTCGATTCTAGGATTCACAAGCATTCTGCTAATGGAGCTGCCTGGCCCGCTCAACGAGACGCAACGAGAGCAGCTTGATCTAGTCGAAAAGGCATCCGATCACTTGCTCTCTCTAATAAACGATATTCTTGATCTTGCAAAGGTAGAAAGCGGCAAGGTTGAACTCGATCTTCGGCCTATAAGCTTGCCACTGGCCGTAAATGACGTGTTATTGCAACTTGAGTCTCAAGCAGCGGTTAAGGGTCTCAAGCTCGTAAAACCAGGTGATGCCCATGCTTGCGAAAAGGACGAGTTGGTTCTGGCCGATGAGAGATCGCTGAGGCAAATTTTGACCAACCTGATTTCCAATGCAATAAAATTTACTGATTCTGGTTCGGTTTCCGTTGAGCTGCGTTGCGACGAAGAGTTCGTATACGTCTCAGTAATTGACACGGGACCTGGAATCAGTGATGACGATATTACTCGTCTGTTCAAAGAATTCGTTCAATTGGATATTAGAAGAAAGAAGCCGGGAACTGGGCTTGGCTTGATGTTGAGCCAGCGCCTGGCACAAGCAATGGATGGCGTTATAAGTCTTGAAAGTGTGGTCGGCAAAGGAAGCAAGTTTACTTTGAAGCTGAAGAGAGCAACGAGGTGACCATATGGCTCGCGTTTTATTGATCGAAGACAATGATGCCAATATGCGAATGATCAAATATTTGCTAGAAGTGGCTGGCCATGAAGCATATATAGCTATGGATGGACCTCAGGGCCTTGAACTGGCAGGCAAACATCTGCCAGATCTGATTTTGTGTGACATCCAGCTTCCCGAAATGGATGGGTACGAAGTGTTGCGCAAACTAAGAGAGCAGGAGAATACCAAACATCTACCTGTGGTTGCTGTCTCATCATTTGCTATGGTAGGCGACAGAGATAAGGCTTTGCGAGCAGGATTCGACGGCTATTTGAGCAAGCCGATCAATGCAAGAACATTTTTGAACGAAGTATTTCAGATCGCGAAGATCAAGATCGATTAGTGTCCGCGGCCTGGCCGGTTTTTCTTGCTCAAACGTTTTTCTTCAGGGAGGGCCGCTTCGATCTCTGTCAGGATCGCTTTCGCTTCAAGGGGCCGAAAAATAAAGCGAGTGGCACCCAGAGCATAAGCTTTCTGTCTTTCATCCTCTGCCCAATAGGTTGAGGTAATGAATACAAAGGGTGTGTCTTTGTACTGGTTCTTCTCTTTTACTTGTTGAATAAGATCGAATCCGCTCGAGCCCGGCATGCCGATATCGCTCAATATCAAATCCAAAGGGCTTTCATTGTCGAGCACATTCATTGCTTGATCCAGGCTCGAGGCTGTAAATACCTTGTAGCCAAAGGGCTCGAGAAGGCTTTGCGCCAACCTGATGTGCGAATGAATGTCATCTACAACAAGTATTTTTGTAGTCATCTCAGCCACCAGCTATTCCCGAAACTTAATTATAGTTCTCGTTTCTTGATATATAGACAGTTAGAGTGAAACTCGTCAAACAGGTTCCAACATTTTTCTGCTTGAGTATCTAAACATGAAGCCACTGATATTAATGGTTGACGATGATCCAGTTATTCTCACGGTGATGAAGCTTGTGCTTGAACAAGCGGGGTACATTTGCTGTTTGGTGGAAAATGCCAAACGTGCCCTTGAAGTATTTTCGGCAACTGATGCATTTTCACTCGTGTTAATGGATTGGCGAATGCATGAGTTTGATGGACTCATGTGCGCAAAAGCAATGCGTGAAATTGACGAAAACCGCAATAGAAGGACGCCCATAGTGATGGTGACAGCATCCGCGATGTCAGGTGACAGAGAAACTTGTTTGGATGCTGGAATGGATGACTTTCTTGCAAAACCGTTTCTTTCTCAGCAGCTAAAGGAAGTCGTCGCAAAGCATATTGTTCTGGATACTGGCGGCTTATTATATAAGGCTTCGCAGGCGCTTGCCGGCAACAATAAGCCTGAGGCTGATCTGTGCTTTATCCAAATTATGGTTTTTCTGGAGCATATATTTGGATCCGACAAGAACACTGCGTTTCTCTCCGCGCTTGCTATAGCAGATGTGCTAAAGAATCAAGGGATGATTCAAGAAGCGACGATGCTCGAAAAAAATGCACGTTCAATCTTTGTCAGGGAATAAGTCTGGATGCTCGTTCTTCATTTGTGCATTCAGGTGCTCAGGTATGCTGCGGTGCGCGTTTCACAGCCTTATTTAAGTCAAGTTTGAATGGCCATCGTTTTGGTCCGAGACCGGGCTCTTTTCTCCAGTTCGCGATTGTTTCATTTACCTCACGCGATTCTGGAACCTCTCCGCCGTAAAAGAACTCTCTTCCAATAAGGTAATTGCTGATGAACTGGTCCCAGGAAGAATTGCCTGCTTGCACCTTCTTGGCGAATTGCATTATATAGTCCCAGGACTCTTCTTCGTTCAGATATCCCGCCAGAAATGCACAGCGAACAACAGTAATTACTCTTACTGAATCAAATGCGGAAGCATCTACATTTGGCTGATTCTTGTACTTCAGCACAATGCCAACTTGTCCCTGCTCGTAAGAGTCTGCTTGTTTTGCAAATTCCCCAACCTCTGCCTCATTCATGCCTGCAAGTTTCTTCGCTATCTCCTTATATTTATCTCCGTAGTGACCTTCGTTGCTTATGAACTGAAGCACCGATTCTCTATTACTAATGTTGAATGTTCGCTCTAGAAATTGCTTCGCCCATTTGGTATTGTTAGGAGCAACGTTCATGATTTCGAGTGCTTCAACGTCATCATTGCGGATCTTGTTGCTGATCAAACGGTCGGTCCAAATTCTGCCGCAGCTTATTGCCCATTTTTGAGCGTCTGTGAGCTGTTGCTGCTCAACTTTAGCTTCAGTCCTGGCGTCCAATTCTTGCAAAGGTCTTTGCACAAGTTTCGGAACTTCATTGCTCTGAGCTTTGCCAATTTTCAAAGGACTAGCGTAATCGTGCCATCCAAGTTTTACAGCCGTAGCATGGTCTTTTTCTGCTTCGTCTTTTTTGCCGATTGCCTCGAGCGCTATTGCTCGGTATGCGTAGCCTTCTGCCAGCCTGTTATCCATCGAAATGGCTTGATTGCAGTCTTCAATTGCTCTGGCAAAATCTCCCGTGTGCATCGATATACATGCTCGAATCGCAAACATTATTGGTTTCTTTGGCAGAAGTGCAAACCCTTTGTCGAGCTGCTTCTTCGCTTCTTCGCCATTGCCCAGTTGGTCTTCCGCCAGCGCAAGCCATGCCCGGCTCGTACCAGCGAATGGTTCAAGTTGAACAGCTTTTTGCAAATCCAGTTCAGCGCTATGCATTTGCCCCAGTGCAATTTCGGCTAATGCGCGTTGTTCGAAACCTTGTCCATACCAGGGCTCCAGGCTTGTTGAACTGCTGTATTCTTGCACGGCCTCTACCCATTTCCCTCCTGCCCTGTACATCTCGCCTTTGAGTCTCAGCGCGCGGGCTGGAAACAGATCTAGTGAAACTGCTTTTTCTATGCATGATAGTGCTTCCGGCATATTGTTTTTCGCTGCATAAGCTCGAGCCATTTCTCCCCAGGACTGTGACATCAGGTGATGCTTTGCTAGCGCAGCTTTGAAATCTTCAATGGCATGGTCAAAATCATTTGCATGCAGATATACCATGCCGCGTTCAAAGTGCCACCAGTACATGTCATCGGCATTGTTTGGATCTTGCCATCGTCCCTCGTAAGTGATGTAGCTGAGAGCCTTCTGGTGATCTCCCAGTTCTCCGTAAACCAGACTGAGAACGGCTAGTGCCTGTTCGCATATGACGTTGAGTTCAAGCGCTCGATTCGCATCAGCAATTGCTTTATCGTAATTTTGCATTAGCATTTCGAGCCGTGCGCGCTGCGAGTAAGCATTGTACCAGCGCGGCATCAATTTAATGGCCTTGTCCACGTCAGCCATAGCCTTATCGTATTTGGTCACCATCAAATACATTTCGCTGCGATTTGGATAGGCTCTGGCGAAGCCAGGATCTAATTTAATTGCAGTTGAATAATCTTCAATGGCACTGTCGCGCTCGTCGCGAACCTGGTGATACCAGCCGCGATCGTAGTATACTTCAGGATCTTTGGGCTTTTCTTCAATTGCCAGGTTGTAATCTGCAATCGTTTTTCCATTTACGACGTCTTCTCTATGAGCTTTGTATTGGATGCCGTCCTGTCCGCCGCGAATGATTGTGTTCTCGCTTTCCGGGTTTAAGCTGCTTCCTGCATAATAAGCCGCCAGCACAGCAGCCGTTGCGCAGAGTGCTATCAACAGCTTAGATGGCTTCTTTGCTTCTTGAGCTGCAGGTTTTTTCTTAATGTCGATGCTTTGATTTTGCTGCAACTTTTGCAAGTCTGAATAAAGCTCATCGACGTTTTGATATCGTTGATCGATATCTGCATCCATTGCTTTGAACACTGCTGCTTCCAGCTGCTTGTCCATTTCTTCGGAGCTTGCATTTGTAAAAGGCGCTGGAGTTTTCTGCAAGTGCGCGTTCATGATTTCCAGATGAGAATTGCCATCGAAGGCCTTCTTGCCCGCCACCATTTCGTAGAAGATACAGCCGATTGAATAAACGTCAGTTCTCCCATCCACGTTTCTGCCAAGGCATTGCTCAGGGCTCATATATTGAGGTGTGCCGATAATGCCACCAGTTTGAGTGAGGGATTTGCCGCTCTCGCTCTCCTCTTCCATTATTTTGGCCAGGCCGAAGTCCAGCACTTTGACCCGATGATTTTCGCCGCCATCTTCGTCCGGTACAAGCATTATGTTTGCCGGCTTGAGATCGCGATGAATGATGTTTCTCTTGTGTGCAGATGATAGTGCACTGCAAACCTGCAGGCCTATTTCAATTGTTTCTGCTCTGGAAAGATGCCCCTTTTCTTTGAGAAGCTCGTCAAGTCTTTGGCCTTGCAGCAGTTCCATAATCATGCAAGGCTGCTTTTCAGGACCCTCAGCAAAGTCTGTAATTCTACAGATGTTGGGGTGATCAAGCTTGCTGATTGCCTCTGCTTCTTGTTTGAATCTCTCCAGCTTGTCTGTTTGCAAAACCAGAAATGAGTGCAGCAATTTCAAAGCCATATGGCTTTTCAAACCGGTATGAAACACGCGATAAACACGGCCGAATCCACCGGAGCCAATCAGATCTTCTACCTGGTAACGGCCGCCTAGCAGCTTGCCAATGAGTGGGTCTTTGATGACATTATCAAAAGCACCTGAGAGATGCGGGCAAGCCCGCGAGTTTGCCTCAATACACTGGGGACAAAGCTTCGGGCCCTGTTCTGAGTTGCTTTCTCGTTCGGCTGCGTTTGCTTGATCGTCCATTCTCTTCTCCGGGTGACGATCAATTTATACCCGCATGCCACTCTTAGTCTCGTCGACTTATGACTAAGTTGCGGCTTGTATCTGAACTTATTAGTTGATTGGCATAGTGGTCACAACAAAGTAATTCGTTGGCGCAAGTGAACGCTCATAGTTTTTCACGCTTGCAAGGAGTTGGCGAACGCCTTCCTTGTCTGCGTCGTTATCTATAGTCAACGAGAGCGAGTGGCTGAGCGCAGCTGAAGCAGCGCTCAATTTGTTTGGGTCGCTCTTGTCGTGAACATATTCATGGTAAAGGTTGAATCCAAGCGTGTTCCACAGCTTCCAATCATCAGGGCGATAACTGATCGCATGGATACAGCAAAGTTCTGCACTATAGAAATCTTTCAGTGATGAATATGCAATGGCGAGATTGTGCCAGCAGCGTGCGTACTGTGGATATTTTTGCAATGCGTTCTGGTAGTGAATAGCGGCCCCGGCATAATTGCCCGCGGCAAGCTGCTTGTTTCCTTCCAAATATTCCGGCCGTGCAGCATTATAATCAGCTTCAGAACCGATGCCGGAAAATTCTGTAGGATTCGTCGGCACGTTTTTGTTTGCTGTGTCGAAGTCGCGGCTTGCTTCACGATATTTGGCCAGATGCATGTATGCAATGCCTCTGTCTCTATAGGCTTCCAGGTCATTTGGTTCATCCTTGATCACGCTGCCGTACAGGGTGAGAGCGTTTTTGAGATCGTCCTGGATTTCCAGCCCTTGTCTATATTCGGCATCTGGACGAACGGTATCAGTGGCCTTTTCGCCGGTATAAGTATTTAGTGCCTCAAGCGCACTCGCGTTGTCGAATTTGATCGCTTTGCTGGCATCGTGTATGGCGTCATCATCTTTCTTAAGCTTGTAATCACTCCATGCGCGCCCGAGATAAGCGGCCCGGTAGTTGGGTTGCAGTTTTACTGCCTGTGTGTAATCGTCGACGGATTTTTGATAGTCACCTTGCTCCTGGTAGGCATCGGCTCTGTAATAGTATGCTTTTGCTTCTTTTGCGTTGAGCTGAATTGCTTTGCTAAGGTCTGCAACAGCATTCGCGTAGTCGCCGCTGCCATCATATGCGGTGCCGCGAATTAAGTATGCTTCTGCCGAATCTGGACGCAGTTGCAGAAGCGTGTTCGCGTCCTCAATAGCTTTGGACCAGTTTTTGAGGCGATTGTAGGAACGACCACGCATTGCAATCGCATCTGCGTATTTTGGATCACTTTTTACGGCACCAGAGAAATCGCTGATTGCTTCGGGATACATTCCTTCTTCGAAATAGTTTTGACCACGCTGGAGGTGCAAGCTTGCGTCATTTGGTGAAATCGTCAAAGCCTGATTAAGATCTTGAACAGCATCTTTATGTCGGCGATTTTTTCGATATACTTCCGCTCGATCTTTGTAGTTTGAGGGGCTCGGGTTGGAGAGAACTCTCTGTGTTGCTGCGTCAAGTGCCGCGTTTTGCGATGGAACCGAAAACCCCGGCATAAAAACTTGATCGGACAGTGCGGGCAATGTTGAAATCAGCAAAGTGCTGGCCAGCAGCCATACAACACGTCTACTCATGTCATCCTCCTAAGTATATGCTGTCAATTATATGCTGTTTTTGATGAGCTTAAGAAAATTCCAGGGACGTTTTATTTTTTTTCGACGGTTAGAATCTTCCTGAGAATTTCCTTGTAAGCCTTCAGGCTTTGTTCCTTGGATTTCTCAACCGGGCTTTGTATGACAGCCGGCCGTTCCGCGGAGCGAATTGGGGGCTCGCCTGGAATATCTGTCAGTTTGCTTTTGGCGGCGCCACCGCCTGCGGTGTCGCTTCCTTTGTCTTCGGCGCTCGCTTCGGTTCTTGCCGAAGAAACTGATGCGATGCCTTTAGGCTCGCTGGTTTTCAGCTCGGAATCGGCTGTTTCTTTGCTTTCCGCGGGCGGAACCTTTGCTGAGACTGTTGATTCTTCTATGTTTTTCTCTGCTACGGCTTCCTCTGTGATGCTGCTTGCTGTCGGCACGTCCTCCATGGCTTTTGTCGCAGGCTTCTCACTGGCAAAAAGCCAATCAGCGGAATCACTACTGGAACCACCGAACAGCGAATCGCTGTTTTCAGCAATAGAAGATTGTTTCGGAGATTCCATTGAGAACAACGAGTCGGCAGAGCTTTCTTCTTTGGCGAATGCTCTTGGCGGAGCTTCGTCCGCCTTGTCTTCCTGCGGAGCACCCAAGGCGATCACTGAGGTTTCAAGCTTCTTCTCTTCTTCTTTTTCAGCAGGTGAAGCCAAAGCAATTATCGGGGTCTCTTCTGCCGGTTCTTCCCTGGTAGGGGGAGCCAGAGCAATTATCGGGGTCTCTTCTGCTGCTTCTTCCCTGGCAGGGGCTGCCAACGCAATTACTGGCGTTTCTTTTGCCGGATCTTCCTGTGGGGCTCCCAGCGCAATGAGCATCGGAGCTTCATCTTGCGAGGGTTTCGCTTTTGACTTCTTTTGTGTGGGTTCTTTCTTTTCCGTCTGCTTCGGAGGCGATTTATATTCTGGCTTCAAAAAGGGCGCTAGTTCGTATAGCTTTTCTTGAGTAAGCCAGCCGCGCATGTACAGGACTTCCTCGAAGGGAAGATCTTGTATATCCATGTCCATATACGCGAGATCGACTTGTGCTTGCGAAAGCACATTGTTTTCTACTAAGACTTTCGCGATTGCTTCCTTGCTTTTATCTATCGCATCAGTCATTTGTTGGTGGAATTTCTATTTCCACTTTCTTGCCGTAGCGACCAGCCACGGCACGGACTAGTTGCCGCAATGCACTAATAGTGCGTCCGCTTTTGCCGATGAGTCTGCCGGTTACTGCCGGGTCGCAGGTCACACTGAGACGAGCCCGACCGTAACCAGCGGGCTGGCGTGATATTTGAACTGCGTTAGGATCTCTTGCCAGGACTGTAATGACGTACTCTGCGAGATCTTCTGCGGCAGTCGAGTCGCTGACTACACGAGGACCTGGACGGCCTCGTCCTCTTACGAAGCGACCTCTGCCTTTTTGATAAGGTTGGCCACCGTCTCGCTTGCCTGGGCGCCGTTGTTGATCCATTGTTTAACCGCTTCTAAGTTAAGTTTGAGTTCTTTTGATTTTGGATTGTAATAGCCGAGCTCCTCGATGGGGCTGCCATCACGGCGGTTGCGGCTGTCTGTAGCGACGATTCTATAATGGGGAGCTTTCTTAGCTCCAACTCTTTTTAGTCTAAGTTTAACCACTGGATTTCCCCTTTTGTCCTCCTGATTTCCGGAATTTACCTTTATATCATGGAAATATACGCAGCGGACACAAAATGAGCTGTCCTTTGCTTTCCTTATTATATGCGCTCGCGAAATGCTTGCCCGAATTTGTAGTTGTCCAGAGATCCACTTTGTTACGCAGCCTCAGGGGGGCTGCTTAGACCGTGGGATGGCTTCTTTAGCGGAAAACAGAGGGCTGGCAATATCAGCCGCTCCAATTTTGCGCGTACGCATTTCTAATATTTTATCAAAAGCGCTTTTTATTCTTCTTGCGGAAAATGCTGCCGCCGCCTGGTGGGCGGTAGCCCGGAGGGACTCTGCCGCCCATCCCGCCGGGTCCTTGCGGTCCACCTGGAGGCATCTGGCCCTTCATCAAATCATCCCAGTTGGGCGGAGGCATGCCTGGACCGCCCGGCATTCCAGGGAAACCGGGAATTGGCATTCCGCCCATCATTTGTCTGAACTGAGTGAACATTTTGCGCATCTGCTCGAATTCGTTGAGCATTTGACCGATTTCATTGTCTTTCAAGCCGGAGCCTTTAGCGATGCGTCGGCGACGGCTCATGTTTATGATTTCCGGCTTTTGCCGCTCGTCAGGAGTCATTGAGCTGATGGCAGTTTCATAAAGATGCAGCATCTTTTCGCCATGGTCGGCGAGCATTGACTGTTGATCTGATGATAGCCCGAGCATTCCTCCGACTCCCATCATTTTCATGATGTCGCCAAGGGATCCCATGCGCTTCATCATTTTCTGTGACTGCAAGAACATCTCAAGAGTGAATTCACCGGCCATCATCTGCTTGGCTACGCGCTCAGCTTCCTGCTCATCAATTGCTTCCTGTGCTTTTTCCACAAGCGCAACCACGTCGCCCATGCCAAGAATGCGGCTTGCCATGCGGTCCGGATAGAAAGCATCGAGATTGTCGAGCTTTTCGCCTGTGCTTATATATTTAATCGGTTGGCTTGCCGCTTCCCGCACAGATAGAGCTGCACCGCCCCTGGCATCGCCGTCAGCTTTAGCAAGCAATACACCGCTGATACCAATTTGTGTATTGAACGTTTCCGCAACATTGACTGATTCTTGACCGGTCATGGAGTCGATTACAAGCAGTTTTTCGGAGGGTTCGAGTGAACGATCGAGCAACATTAGCTCTGCCATTAAATCCGTGTCGATTTGCAAGCGCCCGGCTGTATCGAGAATAACCGGTTCGAGCCCTTGCTGGCGAGCCTCTTCGACGGCTTTTTGCGCAATATCAAGAACGTTTGTCGAATCGGGAATCGTGAAAACCGGGATGTCTACTTGCTTACCTAGAGTTTGCAATTGCTTGATTGCGGCCGGGCGCTGCACGTCGCATGCCACCATCAGTGGTTTGTGCCCTTCTTTGCGCAGCTTCAGTGCCAGTTTGCCGCAAGCAGTTGTTTTTCCGGAGCCCTGCAAGCCAAGAAGCATGACAACCGGAGGCTTGCCTTCCAGGTGGATTGGAACGTTTTCGCCACCAAGTATCTCCACAAGTTCGTCATAGACGACTTTGACAAACTGCTGGCCCGGCGACACTGATTGAATAACGTCAGCACCCAGCGCCTTTTGACGAACACGACTGATGAAGAGCTTGACGACTTTCAAGCTCACGTCTGCTTCCAGCAGCGCTTTGCGTACTTCCCGAATGGCATCTTCCATGTTTTCGGGCGTCAGCTTCGAATCGCCCCGAAGCGTTTTCATGGTTTCTTGCAAACGATCTGTCAGTGTGTCAAACATTGATGGGAACTCGCAGATTAAAGTGTCTGATTTGTTTGGGCAAAGCTGTCGCTGTGCCACGAGGCTAGAACAACGAAATATAACCTATAGGCTAACAAATATTGGGTCTAAGTGTCCCTGATCTCCGGCAAAGCTTAAGATTATAGTCACAGCTTGATTGTGCTGCCGCTGCTTTTTCTGGCCTGTTCAATTATTTTCATTGTATTCATCGCACTAACCGGATCAACAGGCACAGCGCCGCTGCCATTAATCGCCTCGCGCATCAGCTCGTAAAAACGCTGATATGCACCGGGCGCTGTCTCCAGTTCGCCTTTGATATTCAGTCCGTCTTTGTGCAGAGTTATGTTCCCCCATGAACTGTGTTTTTCTATTCCCCAGTTACTGTCTTTTGGAGTTTTTCCCGCGCGTAAATCATCTTCCTGTGGGTCCAGTCCGTATTTTTCATAAGCCCCTTCAGTGCCGAGCAGGCGAAAGCGATGCCCAAGAGACGCGCTTAGCGCGCTCATCCATAAATGGGCTTGAACTCCCGAAGGAAAGCTTAGCGCGACGAAGGCGTCGTCATCTGCTGCAACGCCATCTCTGCGTTTTTTTACTTCTGCATAAACCTGATCTGGCTGTCCGAATAGTTGAGTCGCTTGATCTATTAGATGGCTTCCCAGATCGAAAAGAATTCCGCCTCCCTGCTCTGTATCTAATTGTTCTCTCCAAGCATTGGGGCGAAGAGCCGGTCTGTAGCGTTCGTATCTTGATTCGAAGCGAAGAATTTTTCCAAGTGTTTCTTTCGCTAGTAACTGTTTGAGCGTCAAAAAATCGTTATCCCATCTCCTGTTTTGAAAAACTGAAAGAAGCGTTCCCTTCCTCTGGCTAAGATCTATTAGTTCCGCACATTGTGCACTGTTCAGCGCCATTGGCTTGTCCACTACGACAGGAATGCCGGCGTTGAGGCACGCCATCGCCTGTGGTGCGTGCTCCTTGTTGGGGGTGGCGATAACTGCCAGCCCGATATCTTTTGACTGTTTAAGCAGCGACTCAAGATCGGAAACTATTTCGGCGGAAGGATGATCGTTTCGCGCCTTTGTCTGCTTCTCTTCCGAGCGGGCAACGATGTATTTTATTTTCAACCCCTCCGTAACTTTTACAAGAGGAGCGTGGAAGGTGGCACCTGCCAATCCATATCCCACTATTGCGACGTTAACTGTGTTCATTCGCCTCTCCGTTCTTGTTGTTTTCATTCTGAAAATGAATATGGTGCCAGTGTTGAAATATATCGAGATCTCGTTGGAAGGGTTTTGGCAGAACCTTCACGTCGCCGGAAAAAGGATATGCAAACATTGCCACGATTATCATATTGAGCACAAGCACTACAGTAACCAGTCCTGTCATCAATAACTGCAGCTTTAGATTTTCTACACCAAAGAAATAGGTATAAACGATCAACACGATGCCGCCGACAATTAATACTGCCCAAATGAGTTCACCGAAACTAGGTGTACTTAATATGGTCCGTAAGGCTCTATCGTCATCAATTTCGTTTACTGCAGAAAGTAGATATTGCTGCAAGTTTGCTTGCCCCTCCGTTGAAGGGGCAAATTCTATAATTCGCGCGGAAAGTTTCGCTAGTGTTGTGTCAACAAGCTCGCTTCGTGAGGATTGTGCCATTTTAGGCCATTCATCCTCTATTACTTCTCTTGCGTATTCAACACAAAGCTTTCGGATCTCAAGCTTTAGTGTTTCATCAAGCCCTCGTGTCAGCGAGTAAATATTGCGAAGGCTATTTGCTTCGTGTGCAACTGTTTCGCGCGCCTGTTCAAACTTTGTAATTGAGCCGACCACAACAAGCCCCAGAACCACTGCATATAAAGCGCCGACTACTGAAAGCATGGCTGCAGCAACGTCGTGGTGATCCATAAGAGTCTCATGACTTACGGTCTTTCGAACAAGCCAGAGCCCACCCATTGACATTGAAATACTCAGAATCGCCAGGATCGTCAAGAACCAATAGCTACCTACTATTTCCGCCACTATTATCAAGCTCCTTCTCGATCTGATCGAGCTTATTCATATGCTCTGCAAGAATTTGGCCCGGCAAGAGATGTTTTTTCACCAGCTTCCTTCTTTGAAGCTCGCCCGTTAATTGTATTCGAACGTTTTCTGCTGCGCCAATAGTTGCACCAAAAGCGTAAGCCATGGTAGTTCCATAAATGAGGGGGTTGGATTCTGCAGGTTTATGGTAATAGCGATAGCCCGCTGTGGTGACGCCGATGCCTGTTACCATTTTTGTTCCGCCAACAATTGTGCCTGTGACAATATTCTCTTGTGCGGCGCGCGTTTGTGCGCGCAGCTCTCTGTTGGCAAGGTGAAAGCTGCTGCGATGTTCTTGCGTATTTAGTTCGTTCAAAACTTCTAGTTGTTCAAGTTGCGTGAGGAATCGGTCTGAGACAGGATCATCGCCGTGAGCAACCTTTACAAGTTGCATCAACTTTTGATGATCTTTTTCCAGTTCTTCAAGATCAATATGTTCGGCCGACTGCGACAGTTTGCTCAATTCTTTCATCTCGTGATCGGCAACCAATTTTCCATAAAAACGTGTTGCCATTGGAGAACCAAGTACGAGGGCACCAGAAATTAAGGTGCCGAGCCCTGCGGGTAGATTGGCCGATGGTCTGCGTCTCTCCGTTGCATAGATCGCCACTATATTGCCTGCCGCACCAAATGCGTTTCTGGCAATATCCATCAAATAGATAGAGTCTTGAAACGTGCGATATCGTCGTGAGTTGTAGTGAAATTTGACATATTCACTGAATGCCAGATAACAGAGATCGCTTAATACCTCACCCTGGGCGCGCGCCATTTCCAGATGAGAAGCTGGGATTCTGGACCTGTACTCTTCTATTAGCAGATCCCTTTCTTTGAAAAGATTTTCCATATCAGCTTTGATCTGCGAGACATGTTTTATTGAGTATTTAAAATCGTATCCGTTTTTTTTCGCCTGATGGTCGTGATAGCGATTGACACCATATTCGAATGCAGAGCCTAACGCGCCAGTGCATTGCCCAATTAACTGGGGCGTTATTGCATTTTCCAGACCAACTCTGTTTGCTGTATTTATTCGTTTGTTCAGTTTGCCTTTGCTATCGAGCGAAAAGATGTATTTGTGATGAAGCGGTTGATATCGTGTATGAACAGCGACCCAAAGTCCGGCGGCCGTTCCCGCAGCGTTGGTTTCCTGCGAAAGAAAATAACGTGGACCGCGCCACCGCCCCTGCACATTTGCTGCTTTGCGGAAATTGATGTTGTACTTTTCGAGCTCAATATCCTTTTTGAGAATCTTGTGATTGAGCTCGTCCAGCTTGTTGTAGAAGGAACTGCTCTCTGTGCTTGCAGGCATAGAAGGTTTTTGCTCTTCTTCTGCGCAAGCAAGGTCGCATATTGATGAAGAGACGGTAAGCGACAATAAGAGCAGCGCGGCAATGCGGCGGCAAGTTTGTTTCTTAATGAGCCGGCTACTCGCTCGCTTGCCAAGAAATCTCATATCTTTTGCGCTTGCTATAACGCAACGGTTAAGGAACGGTTAAGAAAATTATATTGGAAACTGAAATATTAGCAACCGCCCGCGGTGTCGCTCGAATCTTGAAAACGAATTCAAGCGTCAGTTTGTTTTGATCGCATTGAGCTTTGTTTCTAGTGCGTCTAGCTGGCCGAGTCTGGCTTTGATTAGCTGTCCAGGCAGCCTGCCTTGCTTCGCCAGTTTGTGTCTGTTGATTTCACCTGAAAGCTGAATGCGCAAGGTATCAAGGAAGGAGAATCCCGAAGCCTGCAATCCAACCACACCGCTTGCAAAGAGTAGGTGGTTCGTAACGCGACTAGCTGTTTGACTCTTATTCACGTTGTAGTCGTGCAAGTAGCCGGGTACGGCAAAGAGAATACCTGAGGCTATTTTGCTAGCACCAACATATGCGCCCGCACCAATATTTTGTGTAGCCACAAGTTTTGCTTTGTTGAGTTCTTTAGAGGCGGATTGTACGCTGTCCTGGAACGCCTTTCCACAATCCTCAAAAATTGCTGCGCGATCTAGTTGGCTGCTAACTGAATCCATTTGCGTGTTCTTGATCGCTGCTTCAATTGCGGCTTTGTCTTTTAGAAGACAAGCTGTTTCTTTGTCTTCAAGGTTCTCGACTGGTCCACGAGTGTAGTACCTGTGGTATTCGCTGATGCCTTTGGCCCAGAGTCTGGAGGCAATCGGAGCACCTACAGTCAGAGCGCCGCTGGTTATGAACATGACACCTGCTCTATAGTTCCATGGTCGGCGGCGACGGTGAAGTGCGAGGTAGCCAAAGTCATATCCAAGACCGTTGGTTACGCTTTTGCCGAGGTCGAAGAAGTATTGCATTTGCTGAAACGCAAGCAGTCTGCGAGCTGACACATGGAAACGTTGGTATTCGAGAAGGCTGAGATCTCTCATGTCAGCCAATGCTTTGCCTTCCAAATCATCAATTTCTGCTCGGCCTGTGAGCATCGGCGCAGATCTTTCCAATCTCACCAAGGCATCCCGTTCAGCCATCAAGCGGTTTATGTCATTCTTTAGTTCGGTGACGTGTGCTCGTGCTTTGCCGGGCGAGAATCCTTTGGTGTAGGCTTCATAGTCGTGATATTCATTAATGCTGAATTCCATAATTGCTGCGGCAGACTGAATTACTGTTCCTACCATTGGAATCCAGTTAGCTCTTTCCTGCACATAGTTTTTTACTTTGTCTGAGCGATGCAAGTGCGAACCGCGCTGTTCAGTTCCGATGATTCCACCGGCAATACCAAGCGCGGCTGATGCTTCGTTCGCTAATGCGTAGCGCCACCCCTTCCATCTTCCCTGTTTGGCTACATTCAATTTGTAATTGAGGTTGAATTTTTCCAGAGCAATTTCTTTCAATAAAATTTGTCTGGTAAGTTCTTCAATTGCGCCTGGAGCTTGACTGGGATCTGAAACGATGCGGCCGCCCAGCGTGGTGCTACCATCGGCAGCGGCTATTTTGCTTCCATCTTTCAGCTCGTTGCTTGAACAGGCTTCGGCAGCTGGCGACACGGCGCTGTTGTCATTCCATGCTGCGCTTGTCGGCACCGCGGGCGGTGCCGATTCTTCTTTGTTTGTTGTCTCTAATT
>JBIKOL010000177.1:0-17159 GCA_044358055.1 Obscuribacteraceae bacterium (SeqCode)
AGACTGCAGAGTACTCCTGAGATTCATCGCTTACAGCTTGCAGCAGGTCCTCAATTGCTTTCTCGATGCTTCTCCATGAGTCTGCATAGCAAGTTCCTTCGCAGTTGGCTTTTTGCATCACCAGAAGCATGTTCTCTATTTTTCCAATTGCAATTCCGAAGCGGGCCATTCCATACATCCCGGCAGTGCCACGTAACATATGAGCCTGATTGATTGCGTATTTCAATAGAGAAAGATCTTCGGTATTTTTGGAAGTTCTGCTTACAGCATCCAGAAGTTTACTAATCCGCAAAGGCAATTCTTTCTTGAATTCTCTTTCAAGCTGCTCGAGCTCGTCAAGAACATCACTCTCAAAAGCCACTGCTTCTGTTTGTAATGCGATTGATATTTGTTCGTTCAACGCCTTAATTGATATCGGTTTTTGAAGAACGGTGCAAACCCCCATATCTTTGATAAGTGTTTTAAACGAAGTACTATCTCGAAAATGCGCTGAGATGAAGAGAGCAGGAATTTCGCATTTGCGAAGCCTGAGCGAGCTAATCCAGAAAAGACCATCTCCATCGGGTAATTTCCCATCAACTATTAGCAAATCGGGTCGAGAGCTCTCCAATTCGAGTTCTGCTTCTTTGATGGTAGTTGAATGAATTATGCGACAGTCGACGCCGGCAGATGCAAGTTTTAACGCTGCACCGAATTTGGGGTCATCGTCTAAAAGAAGTATCGTTTTCATCAATCCATTCCTTATAAGCCCTAATTGAATTCTTGCAGAGCTCAAAGCGGCTGCAAATCCCCAGGAAGAAGGAAGACAATCGATAGATCTCTCACTTTTGCTCAGACTATTGCACCAAAGGAGGGAGGTGATCGAAAGGTCCTATTGCCTTGATTCCTACCCGATAACGTTAGGTCGACTGTCGCATTCGCTATAACAAAAGGACTACGTCAATAGTTATAAATTTAGTATCTTCACACAGAGCTCTAGAAGTTGTGCTCCAATTTGTTTGCCTGGGCGATCATTCTGCATCAGATCAAACCCTCTCTCACAGCCTTTACAGCTGCTTGCGTACGGTCCGCAACTTTCAACTTTTCCATGAGGTGTCGCATATGCGATTTGACAGTTTCAGTGCTCAGATACATTGCATCAGCAATCTGTTGGTTGGAGTTGCCATCGACTAATAAACGCAAAACCTGATGCTCCCTTTCAGAAAGGTGAAAGGGATTTTCTGCTTTTGTTGCGGTCCGTACAGTCTGATTATCCTGAGGCTGCATTAGCTGAACAATTCTCTTAGCAATATCAGGATCCAACCATAATGCCCCGTCCATGACAGATCGAATTGCATTTGAAAGCTGTATTTCGTTGATTCCTTTAAGACAGTAAGCATCAGCTCCGGCACTTAAACCTGCCAGAACGTCCTCGTTGTTATCATGTGATGTAATTAGAATTACCTTCGCTGAAAGCGTATCTTTTATAACTCTAGTAGCCTCTATACCGTCCATATCTGGAAGTCCAATATCCATTAGCACCAGTGAGGGACGTAGCTCCTTCGCTTTTGATACAGCCTCGACGCCTGATGATGCCTCACCCAGAAGAATAATATCTGACATTTGTTCAAGCATTATTCTTATACCAACGCGTGTGATTTCGTGATCTTCTACCAGAAGAATCGTAATCGCATCGTCTGCCATTGCTCCCCCCAAAAAGCCATATGCATCAGCATTCTCGCCTCGGCATTTGTAATGCGTAACTTAAATTAGACGCAACAATTTCTGTCAATTCGAGTAAACTGTTCCCGTGTCACTATTATTCCTTTTTTTGCGGATTTATGGAATCTCTGTTTCACAGGAGCAAACGAATATTTCAATAGACATTGTCATTGCCATCTCAGCAACTGTGAGCTTTAACTCTCATCAGCTCATTTCTGAGGATTGAATACAGGAATTCGAATGGTCATGGTTGTTCCATTCTTTTCATCGCTGGCACAGGCAAGCCGAGCTCGGTGCAGAGTTGCAATCCGATGACAGAGGTAAAGACCTATTCCGGTATGGGCAACATATGTTTTTCCTGGGACGCCTTGCCAGAATTGCTCAAACATACCTTTGCGAAGCTGCTCTGGTATTGCTGCGCCGAAATTATGGATGTTTATTAAAACCTTGTCTCTATCCAGTTCAAGTAAGATTGTGATCTTCGTGTGTTCAGGACTGTACTTTATAGCATTGTCCAATAAATTATCAATCAAACGAATCAATGCAGATCTATCACCAAAGACCGCAGGCAGGCCCGCAGGTAAATGAAGCTCAATTTGCTTGCCGTCGCAGTTGGCATGATTGATGGAATAATTTATGAGCTCACTCAAATCAAGCCTTTCGAACAGAAGGTTTGGAGAATCCAGCTCGTACTTATATAGTTCGAGCAACCTCTGTACCACATGCAGTTGTTCTTGGTTGCTATCTTTCAGACTTTGTAAAACGCGGAGCAAATCGCCTTGCAGCTCACCAAAAGCGCCATCGACAAGTGCATCCAGGACATTCTTCGAGCCCACAAGCGGCACCTGCAAATCGTGAGCCAATGTCGAAATAAACCCCTGCATCGCTGCCAATCTGAGCTTGGATTCTTCGAACTTCTTTCGTTCAAGTGCATAGCGTATGCACCTTATTAGAGCGTCATTACTTATCTCGTGCTTTACTAAATAATCTTGAGCGCCAAGTCCAATAGCGAGTAGGCCAAGATTGTCTCCCTCCCTGGCAGTCAGTACGATTATGGGAGTTCCAACGCTCATTTCCAAAACTTTATTGAGGGTCGAAACGCCAGCCGAGTCAGGCAGACTTAAATCCAGTAGTATGATGTCTACATGCTCCTCAGATAAAAACTTTTTGCATTCACAAAGGTTTGCCAGTCCAATGAATTCAAAATGTGTATTTGAGTCTTGCAACAGTAAGCGCCGCACGAAAGTTCTATAGGCTGGATCATCCTCTATCATAAGGACGCGCACAACAGAATGATCTCCCTGCTCATTATGGTCTTGCAGGGGCGCGTCGAAACCCGTATTTTTCTGTTTCACAGTTTGGCAATCTCCGAGCATGATTTTCCACTCAATTCATAGGGACGTTCTTCCGAATTACTGATTAAGGTTTTCGATTTCTCGACTGTCAGAAGGTCATTTACAACACGCGCAAGATCCTTTTGAGTAAGTGCACCCTTCAGCAAATATTCTGTGGCGCCAAGGCTCAGTTTTTCCTTGTCAGTCCTGGATAGATCGCTGCATGTATAAATGATGAGCGGCAAATTACGGGTTGATTCATTCTTCGACAGAGCTTCGACAACACCGAAACCATCAATGCCCGGTATCATCACCTCCATCATAATCAACTCAGGGGGATGAGCTTGAGCTATTGTTAGCGCCTCCGAACCAGTGCTGGCTTCAGCGCAATCAAGCCCCATGCCGCGGAGCTGAGCGATTAGTACTCGTCTCAGTTCATCATCATCGTCAACGACTAAGACCTTAGCAATCTTTGCACTGCCTTCAAGCACAGTCCCCGTGAAGGGCAATTTACTCATTCCTGGCTGCAATTCAGTTTGTGCCGGAAGTTCAAACCAGAATTGACTTCCTACCCCTACTGTACTTCTTACACCAATACTGCCATCGTGCTGCTCTACCAACCCCTTAGAGATTGCCAGTCCAAGCCCAGTTCCACCAAACGATCTTGTGTCAGACGAATCAAGCTGTTTGAATTTGTCAAAAAGCTTCGGCAGGTCTTGTTCATCAATACCACTACCTTCATCTATAATTGTTATCCGGATTCTGTTGTCGTTTAGAATTTCGCAGTTCAGCCTAACGGAAGCACCCTGCGGCGAAAATTTTATTGCGTTTGAAAGCAGATTTGTAATTACTTGAGTCAGTTTGTCCCAATCTCCAAGTAGGCTAATTGCTGGAATCTCGTCTGACTGAATCGAAATTTTTGCTTGCTCAGCCATTCCCTTTACTCCTGCTATCGCACCGGAGATAAGCTCTTGGAGATCCACCTTAGATATGTTCAGCTCCATCTTGCCTGATTCGATTTTCTTCAGATCGAGCATGTCATTAATGAGGCGTATTAATCTGTTAGCACTACAGCGCGCGATTGATATCAATTCCATAGCTTCATCCGAAGCTGGGTCAACAGTTTGGCTTTCAATTAATCCGAGTACGCCTTTTATTGAGGTTAAAGGTGTACGCAGCTCATGCGAAACAATAGAATAAAATTCCGATACACGTCTTTCGGCTTCTTTTCGCTCAGTTATATTGTGGAAAGTCAGTGAGCAACCCTGGTACTCACCTGAATCGCTAAACCACGGTATCCCGAAAATCACCACATCAACCAGCAATCCACCGCGAGCAATAAGTACATTTTCGTGGTGCTCAATTCTTTCACCCGCTTTAAGTGATGCTTCGAGCCATCGCAAAAGATCCCGATCTTCTTTCCGTGGCATTAAGAGTGAAATATGGCTTCCTAGCGCTTCTTCACAGGAGTAACCGAAAATTTTCTCAGCTCCTTTATTCCAGCTCAAAATCAGATTTTCTGCTGTTGCGGTAATGATTGCATCGCTTGATTGCAAAACGATACCAGCAAGGCGCTCTTGTTGGCACTCCGCTTCTTTGCGCATTAGAAATTGTCCAATGTGTTTTCCGAGAAGATCAAAGGATTCTAAATCCCATGCCAGGGGTTTCTCAGTGGCCAGTTCGAAAACTCCAATCATTTTGTTATTGCATACAATAGGAAATGCAATAGCACTGTTCAAACCACATTCATCGGCAAGCGCTAAACGTGAGAATTTGGGAAGCGAATCCACGCGGTCTATTCTGCATGTTCTTTGTCCACACCAGGCACGACCAGGCAGGTCTTCCCCATACTTCAGCCTTGTTGAATGGCTTCGATGATTAAATCGCTCCAGTAATCTTTCATCCGAATCAACCTGGCAGGCACAATTCAATTGCTCCGGATTGTTTTTGTTCATCCAGAATCCGCCCCACGTCGTTCCATGTTCCTGGGAGACAAAATCTACAAGGCTGCGAATTATCAGCGAAACCGCTTCATCAAAAGAAGAGGCATCCGGGACAGATAAAGCCAGCCGTGCTTCGAGGTTTGCCCAGCTTTTGGCGAGGTTTAGCTGTTTGGTTCTCTGCTCAACAACCTTCTCGATGCGCTCATTAAAGCATTCAACGTCTGCCTGTCTGCGACAACTCAACAATGTGTCTCGTTGAGATTGCATACACATAACAATCAAGAATGTATTCTCAAATACGACCCACCAGGCATGTTCCATCCAGCGCCAGGGCTCTATGGTGTTAACACCGTAAACCGATTGAGGAAAGAAAAATCCGCGTAGGACATGATCTAAAGCTACCACAAGCGTTGCCGGGATCAGAACCCGCCAGTCCCGGTAAAAGCTAAGAAAAGCGAGCGAGCCAAATATATGAAAATGCGTCTCAATTCTCCCTCCGGTCAAGTGGATCAGCAATGCAGAGTAGAGCATTTGTGCCACTGCCACCAAATGCCTGGTAAAAGTAAATCCGGGAAATTTTATCGCCACAATTGAGGGCGGCAGGCAAATTAAGCCGCCTAGAAAAAGCGCAGTCCAGACGTGGATATGAATATCACTGAAACGACCGGCCCACGTTAGTGGAGAAATTGCAGCGGCAACAAAAATGCCAGCAAGCCACTCAAATAGAAGAAGCGCTGCAAATAAGCGATCTGTTCTTTTATGAATGCTTGCATTTTGTTCAGCGAATAATTCTTGCGCACGAATTGCCACCACGTCAGATTGGACAGCATCCTCTGCTTGAATCACGTTCTTTGAGTTGCACAGATCATCTTTCTGATGCATGGTTCTTCTACTCATCTCCGAAAGAACCTCGAATTGGGCTTTGAATCATCCTGCAGTGCGCAGCCGAAGGCAGGTGTAGATTGTACAGAAGTGGAAGCATCTTCAATCATCTTTTGAATTGTTGAGGCGCCTTGATTGTCACCCTCATGTCCTCGTCCCGCTGTAATTCCACCTGAAAATAGTAGTTGTCCATGAGGTGAAAAAAGCATGACTTCGCCGGAAGTTTGAGCATGGAAGAGTGAGGATTGAGCTGCGTTGTTATCAACGCTGACACTGACACCCGGTATTTTACACGCTTCATCATATAGCGCCGTATTCGCCCAGTTTGCCGGCAAGTTTTTTGGCTTCAAGAAAAATAGGTGAGCCTTGAGGTTTTTGTTCTTGCTGATTAATTTTGCAAGTTCATGCACGCTTGCTCTGGTGCAGGGACAATGTGGATGTGCAAATAAAATAAGGCTGTAATATCCTGGAATTGGCTTGTAATCGCAATTTTTCGGCCAGCTTGCAGGTGCTTGTTGGGGAGGTCCGGGGATTGCTTCATAGGACACAAACCATGAATAGAGCGAGCCTAAGGCCATTAGCCAGGCTGTAACTGCCAGACTGGTGACGAATATGGTAGTTCGCTTTTTTGCCATATCTTACGATGCCTTCTACGAATCTTCCGGGACAGAATACACAGGCATTCACGCTACACAACTGTCTATCATCGCTCTCTCGTAAATTTCTTTTAGTTCAAGAGGCATATCCACAGGATCAAAAGGCTTTTGAATCACTCCTGAAATACCCGAATCAAAATATGATTTGAGCTCAGGTTTCTGAACTTTTGCAGTCATGAAAACAATCGGAACACGCGAGAACTGCGGCATAGTCCTTATCTTCTTATATGTGCTTGGTCCGTCCATCTCGGGCATCATCACATCAAGAATTATCAGATCAGGAGTAAATTCCCGAAGTTGCTCCAGTGCATCCAAGCCAGAATGGGCAGCCCTTACATGCCATTTACCAATTCTTGTGAGGCTGATCTCTGCAATTCTTCGAATCGTTGCATCGTCATCCACTAGCAGTATATTTTTCACGGTTCACTCCCCCTGTACTAAGTCCACAATGCCATATGCAAGTACCGACGACAATTCCCCGACTGGCTCAGTTTTCTCACCCAAATGGGTGAGGAGATTGCGGAGAATACGAGTCTGAGAGCCGAGTGTGCACAGAATTTTTACGAAACCGTACGGATTTCTACCAGGCTCTCGACCTAATCTTGATTTGAAAGCACGAGCAAATGCAATAGTTTTCGCTCAGCAGGAGACAGAATATGGAACGTGTTGATCATTCAGAAAACATTGCTCGTCCTCTTTCAATGGAAGAAGGCGCAAGTCAAGCATTGCATAGGGAAGCATTCGACAGAAATTGCTCTAAGGCCGGAGAAGCCAAAGTCGAACAAATGCCTGACAAACTATTAAATGAAAATGCAAAGAAAATGGCGGAGTGTGCTGATGCAATTGCTAAGGCAGGTGCAAATCCGACAGAGAGTCATGCCAGCACATTGGCAAGAAAGGAAATGCAAGAGCTCTGTCAGGAGGCGGAGAAATCAGATCAGCTCAAGCAACTGATCGCCAAAGCGAATTTGCAACTGGCTGAAAGCGGATCTGAAGAGAGCGTTGAGATGCACTCAATGCACAAGCAAGACAAAATTTGGCCGGAACTTTCTCCGTTCGATTCCTGGAATCAATACACAATCGGTCTAACAAACGGGAGTCTCAAAGAACAAGAGATTTGTAAATTCGACGGCAAGATTACTCACCATCCAGGAATACAGAGAACTGACGAAGTTCCATCAGTGCACTTTTGAGAAGGAAAGCAGACGGAACGAAAAGTTTACTTGATACGACGGGTCCTTATTGCCCGAAACGCTGCCAACTGTACCACGTTTCAGGGGCTGGCACAGGGGGCGGGGGCGCAAAGGCAAATAAGGACTCGTCGGCCTTGCGTTCTGAAAAATCAATCAACTAGTAAAGCAAACTGGCATCCCAAACAAATCCACCGATATCCAGAAAGGCTGCCACATGATAGAGAGTAATAACCTAATCAATCTGCTGGGAATGCCTGGTTTGAGCCGCGATGCGCTCAATGTGGCTCCGCATTCGCTTTTGCTCAAAGCAAATATGCTGGCTGACAGCATGAGCAGAATACGCCGTATTATCCACGCAAGTCCGGAGCTCGCGTTCGAAGAGTATGAAACCTCGACTCTGCTAGCCAGATGCCTGGCAGGATTAGGCTATATGCTTCGCGGCGGAATCGCAGACACCGGCATAATTGCAGACATCGGAAACGACCTGGGCAAAACGATTGCTCTGAAAACAGAACTTGATGCATCTCCGATTGATGAGCTGAATCAAGTTATGTACAGATCACGGAAAAGCAATGTCATGCATGCGTGTGGTCATGATGCACATCTGGCAAGCGCGCTTGGCACAGCGGAAATTATCGCAAACGCAAACCCACGCGGTCGTTTTAGATTGATACTACAGCCAGCTGAGGAAGGAGCTGATGCTAACGGGCTGAAAGGCTCGGCCCATATGCTCAATAACGGTGCCATGGATGATGTCGGCGCGTTGATTGGCTTTCACGTGGATGCGACTATTCCACTTGGAAAAATTGCAATTCTACAAACAGCCTTGCTGAAGCTCGAGACCAGTTTTGAAATTAAATTGCGATTCAACCCTAAAGATCAAATGCAAGTAGTAAGCAATCTACTTTCTCAATTACTGGAGCTGAGACAACAATCGATCTGGCTTGGCGCCAATTTGCAAATAAACAACATGCTTGCGCCCGAACAATCTGAGAACATTACTCTCTCCGGTCGATTTCTTGCAGCAGAGGAAAACCTGGAAGCCTGCATTAAGTCGCTGAACAAACTTTGCATTCGCAACATACCTGGTCCGTTTAAGCTAACGCATAAAAACAACCATGCATTGATAAAAGAGCATGAGAGTCTTATCGAATTAGCAGCCCTTTCCGCCTATGAAATTGTGGGTCCCGGTAACACTATGTTTGTTACAAGGAAATCCTGGACACGTGAATTCGCGAAATATGCTGCTTATGCACCATCGGCATTTCTACTGTTTGGCACACAAATACCGGGAATGCGAAGCATTCAAAACAGTTCCACATTTGATCTTGATGAAAAAGTTATGCCGATTGCTGCAGCAACGATATCAAATATAGTGTCGCGTTATCTGGCAGAGGGCTATTAGCTCAGTTGACTGATAGAGCGTTGGGCTGTGTCGGTGAAAGCCGATTTCCGACCGAGTTAATCTTGCTGGCATCGAGTGTGAATGCCGCTGTATCAGACAGCAGTTGCTCACAGATGGCCCTTGCTTGCTGGATATCTACAGTTCCTTGCTTCGCCATTTGATCGACGCCACGCACTGCAATGAAACGAAGTTGAAGAGATAGTCCTGGATGCTTCAAACCGTGGATCCAGAGGCTGGGAAATTCATGATGCGTTGCAATCAATGCGTAAACTTCAACATCAAGAGCAAGGCCTACTCTAATCATGTCGCATGCAATGGAGATTGGACCTGGAGTCTCTATTCCCACGAGTTTCGAGACACTCTGATTAGTTCTCTGGCTGGCTTTCAACAAGGCTACTCCATGCTCGAATGTGATGAGGCCGGCATGAATGAGCAAAGCTGTTTCTAACGCAGCCGCCCTGAATTCGCCTTCAAGAGGTCTGTCTATGCTTTGAATTCCGGCTCTAAGTTGAAGAGCGTGCAATACATTGTCATTATTCATTGTCGAAAGAAACTCCTGGGAGGTCTTGTTCAAACTCCCATGATTACGCCATATAACTAGCGTTCAGTTTCCCGCTTATGAGGCCTGCTGACAGCAACTGTTTCTGTTTGTCTCGAAAACTTATCATGCGATCGATTTATCAGGCGCTCACGAGCCAGACCTCGCGTTAGCCTGCGAAGGAATTATTCTGCGAGATCACGTGAATTGCAAATCGCCCTCCGCTATGTCAAGCACCGGGGAGTCCACACCGGCGGGTGGTTTCGACGCCCCCGCCCGCAGATGGAGCTGGCGTGTCAGCATGGTATCCCACGCGCCAAACGTGGAATAAGGTTTTGGGGACAAGAACGAGCTTTAACATGTCAAGAGAACACTCGTCTGAAAATCAAGGCGAAACATCCGCAGCCAGGCAAGTACTTGAAGCACTAGCAGCCGCTGCAAAAGAGATGACTGAAAAGTTTGAAGAGACCGCCCAACAGGCTGAGCGTCTCAATCTGGCGCTTGAAACGAAAGTAAATGAGTTCTTTGCAGAGATAACCCAGCAAACAGATTTCCTGGTAGCAAAGCAAGTTGCAGGCTTGCACGAAGAAAAGGACGCGATTATTGCAGATCTCCTTAAGCTAAGACACGAAGAACTGCATGCAGTTCTTTCAATATCAGAGAACTTGAATGCCGCCATTGTTGAAAAGGTAGACGAAATTTTTGCTGATTTCAAAAAAGAGGCACAGGTGCATTTTGAGAATTATAAAACCAGTCTGAATAAGAAAGAGACTGATATTTCTCAATCGGCAGGACTGTTGAAAATGGCTCTGCGAGACAAACTAGGTGAACAGCTCGAAGCTCTGCATGGGACAGTTGCCGAAGAAAAATCCGAGCTAAGGGCCGTTTTGAGCAGAAATGGAAAACTTATCAAAAGCGAAACTGAAATCGGTTTGCAAGTCCTTACTGCGCAGAGAGAGAAGCTAGTAAAGCGTTTGGATTTGGCCGTTAGCGAAAAGACTCAAGCACTTGAAACGACGTTAGCTTCAATCATTAGCAGGCAGGCAGAAAACGCTGAAAGACAGATCGAAGAGTACAACAAACTACAGGCAGCGGCACAAGCAACAATAAAATCAAAATTGAACTTAGAGCAAGATTTGCCATCAGTGTTTGCCGACATGTGTCACGAATCCAGCAGGATGCAGTTGAGTGTTGAGGAGAAGCATTTCGCCAATATTTCGCTGAAATATAAAGGTGATGTCTCATCAATTCAGCATGATTTGGAAAGCAAAATGGAGCTTGCTCAAACTCACTTGCAAAATTTACTTAAGCAATCAGTAAGTCTTTATAACGAGAAAGCTAATACATTGCTTTCTGGATTTGAAAAGAACGTCAAAAATGCGAAGGTGCAAAGTCCCCTAACAGATGCTGAAAATGATGCCTCAATTGACATGTTGGTAGAACGCCTTAAGAAAGAGCTAAAACGTTCAGCGACAGATACTCTTTCTGAAGGAAAAACCACAATTGAACACGAGTTTGCCAGATTTAGATCCAAACTTTCGTCGGAGAGTCAGTCATCGATGGACATATTGGGGACGCATGTTGCTGATGCCTTGAACGAGGCTAAACTGATATCAAGACAGCAAAAAAACATGCTTGATGATCTCAGCCGAAGGCTTAACGCCCTAGAACAGCTAATGGATGACCCCACAAAGCTGGATTCGCTTTTTTCTTTGCTGGATGAAGATCAGGAGTAGCAATGTCAGGGCAGCTAAAAGATATTGTCGAAGATGGATTCGCAAGACTTGAAAGTCTTGCGGCTAAACGCAAGAGCATTTTAAAGCAAGTTGACGAACTGGCAGAAAAAGCGTCACAAAAACAGCTGGAACTTGCTGATACGCAGATGTCTGAACTTGAGTCACAAATTGCTTCTCACATGGAGCGGCAGACCAAAAGGCTACAAGACGAACTCAATGCTTCACTGGAAGGCGTTCTTAATCGGGAAAAGGAATATGTAAAAAACAGCATTAGCAATATGGCTTCAAGAATGAAGGCAGCACTTGCTGAGCTAAAGCACTCTCAGAAAAACTTCGAACAAAATGCTCTCGACAGATTGGCATCCTCCTTTGCTGAACTCAATGTTGAATCTGAATTTTCTCGAAAAATGTTGGATGCTGAAATTGATCGTTTCTTATCGGAGCTGAATTCACTGAGCCTGGAAAACCAGAGCCTCTTTCGATCTGCAGAGTCAGAAGCCAAACGATCTCTATCTGTTGAGTTCGACAGGTCCACGGAAGAATTGAATAAACGAAGCCAGGTAGTGGCTCAGCAATTTGTCGAGAAAACCCGTGAAGCAAATGAAAGTATTTCTGAAGCAAGCAAACTGCAAATTGCTAAGTGGCTAAGTCTAACAGAAAAACCGGCACGGGTTATTTCACAGCTATTAAAAGACGAATTCCAGAAAATCAAAGAGCAGATCGAAGAAGAACAAGTGGAGATCAAATTTTCTCACGAGCGGCTTCTGGGTTCCTCGACGGAAAGACTATCCGATTCTGCCGGCAAAATGAACAAGCAACTCCTGAGCGAGTTTGAGGCTAGTTACAGTGCAGTTTCAGGAAGGTTAGACGAGCTCAAACAACTAAGTGGTGAATTGCTAGAGCAACAAAAGGCTTCTTTGCTAGACCAGGACAGTGATGTAAAAAGGCAGGTATACAGAGTATATTTTGATCTGATCACAAGTTCCGAGCGAGCTCCAAATGAGCGCAGCAATCTCGACAAAGCGCTTGCTGAATTGTCCAAAGAACTTACCCTGCTGGCAGATGATTTGAGAATTCGCTGGAGCGAAATAAGGAAAATTCAGGAAGAGCAAATTAAGACTCTGAGTCAATCTGCAAGCAACTCTCTAATGGCTCTGCTAGCTGAAGGCAAGGTCAAAGTTAATGATCTTATCGATCAGAAAGAGAAGGAGACGATCAAACAAGAAGATGAGCTGCTTCAGCACATGACTAGTGTCGAGAAAAAGATCAAGAGAAAAATTGCGATGCAATCCAACCCTGGTGGAGGTGCAGCATCGTGAGTTCTGTTTCGTCGGTAATATCTTTTGATGCGTCCGGGTTCAAACAAGAACTCAAGTTTTATCTCCCTTCAATGGGCCTGCCACCGGAAATGTGGTCGGAGTCGGTCTGCTCGACAGCCGCAATTGGAGATATGTTCATTGTTTTTGAACCAGCTAAGGAAGACATGCTCAATGCAAATCTGCGTGAACTGACGCCGAGCGGATTTGTGCTTATCCATAGCAAAGACAACGATTTTCCTATGTCTTATTGGCTAGATGAAGAGAAATACGAGCTTGGTTTTATGGAGGGAGTTATCTCCACACATGCGGGTAAAGCCAACTCAAGCAACAACGCACTTTTTTGTTTGCGCCTTTCTCCAAAACAGGAGATTAGCGAAGACATAAAGAAGAATCTAGCTAAGCTTGCAAAAGAATATGGCGGTGCTGGTCAAAGAGATCCTGATGATAAAGTAGATTTGATGGACGCATATTTGAGTGCGGTAAAGCTTGCTCTGGATCTTGAAACAGATGCTCCTCAGCCTACAATTGAGGAGATAGCTGAAGCGTTCTGGGATCAGGCTGGTCTTCCTTCTCTCAAGAACAAGGAAGCAAAGACAAAACAGAGCAGCAGGAAGCCACGAAAGAAGCAAAAAGCCGAGGAACCTCCCCAAAAGAAAGAGACCCTTTCATCCGAGTCTGACTCTTCTCTGAGAAAGCAGGAGTCTGATCGGGATGATTTATCCGCATCAAAGTCCAAACAAACGGATTCAATTAATCTAAATTCGGATCCTGCAAAAGCTGAGTTAAAGTCAGAGGATCCCTTTGGAAATAAGTCCAAAGAGGAGAGCTATCTTGACGATCTTTTTGGAGCTAAGAGTTCGGACAGCTTATTTGGCGATGAGCCAAAGGCGAAAGCCAAGTCCGACGATCCATTTGCTGACAATGGTCGCGATGCAGGAGCTCTTGAAGCGGATGCGGAGGGATTGTTCAAGGATAACGTTAAGGACGAGTCCAGATCGGACAGCAAAATTGAGCCGTCTACGAATCTTTTCGCGGAAGAACCTAAGTCGGAGTCGGAGTCGGAATCGAAGTCGAAGGTCGAGGATCTCGTCAAGGAAGAACCTGAGTCGAGGTCGAAAGCCGAGACTCTATTTAAGGAAGAGCCTGGCGCTTCTTCAGCGGTCGACGATTTGTTCAAAGACGAGCCTAAGTCGGAAACTAATGTCGAGGATCTCGTCAAGGAACGATCTGAGTCGAAATCGAAAGCCGAGACTCTATTTAAGGAAGAGCCTGGCGCTTCTTCAGCGGTCGACGATTTGTTCAAAGACGAGCCTAAGTCGGAAACTAATGTCGAGGATCTCGTCAAGGAACGATCTGAGTCGAAATCGAAAGCCGAGGATCTATTCAAGGAAGGTCTTAACTCTGGTTCAGCTGTCGACGATTTGTTCAACGATGAGCCGAAAGCGGAATCGAAGGACGAGGAGCTCGTTAAGGAAGAGCCTGATGAGGCGAAATCGAAAACCGAGGATCTCGTCAAGGAAGAGTCCGAGCCGAAATCGAAAGCCGAGGATCTATTCAAGGAAGGTCCTGACTCTGGTTCAGCTGTCGACGATTTGTTCAAAGACGAGCCGAAAGCGGAATCGAAGGCCGAGGAGCTCGTTAAGGAAGAGTCCAAGTCGGAATCGAAAGTCGAGGAGCCCCCCAAGGAAGGTCCTGACTCTGGTTCAGCTGTCGACGATTTGTTCAAAGGCGAACCGAAAGCGGAATCGAAGGTCGAGGATCTCGTCAAGGAAGAGTCAAAGTCGGAATCGAAAGCCGCCGATCTATTCAAGGAAGGTCCTGGCTCTGGTTCAGCTGTCGACGATTTGTTCAAAGACGAGCCTAAAGCAGAATCGAAGGTCGAAGATCTCATCAAGGAAGAGCCCAAGTCGGAATCGAAAGTCGAGGAGCTCGTCAAGGAAGAGCCTAAATCGGAATCGAAAGTCGAGGAGCTCGTCAAGGAAGAGCCTAAGTCGGAATCGAAAGTCGAGGAGCTCGTCAAGGAAGAGCCTAAGTCGGAATCGAAAGTCGAGGATGAGAAGCGCGAACGCGTGACGGAAGACGCGAAGGATATATTCGGTTCAAGCCCACCTTCGCCTTTTGATTCCATGAATAGTGGTTTTGGAAGCGACATTGTCTTTTCGGACAGAGATCCGCTTGGTGATCTGTTCGCAGACATGGATAAGGTAGCGAAAGCAAATTCATTTGGACAGGACAGATCTGACTCTAAAACCGATGAAACAATCGATAGTTCCAAGTCCAATCCGGAAACAAAAGCGAAACCAGCATTCGAAAATGCTTCTGATGCGAATCTCACGAGCAACCTTCAGAAGGATGGTGCAAACGAAGCCGACTTGTTGGCAGATCTTTTCTCTCGCACAAGCAAGTCTGAACAAGTTTTACATTCAGATTCAGCAGCCCAGGAAAATGAGCCAAAGACTCGGCATAAGCCGAACGATCCTTTTGCTTCTAGCGAAGATAAAGAAGCAGACTTTTTCAATTTTTCCAAACCATTTGATTCTGATGACAATATAGGATCATTGTTTGAAAGTCCGACTGCAAAATCAGCCAAACCAGAACTTGAGCCGGAGAAACTGGCGGCTCCACAAAATCCGTTTAAGCATGATGAAACCGAAAAGACGAAGACTGCGGAAGCTGTGCCGGATTCTGATCTGGAAACAATTCAAAGCGCGAGGTCAAAATCGGAGCCCGAAAACAAGGAATTGCGTGAGCAAATACCTGCAGAAGAGAAAGAGGCTCCGAAGAAAGAACAGCGCTACGACGAAGCCATTGCAGAACTCCCATCGGAGAAAGAACCTGATGTGCCGAACCCACAGCTTGAGATAGCAACGACTGAGCACACAAAATCAGAAGCTTCTACTGGTACTTTTGCAAATTCGCAGTTACCAGAAGACATGACCGCAATCATGAAAAATCGTCTAAATGAGCAAGGTTTCAAGCTTCCAGGCACAGACAATGTCGATAAGCTCAATAAATTGAATACGACCTCTGATGACGAGTCGGATTCAATGCTTAAAGCAGCGGCAGAGGAGAAACTCGTAGCGGAAACTCCTGGCATGCGGCAAGATCGAAAGCCTGTTTCTCTGGACGCGACTTTGCGAAAACTCGATGAGCAGAAGAAAGCCGCCTTTGAGAAGATTGAGCAATTCACAACATTGCACGAGACGACTTGCATCGAAAAAATATCGGCACTGCTACCTGAAAAGAGAAATCTAGATAACAGCATAAATTTTGAGGTCTTGAAACGTCGAGAAACCGTAATTTCAAAGCTCAAAGCAGATACAGAAGCGGCTCAGACAAAGCTTAAAGATACAGTGGCAAATTATAAGTCACAACTGAACACTCAATTAGACAGTTTGAATTCATTCATAGAATCAGCGAAAACAGAGGCAGGCATATATAAGCATTTCAATCAAATGGATCAGGCTGCTGATAGTTTCGCAAACAATTACAAAACAGAACTAGTTCAACTTCTCGATAGCAATATCGGTGAAGCCCTGGGCGAACATACAAAGAAGGAATTGAATAAGCTCAGGGAATGGAACAAAAATAAGATTGAGGAGCATACAAAGTTCTTAGAGCTCACGCTTGAGCAGATCAAAAACTATTGCTCCAACTCAGAGTCTAGTCTGGATGACCTGGTTAACAGCAAATGCCACGAAATTCAACGCCTCTGTGATCAGCAGCTTGAAACATTGGAACTACACGAACAAAGACTAAGCGACGCTGCTGTATTGAGAGAGAAATCAGCGGAACAACAATATAAGCGTACCCTGCAAAAACTACTAGCGGAACATGGCTTACCATTTCAAAGTGAGCAGCAAACCCGGGCGCGAGAAATGATGCATTCGCTTGTACAGGCGTTTAGCCAGGAGCTTGAAAGCCGAGCTTTAGATTCACTCAAGGAAATCAATGTAACTCTCGAGCAAAATAAGCAGAGGCTCAGTGCAGTGGGAATTGCGCTGGAAGAGCAGAGAGATGCCTTTGACCAGGAAGCTCGCCAGCAATTAAAAGAGCAGCTAAGCAAACTTTCGGAACACCTTGACGATAAATTTGCGGAGCTGAAAGAGTTCTTTGCCATTCTCGACTCGGAAGATAGCACATCCCAGAAACGGATTATAAAGAGAATCAAGCACATAAGGCAGATTGGCATGGCGATCATCACCGCAGCAAACGAGAAAGAACTGCTGGCTGTGAGGAAACTGATGGATAGCACAGGCAGCCAGTGGAACCAGAAAGCGAGTCTTGAACTTAAACAGTTAAAGGATGAGCTCACAAAGAATCTAAATGGATATAGAAATCGCAGGAGCGATCCAGCAAAGCAATTAGAGGAAAAACTCGAACGACTCACCCAATTGGTGGAGAGTATCTCACCTGACTATCTTTAGAACATCCCGTTAACGCAAAAGCTCC
>JBIKOL010000041.1:0-56985 GCA_044358055.1 Obscuribacteraceae bacterium (SeqCode)
CTCGCCGGCTTTTTGCCGGCAAAATCGACCCGATCCTTTAGAAGCCGGCGAGCCGCCGGCGCTCCCGGGCTTCGTTAATAATGATCGCAGATTCGAGCGCAGCAAGTAGCCCTTCTGCGAAATATCTGCGAATAAACCACAGATTTGTTTGTTCACCATTTCGGGGATAGAGCTATCCCCATTTACCACTGATTCTAATTCAGCAGGATGATAGCTTGACCCTTTAATATCATTCTGCGATGCCCCTTTTCTGGTGACGTAATATTTGCCACGAAGCGATTGAATGATAGTAGGTCTTAGATAGCTCGAGAAAATACAACAGTATAAACAATCGAGAAATAAAAGAGACATTCAGCAGAAACAGCTGCTGCGAGCTCTCTTCAAAAATCAAATAGCAAAGACACTCAAAACAATACTGGCGGCAGGAAGCCGCTCAGCTTGTGCCGATCATTTGCGCTGGCATGGGAGGAATTTGTCATGGCAATTTTTTCCAAACTAAGAAAACTTAGCGTCAGCACTTTGGTAGCCACGGCTATTCTCACTCAAACAGCGGAGGCTCAGGGTTATCCAATGGTTCCCGACAACCCAGTCAGTATTTCTGCTCCAAGTTCCATTGAAAAGAATGGTTTAAGCGATACTATTGCAATCAGTTCACCAACGCAAGCCATGTCGATCTGGGCGAAGCAGGTCAAAGGAACAGAAATTGCTGCAAGAACAAAGCTCGCAAGCAGAATTAAAGAAAGTATGGGTTTGCCGGCTGAACTTATCGAGACATGCATGTCCAGGTTCGAGCAGAACAAAAAGTGCGAAACTGAGGAAATAGCGCGTTCTTACAAAATATTGTCGGAAGCAATAGATAATTCTCAAAGCGAGAAGTCCGAGAACCTGAGCATGCTCTGCTGGCACTTGTTACTTGATTTATCTGATCCTTCTCAGATCAATCAAGGTAATCACAATACCTGTGCACTAGCGTCGCTTCAATCATATTTGGCGATTAAACATCCATCTATCATTTGCAAAGTTGTGCTGGACGCATGGAATGGCAGATTAGTACTTCCAGGCGGCAGACAGATCATAATCGACGAAAGAAATCTAACACCTGACAGGGAAGCAAGAATTTTCCGTCCAGGAGCTCAATACAGATCTTTTGCAAGCCAGGTCTTTCAAATTGCTGCTGCGAATATTTACTGGCAAGCACAGTCCACGGATCCAAGAGGAATGAAAGTTCCAGTGGGGTCTCTTCGATATGTGCAAGACTATTCCAATCTGCCAAACAACAGCAAGGACACCGGCGAACGATTACTAATTTACTGGGCTGATAATATTGTCGAGCAAGTAGTCGCAGATGATTTGCTTTTCCCAGCGTCAGGACCGTGCTTAACAATAGAGTGCATTAACGAGGCATACAAGCTCATAACACAGATGAATGATGCTCCACTTTTACTTGCTCACAAAAGTAAAAGATGCCACAAACCAGTCATCAGCTTTTCCGATGAAGCGTCTTTGAAAAATATACTTAGTGAGCTTAAAGCAAGCGGTCAGTTGCCAGCCATAATTTCCCTGAACATGAGCAGTGAATTGCTCAATCCGAAAAGGGGAATGCTTATGTTGAAAGACAACAAGCTAATTTATGCATCGGCGCAAAACAACAGTACACAGCAGTTGCATGTGCTTTGCATTAACGATTTCGATGCCAACACTGATGGAATAGCTCTAGATAATTTCTGGGGACCGGGTTCTGACTATTTGGACAAGAACTTGAGTCTGCACGAATTATGGTCGAGCTCTTTTGCTCCAGACGATGTAAGAAATCATGTCGGAGCTGCACATTTGGCTCATCTGCGCGCACAAAAGTAATTCGCTAGTTTTGCTCCCCCGCAGAGAAGGAAGGCTCTTTGAGCCTTTCTTCTCTGTTTCTGTCAAGCTCAGCAATTACAAACCAGCGAAGAGTTAGTCTCAGCGTAGCTAGAAGACTGCTGCAGCTGACAAGTTTCTGTGCAACTAATGCATAAGAGACTACAATTGTTCACCATATAACAAACCGAAGTGAGGGAAGACCTCGATCGGATATGCAATTGTCGCGACGTAACTTTGAAGTTTCAATTTCGCCTGATTGACCGCAGAATAAGCGCTATATTAAACTCATAGGATGAATTACTTTCACAAAGGTTAGTCTGTGCAAAGACACCGCTTACTGCTTGTAGACGATAACGATCTAATTCGAGCCGGTCTTTTTCATGTGCTTGCAAATACACTTGGCGGCAATGTAATTGGGCAGGCAGCAGGTTTGGCTTCTGCAGCGCAGATGATTAAAGAGAATGATGTGAGTATCTTGTTGCTCAAAAACCGCATGCCCGATGGTGATGTTGGCAATTTTATGAGCGGCATCAAGCTTGATTACCCTGCGGTGAAAACATTGATTCTTCTGGAGGAGGAACAGGATTTCTGGAATGCGATGAGCTTTGAAGCAGACGGTTATGAACTAAGGCAAATGCCTACCTATCAGCTCTTCGCAGCGATAAAAGCCATTGGTGAAGGCTACGCATGGATTGGTCCTTTGCTTTCAAGGTACCTCTTAAAGAGAGCAGGGCGTGATTGCCTTATCTCTGCCTCTCAAGTTCAACCAAGCATCGACCGGGCGAGCTTTGGATTGTCTGTCCGCGAAAAGGAGATTTTGACTCTCCTGAGTGAAGGGTTGAGTGGACTGAAGATCGCTGAGAGGCTCTCAATAAGCCCAAAGACCGTCAAACTCCACATAAGCAATTGCATCAGAAAAATGGATGTTGATGACCGCTCTCAAGCGATCGCCAAATTTTTGCGCGCCAGGAGATAGCTATAACCGCGGTTATAGTCATTTTATAGACGAGATAGGTTGACTAAGAATTGCAACTCTTCAGTTATGTTGAGATTTTCTCAACTAATTCGCCATTCGTTATAGACAACTATAGCCTACGATCTATGTCTCTGGTTATAGCCGAGACGTTTATTGACCTATTTACCACTTCAATCTGAAGATTGATGTTGTCTTTCTGCGCAAATGAAATGATGTATTTAGATGAGCTTTCCTGGACTGAAAACCATCGAAGATTACTGCAGATTGAGTCCGGAGGAATATCCATGAGAGCCAAGCACACGAGAGTCCTGATTTGCGTTGAAAGCGAATTATTGTATTTGGGACTTAGTTCACTCATTAAACAGATGTCGGGATTCGAACTGATTGGGCAATCTCGGCATGATGATGAAGAATCTATCCAATACATAAACTCAGTGTCACCAGATATGGTGATAGTCGATTTGACGTTTCCAAAAATTGGTGGCGCACAGTTAATCGAGAGCATCAAAAAGAGCGCACCCCGAACTCGAGTCCTTGTTTTGATCCATGATACAGACGCAGACAGGTTCTACTCAGCTTTAAAAGCCGGAGCAGATGGTTTTTGCCGAAAAGAAGCGCTAAGCAGCAATATGATGCTCGCAATTGAATCTGTGGCAAGTGGTGGCTTCTGGCTGGACGCCGGTTCAACGATCTATTTCAAGGCGGGGCTTGCTTCATCCAAACAATTCATGCAAAAGAATCTTCAAAATCAAAATCAACTGCTTCTCTCCTCGCGCGAGCGTGAAGTGCTGGATTTTGTAAAAGACGGACTCAGCAATAGTGAAATCGCAAAAAATTTGTCTATCAGCCCAGAAACGATCAAAACCCACATAAAACACATATTCGAGAAACTAGACGTAAAGCACCGAACGGAAGCGGTGGTCGAGGCAATGAAACGAGGATTAATCAGCGCTGCCTGAACGATTCTGCGAAGTTTGTTGGCTATAGTCCTCACGAACCCCTTACAGTCCCTGCGATAGTATCGGTCCATAGGTCGTGAAGGGAAAGTTGCTGATGAATTTCAAGAGCATTGTCTGTTCTTTGCTAATAGCAAATACCTACATCTGCCCAGCTAGTTTTGCTAAGGCAAGCGTCGGCACTAATGCAACACCCAACGAAATCAAATCGGATTCTGTGTCGAGAAATGCTGCAGTGAAGCAGTCGGGAGAGCCTGCAAGTACAGACAATAAGGAGTCCTTACCGAAAATTACACTAACAGAAGAAATTGACGTCGCACCAGCAAAAGTATGGGAAGCCATAAAACAGCGCCGCCAATCAGACTCACAGCGAAGAAAAATGCTTTCCTACAATGGAAAAACCGCAGTCATCAAAGAAGTCTTTGAAGCAATGCCTGTTCTTGGAGACACTTTCTGCACTTATGAAGAAGATGAGATTTTGCCGCTTAGGCGATTAGAATATAAATTACTCAATTCAAACCACCTGCATCAATTTGCAGGTACCTGGCTTTTGAGTGCTGGACCAAAACCAAACTCGACAATCGTTTCTTTAACATCAACAATTGATCCGGACATCAGGTTCCCATTCTGGCGGAGAATCGCCACTCACGCACTCATGAATAATCTTGAACACACATTGAAAGAAGTTTCGGAGCTGGCAACGAAAGAATGCAGCCCAGAGTCCGTAGAAACTAAAAGGAACTAACGCAGCAGGTTAGCTGCCCGGTAGAAGGTGGAGCAAGTTACGCAAAGCGTGCGTTTTTGCACAAGACGTGCTCATTGATCTTGTAGCTCGGCTTGCTACCGGACAGCTAGACTGCTGCATCAGAATCATTTCATGCAAGTAAAAATAATTAGGGAGGAACCCCTGAAACCAATTCAGTCAAGGTACTCATTTCTCGCTCCTTTCCAGTTTTGCCCTTTAAATAGCGGCTCTGCGCGGCGTGCTACGGTGTGTTCTGTACGGCGAGGAACCGACGTAATAGTGTGGAGGCGGCTCTGCAACAGTAATTACCTTAGCCCCTGACATAAGATCTTCCTCTAGATTTTCGTCCTCTGCTTCTGTGGCAGCAGCTTCAATTTCGGCTGAATCTGGCACAGAACGAAGAACAGCTTTCTCGCTGTTATCATTAGCCGCAACACTTACACGCGGCGGAAACGATAATTGGGTAGCCGATACAACTGGTGTTAAGCGCTGTTGGCCGTTTCGATCAACCCAGTGTTCCATAATCAATCTTCCGGAAACACCGACCTGATTGCCTTTATTGAGGTACTTTTGTGCAAGCTCAGCAAGCTTACCCCATGTCTCAATTCTGTAGAAATCAGCAGCTGTTTCGTTGCCTTTTTGCTGTTCCTGCTTTTTCTGGGCCGCAGAAACTGCGATAACCAGAATGGTTTTTATCTTGCCACTGGCGAAGCAAATCTGCTCTGGTGCGCGGGCGAGATTCCCAACGAGTGACACATTTACCATACTCATAAGTTTTTCCTCCGAATCGACGCGGCCGCGGAACAGTTCACTATTCCTGGCTCAGTCATTTGTTTTGTATGCGTTGGGGAGATGATCAAAAGATAGCAACCATACGTTTGTATGTCAACTCCTTTTTTAGTCAAAAAAGAAGTCAAGAAAATGAGCGTTAATGTGGCTTGTTTTCGCGGTAAATAGTACTTGAAGGGCTAGAGTTCATGGTCATACCTCACGGCCTGTCATAAATAATGGACGATTACGACGAGAATTCCTGGATCAGCAGATTCAATTTCATTGAGCCGCTTGGAGAAGGCGGCATGGGCGAAGTTTATCTTGCTGAAGATCTTCAAAACGATAACAGGCAGTGCGTGGTCAAGAAAATCATTAACGAAGGCAAAGACCTAGCTTCTCAAATTGAAATGATAAAGGTCTGCCAGCGGGAAGCCGACCTTCTACGCAGACTAAATCACCGCGGAATAGTCAAATTTCTGGATGATCATTATTCTGACGAAGGTCTCTTCGTCGTCATGGAATATATACCGGGCAACAATCTCGAACAGCTTGTGAGTCGTGAAGGAGCGCTCGATTCAGAGACAGTGATCCGAATAGGGTTGCAGTGCTGCGACGTGCTCGAATACCTGCATACATTCGAAACTCCAATCATCTATCGAGATTTGAAGCCCAGTAATCTGATGCTCCGTCCTGACGGGCTTGTCGTTTTCATAGATTTCGGAATTGCGAGGGATTTTGGTCCCAAAGATGGACCAGCGACCCGCGTTATTACCTCTGGCTATTCTCCACCAGAACAGTACTTTGGAAAGCCTGAACCACGTGGCGATCTATACTCGCTAGGCGCAACTATGCATCACTTGCTCACTGGAGTGAGGCCTAAGCCGCTTACACCGTGTAATCCACTGCACTTCAACCCATCTGTTTTGCCACTTCTGGACAAGCTAATTTACCGCCTGACCTCCCATGACAAGGAGGAACGTCCAGCCTCAGCCAGAGCTGTGCAATATGAGCTCTTTAAGTTGTACAAGCAACTGCATCCTGAATTCGAAATACCCGATCTTGGTATAGACGAAGAGATGGAACAGGCGGAGCTGGAAAAAAGAGAAGAGCTTATGCAGGCAGCAAGGCTGCGCACCATGAACTTGAAGCCGCGCAAACAGAACAGCGATTCCAGCCAGGAATCAAACAGCAATACAAGTGATACCGAATCTGGTGCCAGCTCACCTATTGTCAAGAAAGTAAAGCAGTGGTTTTCAAATTTGACAGGGAAGCAACCGGATTAATTCAGTGTAAGCTTCACTTGAGGAAACCCTCCATGACAAGCCGTAAACAGGCTGTACTGTCGATATTGGAACAGAGAGACTGTGTGAAATTGAACACGTAATTTCCCCAGTTGTTTCGCCGTTGTCAGTGGAAATACGCAGAAAATCGCTTGCATGAGTAGAAGATCAAGCGCATACTTATTGCACATGGCGACTGAAAATTACCTCTACTGAGACTGATTAATGAGAGAAATTCGCAAGCATTTGGAATACGCAGATGAAGTCCTGTACTGGGTTTTCGTCTTTCTGGCAACCATCGGAGTTTTGACAAATCAGCTTGTGCCACCAAAGCTTGATGCCATAGTTTTGTCAGGAATTTTCTTTTCATGCATGGTATTGAAACCGATGGTGCTTACGCGAAGCCGCTAGAATTGAGGTTTTAGCCGAGCAAGAGACATTCAGAATTTATCTTTCCCCATAAGCGTGTCACAAAAATATCGCAATTAGATATAAGATCGGTTTTGATTGTAGAGTTGGCAATCCGTGCTGAGAATGGCTTCACATGCTGAAAGTCAGCTAGCGAAGCTTCTTCATTTCCGTTTGAATTCACAAATAAGCAATATGTGGAAAATTTTTGGCAAGCGAAATTCTGGAATTTTTGTGCATTCGTGCTTATGCATTTTGAAATTTCACTCCATATAAATTATGGAATATTCTTGGCAAATATATTGGTGCGATTGCCTTCGAAAATACTCGCGGCATTTCTATTCCGAGGAATATGGATTCGTGAATGCGTCCCATCACGCGTACTGGGAACAGATGAGCTAGAGCCACGTCAGTTCTCTAGTTGGAGAAACATATCCGTCATATAGCCGAGAGTCGAAATCAGGCAAGAAACTGATGCGAGACTCTTGACTAGGTGCGAAAGTGGTAATTAATAGATTTTTTGACCGAAGGGGCGTCGGTCAAATTGGGGAAAGGGAAGAGCACATGGAAATTACGTTCAACACTCACAATGCAGATGCAACCGTAGCACTCAAAGCCCTTAACCTGTATAAAGCGAAACAGTATAACGAAGCGATACCTGCGCTGACGGAAATCCTGGACTACGAGCCCGGCAACTGGGACGCCAGATTACTCCTGGCTGCTTGTTATTACAGAACTCAGCAATTTTTGACAGCTCAACGCATTTTTCGATATATCTCTGATTCCTGCCCAGATCGCTTAACTCGTTTGAAAGCGGTCGAAGCAACAAATGTAATTGCAAGCAAATTAGACCATAAGTCAGATAGTCTTCCGCCGGAATTTGGCAGCTACGCCAGCCGTGTACCTGGACAAATTTCCTGGTTAGAAAGCGCCTGATCCGACCGTTTTGATATGAAGTAACCTCGCTTGTTTGCAGGCGTGGTTGTTTTGCCAGGACGGCTACTGTTTGTTCAATTTATTCCGATATCGGAATAAATTCGACGGACCCCTTATCTTACAGCCCAACTTATTCCGATATCGGAATAAATTCGGCGGACCCCTTATCTTACAGCTCAACTTATTCCGATATCGGAATAAATTTGACGGACCTCTTATCTTACGGCCCAATTTATTCCGATATCGGAATAAATTTGACGGACCTCTTATCTTACGGCCCAATTTATTCCGATATCGGAATAAATTTGACGGACCTCTTATCTTACGGCCCAATTTATTCCGATATCGGAATAAATTTGACGGACCCCTATCTTACAGCCGAACTATTTATCCAATCCCGCGCTCATCAAGATACGCTCAACCAGCTGGTCATAGCCAATTCCTGCTTCCTGTGCCATAGCGGGAAGATCAGAGGTGTCAGTCATTCCCGGCAAGGTATTTACTTCAAGAACATATGGCTGCCCTTCACCCACCATCATATCGACGCGAGCGTAACCGCTGCAGTTCAGCGCACGAAAAGTCACGACTGCCAGCTCCTGGCACTTCTTTGTCAGATCTTCAGGCAATTCGGCTGGCAGCACGAATTCTGTCATACCTTTGGTGTATTTCGCCTCATAGTCATAGAATCCAGATTTTGATTTTGGACGAAGCTCAAGAACAGGCAACGCCCAGATATCCTTGCCGTTGCGGGTTGCAGGCGGCTCTTCCAGCACACCAATGGTGATTTCGGGACCTGTAATATATTTTTCAAGCAATACACCACCAAACTGCTCGAGAGTTTCAATCACTTTTCCTTTGATTTCATTTCGCTCGCTTATTTTGAGCACACCAACGGATGATCCTTCATTCAATGGTTTGACCATAACCGGTAACCAATCGATTGATGCAAGAATTTCATCTAACTTTGCCCGTTCTCTATCGGTAATCACTATTGTTGGAGCAAAAGGAATTTCATTGGCCGACAGCAATTTTTTCGTCAATGGTTTGCTCATAGCAAGTGCGCTTGCAAGTACTCCCGAACCTGTATAAGGAATAGCAAGTAATTCGAGCAAGCCCTGGACGGCACCATCTTCGCCGTAGCGACCATGTAATGCCATAAACGCGATCTCGATTTTCTTCTCTTGCAAGACCTGCGAAAGATCTTTGCCTACGTCAATCAATTCTGCATTGTCATATCCAAGCCGTTTCAACGCCGCAAGGCAATTGTTGCCCGATCGAAGGGAGACTTCGCGCTCATTTGACAGACCGCCGCACAAAACACCGACGCGCGTCTTCTTATTTATTGCCAGATTAGTTTTCATCATTAGCCTTCACCATTCCAGATTTCAGAAATATTTGCAGAGAATTTGCCGAGCGTTTTCCATTCCGGATGCAGGCGCAATCCGTATTTTTCTTGAACTGTATCTTGCATTTTTCGAAGTAAATTTACTACTTCGGAAGTAGAAGCGCCGCCCAGATTGATGACAAAGTTGGCATGAATAGCCGAGACAGCAGCATTGCCTTCTTTGAATTGTTTTGCTCCGGATTGATCAAGCAAGAAGCCTGCGGTTTTGTCCGGAGCAGGATTCTTAAATGTACTCCCCAAGTTGGGCCAACCTAGCGGTTGCGTCCTCCAGCGGTATTCTTCGTTGTGCTGAGTAATCGCTTTGATTTCCTCTGCTGCTCCTTCCTTTAGATTCATTCGGGCAGACACAACAATATGCTTCATAGGGTCTATTGCTGAATTGCGATAGACAAACTTGAGCTCAGCATGGCTCCAGGTTTTTATTTCACCCGTCTCGCAATTGAGTACTTCAACAGATTCGACGATGTTGGCCATGCAGCTTCCATGTGCACCGGCGTTCATAACAACTGCACCACCAACGGTGCCCGGAATACCTACAGCAAATTCAAGTCCTGACAATCCCAATCCGGCCGCATACTTAGCTAAATGCGGCAAACGTGCCCCCGCGTCTGCGATCAAAATGCCAGGTTCTGGCGTAGCGAGGCTCGTCATCTGGGTCATGCGTATTACAGTACCCTCTACTCCTTCCGATGAGACCAGCGTGTTTGAGCCACCACCTAGAATATGCCATGGTTCACTGTTGCGCTTCAAGCGTTCAATTAGCTGCGATAACTCCTGCGAAGATGCAGGTTGACAGAGGCGCTGAGCCTCTCCACCGACTTTCATCGTGGAAAAGCGCCACATTGGAATATTGCTAGCTTCTTCCATCGAGTCCTTGCTTTGATAAGAGAGCCAGAAGTGGTTTGCCTAAATTAGTTATATCGCCAGCCCCAATGGTAAGCACGATGTCTCCCTGCTGCAGATGGGGTTTGATTAAAGCCGGGAGCCCTGCCACCGGACCTCCCAGATACACAACATTTGAGTGTTTCACTTCACGCGAAAAGCGTTCTGAACTTATTCCTTCAATCGCCCCTCCGCGAGCTACATAAACATCAGTGAGGATGAGCAAATCAGCATCAGAAAATGCATCGCAAAATTCTTTCCACAAGTCGCGTAATCTGCCAGGCTGGTGTGGCTGGAACACGGCAACTATTCTTGCCGGATGAGCTGCTTTTGCGGCTCTTTTCGACTTGAACTGCTGAGCTGCTTGTAGTGTGGCACGAACCTCCGTAGGATGGTGCCCATAGTCATCCACCACGAGCACTCCATGAGCTTCACCCACGTGCTCAAAGCGCCGAGCCACTCCGCCGAATTGAGCAATTGCCTGCGAAAGTTCGTCGAAATCCAATCCCAATTCCATGCATACTGCGAGCGATGCCAGTGCGTTCATTTTATTGTGGACGCCCGGAACCTGCATAATCACATTACCGAGTAAGCTTCCGTTTTTGTACACCTTAAACTCTTCATTTGATACCAGTTCAAGCGTGTAATCCGCGGCGGGCGAAACAGTCTTAGTTCCGTATGTAATGACTTTGCCAGTCAGTAATGGAGCTAATTTTTTGCAGCCCTCATCATCCTGACAGAGCACAACTGCCTGTCGAGCTTTATTTGCGAAACTAGCCATGGTGGCAAGTATCTGCTCCATACCACCCGGATAATTCTCCATATGATCGGGCTCGATATTTGTTACCAACGCAATTTCAGAAGCCAGCGTTGCATGTGTGCGATCGCTTTCGTCAGCTTCAGCAACGAAAAACTCGCCCTTGCCTGCATGCGCATTCGATTTCATGTATGCGAATATGCCACCAACAACAACTGATGGGTCGCGTTTGCATTCAAGCAAAACCTGAGCAATCATGCCGGTTGTAGTCGTTTTCCCATGCGTACCGGAAACCGCAATCAAGCGCTTTTTCCCGGTAAGATAGGCCAAAACTTCAGAGCGATGAAAGATTGGCAAGTTTCTTTCATGCGCCCTGGCTATCTCGGGGTTCTCTTTGCTTATCGCGGTAGAGACGACGATCGCTTCGGCTTTGCCGACATTATCTGCTTTGTGTCCAATGAAAATCTCAGCGCCAAGACTGCGTAACTCATCAGTGATCGGACTTTCTGCTTTGTCCGAACCTGAGACGGGAGTACCTTGCGCAAGCAAGAGCCTGGCAAGTGCAGACATGCCAATACCACCCACTCCGATGAAGTGAACGGGACCCCTGATTTCGCGCAGATCTGGTGCTTCGGTTTGCATTGATGCAGATTCTGGCAAGGCCTCGGGCGGCCGCGAAGTGTCAATTTCCAAAATTATTTCCTCGCAACAATGTCCCTGTCGCAAGCATAGCTTAGACAAAGTATTTTATTGCAAAACGCCTGTTAAAAGCAGGCCAAATTATAGAGCTGAAAATAATTGCAAACAGCCATGAATACTTGCGTATATAAAGGATACGCAAAATATATTCGTGGACTATGCGCCTTTGACTTTGCGCATTAATTTGACGAGACGAGCTTTGCGACGGGCGGCAGTATTCTTATGCAAAACACCCTTGGCAACAGCGCGATCGATGGTTGAATATGCACCCTTCAGCGCTTCAACGCTGAGATTGGCATCTTTCGAATCCAGAGCATTTTCAACTTTGTTTCTGGCGGTACGAATTGATGAGCGCCAGGCTCTGTTACGTTCACGGTTGCGCTCGGTAACTTCGACTCTTTTGACAGCAGATTTAATTCTAGGCACGGCTAGGAATCCCAACTTTTTTATGCAAATAACGGTTGGTTATTCTAGCACAGCACCAAAAGGCACACCAAATAAGCTTTCTCATTTGTTAAGCAAGTGAGATCAGAAATGCCGAGTCGAGTCTGTAGATCCAGCCCTTTTGAGGATTTGCGGCTCAGCATTCTCAGCCTTCCTGCGGCTAGCAATAGGCAAACAAAAAGGTCCCCGTTCTTTCAAACGAGGACCGATACTTTTCTTAGTTGCAGCTAAGCTCTAAGCCATGCCACCATTCTTTTTGATTTCTTCAACCACTTTATTGAATGAGGCCATTAGATTTGCTACTTGAGACTGACTTGCATCAGCAACAGTGGCATCAAAATGAGCACTTGCATTGATTTTACTTTGAGCTGAATTGATCAGCTTCTCAAACATCGCCGCATTTTGCTCAGGCGAGAACTTGTTAGCCAGGTATTCATGGTACGGACCATGCTCTTTCTCGTTGTATGACTGGTCATAAAGCTTTTTCGTCGCTGCCTGAACGTCGTCGGTCTTAGCAGCCGCCTTGTCGTTCTTGCTGTCCGAAGCGCTTGTGTCCGGTCCCTTGAGAGCACGAGCATCTGCAAAAGGATCGTGCTTTTCTTCAGCTTCCTCGTGCTTTGCTCCCTCTACACCTTTGGTGTTGGGTTTGAAACTTTCGCCGAATTCCCCGCTCATATCTACCCCTCGTTCTCCCAAATCGCTCTAACGCTTTGACTTTTTCTTCTTGACAGGTGTTTTCTACAGCACCATTTCTACCTTAAACCTTGCACATCTGATCGTCAATGCGGTTATTACGTAGTGACAGCCTTAAATGAGTAAAAATTAGCGCCCTCAATGGCTAAAAAGCTGCCCCAGACTGATAATCACCTGAAGGAAGCAAAGTAAAAACATTAGGGTACAGGTCTGGTATAAGCTCACTTTTACGAGCTCTCGAAGCCCGAGAAACTGCAGCACCAACCCATATACGGGCAATAGCATGCCCAGACCAGGTACCGGGCTTAGGACACTAAGACAGCTGCAATAAGCGAAGATTTTGAATACGATTGTGAAACTGGCTTTAGTACCCATGCCTTTAGCCATCATGTAAGAGATGCCGGCGACGACAAATGTAATAAGCGTCTGCCCTATTACGTCCCCTGGAATTTTCAATAGGTTGAATCCATGGAAAACTGCATTCAATACGGCAGTTCCCAGGGCGCTGACTGCCAGAAAACAAACTGGTTCGGATAAGCCAGGACTGAGGTCCATTTCCTTGTAGAACTTTTGCGGTGAGAAAAGCAGCTTCTGTGCAATCACAAAGTAATGACCGAGAAGAACTCTCAATGCAGGGGGTATTGATGACTCGAAAGATTTTTCCTGGTTGGCGCTGCCGGATGAGGCACTGTCAATTCCAGCAGCGAAGCCAGAATCTGCAGAAGCGAAGCCAGAATCCGCAGAAGCGAAGCCAGAATCCGCAGAAGCGAAGCCAGAATCTGCAGACGCGAATCCGGCATCTGAAGACGCGAAACCGGCATCCGAAGACGCGAAACCGGCATCCGAAGACGCGAAAGTTCCCTGAGCCTGGGATGCAGCAGCCTGGAACGGACGAACCGCTAGTTCTTCTTTAGCAGATTCACCTGAACCAATCATTTTCTTGCTTGCAGGCCGATCCGATACTGGCGCCGGATTCACTGCCTGAGCGGACTGAGCCGTCTGAGCGGACTGCGCCGTCTGAGCGGACTGCGCCGTTTGAGCTGGCTGCGCCGTTTGAGCTGGCTGCGCCGTTTGAGCTGGCTGCGCCGTTTGAGCTGGCTGCGCCGTTTGAGCTGGCTGTGAAGGAAGAGCAGACTGCGCCGGCGCAGAATTGAAGAAATCATCTTCTTCCGTTCCCATCACGCCTCCAGCAAACAGCAAAGATAATCAGCAGAAATAATGCCCGGCATTACTGGCTGCCCAGCCTGGTTTTCCAATCAAAGACATATTTGATGTCGACAGATTTTGGTGCACCTTTCGGCAAAGGATCCAGGGGCGATGCAGCCTGCAATGCTGCTAGAGCAGATTTATCCATATCTTCATTGCCGGATCCTTCAACAACAGAAGCGTTTGTGATGCTGCCGTCGCGATTGATACTGAACATAGTTGTAACATGTCGGCTTTCAAAGCCTTTTGGAGCCTGCCACTTCTTTTGAATGTCCTGCTTGATCTTCGTAATGTAGGGGCGCAGATCGAGAGAAGAATCGATATCGTCCTCATCACTATCGTCTGTACTAGCCAGTACACCATTGTTTTTTGCAGCTTGCTGTAATTGTTGTTGAACTGGTTTCTTGTTGGGACCAGAGACAGCAGCCGCCACGGGACCAGCATGCGGGCGAGAATTAGCCGTTTGTTTCCCTGCCTGCAATTTTCCAGCACCTGTAGTTTGGTTCCTCGACTGGATGACTATCCCAGGCTTATTTATCGCTGAAGTAGGAGCAACAATATTTGGATGATCCATACCTAAATTATCAACAGGGTGGCCAATAGCCACCGTTTTTGGTGGCAGAGAACTTTTCACCATAATACCCAACGGGATGCTCAGTGTCTGTGATTGCTCGTTTGATTGCACGAGAACAGGCACCTGTCCGGCTGGTTCGATCTGCTTGCTTAGTTCCTGAACTTTCTGCCAGACATACTCGGCGACCATGGCGAGAGGATAATTGCCGCCACCAGTTTTTACTGCATCAAGAAAACAATGTACGAACAAACTCTGCATGCCAGCGGTATCATCCAGGGAAGGCTTCATCAGCTCTGCTGCAGAGAATACCGTCACTCCAGAATTTGCCGCCAGCCATTTCGTATCATGGGCAGGTTTGTCCAGACTATTTCCAACAGGCGAAGTATCAAGCATGCAGATTATGTGAGGCGAACCAATCCGCTGGCGCGCCTCTTTTAGCAGATCAGCAATCTTTATTCCGCTCTTTGCCGGGTCCGCGAGCCTGGTATCATTTGCGCATACAACCATTTCTCCATTGGGATCTTGAGCCAGGCGAGAATTGAAATAAATTACGACGAGATCATTCGGAAGTGCTTTCTTGTATAGCCACTCGTTAAATGCCTGTTCTATATAAGCTTTGTTTGCATCAGGACCGTTCACCACAAGAACATGATCGAGAGCAAAGTGTGCAGTGTCAGGGTCTTTCAAGGCCCGCGCCATGTCGCCTGAACTCTTTTGAGCATATTTCAACGCCGGAATGCTCTTATCGCTGAAGCGATTAACTCCGATAAGCAAAGCCCATTTGTCGCGAATCTCCATATTCTCTTGCTGCGCGTCAGCATTTTTCTTTGCACCAATTGAGAACGCGCAATGCGGAGCAGCGGTAGCACAAGCGATGGAAAGAACCAGCGAGTAAGAGAGCAATTTTCGTATTGTCATGGGGAGTTATTCAGTCTGCTAACGTTGAGTCATCTCTGTTTCGATTCGATAGTTTAGCGCCCCGGCTGAATTCTTTCCTTAGAATATGGCACAGGTACCCGAAAGTTCGGGCACACCGTTTCCATCTTGAGCTGCTAATGAATTCTTGATCTGAGCTATGCAGACTTTTTCTAGATTGAACATTTCGAAAACCAGGCGATTCATTTCAAGCAAGAGAGAAGGCTCCGCACTCTCAGACAATAACTGTCCAATGCGGGATAGTTCTAGTTCGATCCTTCTATTAGATTCAGGCAGAGGCATATGTTCGACTGTTTCGATGTCTATCTGAGCAAGAGCTCGCTTATGTTCTCGGGTTTTTAGTCTATAGAAGTAACGATAGAATTCTGAGTTCAGTAGACAACAGAAATAGTATGCTCTCCAATCACGCTCATCGCCGTTCAATGGAAGGAAGCTGTGGACATTGTTCAGGTGATACAGACCAGATTTATCAACAGCGGCGATCAAACTGTCACCAGTTTGTCGGAGTAAAACTTTTGGACCGCAGATAACCTTTTTGTCGAAGCCTCCGGCAAAAAGCTTTTCGGAAGTGATTTCCAGCCAGTCTCCGCGCCATTCAATGCTGAAGGGCCTCACCTGTGCTCCGGAAACTATTCCTGTGTGGAACTTGTCCGATTTTTTCTCTTTTGCGATTATAGCCGCTTGCCCCAGTCGGGACCTTATTCCGGTGTGTCCCTTTAATTGGGAACCTAGCCAGTTTAGAGAGGAGCAATGTTTGACGATTTCGAGATCGGTTTTCGAGAACAGTAGTTGGAAGCGTTGTCTATCTTTGCTGACCAGCATGGATTGGGGAATGAGGAATTTCTCGGATTCCTTATCTCGATCAAGCAGACTTTTCAGGATAATGGTGGGATCCTTGCTGGATGCGGGCGGGACGCCCGCGATCCCGGAGCTCCCGCTTGCTGATCGATCCCCGCTCTTTTTTCTATAATGCGCCAGGCACCAGCGGCCGACAGTTGCACCGTATATGGTATCGGTCGGCAGTTCAGTCAACGCAATAATTTCCACTTTCTCCAGGATCAGATTGCGAAGCTTCTGGTAGTAACTGCCTGTAAGAAATGCGTCAGGGACGAGAAATATGCTTTGTCCATCTTTATGGGCAGTCAAATCTATTCCTATTTCTTGAAATAACGATGTGAATCGCAGCTTGTACTCGCTGGAAGCCGGAAAACGAGCCTTCAAATACCGTTGCCAGGCGGGGTTAATCTGGGCTTGATCCCTCGAACCGAAACTAATATAAGGGGGATTGCTGATAATCAAATCAAAAACTTTTTGCGGATTTTCAGCGCAGAAGGAAAGCAGACTATCGGTCTGAGTAATATGTTTGTCCAGGTTATCCATCAAACGCCCAATCGCTGTCTCTCGTTCAGGTACAGCGAGTTTATTTAAGGCAGGACTGAGCAGTATAAGAAGCGAAAGTTTGGCAAGTTCTATCGCCCTGCCGTCAAGGTCGGCTCCGAACAAGGTATTGCCCGCGAGCAAGAAAAGTCGGCCAGGCTCAGATACCTTATCGATATACCTTCGCATTGCCGCATGCAAAAAGTTGCCGCTTCCGCACGCCGGATCAAAAATCAAGGGTAGCTTCTCAAGTTCATTCTCACGCCAACTATCAAGAAGATTGGCATGGCTGTATTCAATCCAATCATTTATAGCGATATCAGCGACCCAGGCAGGTGTATAGAACTCACCTTTAGATCGATCATCGGATTGCAGTTCTATATAAAAATTGCCCTGATCATTGAGCCTGAGAGGTGAGGAAATGATTTGCTGGTGAATATCTCCAGCCAGTTCGATTTCTGCGTCAAAAGTATCATCCAGATATGAGCATAAATCTGCGCAGGCTGAAATAAATTCCCTGCAATCATGATGCAATTGCAGTGGATATCTGTTCGCTAGTGAAGCCCAGCTCAGCAAAGGAAAACGCTTGCTATCGATATCCTGGAATATAGACGTTTTGCATAAAGGCAAACCATATCTGGTGGCAAGCCAGTTTAAAACGATAAGCAAGCTATATTGCTCACATAGCTCGGCAATATTAGCAATATGCTCTATATCGCCTGTGGGGCGAGCCATATGAAGTAGGTTACCGAGTATTACACGGGATACTTCCAGGCGAAAATTTGCAATTCGCTTTTTTGCTGATTTGCTTTTAGCTGCTTTGTACATCGAGCACTGGATCCATATTTTCAGCTGAGCAAGCCAATCTTACAGCATGAGAGAAAAGATCAGAACTATATTTTCTTTATTGATGGCATGGATAAGCAAATCAATTTTTTCGCAAGATGATCATCCTCAATTGCTCAATTAAATTATCTACAGCTTGTAGATAAGCCTGTAGATAACTCAGATATGTCAAGAGATCGGCACTTTAATCTTATTTATGCTAAGCTCCACAAGTTCTTGTCTGAGAGCGATTTGAGCATCAGCCTGTAATTAATATGGGGTATAGAGATGGCTGGCAAGTTGTATATAGTTGCGACTCCGATAGGTAACCTCGAAGACATATCGAAGCGTGCAGAACGTGCATTGAAAGAAGTCGATTTGATCTTTGCTGAGGACACAAGGGTTTCAATAAAGTTGCTGAGTCATCTAAATATAAGCAAAACCCTTATCAGCTGTCACGATCACAACGAAGCTTCTCGAGCACAAGAGCTAAAACGAATAAATGAAGAAGGCAAGTCAATCGCATTGATTTCAGATGCGGGGACGCCCCTTGTCTCAGATCCTGGATACAAATTCGCTATGCAAGCTATCGAACTTGGCATGCAGATCATTCCAGTTCCTGGCCCAAGTTCGGTTCTACTTGCATTATTGGGCAGTGGTCTTCCGGCTGAGCGCTTTGCTTTCGAAGGATTCCTGCCCGACAAGACAGGTGAACGTCGCAAAAGATTGGAGCTTCTAAAAGCTGATGATCGGACTTTGATCTTCTTTCTACCAGTAAGCGATATAAATAAGATACTTACTGAAATAAATGAAATCATGGGCAACCGGCGAGCCTGCATCTGCCGCGAATTGACCAAGATCTACGAGGAGTTCATCCGCGGCAGGGTTCTGGATCTTCTACAAGTTTCAAGGGAGCGAACACTAAAGGGCGAATGCGTTCTTGTACTTGAAGGTTCTTCAAAAGAAGAGCTCGCCATGAGCCAAGAGGAAGTTCTTGAGAGACTCGAGTCGATGCTTCAAGCTGGAGCAAGGCTCAAAGATGCAGCGGGTCTGCTGGCAAAGGAATCAGGTTGGTCATCATCAGATATCTATAAATTAGGATTGAAGCTGCGCGGGACAAATGACTAGCTTGATGCGATAATTCACCTCTGCAATGCAAGACGAAAGATCTCAGAGCTAAGCCCGACAATCAATCGTATACGCGTTAGACATCCATGAGCGCGCGATATGTTCAAACAAGGCCAAACTTACAAAGTAAAGCTCGAACTATCACCAGATAGATCAGGGTTTGGTCGTGCCACCATTATTTCCAAAGATAATCGCTCGCTCTGCGTTGCATTGAAAAACAGCAGTGGTGCAAACATTAAGGTAGGTCCGGGAACCAAAATCTGGTTTGTAAGCGGCGCGACAGACAATCGTTTCAACGGAGTCTGGTACTCGGAAGTCGAATCCAGCAAACTTGTTGCTGGTGAGCGGGCAATCATATGTTCGATGCCAAAGTTCCAGAAACAGGAACAGAAACGCAGTACTTTAAGACTGGAATTGAATGTGCCTGCCAGCCTACTTGGTTATGAATGGCGTTCGCTCAATGCAAAGTTCTATACCAAAAACATCTCGCGCATAGGAATTGCTTTCCTAACGGAAACCGATTGCGCTGCGGCTTTCAAGCCTGGCACTCAAATTCGCTGGATGATAAAAGTGGACAATATCGAGCTTCCGCTCACAGTCAAAGTAGTGAATAGTCGCTTCAACTGGTTGCTCAACCGTACGGAACTTGGCGCTGAATTCACCGAATTGGACCCAGAAACGACAGAGAGCCTGGAGCGCGTTCTCGAGTCAATTCAAAAGACTCGCGAGGCTAAGAAACAGCTTTCCGAATCTGGCTCGCTTGCGCGCTGGGTTAAAGCCGGCAAAGATAATCTTGGTCTTGTAAAAGCGAAGCAAGAACCTGCCGAAGGTGAGGAAGCTGCCAGGCAGGATAATCTTGAAGGCGAAGAAGGCATTAACGACGACGATGATCTTCTGGAGGAAGACATTAGCCCAAAGGGCGAGACAGAGAATGAACAGGCATGATCATTCTGAAAGGATCGGAGCAATGAGAATTCACAAAGCGAGCGAAAAATGACAATGAGCGTTACCAATATACCTATAAATGAAGCAGTTATTCTTGGAATAGTTCAGGGGCTTACGGAGTTCCTGCCGATTAGCAGCTCTGGTCATTTACGCGTGGTGCCATCGCTTTTGCGCCTAATGGATCCGTCATTTAACGATCCTGGAGTGGCTTATTCCGCCGTAATCCAGTTAGGCTCAGTGCTTGCAGTATTGACCTATTTCTTCAAGGATCTTTTGAATATAGCGACTGGTTCGCTGAAAGCATTGCAAGAAAAGAACTATGCAAGCCAGGAGCTGCGAATGTTGGGTGCCATAATAATTGGTACTATTCCGATTTGCGTTCTAGGATTGATTGCCAAACCGTTTTTGGAGCAGGACGACAGTCCGCTTCGTTCTCTTGTTGTCGTGGGCTCTGCATCAATCGTGATGGGGATACTATTACTTGTGGCGGAGAAGCTAGCCAAGCACATTCGCGGCATTTCGGAAGTAGCAGGCAAAGATGGCTTGTTGGTTGGATTGGGTCAAGCCATGGCGCTGATACCTGGATGTTCGCGCAGTGGTTCGACGCTTACTATGGCGCTTTTCCTTGGTTTCAAGAGAGAGGAAGCAGCTCGATTCAGCTTCTTGCTGGGTATTCCGGCGATCATCTTAAGTGGATTACTCGAGCTCAAGCACATGACGGAACATCGTCTTGAAGGCACGGCCACGAGCAGTTTGCTTGTTGGGCTTCTTGTATCCACAATTTTTAGTTATGCAGCGATTGCCTGGATGCTCAAGTATTTGAAGTCTCACTCGACACTGGTTTTTGTGATTTACCGGATCTTGTTTGGTTCGACGATTATCTGGCTGGCAACAAATGGGGTTATTCACTGAGCGGCAATGCTCATGAGCTATGAGCTGGCACAGGTATTGCTGCTGACTTGTGGGTTAAAACTGCGCGTCAGTTGATTGTGGTGTATTCGCGGCATCGGCGTAAGTGCTCGAATTGCTGCCTGGTCCGTTATTTGTACTGTTTACACCAGTAGTTTGTGCAACACTCTTTTGCGATTGTTGAGCAAGCACATCGGCTCCAGCAGGAATCGAAACAACAGGTTCCACCGCCTTGGCCTGGAAGTCGATCGAATCAGGAAGGAAGGGGAAAGGTACAGGAACCTTAACCGACATCTTTGTGACTACGCCGACATTTCCCACATTAGGCTGAGGGACGCTGCTGGGCCAGCTTGTACCCTGAGTATCGCCGGTACCCATACCGTTCCAGCAATATCCGACAAGAAAGGAGCCACTGGAAGGTTTAATCAGGTCTGATGAGGCGAATGTCCCGGCCGCTGCCGTTGCGGCGTTATATCCGGCGGGTGCCGTACCGAGCCCACTGCCGGTGTCTTTAGCGCTTGCCGCAGCACGGGCTACACTTTTAGCGAGGTTATCATTGGCGGTATTCGCCATGACCAGAACCGCAATATCCAGCAGAAACAGGACTATCGGGATGAGGAAGATTATCCCGACCACAGTTTCGATAATACTTTGAGCAGAAGACGACCGTGTGTTTCGTCGTTCCATAAACCTAGCCTCCGGAAGGAGCCGCAATCCCCGATGTCAATATTATTCCAAGTTTATGCTTAAACCAAACCTGAAGATGAGCTAAAGTGCACGAATGAGGGGGACCCATGCGAGTTCAGCGGATGCGTATTGGAGAGGGGCATTTATAGCCGGCAGTCTACTTTCGCGCTGCGTTATCGTTTGCGGACGGATCACTCAGGCTCTTTTCGTCTGATATTTGCAGGGCGAAATTATGTTGAGGCGCAGCCCCACCCAACAAGGGATCCGAATAGGTAGGGTCATTGCTTTCCTTTTCAGGAACAGCCAGAGGTACATTAGCGGCTGGCTTTGAGTCCGTCTTAAAACTATTCACGATTGGTTCCCAGCCGAGAAAGACGAGTGCAACTGCGATTATAAATACGACAGCGGCTACATTGCGGGTAAACCAGCCTTTCGGATTATCAGGCTCTTCTTCGTAACCGTCGTATAGCAGCGCCTCTCTTAGTTCGGCAGCGCTGTTGTAGCGCTGTGCTGCTTCCTGTGACATGCACTTGCGCACGATGGCATCCATATATTCGGATACTTCCGCATTAGATTCACGCGGAGAGTTGGATTTGAGTGGCTCTGGATCGATTCCCGCCAGCAAGAAAAACATGGTGGCGCCGAGTGCATAAATGTCAGACTGGATATTGGCGGCGCCCCAATACTGCTCCGGGGGAGAGTAACCTGCCGAGACAACCCTTGTATTTTCGTCTTCCGTTTCTACTTTGCGCGCGATACCAAAATCAACCAGCTTTAGCTGTTCATCGGTGTTAATCATGATATTGCTTGGCTTAAGATCGCGATAAATCACGGGCGGATCTTGTCCATGCAAATAAGTAAGCACATCGCAAATTTGGATTGCCCAGCTCACAACCTGGTTCTCGTCGAAGGGCTCGCCTTCGCGCTTTTGCATGATGCTGTGAAGGTTTTCACCTTCAACATACTCCATGACTAGAAAATACTTACCTTGTTCGCTGAAGTAATCGCTAACTTGAACGATGTTACTGTGCTTGAGGCGGGCAAGCATCCGTACTTCGCGATCGAAAAAACTGAGGGCGCGCTGCTTATCCTCGTCGCGATAGAAGTCATCGCGAAGCTCCTTTACAACACAGAGCCTATCATCAAGACGTGAGTCTTTTGCCAGATAGACGGTACCCATACCGCCCTGCCCAAGTACGCTGTCGATGCGATAGCGATTTTGAAGAATGCTCTGAATCATTTCCGAACCGGCGCCCATTTGTTTGCTAATAGTATATCAAGATGCTCAAAAGCATCAGTCTGCTTGAAGCGATGCAAATTCTGATGAAGGCGTTTTGAATCTACTCTCAAATGCTTGCTGGATCTGGCTCGGACAAAGTGCTGCAAATAACCCGGTGCAAATGAGTACATATTATAATTAAGCTCCCAATAGCAGAAGCAGGAGCGATTATGGCCGACAGAGTTGCATTAGGGGCAGATCATGCTGGATATCCCCTAAAAGTTCACGTGCTTGAGTATCTAAAAAAGAAAGGTCACGAAGTTATTGACGTCGGGACCTTTAGTGAAGAACCCTGCGACTATCCCGATTTTGCACAGGCGGTTGCTGAGGCAGTAACTACGGGTAAAGCAGATGTCGGAGTGGTCATTTGTGGCAGTGGTGTAGGAGCTTGTGTGGCAGCAAACAAAATACCGGGCGTAAGAGCAGGCTTGTGTCATGACACTTTTTCTGCCCACCAGGGCAGAGAGGACGATGATACAAATGTGCTCTGCATGGGCTGCCGTGTAATTGGAATCAATCTGGCAATGGAAGTGCTTGATTCCTTTTTGAACGCAAAATTCAGTGGGCTTGAAAGACATCAACGTCGATTAAACAAGGTTCTGGCAATTGAAGGCAGATACTGCAAAAAATAAGACTGGAGGAATCCGTGGGTAAGGCAATCACTGACTGCGGCAAGAGGTTTATTGCCCTGAGTATGCTCATTTCGTTGGCCTTGCCGACAGCAGTTACAGCCAAGGGCAAAGGCCCCTGGGAAGAGCACAGCGAATCGGCCAAAAACGCACTGCATGCCGGTGATTATGAAAGTGCCGAACGTTACCTGAAAGATGCGATGGAAGACACTCGCAAATTCAAGGACGAGGATCCCAGGCTTGGAACCACCTACTTTCTCATGGGACAGTTGAATATTCGACTGCAAAATTACTCGCGTGCAAAAGAATATTTCGAACGTGCGCTGAATATACAACAGAAACTGCTCGGTGCCGAGAGTCTTGAAGTTGCTGATTCTCTGTATGGGGTCGCGCTTTGCGATCAGCAGCTTGGAGATCATCTGGCAGCGGAAATATTTCTTCGCCGAGTTCATGAAATCTGGCGCAAGAAACTGAGCGCGACTGACCCAAAATTGATTAGCATTTTGCCTTCAATGGCTTCCTATGCGTCAATGAAAAACAATTTTGCTTCTGCGGAAACGTATTACAAGCAGCTTGTCGATATTGCTCAAGCTAGCGGTAATCAGAGCCAGCTCGGTAATTATATGAATCTTCTTGCGATTACAATGGGCAATGAAGGCAAATTCTCAGAAGCAAAAGATTATGCCTCACGAGCTGTTGATTTACTGAAAAAATCCTCGGAATCATCCATTGCTCTCGACAGTGCACAGGACAACTTGCGTATAATTCAGCGCAAAACTGGTGGTGAAAGCAGCATTGCTGTAAATACAAGGGTAAATGAAACTCAGGCCCCATCTCCGGAAGAACAGCAGAAAGAGAAGCAAAAGCAAGAGCGACTGGCGGCCGAGGCCAAACAAAAAGAACAGGAAGCGGCACGTGCACGCAAGCAGGCCGAGGATGCCAAAATAGCTTCGGAGAAAGCACAAAAGCAAATCGAAGCAAGCCGTATCGCAGCGGAGAAAGCGCGCAAGGAACTCGAAGCACAACTGGCAGCTGAGAAGGCGCAAAAAGAAGAAGCAGAAAAAATTGCGGCTGCCAAGGCAAAAGAAGCTGAAGAGCAAAAACGACTGGCTGAGATTGCCCGTAAAGCTCAAGAAGCTCAAAAGGAAGCCGAGAAAAAGGCTGCTCAGGCGAAGGCGGAAGCGGAACAGGCAAAGAAACTGGCTGACGCCAATGCTGCTGCTGAACGCCAGCAAGAACGCGTGCGCATACAAAACACTCAAGATGATACCGCTAATGCAAGCGGCGGCGCAAAAAAGCCATGGATGCCGGAGCATCCCATCAAGAAGCAAGACAGTGAATCGCAACAATGGGGCAAGGTTCGTTATCTGGCTGATGGCAAACTAATTTCAGCAGAAGAATACAAAGCTCTATTGCTTGCAAACGAAGCGTACGATGCAATGCGTCAGGAAAAATATCGAATGGCTGCCGATGTGTTGAATAAGGCGCTCGAGATTTATCCAAACTTGCCCTCGGCGCACACCAATCTGGGACTGGTGCTGGCTCGTCTTGGACGTTCGGACGAATCAATCGAACATTTGCGTACGGCCATTGCACTTGACGCGAGTCGTTCTGCTCCCTGGGTGAACCTGGCCAGCAGCTTCCAGTCTAGCGGGCGCTTGCGCGATTGCGTGGATACCTATAATGAGTATCTGCGACGCTTTCCTAATGATTCTCTCGCATCGAAAGCGCGCGAGCTGGTTAAGAATCTCCAGTCCGAAGTGGATGAACAAGAAGCTGTGCAGAAAGCAATCGCCAGCTCCGGCAATTCCGGAACTGACTATTTCCCGTTCACCACGGCCGGTGGCACAGTAAAATGGACCGAGCAGAAGCTCCCGCTAAAAATCTTCATTGCTTCAGGACTTAAAGTTCCGGGGTTCAAATCGGAATATCAGGGGATAATGAATGATGCTTTCCATGACTGGAGCAGGGCTTCATCAGACAAAATGAAGTTTGCCTTTGTTAATAAGAGTGAGGGAGCCGACATTGAATGTGTTTGGACCAATGATTATTCGCTGGTCAGTTCACCGGCAGAAGGTGGTGAAGCACAGGTTTCATACAGCTCGGAGGGCATTCAACACGTAAAGATCGTTATTCTGACAGTTGATCCGACGCCAGATTCTCCCTTGACTCAAAATCAAGTTCAGGCAGTTTGTCTGCACGAAATTGGTCATGCACTCGGCTTAATTGGTCACAGTCCGAATCCAAGCGATATCATGTACTGCAGCATGCCGGCAGCGGATGCAAAAATTGCAATTTCTCCGCGTGATACAAGCACAATCAAGCATTTATACGCGTCCGATGTCCTCATTGCCTTGAAGCCAAAAGTGAAAAAGCCTGTTGCCGGCGGCGACAGTAAGGATGATATAAACAATGAGGGCGTGGAATTGATGTCTTCAAAAGCTTATGCCCAGGCTATCGAAAAATTTGAGACCGCATTGAAAATGGATCCAAATTACGAATTAGCCAAAGAGAACCTCAGCAGAGCATACAACAATTATGCACTTGATCTGGCTTCCAAAGGCAAGGAACAGGAAGCGGAAACTCTGATGCAGAAGGCTATGCATTTGAAGGACTCGATTCGAAATGCAACTCTCAAATTGACGACTATGCATAACTATGCGCAGCTTCTGCGTAAATTGCGCCGAGAGAAGGAGGCTGCCAGCCTGGAAGAGGAAGCCAGGGCGATTGATCCTAAAGAAGCGAAGCAGTAGAGAGCAATTAGCTAGCTTGCTTGCTAATTGCTCTAGCTATCCTTATCCATGGGATCGATGTCTTCAGGGAGGGGATCTCTGGGTTCTCTTGATTGAATTTTGGATCTTGGTTCTATTTATTGAATTTCTGGACTGCTCTCTTGTCGACTTTTATTCCGTCGAGTGAAAGTTCTTCTTTCGCGCAATTAACTAAAATAGTCAGTGGCGCTGTTCCTTTTTTGCAGTGAAGAGTGCCTGCAACATTGACTATCGCAGAGGGAAATATACTGAAACCGGAAGGCTTCTGCTCGAGATTTCTCATTTCGACAAAATCGCCGAGAAGTTCGGCCCGTTCGTCGAGAACAGAATTCAGAAGCGACTTATTCTTGTACATATGCGAAGCTAACTCTGGCGAAGCGTATTTATAGAGACGCATGTAATAGTCGTCCCTGTTCCAGTTACTGGAAAGAATCTCACCGGCCGCAGAGCTGGCATAGCGCAATATCTTTGCAGACGAATGCTTATGACCAGCTTTGAACCAGGGAAGCATTATTTGCGGTGGCTCCGATCTTCCTTTTCTTTCAGCTTGGCTGCGCGGTCTGTCAGCTTATCGACATTCTTGCTCAGGTTAGCTTTTTCTTTTGCCGGCAGATCCGTTTTGAGCATCAGATAATTTTGATAGTCCTGCACGGCTTCGACAAGCATTGCTGAATTAGCCTTAGGTGATTTTTCCAGGGATTGACCCAGCCCGTATCGGGCGTCTGCCTGCATTGGATTATCTGATAAGGACTGGCGGAATCTTTCGATAGCACCATCATACTGCTTTTTCTTGAGAAGTTCGTTGCCGACTCTCAACCCTTCTTGTGAGGACTGCCTGAGTTTAGTGACTGCATCAAGTCCACGCTGGGCGCGATCCGGGGAGCCTGAGAGCGACAATCCTTTTTTGTAGCCTTGTTCTGCGGTGTTCAGATCGTGCATCATCATTGCAATGTCGGCCACGGCGTATGTTTGTTTTGGATCAGATTCTGTAGAGAGAATTTGCCCCATCATCTTTGACGCTTCAATAAATTCGCCTGATGCCATTAAAGCCTGGGCATATGCAATGCGCTGGCTGTCGTTCGTTGGCTGTCCCATTGATGAAAGATCTGGTTTAGTGCCGGAAAGAGACATCAATTTAGCTTTCGAGAGGGCTAACTCCATATCATTTGGATTCAACTTGATTGCTTCATCCAGAGTTTTCAGGGCGCTTTCGTAATCATTGCTGGCAAAAAGTGCCGGGCTGAGTCCCTTAATTGCAGCTGGATTATTTGGACTCATTTGTAAAATTGTTTGATACGCCTTAATTGCGTCATCCGGCTTTTCCAATCGCAGAGTAATATCTGCAATTCGTTGACGCAAATCAACGTTGTATGGAGCCTGTGTCAGTCCTGAACGCAAGTCAGCAAGTGCGAGTTCGTTATCACCTCTGTCCTGGTGAATATCGGCCATGGCAAGGTAAGGTTCAATATTCTCCGGTTTGATCAAAGTGGAAAGTTGAAACTCTTTCAAGGCAGCAACAGTATTGCCTTGCTTTGCATAAGCTTTACCAAGTTCCATTCGAGTTGGCCAGCTGTTGGGAAACTGATACAGCGAGGTGTTCAATTCTTTAATTGCGTCATCATATTGTCCGAGCTTTGAAAGCGTTGCGCCAAGTCCATAATGGGCCTGCGAGTTGCCCGAATTAAGGTCAATGGCGCGCTTAAAATTCTCGGCAGCTTCACCCATGCTGTTTTGATCGAGCTTTATATTCCCAAGTGCGGAATAGGCATATGACTGATTTGGATCAAACTGTATGGCTGTGCGTAGTTCGTTGGCAGCCTGATCGATCTGCCCTTCTTCTTTATATACCAGACCAAGAGTGAGGTGAGATTCACCCGATGCCGGAGCAAGCCGGCAAGCTTGCGAGGCGTATTGCTCAGCTTGTTTCAGAAAGGAATCCTTATTTGCTCTGATCGTTCCGGATGAGGATTGCATGCGATTAAGCAACACTGTTGCTTTTCCTGCAAAAGCCAGTGCATTATTTGGATCTTGCGCCAGCACTCTGTCGAACAATTCGTCAGCGCCGTCAAGCTTAAATTGTTTAGCAAGAGCAAGTCCGAGGCCTACTGTCGCTTGTAAATCGGCGGGATTGTTTACCAGGAGCTCGCGAAACATTCCTTCTGCATCCGCATATTTCCCCTCAGCAAGAGCCTTCTCCGCCGGCGCTACAGTGGTTTTAACCTGTCCGCTCATCACCTGATTGTTGCCGGTACTCGCGCCCGGATTGGTGCTCGGATATGTTCCGGTGCCAGGGACTCCAGGAATTTGGGCCTGAACTGGTGAAAGTAGCGAAATGCTCAGAGCAATGGTAAGTGAATACAAAAATGGATTAGCGAACCGATTCATTGTAGAAGAGACTCCTCAAATATTTAGATCAAGGATAAATCTACAATTGAAATAAAGTTGGTTTCGTAAATGAAAAAGTCAGCAAGTAAGCAGTACCCACCTTTCAAATTTATTCCGATACCGGAATAAATTTTGTTCTCTTGATAAGCAGGTTGAATCAGAATTTTTGCCGATATCGGAATAAATTCTGATTCACATTACAAGCTCGCGATTTAAGTCGTCAACAAGAAACCCAACCATCGCCCAATTTATTCCGATATCGGAATAAATTTGAAATCGAATGACAAGCCAGGTCGAAACTCTCACCGGGGCATTTTTCCCTCAACTTTTGCCGATATCGGAAAAAGTCGGCAGCAACTGACAAGTAAGCTTTAAAAGGGATTAGGGTAGTTGTCGGTTCGATTTAGCGTGCCTGTAAGAATCACCTTGTTTTGAAACTTCCCGTCGTTGTCATAGCTTACTGATGCAGCCTGTAGATAAAGCTTGTTCTTTTCAACGCGGGTAAAACTAAGAACATTTTCGGTGTAGCCCGATCTTGATTTTTTGGTACGAGGATTTCTATCTGTATCAAGCGTAACTATCTGCTGTTCGACCGAATTCTCATTGGATTGCTTCATCTCGTTCTTCTTCAGCTGGCAGTTCAATTCATTTCCGGTTACACCCCAACCTGAGTTCAAATCTCCTAAATGCAAGGCATAAAAACGATTTTGATTTGAACCGACGATTGGAGCATTGAACATAATGCGGCATGGTTCAAGACTGATTGATTGGTCTTTCGTTTTTTCAAAATTAACAGTACATCTGCCTTTCGTTCCCACCTTGAGCAGCTCAGATTGGCTATCGGCTTCCGCTGCGTCAAAGTCCCAGAAAGCTTTGTCGAATTTGCTGCTGATGATTACCAGCTCTCCTGTCCATGTTCCTCTAAAGTCAGTCGGATACGACTGTTGCTTTGATACACCAGCATTGAGCTTTTCACCATCGAGACTTGTATCTCTAATAGGCGTCATCGGCTCAAGTGGAACAGGCAGCTTAGCCCCAGTAGAACTGTATAACTCTTGTATGCGACCATATAATTTAGGCGGCGATTTTACGCTTGCTTTGCTAAAGTCTTCCTCTGCCGATGAGGAATGCGAGAAAGTAAGCCAGAGCATTAAAATAAGCACCGCTGCGCGCTTAATTGATGACATCGTATTTGATACCATAAAGAAGCTAGTTTTTTCCATAAAGATGTCCGCTAGGGTCTAAGGTTTAAACTTCAGGATGCGTATGCTCCCAGTTTCCGTAGTGCCTTTTGCGCTTTCCAACGCACTTCGTGGTCTGCATCTTCCGAGGCTTTTTGTAGTGCTTCCACGGCAGTTTTTGATTTGCCGCCAATTTTCCCCAGAGCTTTGGCCACCGCCTTTCGAACCTCTACATTATCATCTTTTACCATTGTACAAAGATGTTCGAGCAGCTTTTCTTCTACGTTTTCAAATTTTTCAAGACAGTGCACGGATTCAAGCCTGACCCATTCATCTTTATCATCAAGAGATGCTTCAATTCCAGATAGATGTGATTTTGCGATTCCAGGACGTTCTTGAAACCAGCGCAAAGCGGCAAGTTTAACCAGTTCACTTTCATGTTTTAAGGCTTGCGCATAGGTCCTGGGCGGCAGCTTGCTGACTGAATCCGGCAAGCCTAGCTTCAATGATCTGTTATCGAAGCCTGGATAACTGAGTTGCAAGATTGTGTCTTCCACATATTCGGCAAATTTAGCCAGTTCTTTATCCATACTTATTTCCGCTTTCTAATGACCGTTCATTTGCTGCAACATCTTTTGCATTTGCTGCATTTGTTGTTGAAGATTTCCTGCTCCGGAACCAAATGGATTGGCGCCGCCAGCTCCACCAAACGGATTGCCCGACCCGCCACCAAAGATATTCATTGGGTTTGCTGCAGGAGAAGGGTAAGCCGTGCTTGCTCCGCTTGATCGATTCAAGGTTCCATAAAGTACATACTTTGCCTGGAATTGTCCATCGTTTCTGTAGTAAACATAAGCAGCCTGCAAATAAAGCTGACCCCTATTCAATTTGGTGAAACGAAGCACACTTTCGGAGTAACCTTCCTGCACTTTGCCAGTTTCAGGATTACGATCACGATCGCGGGTCACAACCTGATTCTCCAGCACTCCAGGAGAGAGCTGCTTAACAGTATTTTTCATCAACTGGCTGCTCAACTGATTGCCAGTCACACCAATTTCGCCGCTGCTGATAGGAGTTCCCATGTGGAGCGCTACCATAACTGGAACCTGCATATTGGCCATGGGATTGTTCGCCCCAAACATAGCACCCAGGCCAGGCTGGCTTTTGGAAAGGAGCTGCATCTGACTTCCCATGCTTTCTGTCGTCGTGAAGATAACCTGGCTGGGCTGCATTGTGATGCGCCTGTCATTGCCCTGGTAGAAAGTCACACTGTATTGTCCTTTGGCCCCGGAGCGCATAATCTGCGATTCTTTGCGTACTTCATCAGGATCGCGCTGATAGTATGTCTTGTCAAAGCTTGATGTATAGACGGTCAAATCACCAGCCCAGGAACCGATATAATCTATGGGATAGTTTTGCTGAGCAGCGGCAGCAAGCGTAGTCGCTTTGCCTGAAAGGGTGCTTGTTTTTGCATCCAAACTTGCATCCCTGATCGGCACCATTGCCTTCATTTTTAGTGGCAGCTTCGCACCTGCGACTGCACAAAGTTCTTCTATGCGTCCATACAATTTCACCGGCTTTTGCGATGGATGGCTGGGAATAGCGCCAGTCGATGAACCGGCTGGGGAAGCAGTAGCGCTATGCTCAGCAGTTCCGGGTGTATGCTCAACTCTGCCTGCATGCTCTTCTTTGCGCTCGGAACTGCCTGCAGTATGCTCGTTTGCAGCAGTTCCTTCCTTCCGCTCATTTACTTGCCTGTGTCCTGCTGCATGAGTGCCCGATGAAAAGTCTGCCTCGGAGCCAGCTGCAGAAGCAGAATTTTTGTTTGACGAAGAACCAGACTCTGCAGTCGCGCCACCAACAGCAGTGGCATCTGGCGAGCCTCCGTTTCCAGACCCAGCGGCTGCTGAACTGCTTCCTTCAGAATTAGTGGAAGTATGGCTAGGACCCGGCGCCGAAGTATTGCCAGAGCCTGGCACCGAAGTATTGCCAGAGCCTGGCACCGAAACATTGCCAGAGCCTGGCGCTGAAGCACTGCCAGATGCTGAAGCTGAAGAATCGCCTGAACTCGAGCCAGCATTATTGGCTGGCTCAGTGTCAGCGAAAGCTGAAATCACCGAAGCCGGACCGAGCAATGCCAGAGAAAGCCCCAGCAAAAGGGCAGAGGCGCGATCGTTCCGGCCAAAATTCATTCTAAGGCTTTACCTCAATTTTTCCGTTGCCATTGACGGACTGCTGCATCTTTTCGAATTTTCCGTGGAGTTCAATAGTACCATTGCCCTCTACGGTTGCATTACTCATTTCAGCCTTGCCTTTTTTGACGAGAATGCTGGCATTGCCCTGTCCTGAAATATTGGCAACAAAAACTTTGGCATCAACTTCGGCAATATCCGCCGGACCATTCCCTTTGTTATCAAAGACAAACTTGGGCAAAGCCTCGAGTCTGCCCGCCGTGAAGGACGAATTGCCTGTCATGGTGCATTCAACGGCACCACCCTTCCATGATTCAACGCTTATCGCTGACTTGCCCCCGCTTCCAATTTTGAGATCGCCGGAAAAACTTACGGGTACATGAATCTCAAGAAGATCATCTCCACTGCAATTGCAGGGGATGTCCGAACCCTTGAGCGGGTCTACCATTTGCCCATTGACCGAAACACCATCGGCACCAAGTTTGAGACCTTTCATCGGGCCAGGTGGAAACAAATATACGTGTCCGTTGACAATAGCCCGCGAACCAAGAGCGTCAGCCAGCAATGCACTACCTTTGCGTGGTTCTCCAGCAAAACCGGCCTGCCGGACCAATGAGCCGGCGACAGCCCAGTTACGTGGACAATTACTGAAAAGCACGATTTCAGAAATGCCTGAATCTTTCTTGATAGTGACTTTTGCACTCTCAGCAACAACAGTGAGTGTTGGAGAATTAGCATTAATTGTGCCAAAGCGAACGGAATTCGGATTGTCTGTGTTGATGAGAGATGCCGATTTATCAGGGTCGTTATTCTTGGCTTCCACCTTTGGCTCTCCCTTCGAAGCAAAGACTGTTTGATTGCAGGCGATTGCAAAGAGTGATAAGAAGGCCATTGCAGCCACAGTCTGTCTGTGTTTCATAAACATCGCAGTTTCTCCCGGCCGCCAGACCTATATAAGTTAGATAATCATAGCTCACTTCGCCACAGAGCCACTTCGCTCCGAGGCGATAAGATTCAGTCGATGGCACAATCAGATTTGTTCCATCCGGGATATTAATTTAGTGACGCAAAGGCACGGCGCTCAAAATTTTCTCGATCCTTTCGACCACGGAGGACGGAAGAATCACACCGCTTGCTTTGATGTTTTCATCAATCTGCGTTTTGCTTGTGGCACCGATAATCACTGATGACACGTTCTGCAATCGCAAACACCAGGCGAGTGCCAGAACAGACATTGAAACGCCCAGTTCCGCTGCAATTTTACTCAGTGCTTGAACCTTTTCCAGAGTTTCATCCGAAAGCAAATCGCCGCGCAGCCAGTATCCTTCCTTCTCTCGGCTGGCACGGCTGCCTTCCGGATGCGGCTCTCCCGGTCTGTATTTTCCAGTCAAAGCTCCCTGCGCAAGCGGCGAATAGACAAGCTGACCAAGACCCATTTTTTCAGAAACAGGAATGATCTCAGTTTCAATATTGCGAGCAAACATGTTGTAGCAGGGTTGATTTGAAATTGGTGGAACCAGGTTCATCTTATTTGCTGTATCAACGGCTTCTTTTATTTTGTCAGCTGGCCATTCACTGACACCCCAATAAAGTATCTTTCCTTGTCTGGTCAGAATGTCCATCGTCATAACGAGTTCTTCGATTGGTGTGCCCTGGTCATAACGATGGCACTGATAAAGATCCAAGTACTCAATTCCCATGCGCTGCAGACTGGCATGGCATTGCTCCATCACATGTTTACGAGAAAGTCCACGGTCGTTAGGGCCCTGTCCCATTTCGAAGAATACTTTGCTTGCGATCACAAGCGAATCGCGTCTGAAAGGCTTAATTGCTTTGCCGAGCAATTCCTCTGAGCGCCCAAGAGCATAGGAATTTGCAGTGTCGATGAAATTGATTCCCTTTTCATAGGCATACTGCAGCTGCTCGATTGAATTTTGCTCGTCGACATGACCGCCATAGGTCAGCCAGCAACCAAGGCTGACTTCACTAACTTTCACGCCCCATTTGCCGATTTTTCTGTAACGCACTTGTTTTTTACCTGTTACGCCGTTTCTAAGTTTTTCCGCCAGATAGGCAGGAAGCAGATAGAAATGATACCAGGTAAGGTCAGGCAGAAACTAAGAAGAAAGAAGTTCGCGTAACCCAATCCTGCAAAATTGAAACCTTCCGCAAGAAAACTTGCATTTCCAGTCATTGCTTGTAAGGTCTTGATCACACTGCTGTCTGCAGCAAGTTTAAATCCATCAAGCAAGAAACCGCTCGTCATGCCTGGAATCATCAATCCAAGCGCCATCAATGCCGTGGCTACAGCATAATGAGCTGCTTTGTGTTCCTGCTTGACAGTCCCCAAGAGAAATACAGTGTAGGCAGCCATCCCCAGACCGTAACCGAATTGCTCCAGAGAATTTACGACATAAACCCAGGCAATTGAAGAAGGATGCAAGCTGGCAAGCAGCCAATATAGAAGGATAGTTCCATTCATAATTAAAGTTGCCGGCCAGAACCAGCGCCTCAGACCCTGCTTGCTGACAAGATAACCACCAACGATACCACCAAGCAAGAGAAACCCAACACCAACGGTACCATATATGGTGCCCACTGTCTCAACAGTCAGTCCCAGTCCTCCCTTTGTGCCTGGATCTTGCAAAAAAGGAGGGATCATTTTCATAACAAGTGCGTCGCCCAGGCGGAACAGTATTATATAGAACACAATCGCTACAATGCCCGGCTGATTGAAGTAGGAAAAGATGGCGCGGAAATAGTTGTGCTCAGCAGCAATGGCTCCACCAGCAATTGCTCCGCTAGCAGCAGATCCGCCTGCAACGGAGGAGCCTCCAGTTGCGCCGGCAGCAACTGCCACCGGACGAGCCGGCGAAACGACAAGCTCTTCCTTTAATACAAGGCGAGGAAGATAGAAACTATGAAATACAACTCCCGAGAGCATCACTGCCGAGAGAATGGCAAATGAGCTCATCCAGGCATTGTGCTTATCCATGTGTTGGGCAAGCATCCCGGCAAGAAAAACCATGGCCCCGCTGCCGAAAATCATAGACATGCGGAATGCTGTATTGCGAACCCCCACGAATAGCGCTTGTTCGGATTTGTCCAGAACTTCCAGGTAATAACCATCAATAGCAGCATCGTGCGTAGCTGATGCCAGAGCGCAAGCTCCAAGAATCCATAATCCAAGATTAACCGGATCAGGAGAAACGGCAGACAGAGCCATTCCTGCAAATAAACATCCAAGAATAAGCTGAGCAATTACGATCCAGTATTTCTTCCAGCCAAAGAAATCAATTAATGGTGCCCAGACAAATTTGAATATCCAGGGTAATTGCAAAATGCTGGTCAATCCTATGAGAACATTGCTTGCACCCAGGTCTTTGAAGTAGACCGCCGACATCATCATCACAACTGTGTAAGGCAGACCTTCTGCAAAATATAGTGTCGGAATATAGACCCAGGGATTTCTTTGATTCATGCTCACGACCGAAGATACAGCCCCACCACCGAGCAATAAGCTTAGCAAATTTATCGGAACTTCGGCGATATTGGCTCAAGCTCTCGTGAAAGGAAGCATTAATCGCGATTAACAATCGAGGAGCAGAGTTGCCGTTCAACAGTAAAATGAGCACATTATCTCCAGATTCGAGCGGGACAAGATCTGGGATAATCAGCGCTGTTTGACAGAGCTGTGCTGGAGAAAAAAATGGGTAGAGCTGTCTGCGGCAAATTATTGAAGCTGAGTTTAGTGTCCACACTTCTACTCACAGAATTTATCCTACCTGCGTCGCAGGCAGATCCACCAAAGCCTCAGGAGAAATCCCCAAGTCCTTCCATAAAGGGAACAGATTTCAGCTTGACTCCAAGCTCGGCAGCCGAACTTTCTGCAAAAATCAACGAGCTTGTGAGCAGCAGATTTTTTGACAAACAGCTTGTAGAAAAAGAATGGCAGCCCGCGTATTTAGCCAATAAAAACGTACTTGCATCCCAAAATGATCTGCTTGCATTTACAGGCAAAATCAATGAAATGCTGGCTAAGCTTCATACAAGCCACACTCAATTGCTAACACCAAACGACGAGACTTTTTTCTTCCTGCGCAGCCTCTTTGGGGCAATGAGCAAAGACGAAAAAAAGATCAAAGAAAACGAAGCCGATTTCACAGGATTGGGCGTCGGTGGTGGCAGTGCTGCGTTTAATCAGGTACGCTACGTGCTCGACGACAGCCCGGCAGCAAAAGCCGGAATCAAGCGAGGGGACAAGATTCTCTCCGTCAGAGGCAAGCCTTACACAGGATATGCAGTCTGGTTCGGAAGCTCAGGCAGCCAGATTCCTTTGCAGCTTGAGCGTGAAGGAAAAACACTAGACCTCACAATTACGCCGAAGAAAATGGATTTCCTTGAAGGGTATGTGAATGCCACAGAGAAGAGTGCAAGAGTAATAAATCACGAGGGGCACAAAATTGGATACTTGCACCTCTGGTCTGGTGGTGAAGGATCGGAGCAAGCTCTGGAAGCTCCGCTCAGCAATACATTGCTGGATACAGAGTCACTGGTTCTCGACTTTAGAGACGGCTATGGTGGAACGGGATACGATCATATGGATCCCTTCTTTCGTCCAAAAGCTGCATTTCCCGATCTGAAAACTACAGGGCGCAAAGGCGGTCACTTCGAAAGGGCTTACTATGACAAACCAATCGCGCTGCTGATCAATAATGGCGTCAGAAGCGGGAAGGAAATAAACGCCTACGGCTTCAAAATGAGCAAGCGCGCCAGGCTTTTCGGTGAAACAACAGCTGGATTTGTTGTGGCCGGCCAATACATTCCTATTAATAGTAGGGTAATTCTTTATCTTGGCCTGCTGGATCTGAGCCTGGACGGACAGCGCTTGGAAGGCAAGGGAGTCAGTCCGGATATCGTGGTCAAAGACGAACTCGGGGCTCACGATCCGGTTCTGGATAAAGCGCTGGAATATCTCAGCAGTCTCAAAACTAAGTAAAGCAGGCCTATTTTTTCGCCGGCCAGTATTTGCGCACAACTTTCTGTAAAAGAAGCTCAGGCTTGCATCCTGCAAGCTGAGTTATGGCCTTATTGAAATCGCGCACCTGGCAAGCTGTTTCCATCAAACTGGCGACAATAAGTTCTCCTTTCTCAGCGACGAGTTCGCGAACCATCATGCAGCCAATTGCATAACGCATGTCTGGATCCTTGTGAAGCTCTCTGCACATTTGCTTATAGGAAGGAGGATCATGATTTTCAGCAAATGTCTTGATGCGCTGCTCGTAGCTCTTGTATTGTTCGGCGAAATAAGGTTCTGCCACATAATCAGCAATGCCCTCATCCAGCCATTGGGGCACATCCTTCAAATAATTATCACCATATATGGTGCGACATAAACAATGCGAATATTCATGCAGAACATTTCCCAGCGCTCGATTGCTGCCTGCCGGAATTTCAATTTTTCCAGAGTCGCCAATCTGGCAAAAGACAACCATGTTATTATCGCCTGTTCCATCCTGGTGGGATTTAGGTTGATACCCGTCAAACATGGTTTTGAAGAACTCGTCGTATTCATATCGTGTGGCGAAAAGATAAAAGTCAACTAGCGGTATCTGCTTGCCGAATACGTCTTCTGCCCGTTTTAAATAGAGCGGCGTTGCTGAAATTACATAGTTAATCCATTCAGTATGAGAGCCATAAATTCTCATTTTTACTTGTCCATCATCGTCTTTTGTCTCGCTGAGAAAAGGCGGGCGCAAAGATTCTGCCAGCTTGATTTTTGTAAGCAGAGATCTGGCCGAAGTCCATTGTGGAAAACCATTGAAACCCTTCTTAATTGCCGCCTGCAAATATGGACGGGCCTGCTCATGATTGCGAATCTGCATATATGCGTAGCCAACAAGATAAAGCGTCTCGCCTTTAGCCTTGTCCTTATCGCTCATCTGAGCATAGGTCCTGAGCAGCTCTTCATAACGAGTATGAGACGAGAGATCGAGCAGTTTATAGATTCCTGGTTCTTTGCTCGACACCTTGCTAGAGCTCCAAATCCATGCAGAAAAAGTGAGCACAAAAAATATGATGATCACTTTGAAATATTTGTAGCGCATTTTCATGCCAGAAATTTTATCGACAGTTCTTGAGACTTCTGCTTTGCCAAGGGGGATTCCAGCTACTCTTGGCACCTGACAGGCTTTCAAATCGGGTTCAACTTGATGCCGAACGTGTTCAACTCAACAATATCTAACTGGCAGCTCTATCTGCCACCACTATGACAGCATCGCAAGTTGTGGAGCTGAGCTGATCCGATTTTAACAGCATATAAATAGAAATAGAAAAATTGGGCACTATCCCTTGTTCGTGCGCGACAATCGGCAGTGTATCGAGTTACGCGGGAGACGGAAATGAGTCAGTTGAAATTCGAGGATATCAAGAAGCTATACGAAAGCGCTTCGCAAAAGGTTGAAAAAGCAAGAGCACTTTATGGACGTCCATTGAGTTTGGCTGAAAAAATCTTGTTGGCGCACCTCGAGACTCCTGGCCAAATGCCGACTCCCGGTGAAACAGTAGTCATGTTGAAGCCGGACCGTGTCGCCATGCAGGACGCTACCGCTCAGATGGCATTGCTTCAGTTCATTCAAGGTGGATTCAAAACCGTAGCCGTTCCCAGCACAGTTCACTGCGATCACTTAATTCAAGCACGCCGCGGTGCCTCCGAAGACATGCAGGTTGCCCTTGAAGAGAACAAAGAAGTATACGAATTCCTGCGCACGGCAAGCGCCAAACACGGCATCGGCTTCTGGAAACCGGGCGCCGGCATCATTCACCAGGTTGTGCTCGAAAACTATGCTTGCCCCGGCACTTTGATGATTGGCACCGACTCACACACACCAAACGCCGGCGGACTGGGCATGCTTGCCATCGGTGTTGGCGGAGCTGATGCAGTAGACGTTATGGCAGGTGAGCCGTGGGGATTGAAATGGCCCAAACTTATTGGCGTTCACCTCACGGGTAGCTTGAAGGGATGGGCAGCACCGAAAGACGTTATTCTCAAGCTCGCCGGCATACTCACCGTTGAAGGCGGAACCGGAGCAATCATCGAATACTTCGGTGAAGGTTGCAAATCGATCAGCTGCACCGGCAAAGCGACAATCACAAATATGGGTGCCGAACTCGGCGCCACCACATCAGTATTTCCCTTCGATGAACGCATGGCTACTTATCTGCAAGCAACTGATCGCGCTGATATCGCCAAGCTGGCTATGGAATACAAGGACTACCTGACAGGTGATCCGGAAATCTGGCAAGACCACCACATCTTCGACCGCGTTGTCGAGATCGATCTGGACAGCCTTGAGCCACACGTTGTGGGTCCTCATAGCCCGGATAAAGCAAGACCGATTTCTCAAATGGCTAAAGACGTCAAAGAGCAAAATTATCCGGACGATCTTAAATATGCGCTGATCGGTAGCTGCACAAACTCATCATATGAAGATATGGGTCGTGCGGCCGACGTAGCCGAGCAGGCGACAAAGGCTGGTATAAAAGCCAAAGTAGGCTTGATGGTATCTCCAGGCTCTGATCAGATCTACGAAACCATAAAGCGTGATGGGCAAATGCAAAAGCTGGAAGCCATCGGCGCGACAGTTCTTGCAAATGCTTGTGGTCCCTGCATCGGACAGTGGAAGCGGGATGACGTGCAACCTGGAGAACGCAACTCTATCGTCTCCTCGTTTAATCGCAACTTCAGCGCACGCAACGACGGCAATCCGGAAACGCTTTCCTTCATCACAAGCCCAGAAATCGTGATTGCATTTGCGCTGGCAGGCAAGCTCAGCTTCAACCCTCTCAAAGACAAAATCAAAGGCGAGAAGGGCGAAATAATGTTGAATGCGCCAGAGCCGGCACCAGAAATACCGCGTGATGGATTCATCAGCCGTCTTGAAGGATTTATACCGGCTGCAGAAGATCCAGGCAAAGTTGAAGTCAGCGTAAATCCAACAAGCGAAAGGCTAGCGCTGCTTGAACCCTTCAAAGCCTGGGACGGCAAAGACTACAGTGAGCTTGCTGTGCTGCTCAAGGCAAAAGGCAAGTGCACCACTGACCATATCTCGCCTGCAGGCAAATGGCTCCGCTTCCGCGGACATATCGATCGCATCAGTGACAATATGTTCACTGGAGCAAATAACATTTTTGCCTCCAAGCCTGGCGAAGCATACGATGTGCTCAAGAAGGAATATGCTTCGATTCCTCAGGTTGCACGCAATTACAAGAAGAACAACCTGGGTTGGGTTTCTGTTGGCGATGCAAACTATGGCGAAGGCTCGAGCCGCGAGCATGCCGCTATGTCACCGAGATATCTTGGCTGCAAGGCCGTGATTGTGCGCAGCTTTGCCCGCATTCACGAAACTAACCTGAAAAAACAAGGTATTCTTCCGTTCACCTTTGCCAATCAAGATGATTATGAAAAAATCCAGCAGGACGATCGCATCAGCCTGCTTGGCTTGAACAAGCTGGCACCTGGGCAAGAAGTCGAAGCAAGGATCAAGCATCCAGACGGCAAAGAAGAAAGCATAATGCTTAAGCACACGCTTACTCACGAGCAAATTGAATGGTTTAAGGCAGGGTCTGCGTTGAATCTAATTCGCATGCGCCGCGAAGGAGTATTGAGTAAGTAATCAGCATCGATGGACGCCGGGACGTCTGTCATTTCTTAGCCAGGGCTGAGCTCTGGCCAAGCACGTGTTGTCCGCAGTTTGCACCGTTAAGTATCGGATGACTTTCGCTGCATAGCTCACCGCTCGCATCTCTGGCGAATCTGGCTATGCTTCAGAAATTGAGCATGCCGGCGCCAGGATAGCGCTTTTATGGGATTTACCGTGTATGCAGGCATTCACTAATATGGCAAAGTAGTCTGGTCAGGCTGGCATGACAGCTGATATTACCATCGGGTGAAATGGGCACAGGGAATCGTTGCTTCAAGCAAAAGGATATTCTTTGCCGTGAAAAATCAGAATGAAAAAATAAAGACTGCCATTTGGGTCTGTTGTGGGCTAATCGTCGGCATGCTCATTATGTTTGCTGTGCAGCATTTTTCTGCCAATGAAGCAAAGGAAGGAGTCAAAGAGGCTGAGATTAGTGGATCAAGCGAGCCGACTGCCTCGATTCAAAATGAACCGAACAACAATACTGGCACAACAAGCGCGAATCCTCCAGCAATGCAAGCTTGCCCATATCCAGTCTCATCCGCACTTGCCACTTTGAACGGTCCGCCGAACCATGCTAATGCTCCACAAGCACAACAGGTTGGTGTTGTAGATGCTAACGGAATGCTCCCTGGAACGGTACTTTCAGAGAGCAGTAGTGGTTATCCGGTCTACACAGGAGGGCGGGCAATCGATTCACCACCAGTTCTGTTCGAGGGAAGCAACAGCATTGATGCGGAAGCCGCAACACAGCGAGTCGGCCGCAATGGACTTCTGGCAAACCCCTGCTCTGACCCGCCTTCCGCACATGGACTTGCTTACGGGCGAACTTACTAAGGAGCATTATTTCTTGCGATATTGGCTTGGTCCCCAAAAGCCGCACACCTGCTCGCCAAATTTATTCCGATATCGGATTAAGTTCTAAATGTACGATAAGAGCTTGTGCCAAATTTATTCCGATATCGGTTTAAGTTCCAACGTAAGAGAAGAACTCGAACGTTTCTACTGCATAACCCATGGTTGAGCAGACAGATTAATCCCTGGTTCGGGATGTTGTGCCTGTTCAGGAGACTTAATTGCTGTTCCAATGTTCCAGATAAAGTGTGCGCTTAAATGCCCGAGAGAAGCAAGCACCACCATACAAACGGCTGCAACACACCCAATCCCGAGCGCATACTCAACCATAGCCTGCCCAGCACATCTTCTTTTAGTTTTGGCCTTCATTAGTAAACTCCTGATCTGGACTTACGATGGTAGCGAGATCCAAAAATGACTTAAAGCAATCCCCCCGGTCGGGAAAACTGTAAAGCCAGAATCTGCTAGCTCTTTTGTTTCGCTTTGTGACAATCTTCATTTCATATTCAACTTTTTTGCTTGACAAGCGTCCTAAATCTCATGAACAAAGCAGTAAGTGAATTCAACATGCAGATTGAAGGAAGGCAAGGCTAACAATGAATACATCGGGTTCTTATCCAAAACTCGTGGGAAAAACAACGCAATCCGACGCTTCCAGACCAAAGCTGGAAGATCTGGTCAAAAACGTAATCGAAGCTGAGAAACCAGAAAAACAGACTTCAACGAGCAATTTCGGGCGAAGTACCGCTAGATTGAACTATAGCGAAAATGATCCATTTACTAACGCCTTAGGACCTGAGATAGTTTTGCAACTGGGACTTAGCGGCGCCGACACGAGAGGCATTTTCGAAAGACTAAAAGCTTTTCAGCAAGAAAATCGCCACAAGCCAGTTCTGGAGACTGCTGACCTTATCGTTTACGTCGATTACGACCTTGAAATTGAAAGAATTCGTTTGTTTGTGGGCTTCAAATCGAAATTTAGAACCCTTCAAAAGGTACTCAATCAAGGAAATGGATTCTTGATTATCGAACAAGCGATCGAATTAACTCAGACGCAAGAAAGTCCTTCGTTCTTCGGTCTTAGCAAGAAAGCCAGTAATGTTGCTGTGAGGCTGAGACGTGGCTCTGAGTTTCTCAGCGCCAGAGAAAGCTGCGACAAGAAAGTGTTGCCCATTTTGAGCTTTATATTTTATGCAACCAAAGGACAGGGTGTTTCCAGTTGCTGCATCAAAGCCGACCAACTGCCCCGCGGCTAAAAAAGCAAAAGAGAGCAAATGTTTACAAACAAGCCGCTTCCAATTTTATTGTTGGAAAGAGGAGCCCCACAATAGGAGTGTGAAGTGTGGGGCAACGCTATGATTTTCAACAAATTGAATTTTCAGCAGTCGGAATTTAAGCGCGGGAATCTGCTAGGGGGTCTTCACTCGAGCAGCGCTCTTTCCAAATCGCTGGGGAATGTGGAAATTCCGGTTAATGATTCTGGACTCCTCACGCCTCTTGAACAAATCACTACTGAGTTACTGGTCAAGACTTTGAGATCTACCGAAGCGCCAGAAACGGTTTATTGGATGCTGCGTTACTACCTCGAATCAGGCGGAAATCCTATCATCACCACAGACCGAGGTAAGACTCTTTTTCTTGAACAGGACCATATTGAAATGACAATAAGCATTTATGTGGGAGACGCAGAAGACGTACGCTGCGTCGGTCAGTTCAGCAATAAGCGAATCTTCGCCATGGACTTGATCGAAAAGTATGATTTCGTCTGGTACGAAGATCTTGGTTCATGCCAGAGAAGGCGCTTCAGCGCCGAAGCTATACTGCTGCAGAAGAAACAGGAACGTAGCGAAGACGACGAAAATTACCAAGTTCCTGTACTCTTTTTTACTGTTGGCAAGGAGACAGTCTGTGTAGTCCAACTTGCAAATGGGAAGTATGCCGGCACATATTCACTACCAGCAATATTTGCAACGCAAATGGATAAAGATTCAGTTGAATATAAACTCAGCTCGGTCATCGATCTTCTGAACGTGAGTTGAACAAAACCTGCTTTGCAAAACTCAAGATCAAGCCTGGCAAAAAGTGCTTGTCAGGGCAGCTTTTATTTGCTGCAGCTCATCAAGCTCTTTCTTCTCCAATAAACGATTGCAGTAGTCGTATTCAAAATATTGCTCTAGAAAATTGAAATCGTAGTTAAGGATCTTCAGCAGTTCTTCAATGCGACTGCGAAGATTCTCATTCACAGTTCGCAATCTATCCAGTAGCTCAACTGTTGTCTGTTCGATTGTCTTACTGTTGGATATCTCAGAATGCAAGAGATCGATAAGCCTTGCGCTCTCGCGAACAAGTTCATGGAAATATGCGGCTATTGCCTTCTCTTCAAGAGTTCGACGCTTCTGAGACAGCAAAAGAAGACTCTGGCAAATTAGCATTATATTTTTGGAACAATTCTCGCTTTGCTGCAATATCAGTTGGTCTGGAACTGTCCCGTTATTTTCCGCCGTCATCCGCCGCTGTTTCCTGTCATTTTCTAAACGCGCCTTATTATAAGCGTATTGCAATTTCGGGTTCTTGCCTGGAGTTCATCTGAAGAAGACAAGAAATTCATCTCTATTGAGCTTCTAGAAGGCTCTAATGCAACTTTATTTCCGAATGTGCCCAAACGGGCAAATTGGTGACAGCAGCTCTTTATTGTGCTTCTTTGAAATGAATTGAAAACAGCGAGCCGAAAGGCTGGCGCCTGCCTGTGCGTTGATCGGATTTGTGAAAAGAAGACCGCCGACCCTTTTGAGGATCGGCGGTCTTCTTATTGCAGTTCCAGCCAGCTTAGGAGATTGGACTGGTGACGCTTTGAGGAGTTGACTCCAGCGTGCTCACAGTCATGTGCGACTGTTGGCTGCGTCTGAAATTATCAAGATAGCGACGCAATGCTTCGCGTATCAAGTCAGAACGAGTTCTGTGCTCGCACTGAGCGATAAAATCAACTTGCTCCAACATAGCTGGTGGTAGTGCAATAAGTACTTTCTTTGGCATCTGACGTTCCCCCGCAGACCAGCACAACTCTTCTGGACCCCTTCTGTTGAGTCCGGGAAGTTGTATTAACTATAAACCCCTTATGTGATCGACTTAGGCTTTTTTGAATATCGCCATCGCGATCTAACAGTTCTAATTTACACACCAAAGTGGATAACGTAAAGAGCTGGAAGCCGCATAAAATCACATTCTTTGTTCTAAACCGCGTAAATATCTTTTATGTTCTGCAAAAGCCAATAGACACAAGCACTCCTCATAGTTCCAGCACCGTACATAGACATGCTATCTGTCTCAGACATATGCATCTATGTCTGAGGTATAGCCGATATTTTCACCAAGGAGCTAGCAATAATTCTGGATCCGTGCATATAATTCGCCCAGGCTCAAAATGCTACTGAATGTGGTGGCGTTATTCACCATATACAGTTGCACCAACAATGGCGATACGAAAGGCATGTAATTACTAGTGATTCTAGCCACATGGAATGTAAACTCGATTAATAAGCGGCTTCCGCAGCTTCTGGACTGGCTTCAGCAGATCAAGCCCAACGTAGTTTGCCTGCAGGAAACAAAATCGATAGACGAAAAGTTTCCACGATCGGAGATTGAAGCGCTGGGATACCACATTGAGTGCTATGGCGAGAAATCTTATAACGGTGTAGCAATTCTCTCTGACAAGCCTCTAAGCAATGTAGAACGAGGATTGAGCAAGGAAGTGCCACCGGGCTCCAAGAGAATGATTGCAGGCAGCTACGGCGAGATCAGGATTATAGATGTCTATATTCCAAACGGCAGCGAGCCAGGCTCCGAAAAGTATGCGTACAAACTAGAATGGATAGCAGCGCTGAAGCAGCATCTTCTAGCCAAGTATAGAGCAGACGAGCAGCTGCTCATCTGCGGAGACTTCAACGTGGCACCGGAAGACATTGATGTTTTCGATGCAAAAGCTGTGGCAGGCGGAATACTTGTAAGTGACAGCGAAAGAGCAGCGCTCAAGAATCTACAGGAATGGGGTTTTGAGGATGTATTTCGCCGCCTGCATAAGGAGGCGGGATTCTACAGCTGGTGGGATTACCGCATGAATGCTTTTCGCAGGAACATGGGCTTCCGAATTGACCACATCTGGGCGACTCCATGTTTGAGTGCTAAAGCTTGCTCAATTTACATAGACAAAGAACCCAGGAAGCTTGAGCAAGCTTCTGATCACGCGCCCGTGGTCGTTGAGTTCATCGCTTAGACAGGCATAAGCCTAAGAGACAATTGCTTTCTTGGCTTTGCAAGAAGCATTCAAGAATATCTTCGAGCTATGGCAGACCTACGATCAACAATACGACAGTTATATCTGTTCTATGCAAGAGATTGTTTTTACAAAATCTACACGAATCTGATTAGACATAGAACAGGAAGCTGCTTTCTGCTTTGTCGTTTGCGATTCCGGACATAAAGCCGCATTTACCAGGATTCACCAGAGCCCTGATTCAGCGACAGGAAGACGCTAACAGATTTACAGTGATACCATAAACGATACTAACTCCCCGAATCTTCTGCAATTACTTTGTTGCAAGATTTGTCCCCGCAAATCAAGATATTTTGAAAAATCATACTGATTAAAGTGCTGATAGTTTTCTGCAGGCAGTCCAAAATCCAGCTTTTCATGCGGTACACACAGAGATTCAATATCAATAGAAAGAGCTCGCCAATCTAAAAATAGAAAAAGCAACTGACACTCATTCGTAATCCTCCCATGACAAATAGTTTTCTACAGGCAAAAACATTCCTATATATAGGAATGTTTTGTGCAAAGCCAGCCACCACCGCTAGGGCTCTTTTGATGAGCTTTTCGCCACAGTCACTTAGCTTTCGGCTTCAACTAAATATATGTTGCGTAAATTGTGTAGCTAAGCGTTGCTTTTACGAGAAGCTGCAATCACATCCTTATATATTGATGCGAATATTGATCTGAACAAGTAGCGATATTCATCCGAATCTGGAGAGAATTTGCAAAGCTAGAAAAAAAAGCAAGGACCATGAAGCAATCGCAATGAACAATTCTTTCTTAGCCAGAGCAATATAAACATCAGTAAATGCGCCTGCGGCTTTCTAAAAGTTCACGCTTGAACATAAAGCCGCTCAAAAAAGTTTCGTCATGACATTGCAAAAAATGAACCGACCGCTAGATAACGATCGGTTCACGAAGATTCAGTTCACTGAGCTAGCACTCAGTCGTATTTGAACATAATTTCAGCGCTACGCAGATTATTTATACTGCTCATACCGCCTTCCTCAATCTTCTCGGCTAGTTTGCGGCAATCTTTGAAGTAGCGATCACTGGGGCGCTCCCCTGTGAGCTTGCGCTGCAGGTCCTGACAGAGAATATCGGCAGCATCAAGCATGACCTCGTCATCCAATTGTTGCGCATACAAAGCAGTTACGATGATCGTGATCAGGTCTTGCACACGTTGTGACATATCTGCAATGCGGCATTGCCTGTCTGCAAGCCTCAACTGGTGAGTCACCATGGCATGGCTCAACTCAATAGGAGATTCTGCCAGTTCATGCAAGGCGAATTCGACATGAGCACGCATTTTCTGGTGAACACGGAAACCACCGGGGATTGAACTTGCTCCTGCCAGCTCTTTACCTGCGCGCCAGAACGCATATGGCACAAGTTCGTTACGAAGCGCAAACACGTGTGCTGGATTCATCGGATTGAAGTTCTTGATCTTTTCTCGCTCGAGTGCTTTGCCGACAGGCTCGAAGAATTGGCTGCCATGTGCTTTGGCTAATGATTTGAAGAATGCCATTCCAAGCATTTCTCCCTCGCCCTCATAAATACATGGGGCGAGGAAATCGTGGACGTTATCACCAAACATGTGTCCGTGCAGGAAAGACCGTCCGCCATGTGTTTTCATGAAATATTCAATCGCAACTTCCTTTTGCGCTTCACTGCCGAAAATTTTGGCGATGATGCACTCGAGCTCGCCACGATAACCGAGATCGAGCAGCCAGGACCCCCAGTTGATCAGAGCATCTGCTCCAACAATAAGAGCGGCAGTTCTGGCAACTCTACGTTTGACGAGTTCTCTTGTTTCAATCGTCTGCCCGTAAGTTTTCCGGTATTTTGCCCAGGGAAGTATGTTGGCAAGCATGAGGCGCATACTACCTGCAGCCGTGGCGCAGAGAGCCAGACGCCCAAGGTTCAGTCCGTGATAAGCAACAGTAAGACCATCACCTACTTTTGGTTTGAGCAGATTTTCTTTCGGTACTTTGAAGTTCTTGAATTTGAGACCGTTGTTGAAGGCGCGCTTGAGAGCATAAAGCCCGTAGTTGACGATCTGGAAGTTTTCGTTTTCTTCCTTGGGTAATTCTGCGACCAGAGCTGCGGGTTTTCCGTCAACCAAACAAACCAGTCCCACGGTTCTTCCGGGAATGGCGTTGGTAATGAAAAGCTTTTCTCCGTTCACGACATAATGATCGCCATCCAGTACGGCAGTCGTTTTTAGCGCTGTCAGGTCGGATCCTGCACCTGGCTCAGTCAGGGCGAATCCCGAGAGCTGTCTTCCTGAAGCCAGTTCGGGTAAATACTTCTTCTTTTGTTCGTCGGTGCCAAAACTAGAGACAGGATCCACAGCACCGATACAACCGTGAACTGACGCAAGACCAGCTGTTGTTGGATCGATTGAGGCAACTCGGGTAAGGAAGTTCATAAAATGCTGGATCGAGGCGCCCTGTCCACCATACTTCGTGTCAATAAGCATGCCCCAGTATCCGCTCTTTGCTAGATCATCCAAATGCTGCTGGCTTACTTTTCCGTTAGCTCCGTAGATAGTCCCCTTTTCCACATGTGACCGAATAGAGTCCAGGCAGCGCTCCATCGACTGCAGGCAACTGGCATCTTTGCTCGGCAGCTTGCAGGCAAAGAGTTCCAGCGGCACCTTTTCCCATACAGCCTTATGGATGGGGCTGTTTACGGTTTTGTACTGCGGAGCAAACAAGGACTCGACCTGGTCGTCGGCTTTGTCTACGGCGCCAGTTCGTTTTGCTTCCTCTTCCGATTTGCCGCCCATACGCATGGCTGTTTCGGCAAAACTGAGTTCCTGATCTTTGTCATCTTGAGTGGTGTTCATTGTCAGTAGTCATCCATCATGTCTGGTTCTACAGCTAAATCATAGTACAAATGGGCTATCGACTACCTGAGCTTGAGTATTGTAAATGCGCCACTCAAGCCGTCTTTGCATAGCACTTAAGATCAATTCAGGATTATTTCATTGTCAGACAAAGCAGAGAAACGAGACTGTGATTTAGTTTTCAGCTAAGGCACAGATTCATTGCACCGAATGTGGTGACTCCTGTTGACATGCAAGACGTTTGACATGTCGATCAAAGATACAGTTCGAGTCCCAGAATTTTTTCCGATATCGGATAAAAGCTGCCTGGTATGACGCCCCAGAATTTATTCCGATATCGGATAAAGTTTTTGCGGAGGATTTAAGGCGAATCTCAAAAGATCGGACTAGCAAGACAGAGCTAGAGCTGTCTTCAGGGATTCTTATTATACATTTCTACAACGACGCAGCCCTAATCAGACAGGAATGTGCCGAAGCTTTTCTTTCCGGATTAATGACAGGAAGGCAGAAAACAGCTACCTTTTTATATTCGTGCTGCAGGTAGTTAATAGGAGGCTTTATGAGCCAGAGTCCAGTACTCGTCGAAAATCCGCTAAAAGAAGGCATCAGGATCGAGCGGGCGGCTGAACCTTGCGCCATGGTCATCTTTGGCGCTCATGGAGACCTTACAAAGCGCAAGCTGATACCTGCCCTGTATGCACTTTTCATCGACGGCTTTTTGCCAAGAGAATTCTGCGTTGTAGGTATGTCACGCACAAAAATGAGCCACGAAGAGTTCCGCAAATTAATGCGTGACTCTATGCAGCATTTTGCCTCAGATATTCCTGTTGAAGCAGCCAAGTGGGATCGTTTTCAACAAATGCTCTACTACTTGCCTGGAAATTTCGACACAGCAGGTGGACTTGACGAGCTTGCCACAATGCTCGATGAACTCAGCAAGAAGCACGGAACATCCGGCAACAATCTCTTTTATCTTTCCACTCCTCCCAGTCTCTATAATCCAATTCTCGACAGGCTTGCAGAAAGCAAGTTGACCGAACGCCATCGTGCATCGAAGTCAGCCTGGCCGCGTATCATTGTAGAAAAGCCTTTCGGTCGCGACCTGGACACGGCACGCGAACTCGATGAACACTTACACAAGATTTTCAAAGAAGATCAAATTTTCCGCATCGACCATTACCTCGGCAAAGAAACAGTGCAAAACATTATGGTATTGCGCTTTGCCAATGGCATTTTCGAACCCCTGTGGAATCGCGAACATATTGATCATGTCCAGATAACCAATGCCGAAACCATCGGTGTAGAAGGGCGAGGCGCCTACTATGAAGAAGCAGGCAATATGCGCGATATGATCCAGAATCACATGCTCCAGCTTGTTTCACTTGTAGCCATGGAACCACCTATCTCGCTGGATGCAGAAGCAACAAGAGATGAAAAGGCAAAAGTTCTTCGCTGCATTCGCCCGTTCGATCTAAATAAGCTTTCCGACTTTGCCGTGCGTGGTCAGTACGGACAGGGTTACATTGCCGGACAGGCGGTGCCGGGCTACAGACAGGAGCCGAACGTCAAGCCCGACTCGCATAGAGAAACATTTACGGCCTTGAAGTTATTAATCGACAACTGGAGGTGGGCAGGCGTTCCTTTTTATGTGCGCTCCGGCAAACGCCTGGCAAAGCACGTTACCGAAATTGCAGTTCACTTTAAGAAGGCTCCACACAGACTCTTTAACCAGAGCCTGCATGATGCAGCAGAAATGATGGGTCCTAACGTACTTGTGCTCAAGATTCAGCCGGATGAAGGCATTTCACTTAAGTTCTTCACGAAGCAACCTGGTACCACAAACAATTTGCGCTGGTTGAGTATGGACTTCAATTACGGTACAGCATTTGGTCAGCGAACACCGACGGCATACGAAAGGCTCATTCACGATTGCATTATCGGTGACGCTACGCTGTTTGCACGCAGCGATGCTGTACAGGCTTCATGGGAATTACTGACCCCTGTATTGAATATCTGGGACAACGAAGCAGAGCCTGATTTCCCAAATTACGCTGCCGGCACATGGGGACCAGCAGACAGCGACCGCCTATTGCAACCTGCCGATGATTTGTGGAGGCAGCTCTAATGGTTACAGCAAATCAAAGCAGTGAAGGCATCGCCTCATTTCTCTCGGGAAAGCTTGCTCAGGTCGATGTTCGCAAGATAGAGACCGAGCTGAGCAGGCTATGGGCTCAGGCGGGAGCGCCTGATGACAAAGAAGAACATCCGCAAGTGATTCGCGCCTGTTCCGGTAACCTCATCCTTTATACAGATAGAGAAGATGCCGAATCTGTTGACAGCAACATGCTTGATGAAGTAATTCTTTCGCATCCGTCACGAGCCATTTTGGCGATATGCCGTGAAGCTGAGCAACGGAAGCTCGAGGCCTGGGTGACTGCTCGCTGTCACCTTGCCACCGGAGGTGGTGCGAAGCAGATTTGTTCTGAGCAGATTACAGTTCTTGCAGAGGGGTATGAGCTTGAGAATGAATTGATCAGTGTAATTGAATCGCTGGTTCTCGGAGACCTTCCCGTATTCCTCTGGTGGACCGCGGCTCATCTGTCGGGCGATAAGCTCGGTCCTTTCCTTGCCTGCAGCAGAAGACTTGTTGTTGATTCGGCAAGAGCGCCATATAGTTTCAATTATTTGAGAGACCTCTGCTCTGTTGCCGAGAACACCGAAGGATGTGTTGCTGTTTCGGATTTGAACTGGCGCAGGCTTTTAGGCATGAGAGCTGCTATTGCCGAGGAATTTGAGCGCGAGCCTTTCAATCTGGCTGAATTGAGAAAGATCAAAAAGGTCACTATAAGTTCTTGCGCCCAGGAATTCCAAAACGATGATTGTTCACTTCAAGCACTCTTGTTAACCGGATGGTTAAGCTCAAGGCTGGGATGGGAAGCGGTTTCTTTTGCCAAAGAAACAGGCAAAGGCAGCGTGGCTAAGTTCCAGGATAGGGATGCACTCGTCGAACTTGAATTTAAGTCTGCTGCTATGACACATGTTGCCGCAGGTTCAATCTTTGAGATTGAAATCGAAATAGAAGCCGGTAAGAAGCTGCGGATATCCAGAGACCCAGCTGGTGAAGCAGGTACATTATTCGTAACTGTAAGTCAGGACGGCAAACGGATTCGTGAGCTTGTTGCTGATGACAGTGATATGGATCGCGTGCATTTGATGGGATACGAACTGGAAGAGATGGGCGCTGACAAGATCTTCATTGAATCATTGAGCAGTGCTGTGGCACTTTTGCACTTGCTTGAGGAGTAGTTGCTTGAGGAGTAGTTTGAATTGACAAACAAAGTAGATTCAAAAAGAGAAATCATCCTCTGTCAGGACAAAGATGATCTGGCAGATAAGGCCGCGCGTACATTTGCTGCGCTGGTGAATAAGAAGCCGGACGGTAGTCTATGTAATATCGCGCTTTCCGGTGGTTCCACTCCGAAGCTCTTGTACGAACATCTATTAAAACCTGAGCTGCGTGATACTGTTAACTGGAAGAACAGTGCGTTTTATGTCAGTGATGAACGCTGTGTTCCACATGAGAGTCCTGAGAGTAATTGGGGAAATGCTTACAGACAGCTATTGCAGCCGCTGCAACTTAATGAAAAGCAGCTCCATCCATGCAAATTGCAAGATGTAGATGCTCAAAAGTCTGCCGCCTTATATGAAGAAGAGATTCGTGATCATGTAGCAGGCGGACGCGACGCATTAGCTCGATTTGATATTTTGTTCCTGGGAATGGGTCCGGACGGGCACACGGCATCGCTGTTTCCAGGAACAGATGCGTTGAATGAAACAACGAAACTTGTGACTAAGAATCATGTAGCCAAGTTAAATGCCGACAGAATCACTTTTACCTTTCCGCTGATTAATGCCGCCGAGAATGTGATCTTCCTGGTAGCGGGCGAAGACAAGGCAGAAGTCTTGTCGCAAGTCATGGCAGGAAGAGGATCTCATCCGGCTGGATCTGTTATGCCCGATTCTGGCAAGCTAATCTGGTTTGTCGATCGAGCGGCTGCGTCTAAGTTGATCTTGTAGAGTGCCCGAACATTTAGGCCACATGGCCAGCTGCGCTTGACGGCTGGGCTCGAATGACGGCAGCACTTGAACTACGGCTGGACTTGAATCAAGGCTGGACTCGAACGATGGCTGGCCTGGAATCAAGGCTGGACGTTTTCATTTCAGTGCTGTATTCATTCAAGTCAGCAACACTTAAATGAAAGCAGCACCTAAATGAAAGCAGCACCTAAATGAAAGCAGCACCTAAATGAAAGCAGCACCTAAATGAAAGCAGCACCTAAATGAAAGCAGCACCTAAATGAAAGCAGCACCTAAATGAAAGCAGCACTTAAATGAGAGTAGCACTTAAATGAGAGCAGCACTGAAACGTTAAATGAAAGCAGCACTGAAATGAAAGCAGCACGCGATTGAAGACCGCGCCTCACTGAGGGCTACCGAAAAAAAATTAATGGGAAGAAAGAACCGCATCAAGATGGGGTTTGATCGCATCGAACATTTTCTGATAGCCTAAGTCTTCAGTTGGATGCAGAAAATCACTCATAACTGCAGTTGAGATTTTCCCGTCCGGTTCAAGAAGTTTATCGCCAATATCCGCATACCAGACATGTTTGTTATCGGCTAATTTTTGCAGTTCTTTGTTTATTTCAATAATTTCTTTGCGCAAATGAGTACCTGGTTTTTCATCACGTGGAAGAACCCCTAAAAGAAGTATCTTTGCGTTAGCCTGCCTCTCGCGAATCTCCTTCAGCACTTCCTTGACTCCAAGCACAATTTCAGAGCTTGTGTTGCTTTTATTATCGCCCCAGCTCACTGTGTTATTTGTGCCAATCAAGACGACAATAGCCCGGGGAGTGGAACCTTTTATATCCAGCTCGCCGTTGCGCAGGCGCCAGATCAAATTTTGAGTGCGATCACCGCCGACTCCGAAGTTCTCGGCTTTCTCGCTGATAATTTTGTGCATGAGTTTTCGGTTCATGCCTTCGGTTATGGAGTCGCCAAGGAAGAGTATGTCTATGTTGCCTTCTTTTGCACGAGCAACACATTGTTCATGCAGTTTTTGACAAACCGGCTCGCTCCGTTGAGCCGCTACTACTGAGCTGGGAAGCTGTTTCTCTGTTGCATTACTTTGCTTTTGCGCATGGCTCATGCTCTCCTCTGCAGATACAAATGAGTTAGAAACTAAAAGGATGAGCATGGACAAAAGCAGAGACAGCTTTTTGTGCTTGCAAGGAGAGTTGTTGTAATGAAGCATCGGCGACCTCATTTGAGATATTCATTTCCGGTGGAAATAAATCCTATCAGTAGATTGGCTTCCATGTCCTTTATTGCATCTACTTTATTGCATCTACTTTATTGCATCTGTTTCATTGCATGTGTTTTATTGCATCTGCTTTTTTGCATCTATAGGAACCCAAATGCAGTGGATTGATTGCAGAAGCTATTTTAATAGAACAGAACGCGTTTTCCTGAAATGTCCACTGCGGTCTGCGCGAATATTTTGAATTTCAAGTTCCTAAACTCGGCGGTACCGCAGTTTCTGTCGCTTGGATATCCAGAGAAGTCAAGCCAGGGACCGGGATAGACGGCTACATATAACGATTGCGTTTTCTTATCATCCAGAATACTTGTGGGTACCTGGTCGACTACTGAGAAGTGCTGCCATTCTTTGCTGTAGGGAAGGAGTTGTGGCGAGCAATTAAGAACATTGGCTCCGCCCTGCCGGTCGGGTTGCAATGCTATTACCACCTCGGCCTTACCCGGGCGAGCACCACGCAATTCTCCTTCTACAAGGACGTTCACATGGCTTGATTTGTTCAATGTGGGGATTTGGCAAAGAGTTCCCATTGAGTGAGCAGCTTTCATTGATGTGCGGCTGGCTCTTATTCCATCTATTTCGGGAACTTGCAGATAGAGATCGAATTGATTAGGTCTGAGGGATTGTTCTGTTATTAGTTCTCCATCGTTTGTTCTTTCTTTTCGAGAAGTCCCGCTGCCTGTAACTACCGCGAGCCTAACCCTCAGTGAATCAGCCAATGACTCTACAGTCTGTTCTTTGTCAGGACGTATCAGGAGGGAGCGAGTCTCAATATTACCCGTCTTCACGGGGCTGAGAATACGAAGGTCGGTGCTGCTGTCAGAGTTACAGAGGCTGTTGACCGAAAAATAATGCAGGTCTTGCATATTCCTTCTTGAGGACAGCGGGTCACCATATATAGTGGCATTACCCTTTTCTTGAAGCAATTCGATTTTGTTTGGACCCGACCAGCGAATTAAGTCTGAAGGAATCTCAACAGCCCGCCAATGGCGAAACTCATCTGTAGAAATGCCGCTGGGATAACCAAGTGAGCGCAACTCAAATGCTTGCAAATATAGCGACGAGTCAAAGTAGCGGATGTGCTGCAGCTTCTTAACTAAAGCTTTTCCGTTTACTATTACTCTTGCATTTTCGATGTTTGCATCTGCATCTACCAGGAGCAAAATTGAGTAAATAGATACGGGTTTCCTGATTTGCTGCAGATCGATGTATTTTGCAGCCCGCTCTCCCGCTTGAAGAGAATGCGCAGTTTCTGCACTATTGAAAACCAGCGACAAATTTTTTCCATATACTAATCCGCAGATGAGAACTGCTGAAACCAGGAAGACTGAGGCTAGTTGGACCTTCTGCATTCTGCTTTTAGTTTCGAAAACATAAACAGGAAGAAGAGACGCAAAAAGGATAAAGAACGGCATGGCAGTCAAGCCATAACGGGCGGCTGGCGTAAACAGTATGTAAGAGAGATGGCTTCCAAGAAAGACTAACGAGGCCAGTAGGAGAGTCGATTGATGGGTTTTAAGCGGCGAATTGCGCCAGTTAAGCAAAGTGTAGCTGAGACCAGATAAGCCAGCAAACAATAAGAACAAGTGCCAATAATTTTGAATTTCCGGTCTGAGTCCGAAAAATGACAGCCTGAAATCATTAGCCTGCCTGGACAACAAGCAAGACAATTTTACGGCAGCCAGTCGCAAGCAATCGTTTGTGTGATATTGCCATTGAGAAAGTGGAAACGCAAAAGGCATATCGGTGTCACGGCTGAACAATGTAGTTAATGGTGGCGCCGGCGATACCAGACATGCATCAACCTCAGTATCGGCGCCCATTGCCAGATTGAACGCGGGAAAGCGCTGGGCAGTAATGCATGCGTGACCTGTAAGAAGGCGAGTATATAGAACCCAGGGAGCCAGAGAGATCGCAATTCCGCAAATTGCAAACAGGAGGTGTTTTTTGCTTATCCGCACAGTAAGCAAGCTTGCAATTAGTGCTGCGGGAAGCAAAGCTGGTTTGAGAAGAGCGACAATGCCGGCAAGAATGCCTGAAAGAATAGCAAATCCAAGACGTTGTGACTGCGAAAGGGCAAGCATGAAAAGAAGAGAGAAAAGAATAACTGTAGTTTCAGTGTAAAAGATTCCGGACCAGAAGATTGCAGCTGGATAAAGCCCCCAGGCTAACCCGGCAAATGCAGCAGCCTTCCAACGTGCAGTTAGCAAGTAAGAAATCGCAAAGAGGAAACTTGCCGAGAATGCATGCATGAGCGATTGCAAAACTTCTATAACGCGGCAATCTTGAATGCCAGGTGCATGTCCTAAAACGGCAAAAATTGTGGCAAAAATCGTCGGAAAGGCAGGACCATCGGCAAGAATAGATGTAAGAAACTGCTGATCGCATATCAAAGCTGGACGCCACTGTCCTTTTAGCAAAGCTAAAATAAATTCGGCAACCCTTGCAGTATCGAAGATGTATTGCCGAGCATCGAAACAAAGTGTTCGTTTGGGCGGTTCAGCAGTGAAATGAAAAATAATGGCAGTGATAAAACTGAGCAAAAATATCGAAAAAGCTATCATTACATATTTGCGACAGAATTTCTTTGTGTAAGAAATCTGCGGCTTTGACTCGGCTGTGAGCAATTCTTGCAAGTTAGACCACTTTAACGAAAGCTTCTTTCCGAGGCTTGATTTTAGAGGATTTCAAGAATAGCGGAATTAAGGTCCGATCATGGAAAGCTATATTGTAAAGAAAATGGTTCTAAATCATACGTCTCATCTTTCAAAGCGGTCGACGAATTATGCGGGCGAGCTCCGCAGCTTTTTATCCGATATCGGAATAAATTCTAAGGCGTTATACCAGGCAGCTTTTTTACCGATATCGGAATAAATTCTGAGGCGTTATGCCAGGCAGCTTTTTATCCGATATCGGAATAAATTCTGAGGCGTCATGCCAGGCAGCTTTTTATCCGATATCGGAATAAATTCTGAGGCGTCATGCCAGGCAGCTTTTTATCCGATATCGGAATAAATTCTGAGGCGTCATGCCAGGCAGCTTTTTATCCGATATCGGAATA
>JBIKOL010000217.1:0-11683 GCA_044358055.1 Obscuribacteraceae bacterium (SeqCode)
AATTCTTCTTTGGGTATGTTCGTCTGGAGGAATTTCCTCAATTGGAGTCATCATGGACGCTGCAAAATTTCCCATGGTGGCGAATCGTTATAATCATAAGCTTCCAATGGAATTGATTCAGTTCCATCATTAGGAATAACTCGGATATCGTCCCATGTGCCACGCTCAGGATCCCAGTTACCCAGGTAGAGATCAGCGCCTATGCCTTTTACTTCAGAGGCACTTATCTCGTTAAGTAGCTCGTCTTGAGCAAATCTGTCACCCTTCATTTGGTAGAGGTCCATGGCTAGCTCATCAGCTGCCCCCTGGGCGTCTCCGTAATCAAGGCGACTCGCTATGTTGAATGCCTCTGTTCTAATTGGGTCCCTCCACTGATCCCAGTTTGGATCTTGCCGCCAGAACCAGGGATCCCAGCCTCTTTCCCAGGGTCTCTGTCATGCCATCCCCAGTGTTCTCCTGATGGCGGGTAGAAGGGACGCCCAGGGTGAAATCCGCCATGATCTGGATCCGGTGGATGGGGTGGATGCGGTCTTGGATGATCCGGACCAGGGTGTGGATGGGGAGGATGCGGTCCTGGATGAGGTGGATGCGGCTCTGGACGAGGAGGTTCTGGTCGCGGCGGGTGCGGCTCAGGATGTGGAGGATGCGGCTCCGGGCGCGGCGGCTGCGGCTCAGGGTGTGGAGGATGCGGCTCCGGGCGCGGCGGCTGCGGACGTGGAGGCTCCGGGCGCGGCTGAGGCATCGGACGCGGAGGTTCAGGACGCGGTTGTGGCATGGGTCGGGGCGGCTCAGGTCCTGGAAAACCTCCGCCTCCTGGTCCGTGACCGCCTCCTGGAACGCGCGGCTCCAGTTCTTGTACAAATTCGCTTTGCAATGTGTTCGTATTTGTTGTGTCACGAGTAGCATCGCGAACAGTTTCTTGTTCGTATGACATAAACTTCACCCAAATTATTGATAGCCAATCCCAGAGCCAGTTAACAGCACGGCTCGGCTAGCGCAAATGGGCAAAGCACCAATCAGGCTTGAAGCTGAGGAATATTTTATTGCTGCGTTAATTCTAGGGTTATTCTCGGACTAACAATCCTGTGCCACTACTAGCAGTGCTCTATTTTCTTGCTCCGGCTTCTTTGAGGCGCGAGACAGGTATCGCAACTGGCAAAATGCTTCCATCCGCCGGATTTTTCAATTCAAGCTTCACTGAGTCTTTGTCCAGCGTTACACTTATAGGATTCAGACTTGCTTTCAACCCAGCAATATCAACATTTACTTTCAAGCCATTAATATTACTCAGTCCGACAGAGTCTTTGTCCTGATCCAATGTCGCAGACAAAGCTTTGTCAAGGTCAAGTGAATTCACGGTCACTGGAACAGGAAGCTTTTCCGGTTTGAAATTTAGCTCCACGTGTTTACCCGCAGCAGCTTCCGAATTGAGCTCAAAAGAGTTGCCGGCTCGTTTCATACTCAACTTCAATTGATCGTCAGTCTTTTGAAACATGCGCATCATACTGCCAAGCTGATCGAGGGCCTCCGGATGCTGCATTGCGCTTCGCATCGGAGAACCGGCAGGGAAATTATTTTCTCGCAAAACAGTCGTACTGGAATGCACTCTTCTTCTCATATAGAGGTCAGAACTGCTACTTACAAAAGGTCCATGGGCGTCTTTGCCGATGAACATACTTGTCGTCTCACTATGCCTAATCCTTCCTAATGGTCCTCGAACCGAAGCACTAAATCCGTCCATGTTGTTTATCATCATTCCGCCGTTTGTAGGAGTCATATCGAAGCTCAAATGTGAGGATAGATGACTGGCGACTGGTCTAAAACCCCGTACTTGCACATCCGGAGGTGCAACGGTCTGGCCCTGCATCAGATTTATTTCGACATGGCTTCTTTGTCCGTTCTTACTTACCGATGCAGAATTAAGATTGTCCAGTTTCTTAAGTGCGGATTGAATACCCTCAAGCGGATTTTCCTTAAGCCGGTTAATGACTTTCTCAGCGGACCCGTCCAGAGCAGATTTTTCTCTTATTTTCGGCACTGCAGCAGTTCGGATATCAGAACTAAAGCTGATTTCCGGAGTTAAAAAAGAATTGCTGGCGTTCTTTTGCGTGCCTTGTTTTAGAACGTCTCTAGCTTCGGAAAATAGTCCAATAGGGTCAAAGCCAGCTTGTTTTGCGGAGCTTCTTTCCTGCTCCACATTCTTGCTATTCTCAAAAGAATACTCAGAAAAATTATTTTGGGCCATATGTTTCCACCTGATTTGCCTGTTTATGGATACAAGAGCCCCGGCTCCTGCCCCAATTTGCCCAATCAGTGAAAATCCCAATTCTTGTTTTCAGTATTCTGCACACCATGCTCAAATTCAATGTGGATTTGTGCAGTGAGCCTTCCAGATATGGGAGAATGTGTTCCGAATTTATCTCAGCATAAAACAGGACATGAACATGAGACAGAGAATTTTCTTGTCTATTGCCTTCTTGCTAATTGCACAGCAAAATCCATCTTACTCGGCCACAACAGAAAAGCCTCTTATTGGCATAAATACTGATATAAGCGGCGAAAAGCCAGAGCAATGTGAGATTTCGAGCCCTTACATTGATGCGATCAAGGAAGCTGGTGGAATTCCAGTCCTGCTTCCGCCAGTTCAAAGCGATGATCTCAAAACCTTGCTTGCGCACCTGGACGGTATCATGCTCATTGGAGGTGATGATTATCCTCCCGGTACATATGGCCAGGACAAAGATCAAACAACCAAACTAATGAAGGAAAAGAGGAGCACGTTCGATTTACTCCTGGCCAAAACCGCGCTTTCTGATAAAGACATGCCTGTTCTCGGAATTTGCGCTGGATGCCAGATCTTGAATATTGCGGATGGCGGCTCGCTCAATCAGGATATTCCATCAATGAATCTTGAAACCAAGCTCCAACATGCGAGCCCTCATGGCTGGAGTGCAGGATTTAATAAGCATTCAGTAGAACTCTCGAAAGATGGCAAACTAGCAAAAGCTTTTGGCAAGAATGAAATTACAGTCGTCAGTTCCCATCACCAATGCATAAGGAATCCAGGCAAGGATTTCACCATTTCAGCTAAAGCCCCAGATGGAATAAATGAAGCAATTGAAATGAAAAATAAGAGCTTCGTGCTTGGTGTGCAATGGCACCCTGAGCGTGATTTCGAAACCAACCGCGCACTATTTCAGGAATTCATAAGAGAAGCCAGCGCCTTTCACGCCAGGAAGACTCGTTTGCAGCCGCTAAGTAAACGGCGTTTTGTCCATGAGCAGCTTGATGAGCGACTGAAATGAACTTATTGTTTTACGCCCGACGGTTTATTATCAGATTTCTTCTCAAGCGGTTTATCCACATGGCTTGGATTTTGCCTTGCATGTTCAAGAAAGAGACGTAGCTGTGCGATATGTTGCTCATTTTTGGCAATTGAAGGAAATGCCGGCATTACTCCATTTTTGTGCGAAAGCAATTTCTGCAATTTTTTTGGATCATCAATAATTGGCGAGTGCTGGATCTCTTTATTAGGATTAACCAGGTTTCGTCCAACAAGATGACAAACCTCGCAATTGCTCATATAAATTTTCTTGCCGGCCTCAAAATCTTCTTCTTGTTTTGTTTTTTGCGCCGTCGCTTGCAAAGCTATAAAGAACATCTGAATGACTAACAAGAGTCCAGCTAGTTCTTTGTATTTCATGCTCATCATCTCCACAGGTTCGCCGATCATAGCACCAACGAGCAAACGCAATTTAGAAAAGCCAGGGACTTGTTCACACTAACACAAATAGATTACCTTTAACGCAACTCTAGGGCGCCGGCGGCTCTTCCCAAAAGAACTCGATATCGTTTCCTTCAGGATCTCGCAGGTAAAAGCTGCCGTAGAAATTATTACCTTTAATCTCGCCTGCCTCCAACCCTTTTTCGATCAGATTGTTTCTCCAACTTTCCAGTTCGGATCTGCTGCTCAGTGAAAAACCAAAATGCCAATCGTCATTTGGAAGCGGAGTTCCAAGCATAATTGCCAGAACGGAGCCATTAGCCCAAAGATGAGAGCCGTGTGCTGCAATCCAAGTTTATCTATATACCAGTTCTTGAGCTTCTCAGGATCCGCAGAAGGCAATGCAACATGGTTTAAGGTTATCTGCACAATAAACTCCAGAAAATATAATCAGCGACTTGGCTAAGGAAGAAAACAACGGATTGCGTGATAGAAGCAAGGGAACTCTAAGGCCATTACGAGACAGAAAAATTTGATTTGAACTATTTTTTCGCCGTCGCCTTTTTCTCTTCCGTTTTTTGATTTGCCTTCAGGTAATCGATGAGGAATTCATTGCTCAACTGTTCTACTGCTTGCTCAGGCTTTCCCTGGAAGAAAGTCTTATTATTGTACGTAACTGCCCTCACCTTGATAGAGGGGTCGCGCAGAAGTGAAACCCACTGAATAACTTTCAACTCAGCAATTGAGTCATTACCTGATTTCAAAAATGAAATTTGCACAATAGCGTCAAAGGCTTTCTCCTTGTCTTTGACTTGATTGAGAGCTTCCTGTCGCAACTTCAGCTCAGTCAGTTTGCTCGCCATCAAATTCTCCAGCGGCTGGAAATCTTTGTAGCCGACTACGCGGTAGGAAATGCTCTTTATTCCTCTAAGAGAAGGCAGCATGAGTTCTTCTCTGATACTGCGGCGCTTACTGGCTATCTCTTCCATGCTCATTGGTAGCTTTCCAGCCGCAGGATTTTCCGCTGCTGCCACCGGCTGCATCAATGCGCTCGAATTAGAAATGAAAAGCATGGCAGAAATGCCAATAATAAAATTCCTTGCTGACATCAAATCACCTGCTTAATCAGAACCGTTAGAAAAACTGCTATTGTATATCACAAGACTTATTTTTGCTTTCGAGGAGAGATCCAGGATGCGTTTGAACAAATGGACAGTTCTTTTGACAATGAGTTTGATTTTGGTCTGTGTTAATACAGCTACTAGCGCCTCTGCTCAATCTTCGGAGCAAGCCGCAGATCAATCTGCTTTTCAAGATGACGACGAATTATTACGCATGAACAGCGCGCAAATTCGCAGCCTTGAATCTCAGGAAATGTCAGCGGAACAACAAGCGTCATTTGACGACAAACGCAATCAAGCCTACAGACTCTACGCCGAAAAACGCATTGAAGATCTAGAAAAGCTCAAATCTGGCAAAGCTGAAAACGACAAACAAATAGCGATATTGCAACGCTGGCTTAAAGCAGATTCGGCGATGCGTCTGGCGGACCAACAAACAATCAACAATTTGCGCAAGCGAATTTATTCCATGCAGCAAAGTCAGCAAACGGTAATGGCAAATCTTGGCGGCGACGTTGGAGCAATGCGTGAGGCAGCAAACGATGCCAGAGCTGATGACAAATTCAAACAACAGATGGCGATTAATTACTTTAACGAATTACAAAGCGAAATGGGTCCGGCCACATGGGTGCACCCAAATCACGGAGCGACATATGGCATGGGCGGATATGGATTTAGCGGTGGACAGGCTTTGTTTGGTGGAGGTTATTAGGAATTAGAAGCAGAGCAGGATCTGCACTGATTCTTTCCTTAGCAGTACTGCTATTGCTTGCCTCTGCAGTATTTGCCGATTCCGATTTGCGTTTACCCAGGATCGTCGTAGCAGATGGTGGTCCGTATATATGCCGCGGACTTGCGATTCAAAAATTCTACGACAAGATAGAAATTTCTGGCGACTATCTTTTTCAGCCACTTTCAATGCTCTGTACAAATGGCTCTGAAACAGCCCCCGGATATGATTGGGTGCGAGTCTTCCTCCTACCTGACAAAACGGATCAGGATCTCGTTCAATATGATCAACCCAGTGGGCGGCTTTTGATCGACGAGAAGAGCTTCCTTGCTAACTCTCAGATTTTTCTTGATCTAACGCGACAACTCAAGCCTGGTCTGAACAAGCTTTTCATTGAAGCAGCAGGACCAGTAGGTGCGCAGTTCCAATGGGAAATACGCTCGATAGGCGCTCCTCATCTATACATGCCTGATACGGTGTCTGCGATGGCCGGCTCATGGTTGACCGTAAATGGTTCAGGATTCAGTTTGCGAGCGCAAGAAAATACCGTAGAACTGGATAATCTCCAGCTATCTGTTGGAGAATCAAACGGCTCTAATCTGGCTGTATTTATCCCCAAGAATATGAAGCCAGGGACTTACGTTTTAACTGTGTCAATTAGATCGTACCGCAGCCAAAGCATAAAAGTGCAGGTAAAAGCTCCTGATAAGTAACGTGCTAAAATGCCTGCCATGCAAGAAGATCCCGTCTCATTGATTTACAGAGCTCTTGGCAGTGAAGAGCCGTTCTTTCGGCTTGTGGAAGAATTCTATGCAGGGGTGCAGACTGATGAGCTGCTGCGTCCTATGTATCCAGAGAATTTGGACAAACCGAAAGAAAATCTGGCCTTATTTTTGATCCAGCGTTGCGGCGGAAGAGGAACTTATAGCCAGGAACGTGGCCATCCGCGCATGAGACAGCGACACATGCCGTTTAAAATTGGCATGAAAGAACGAGATGCCTGGCTCAAGAATATGGACCGGGCGCTGATTAAAGTAGCTGAATTTTCTTCACACAGAGAAGTGCTGGATCATTTTTTTGTAGAGTTTGCGACATTTATGATCAATAGCCCGGAATAAAAGGGCCTCTATGTCTCGTCCTTACCCGGCGCGCTTGGCTGTCGATTGTTTTGCAACAGCCTCCTGATTTTTTCCATCAGTTCACGTTTTTGTTCCGGGCTGATTTTAGGAGAGCCCGAGCCAATACCGTCCGGCACTTTGAACTGTTTCATCATATCGATTGCCAGCGGAACGTAACGCTCCGCGCTCAATTCAATCATTTGTGCAATCATGTCGGGAGCTTGTTTAATCAGCTTTTTACCGGTGCTGGACTTTATAAACTTCAGGATCGCCTTCAAGTCACTATCATCGAGATGATCGCCCAAAACCTGGTAGCTCAGATCCTGGCCGAATTCTTTAATCGCCAGTTGTGATTCGATTCGTTCTTTTACTTCTGGCGGAAGGCCCTTAGCCTGATTTTCCTGGCAACTCTTGCTCAGTTTATCTTTAAGCTTCTGTTTGTCCTCAGGGCTCATTTTGGTCTTGTCGGCAACTACATCGACAAAGCGATCGAGCCGCTCCTGTGACCGCTTCTTGAAATCGGCCTTTTCTTCCTCTGTTAGCTTTCCAGCCTTTACGGCCTCAACGATCTGGTCAAGCAGAACATGCTTTTTATCAGCCGGCTCTTTGCTCTGCTCGTTTTTTGCCAGAGCGGGACTTGCAAAGACACAGACTGCAAGCAGAAGGAAATAGGATGGACGCATGTTAGTTCCTCAAAACCATAATTGTCAAAGCTTACTCCAGCTTGGTTCCAGGTTCAAGCAGAGTAAGGAAGAAGACCCAAGGATTTTCCGATATTGGATAAAAAGCTGCCTGGTAGGACGCCTCAGAATTTTTTCCGATATCGGAAAAAATTCTGCCTGGCACGATGCCTCTGAATTTATTCCGATATCGGAATAAATTCTGGCGAGCGATGCTAATACTGTATGCCTCTGGATACGTCGTCGTAGAGCTTCAGCTGGATAGTTCAGCGTAGGGCTCGCCGCCGCTCGGAAACAAGCGATAGTTTCTGACTGAGACCCGAAAAGCTGTTCCAGGAGCGATATTATTAACAACGCAAAAGACGGGGAATGTAGCATCTGTAGATAACTTCCCAAGGAGGCATTAAAGTGGCCAAGAGCCCGAGCAAAGTTGGAGATTTGCTGGTAGACGCCGGTCTTCTAAATCCAACTGAACTGCAAGAAGGAATGGATCTCTCATCTACGCTTGGATTGCCGATTGGCAAAATAATGGTCATGTCGGGTTTACTTAAAGAAAAGACCGTGAGAGCAGCGATCTTGGTTCAATCCATGCTGAAAGATGGACTAATCGATCGCGACATGGCAGTTAGCGCGATTACTCTGTCGGACCTGCAAGACAAAGCAGTGGAAGATTGCCTTTTGGAACTGGGTTGGAAACCACCATCAGATCTGGTTGTGAATAAGGTAGGCCAGCTACTGGTGGACGCTTCAGTCATGACTCAGGATGATCTCGACCAGGCACTAAGCATGGTCAACACGATGGGCTTACCACTTGGCCGGGTACTCGTCCTGACTGGAAAGGTCAAAGGACCTACCGTCTGGTGCGCGCTCAATGCACAAATCTTTCTTCGCGACAAGAAAATAAGCAGGTCCCAAGCGATTAATGCAGTCCGCAGCTCACATGAGAGACAAACGAACTTTGAGCAAGGGCTACGTGAGCAAGGACTGGATGAGCTAATTCACCCAAGAAAGATAAAACTAGGAGAACTGCTTGTACTTTCAGGGCTTGTCTCACAAGAGGACATTCTGGGTGCTGTCGAAGAAAGCATCGTCAAAGAAAAAAACCTCGGCGAGGTGTTGTTGCGTCTACAGTTGCTTTCAGAACAAAACCTTGAGGACGCGCTAAAACTTCAAGAAATGGCTGAGCAAGAAAAATTATCTGCAGTGCAGGCAGTCGAAATACTCAGGCAAATTAAGAGTTCAAATCAAACACTGAGCTGTGTACTCGCCCAGAGTTTGCCAGCCAGGCTCGAGCGTAAGGAGAATATGCAACTGGGTGAATTGCTTAAATTGACAGGCTGGATAACGGATGAAGAGATAGACGAAGCAGCCGGGCTTGCCATTAGAAATTCGAATTTACTCGGACGTATGCTAGTGGCGTTCGGGTTTATCGACGAAACCATGCTGTACAATGCGCTGCGTTGCCAATTTCTGCTGAGAGAAGGTTTCATCGAAAAAGAACAGGCTGTTGTAGCGCTTAACTTCAGCCATAGAACCCGTTGTTCTCTTGATACAGCTCTTGAGGAACTACCTTCTCAGCAGGAGACGGCAATTGAAGCAGGAGCAGAGGATTAATCTGCTTGTTTTGCACAGCGCAAGCAAAGCATGCTTTGATCTAAGCATGACAAGCAAGGGCAGCGTTACTTCCTGGCATAGTAAAAAACAGTGCCGCTTAAGCATCTGTTCTTTGGTATCTATTTGTTACTTACTTGCTGCACAGATCTCAGTTTTGGGACAGAGTTCTCAGGAGTGCGGCTCGCTGGCTGCAGCTTATGACGCCCTCAAACAAAAGGAGCACAAGAAAGCGCTCGAATTGTTCAATGCCGCGGCAAGAGAATATCCGGACTCTGCTCAAGCTCACTACGGACGGGCCATGGCTCTAAAGGAACTGGGCCGCAAAGACGAAGCAAAAAAGGAATTTAAGCTTACACTTCTACTGAACGCTCCCGATGATATAAGTAAAAACTGCAAAGAGAAGCTTTCTCAACTGGAAGGAAGCAAGCCCGAAGCACATGCTCCAAACAGCGCGGGATTCAGCCAGGCACCGCAGACGGTGCGGTCGCAAGACGTGGAATCAAGCATTAATCGTATTCTCAAGCAATCAGAGGAAAAAATCAGAAGCGTAAAGTCCAATTCTGATGCTTATGCCGATCGCATATACAGTACGCGTGCAGACGCGCATAGCAAACTCATGGAGCAAGCGCGGCAGGAAGCCGATGAGATGAGAAAAGCCCGTATGATCTTCGGACGGCGCGCAATACCCATGTTCAGCGATGCAGAGATAATGCAAAGGCAAGCCGAGGTCCAATTCAAATCGGCTTCTGCACTTGAAAGAGCTAAAGCAGATTATGAAGCACGCAGGCAGGAATCGCAAGCACGCGCATTAAGCATTAAGGAATCAGCCGAAGGTTTGGAAAGTCAAATGATAAACAAACCCTCTGAAAGCAGCGGGGTATTTCTGAGTCCCCATGGAACGAACCTTTACGTGCGTAATTATGGACACTTTGATCCTGTTCTGCCTGAACCACCGGAGCCACTACATGCAGTGCCACTAAAGATGCCTCAGTTAATGAACAAGAACATGAGATCATCAGGTCAGAAACCCCCGATAGACAGCAAACCAGCTGCCAGCCCGGAATCGGCAGGAGATAATTCAATTTAGCTTGAAGGTGCCTATGTCTCTGGCTTTATATCAAAGATTGAATCCACGGAAAACTTTACTGCAGAAAGTTCTGTTTGCAATTTGTGCTGCTTACATTACGCCGACATTCATGAGCACGCCTTCAGAGGCAAGCAGCTCTGATTTTGACGGCGGCAAGAAATTCCTGGAATCAAAAGACTACGAGAAGGCTTTGCCCTTGCTCGATAAGAGCGTTGATGATGACCCAACAAACGGCGATTATCATTTCTGGCGAGGGAAATGCCTGGCCGCTTTGGGAAAGGCCAAGGAGGCTTGCGCCGAGTTCAAACTCGCCGCCTTGCTCAGCACTGATTCAAAAGTTAGGGAAGCTTGCAAAAAGGAGTTTGCTCAATTCAAGCAGGATCTCCCTGCGGGTTCTGTGAATTCCAGATCTGCCATTAAATCAGACCTAGGAGCGGACTCTAAGGATTCTGACAGCTCGGCATCCTCAACAAAACCGAAAGACAACCTATTCAAGCTCACAAGCAAAAAATTGGACTGGAATCTGGAAATGAAGCAAGATTATCTCAATTCGATGAAGTCGCGAACGGACAATCTATCGAGATTGGCTTTGAGTGGTAGATCCGCAACACAGATGCCCAATTTAAGTGCTGCAGCGCGAGATTTGCTAAACGGACAGTCACACTTTCAAATTCCATTGAGCAAAGAGGAAAAGGGTACTCTGCTGAACTGTGACATCATGCTCATTCTTGATCATTCCGGTTCCATGCGAACCATGGATTGTCCGTCAAGCCTGGGAGGCGTAGAATCAAGAATCGGCTGGTGTGTAGAGGAACTCGACCAATTTGCTGACAGCTTGTCGGCAGCAATGCCACATGGTTTTCACTTGCTCACCTTCGAGAGTCGCCCTGAAATTTATCGCATCAATAGTGCCAATGAGCTGAGACAAGTTTTGGCAAGCCTCAAGGCTAATGGTGGAACGGATCTCGCCGGAGCTTTACAGCAAGCATTTCGCTTGCACAGCACGCATATGGACCAGGCATTGCTCATAGGAGTAATAAGTGACGGAGAAGTCGATCTTCAATCATGCCGGGACGGTATCGTTGAAGCAACCAAAAGGTTTCCGCTTCCAAATGGTGTCTTCATAACCCTCTTGCAGGTAGGAGCAGGAGCAGAGATTCACACCTCGGATCGAATCAGCATGCTGGATAATCTCAAGGAAAGGGCGTCTGCAAGTTACGATGCTTTTGTAGGAGTGCCTTTTTCTAAATTGAGACGAGATGGCCTTGGACGTGACCTTTTGCTGGGCTTGCGCGTCAATTATCCAGCTCTTGCCGAACAATTGTTTCCCCCCGCAATGAATACTGCTGGGCAGAACAGAGATTCCAGTGCCTTAAAGCCAAGAGTACGCATGTTCGAAACGAAACAGACGGGCGAAGGCAAAGCAGCAAAATCAAGTCAGAGTTCTGCAAATACACGACCAGTGAAGGCAAGAAGCGTTGATCCCAAAGCAGCGGTTCCTGGCTCTGCCGCTAACTCAGCATCCTCTGTAGAAACCAAGATTCCTGTGATGTGGACAGACGATGGAAGAAGTAAAAAATGAGTTCTGCTGCGTTATAGCTGTACATGT